>NZ_QVIF02000001.1:0-756518 GCF_009835065.2 Xanthomonas sp. LMG 8993 | reverse complement strand
GCGCCCGTAGCTCAGTTGGATAGAGTACCTGGCTACGAACCAGGCGGTCGGGAGTTCGAATCTCTCCGGGCGCACCAATCTTGAAGAAAACGACCAGCTTGCTGGTCTTTTTTTTGCCTGTCGTTCGAGCGCATGGCGTGGCCGCGCTGTTACCACGCAGCGAACGCGACGCAGCAACTGCCAAAGACCAGCACGCCCGTCACAGGACATCGCGTCACTGCGGTCAGGCCATCGCGCCCAGCACATCATCGGTACGGGCAACCACCGCCACCGGCAGCAACGAGGTCACCGGATGCCCGGCGTCGCGCCATGCATCCAGCCCACCCAGCAACGGCCGCACGTCGCCATATCCGCGCTCGCGCATCCGACCGGCCAACCACGCCGCCGACACCTCGTCCGGACACGCGCAATAAATCACCACACTGCGATCGCGCGGCACGCTGGCCAGGATCTGCGCAAGCTGACGCTCGTCGGCAAACACCGCGCCGGGAATCGTGTACGGCTGCAGATCGCGATGGCCCGGCGCACGGATATCCAATACCGTCGGCCGTAGCGCTTCGTCGCCATCCAGCAACGGCACCAGTTCGTCCACCGCAATACGCGCGTGCTCCAGCGAGCGCAGCAAGGCATGCCGCCGCCACCAACGCCAGCCGACGTAGCAGGCCAGCAACACGGCCAGCACCACCACCGCACCGGAGCCCAGATCCGACAGCAACGCGAGCACGTCCTGGACCTGATGCGCGAACAGCGCGCCCAGGCTCAGCCCGACGAACGCCCACAGCGACGCACCCAGGGCGTCGTAGCGCAGGAATGCCGCCGGGCGCACCCGCATCGCACCGGCCATCGGCACCGAGACCATCGACAGACCGGGCACGAACTTGGCCACCGCCAATACCCGCACACCCCAGCGCGAGAAGAACCGCTCGGTCTTCTTCATGCAGGTATCGCGCGACAGCGACAGCCGGCACAGCGACTGCAGGGTGCGGTTGCCGAAACGGCGGCCTGCCAGATACCAGGCCAGGTCACCGAGCAGACTTGCCAGCACCGACACAGCCAACGCCAGCAATCCGGCCAGCCAGGCGTCGCTCCCGCCCTGCAGCGCGTAGCCGGCACCAACCAGCACCAGGGTCGGCAGCGCCGGCACCGGCAGGCCCAGCGACAACGCCAGCACGTTGGCAAAGACCAGCGCCAATCCGTACTGTTCGATCAAGCCTTGCATGCGGCGACCCTGCGCGACGGCGAGGGCCCATTATCCGCCCTTCCTCACACGCGCGGCTGCCCGCCGGCGACGGAACGATACGTTTCGGCAAGCGACTGCAACCAGCCATCGAACAGTCCATCGCGGCGCAGTGCGCGCCGCCACCAACCCAGTGCCTCGCCCTCCTCGCCCGGCCGCCACGCCAGGTAGAAGGTTTCATCGGGTTTACGGGGCTCCACCTGCAGCGCACACAGCCGCCCGTCCTGTAGCGCGCCGCGCGCATACGGCTCGGGCAGAAAACCGTAGCCGGCACCGGCCAGCTGCAACTGCAGCTTGGCCTGCATGTCCGGCACGGTGAGCACATCGCGCGCGGAGAGTAGGCCCACCGTGCGTGGCAGCAGACGCCGCGCCGAATCCGCCACCGCGATCGCACGGTGTTCGGCCAGCTCGGCCGCGCCCAGCAGGCCGGCGCCCGCCAGCGGATGCGTGGAGGCCACCGCGAACACGAAGCCCAGCGTGCCGATCGCCTCGGCCACATAGCCACCACCGCTCGGCCCCTCGCCCGCCGCCACGATCAGGTCCACGCGCCGATCCAGCAGCGCCTCCCAACTGCCGGACAAGGATTCGCTCACCACGCGCAGGCGGGTGCTGTCGGCCACCGTGTAGAAGTCCAGGATCTGCGTCTGCAGCAAGGCCACCGGCAGGATCGCATCCAGACCGATCGCAAAGTCCGACTCCCAGCCCGACGCCACCCGCCGGACCCGCACCTCCAGCTCCTGCGCGGCCCGCAGCAGCTGCCGCCCCTCGCGCAGCAGTTCGCGCCCGGCCTGGGTCGGTGTCGCCTTGGGGCCGACCCGCTCGAACAGCTGCACACCCAGATCGTCCTCCAGCTTGGAGACCGTGTAGGAAATCGTCGACGGCACCTTGAACAACACCTTGGCCGCGGCCGCGAACGAGCCGCGGCGGTCGATCGCATCCAGAATCTGCAGTGCTTCCAGGCTGATCTTCATTGTTCGATTTTTTCGATGGTAGCGACCAAATCTACTCGCTTTTTGGCGCCGGCGCGGAGGTAGAGACTAGCCACCAAGCCGCCGGGACACCGAGTCACTCCCTGGCGACACCAACCCTTTCAAGGAGAAGCAGCATGTTGAATGTCCGCAAGAGCGAAACCCGTGGCCGCGCCGAACATGGCTGGCTGTCCTCGCGCCATACCTTCTCCTTCGCCAGTTACCACGACCCGCGCCACATGGGCATCGGCCCGCTGCGGGTGATCAACGAAGACAAGGTGACCCCGGGCGAAGGCTTCGGCACCCATGCCCACCGCGACATGGAGATCATTTCCTACGTGCTGGGTGGCGCACTGGAGCACAAGGACAGCATGGGCACCGGCTCGGTCCTGCACTACGGCGACGTGCAGCGCATGAGCGCCGGCAGCGGCGTCACCCACAGCGAGTTCAATCACTCCGCCAGCGAACCGGTGCACTTCCTGCAGATCTGGGTGATGCCCGAGCGCAGCGGCATCGAGCCCAGCTACGAGGAGAAGCATTTCGATGCCGACAGCAAGCGCAACCAACTGCGCCTGATCGCCTCGCCCGGCGGCGAGCACGGCTCGCTGCGCCTGCATCAGGACGCGCGCCTGTATGCCTCGATCCTCGATGGCGAGGTGCGTCTGCAGCAGCCACTGGCCGAGGGCCGCATCGGCTACGTCCAGGTGGCGCGCGGCAGCCTGAGCGTCAATGGCCAGGCGCTGTCGGCCGGCGATGCGTTGCAGATCACCGACGAGCCGGAGATCGTGCTGGCCGATGCACGCGATGCGGAAGTGCTGGTGTTCGATCTGCCGAGGTAAGCGCCACCAGCTCAGCGCACGGCGTGCCGCAGACCAGGCGGCACGCCGCGCACTGGGGATCGGCCGATATCAAAAAGCCCGCTTCCGGCGGGCTTTTTTGTGCTCAGGCACCTCTGCTTGCAGGGCAGCTGCAACGACGCCGCGCATCGACAATCCCGCGCAGCACTCTGCGCGGGATCATGCCGCCTGCGGCTTGGCAGGCCTGACAAGCGACTTGCTCGCGGGTTCGCTGCGCACGGCAGCCGCCTCCACCGCGCCATCGCTGTCGCCATTGACTAGCGCAAACAGCGCGTCGGCATCGGCTTCCAGCACACGCGCCGAGCGCGCCAGATCGTCGACCATCTGCGCCTGGTCGCGCGCCTGCACACCGATCGATTGCAGCGCGGTGTTGGCGGTGGAAATGTCCCGCGCCTGCTCCTGACTGGCAGCGGCAATCTGCTCCACGGTCGCGGTGACCCGCAGCACCGAGCTGACCATGTCCTGCATCACCGCCCCGGCCTGCTCGGCCAGGCGCGAACCATCGCCCACTTGGTCGGCTGCATTGTCGATCAAGCCGCGAATTTCCTTCGCCGAGACACTGCAGCGCTGCGCCAGGCTGCGCACCTCGGTCGCCACCACGGCAAATCCACGCCCCTGCTCGCCAGCGTGTGCCGCTTCCACGGCCGCATTCAAGGCCAGGATATTGGTCTGGAACGCGATGCCGTCGATCACCTCAATGATCTGGCCGATACGATCGGTAGCCGAGCGTATGCCGGCCGTGGTCTTGACCATGTCGGCGATGACGGTAGCGCCGCGTCGGGCAACATCGGCCGATGCCTCGGCCATGCGCTGCGCCGAGCCGGCACTGTCGGAATTGCTGCGTACGGTCTCTGCCAGCTGGTCAATGGTGGTCGAGGTCTGCGCCACGGCTGCCGACTGCGTTGACGAGCGGCTCACCAGGTCCTGGTTGCTGACCGAAATATGGTGCGCCTCGCGCTGCACGTTCTGCGCAATGCTCATGGTCTGCTGCATCAACTGACGCATGCGCTCGGCCGAGCGCACCTGATCGGTGACATCGGTGGCGTACTTGACCACCTTGTACGGACGACCGGACACATCCAGGATCGGGTTATAGGACGCCTGGATCCACACCGGACTGCCGTCCTTGCGCAGCCGACGGTAGCGGCCCGCATCGAATTGCCCACGCGCCAGCTTCGCCCAGAAATGCCGATAGTCTTCGGAGGCACCGTAGTTTGCGTCCACGAAGATGCGGTGATGCTGGCCGATCGCCTCCTCGGCCGAGTACCCCAAAATGGCCAGGAAGTTGTCGTTGGCACTCAACACGTGCCCTTCCAGATCGAACTCGATCACGCCCATCACCTTGTCGATGGCCTGGATGCGACCATCGGCGTCGGCCGAATCGATCACCTGACGGGTCACGTCGGTGGCGTACTTGACCACCTTGTACGGCCGCCCGTGCTCGTCGAGCACCGGGTTATAGGACGCCTGGATCCACACCTCGCTGCCGTCCTTGTTGAGGCGCTTGTAGCGCCCCGCGTCGAACGCGCCGCGTCCCAGCTTCTCCCAGAACGCGCGATAGGCCGCCGACTGGCGCGTTTGCGCGTCCACGAACATGCCATGGTGCTTGCCGCGAATCTCATCGAGCCTGTAGCCCATCACCGCAAGGAAATTCTCGTTGGCATCGAGCACTGTGCCATCCAGCGAAAACTCAATGACCGCCATGACCTTGTCGATCGCATCGATGCGGCCTTCGAAGTCGGCGGTCTGGCGGACCTGCGTGGTGATGTCGGTGGCGTACTTGACCACCCGATAGGCCTTGCCTGCACGATCCAGCAACGGATTGTAGGAAGCGTTGATCCATACCTCGCGCCCGTTCTTGTCCAGCCGGCAGAATCGCCCGGCGTTGAAGTCGCCACGACGCAGCGCCTGCCAGAACTGCTGATAGCTTTCGCTGTCGCGGTCGCTGGGGGTCACGAACATGCGGTGATGCTGACCGACGACTTCGTCGAGCCGGTAGCCCATCAGCGACAGGAAATTCTGGTTCGCATGCAGGATGCGGCCATCAAGATCGAACTCGATCACCGCCATCACCCGGTCCACCGCATCGGCCTTGTGCTGCAGCCCACGGCTCCGGGAAGAAAACAGGCGTCCAAGCAGAGGCGGTAGGCGCATCGGGGTGAGATCCGAGAGAGGTGTCACAGCCTTAGCGACCCGTGCCCGGCTTACTTGAATCGCCGCCTGCAACACGTTCGTGGCAATTCAGATGCTGCGGCCGGCACAGCCACCAGCGTGGCGCGAGCAATGCCACTGCAGACCGTCACTGACCTGCCGGCACAAATGAAAACGCCCGCAAATCAGGGATTTGCGGGCGTCTGAAACACTGGCGGAGCGAGAGGGATTCGAACCCTCGATAGAGCTTTTGACCCTATACTCCCTTAGCAGGGGAGCCCCTTCAGCCGCTCGGGCATCGCTCCAGTTTTTGCGTCCTGCCGCGGTGTCCGTTGCAGGCCGCGAAGAATACCGGGTAAGAGGGGCTAACGTAAACCCTTTATGACGATCAATTCGAAGAATCGTCGCCTTGATGCGCACCGGAAGCGACCGGCTCATCCCCACGCTGGATCCGCTGATAGATTTCCTCGCGGTGTACAGCAACATCTTTCGGTGCGGTGATGCCGATACGCACCTGATTACCCTTGACGCCGAGTACGGTCACAGTGACCGAGTCGCCGATCATCAAGGTTTCGCCTACCCGGCGAGTGAGGATCAACATTTTGCAAATCTCCTGGAACCGGTGGGTTTCCCACCAGCATCGGCGGCCGACTGACGAGGCGCGCCCTAGGTAAAGGGAATAGACCGGAAATGGTAGCGGGACACCCTGCCAAGCAGCAAGGCATACCAGGACAAGTGTTCAGCCCAAGTGTTGCTTGACCCAGGAGGGCACGCCTTCCAGCGCGGTCGCAAGGGCGGGACCATCCTCGCCACCACCCTGGGCGAGATCCGGACGACCACCGCCCTTGCCTCCGATCTGACTGGCGATATGCCCGAGGAGTTCCCCCGCCTTCACCTTGCCAGTTGGGCTGCCGTTCACGCCGGCAACGAGCGCAACCTTGCCGGCAGCCGCGCCTGCCAACACGATGACCGAATCGCCCAACTGCTGCTTGAGGCGATCCATCGCATCGCGCAACGCCTTGGCATCGAAGCCCTCCAGACGCACGGCGACCACCTTGACGCCTGCCACATCGACCGCGCTGGAACCCAGGTCTGCAGTTGCGCCGGAGGCCAGCTTGGCCTTGAGCGACTCCAGCTCACGCTCGAGCCGCTTCTGACGTTCGGTGAGCGCGCGAACCTTGTCGACCACCTCGGTCGCATTGCCGCCGAGCAAGCTGGCTGCCTCGAGCAGACGTCGCTCTTCATCGGCGACATGGTCCAGCGCGCCCTGCCCGGTCATCGCCTCGATGCGACGCACGCCCGAGGACACACCGCCCTCGGAGGTAATCTTGAACAAACCGATGTCGCCGGTGCGGGTGACATGGGTGCCGCCGCAGAGCTCGGTGGAATAACCGCCCATCTTCAGCACGCGCACGTTCTCGCCGTACTTTTCGCCGAACAGCGCCATCGCGCCGAAATCCAGCGCCTCCTGCATGGCCATGTTGTGCACTTCCACGCTGTGGTTGGTGCGCACTTCGGCGTTGACCTTGCGTTCGATCACGGCGAGCTCTTCGGGTGTGATCGGCTGGAAGTGCGAGAAGTCGAACCGCAAGCGGTCCGGTGCAACCAGCGAGCCCTTCTGCTGTACGTGGGTGCCCAGCACCTCGCGCAGGGCCGCATGCAGCAGATGCGTGGCCGAGTGGTTGAGGATGGTCTTGCCGCGACGCTGCACGTCGATGCCGCCTGCCAGCACATCGCCCAATGCCAGCGAACCTTCGGTGATGCGCCCGACATGGCCATGGAACTGGCCAGCAAATTTCTGGGTGTCGGTGATCTCGATGGAGACATCGCTACCGCTCAGCTGGCCGCTATCGCCGACTTGACCACCGGACTCGGCATAGAACGGCGTGCGGTCGGTGAACACGATGACCTCGTCGCCGGCTTCCGCGCGTTCAACTGGACGGCCCTGCTTGAGCAACGCCACGACCTTGAGCGCATCGGCGTCATAGGCTTCGTAGCCCAGAAACACCGTCGGCGACATGGTGGCGACCAGATCGGCCGGCAATGCGACGCCGCCACCGAACTTGCCGGCGGCACGCGCGGTCTCGCGCTGACGCTCCATGGCGAACTCGAAGCCCTCCATGTCCACGCGCAAGCCGCGCTCGCGTGCGATGTCGGAGGTCAGATCGACCGGGAACCCGTAGGTATCGAAAAGGCGGAACGCATCGGCGCCGGGAATCACTTCCTGCGAGCGCGCAGCAACGTCGTCGAAGATCTTCATGCCGGCGTCCAGCGTCTCGGCAAAGCGCTCTTCTTCGGCCAGCAGTGCGCGCGCGACGGTCTCCCGCGCGACCACCAGTTCGGGATAGGCCTCGCCCATCAGCTCGACCAGGGTCGGCACCATTTTGCTGAAGAACGGCTGGCGTACCCCCAGCATCCAGCCGTGGCGCAGCGCACGCCGGATGATCCGGCGCAGCACATAGCCGCGGCCTTCGTTGGACGGCAGCACACCGTCGACGATCAGGAACGAACAGGCGCGGATGTGGTCGGCGATCACCCGCAGCGACTTGTTCTCCAGATCGGTGACGCCGGTCAGCGCGCTGGCCTTGCCGATCAAGGCCTGGAACAGATCGATCTCGTAGTTGGTATGCACGTGCTGCAGGATCGCGGCCAGGCGCTCCAGGCCCATGCCGGTGTCCACGCACGGCGCCGGCAGCGGCACCAGGGTGCCGTCGGGCTGGCGATCGAACTGCATGAACACCAGGTTCCAGATCTCGATGAAGCGGTCGCCATCCTCGTCCGGGGAGCCCGGGGGGCCACCGGCGATGTGGTCGCCATGATCGAAGAAGATCTCGGTGCAGGGGCCGCACGGGCCGGTATCGGCCATCTGCCAGAAGTTGTCCGACGCGTACGGCGCACCCTTGTTGTCGCCGATGCGCACGATGCGGCTTTCCGGAATGCCGATCATGTCGCGCCACAGCGCGAAGGCTTCTTCGTCGGTGTGATAGACGGTGACCAGCAACCGCTCCGCCGGCAGCTTCCAGACCTGGGTCAGCAGCTCCCAGGCCCAGCTGATGGCATCCTTCTTGAAGTAATCGCCGAACGACCAGTTGCCCAGCATCTCGAAGAAGGTGTGATGGCGCGCGGTGTAGCCCACCGAATCCAGATCGTTGTGCTTGCCGCCGGCACGCAGGCAGCGCTGTACGTCGGCCGCGCGCACGTAGCTGCGCTTCTCCGCGCCGAGGAAGACGTCCTTGAACTGGACCATGCCGGAGTTGGTGAACAGCAAGGTCGGGTCGTTGCCCGGCACCAGCGGCGCGGATGGCACGATGGTGTGGCCCTTCCCCTCGAAGAACGCGAGGAAGTCACTACGGATCTGGGAAGTGCTGAATTTGGCGGATGCGTTCATGTGCTGGCATTGGGCGGGCGGCAGTCCCGGTCACCCAATGAGATGTGGGCGCAGATGAGCGGAACAACCTGAAACCACGAAGGGTAGCAGGCCTGACGCCCTCAGTCCTCAAGGTCGAAGCGCGTGGCGCTGCGAATGCTGTTGCCATCGAAACCACGCCGTGCCAGCAGATCGGCGGCCTTGCGCCGCTGCGGGAGATCGGTAGGCCCTTCCTCGCCGAAGCGACGGCGGATCAGGTCGCGCGCGTTTTCGGTCCAGTCGCCCTCAAACGTCGCCATTGCGGCGCTGATGGCATCGCTGTCCAGGCCGTGAGTTCCGAGCTCGGCGCGGATATGCAGTGGACCGTAGCCCGAACCTGCACGATTGCGTACGACCGAGGCCGCAAAACGGGTGTCGTCCTGCCACCCCTCCTCAGCCAGGCGCTCCACGGCCGCCTGTGCAGCGTCCGGCTCGATACCGCGTGCCAGCAGCTTGCGATTCAATTCCTTGCGCGAATGCTCACGCCGCACCAGCAATCCCAGTGCGCGTTGTACCGGCGTCTGCTCCTTGAACCGGCGTCCCCGCTTTGGCGCGGGCTGTTGCTCGTCCATCGTGGGTGTCCCGAGTACCAAAACCACACAGCATCAATGCGCCGTCCGTGGCGCCTGCCCTCCTGGCCTTCAATAGATCTACCGCGGGAAGCGACGGCACTGACTCCGCCGTCCCCGCGATAGAAAACCTGCCACAGCCGTCAGTGCTGCCGTTCTGCCATCAGGCGGACGCGGCCGGTAGGCAGAACCGGGGTGGCCCCACGCGGACGTCCCGGTTCGCGCTGCTGCCGAGACACCTGCCTGATGACGGCTGGGCTCGCACTGCCTGGCTGCTGTTATTCCTTCTCGACGTCATCGCCGGCTTCGCGCGGCGCTTCGGCCGGCTGGAACTTCTCACGCAGCTCGGCTTCCAGCCGCACTGCAACCTGCGGGTTGTCGCGCAGATAGCCACGCGCGTTGTCCTTGCCCTGCCCGATGCGTTCTTCGCCGTAGCTGTACCAGGCGCCGGCCTTCTCGACCAGCTTGGCTTCCACGCCCATGTCGATCAGCTCACCCTCGCGGCTGATGCCTTCACCGTAGAGGATTTCGGTCACGACCTGCTTGAACGGGGGCGCCAGCTTGTTCTTGACCACCTTGATCTTGGTCTGGTTGCCGATGATTTCGTCGCCCTTCTTGATCGCGCCGATACGACGGATATCCAGACGGACCGATGCGTAGAACTTCAGCGCATTGCCGCCGGTGGTCACTTCCGGGCTCTGGCCCGGCATCATCACGCCGATCTTGTGGCGCAGCTGGTTGATGAAGACCACCAGCGTGTTGGAACGCTTGATATTGCCGGTCAGCTTGCGCAGCGCCTGGCTCATCAGGCGGGCCTGCAGACCCGGCAGCTGGTCACCCATTTCGCCTTCGATTTCCGCCTTCGGAGTCAGCGCGGCGACCGAGTCGACCACCACGATGTCCACCGAACCGGAACGCACCAGCATGTCGGCGATTTCCAGCGCCTGTTCGCCGGTGTCCGGCTGCGACAGCAGCAGGTCGTCGACATTGACGCCCAGCTTGGCGGCGTAGATCGGGTCCAGCGCATGCTCGGCGTCGATGAAGGCAGCGGTGCCTCCCTTCTTCTGGCATTCGGCAATCGCCTGCAGGGTCAGGGTGGTCTTGCCCGACGATTCCGGACCATAGATCTCCACCACGCGGCCCTTGGGCAGGCCGCCGATCCCCAGTGCGATGTCCAACATCAGCGAGCCGGTCGGAATGACTTCGACGGCCTCGATCACACGGTCGCCCATGCGCATCACCGAGCCCTTGCCGAATTGCTTCTCGATCTGGCTCAGTGCGGCGGAAAGGGCGCGCTTCTTGTTCTCATCCATCTGGGTGATCCTTGTCAGTGATTTCGGTGTAGGGCTAATGTAACGGCGGTGTATCGCACAGGCTGAGACTGGCTGCGACACGCTCAGATTAGGGAGGCGGCCATGGCGATGGCAGCGGGAAATCCTGCGGCACCGGCTCGGGATAACGCCA
This sequence comes from Xanthomonas sp. LMG 8993, assembly GCF_009835065.2. Classification (NCBI taxonomy): domain Bacteria; kingdom Pseudomonadati; phylum Pseudomonadota; class Gammaproteobacteria; order Lysobacterales; family Lysobacteraceae; genus Xanthomonas; species Xanthomonas sp. LMG 8993. The sequence continues at coordinate 745,866 of NZ_QVIF02000001.1, read as the reverse complement.
GTGAGGCCATAGGCGCAGTACTCAACGATTCGGCCTCAACAGCCCGCAGTACAGGCCCTCGATCGCGAAATCCTGATCCGGCAACACTTCGATCGGCGCGTAGTCCGGGTTGCGCGGCAACAGGCGGATGCGGTCCTTGCCGATCTTCAACAGCTTGACCGTGATCTCCTCATCGATGCGCGCCACCACGATCTGCCCCGAACGCGCGTCGCGGGTGCGGTGCACTCCGATCAGGTCGCCGTTGAAAATGCCTTCGTCGCGCATCGAGTCACCCTGCACCTTGAGCAGATAGTCCGGCGACGGCGAGAAGAACACCCGGTCCAGCACCACGAAGTCGTCCGAGCCGATATCCGCGCCGATCGGCAGGCCTGCCGCCACGCGTCCCAGCACCGGCAGGCGCAGCACATCGTCGCGCACCAGCTCGTTTGCAGCGGCAGGCGGGGTGCGCGACTGGGCGCCCTGCCCGGCCAGACGGATGCCGCGGGCCTGGCCGGGCACGCGACGGATCGCACCGGCCTGCTCCAATGCCTCCAGATGGTATTGCGCGCCGCGCACACCCTTGAAGCCGAAGGCGCGCGCGATCTCGGTCTGCGAGGGCGGTACGCCGTCGGCATCGATGCGCTCGGCGATCAAGGCCAGGATTGCTTGCTGGGTATCGGTCAGGTCCATGGTTAGTAGTATTACTACTAACTGGCGCCTGCGCAATAGCCGTGTCGTACGCTACGCACGGGTCAGCCACCGGAGTCGGCACGCGTGCCGCGTCTAGCGTCGGCTGCGCCAGATGGAGAACAGGATCCAGACGCCGCACAGGGCTGCACCGATGAACCCGCCGACGCCCAACGCGAGCAGCCAGCGGCTGGCACTGCCCCCGACACTGTTCATGACGATCGACGAGCCGATCACCAGCGCGGCAGTCACGATCCCCATGGTGAGCCGGTTGGCCGCGCGATCGACCTGCTCGCCGAACTCGCGCAATGCACGCGTTTCGATCTGCAGTTGCAGCTTGCCGCGCCGCGCGGCCTGCAGCAGCCGTTTGAGGTCGCGCGGCAGATCGCCGATCAGGTCGATCGCGCCGGTCACGGTGCGACGGCTGCGCCGCAGCATTGCGCTGGGTGCATAACGCTGCAGCACCACCCGTTCGAGATACGGACGCGCCTCGGTGGCCATGTCGAAATCCGGATCGAGCTGGCGCCCCATGCCTTCGAGCGTGAGGAACGCCTTGATCATCAGCGCCAGATCCGACGGCAGGGTCAGCCCGTGATCGCGCAGGATGGAGGTCACATCTCCCAGCATCGCGCCGATGCGCAGCTCCTTCAGCGGCACCCCGCGGTACTCGTCGACGAAGGCACCGATATCCTGCTGCAGCCGCGACTCATCGATCTCCAGGCTGGTACCGGCCCATTCCAGCAGTACGTCGATGACCGCTTCGGCGTCGTAGCTGACCATGCCATGCAGCAGTTGTGCGACCTGGAAGCGGCGCTGCTCGGAAACGCGCCCGACCATGCCGAAATCGATGACGGCGATGCGCCCATCGCGCAGATAGAAAATGTTGCCCGGATGCGGGTCGGCGTGAAAGCAGCCATCCTGCAGCACCATCTTCAACACGATCCCGGCGCCGGTGCGTGCGAGCGCCTTGCGGTCCAGGCCGGCCGCATCCACGGCGACCAGATCCCGCCCCGGGATGCCGTCGATGAATTCCTGCACGTTGAGCGATTCGCAGGTCCACTGCCAATAGACAGACGGCACCACCACCTGGGGGTCGTTGACGAAATTGGCTGCGATGCGCTCGGCATTGCGGCACTCGGCGGCGAAATCGAGTTCGCGCCGCAGGGAGACGGTGAACTGCTGCACCACCTCGGCGGGGCGATAGCGCTTGAGATCGGGAGCACGCGTTTCCACGATTTCCGCCAGGCGTGCCAACAGGCGCAGATCCGCATCGATGACATCGCCAATGCCGGGGCGGCGGATCTTCAATACCACCGGCGTGCCATCGGCCAGCCAGGCGCGATGCGTCTGCGCCAGCGATGCCGCAGCCAGAGGCTGCTCGTCCAGGCGTGCGAACACGCTTTCCGGCTCCGCGCCCAGGGCTGCGACCAGTTGCGGGCGGATCTGTTCGAACGGCAGCGCAGGCACCGCGTTCTGCAGCTCGCTCAGCTCCTCGATCCACTCCGGCGGCAGCAGGTCCACACGCGTGGCCAGCACCTGCCCCAGCTTGACGAAGGTTGGCCCGAGTTCCTCGAGCGCGCGCCGCACCCGCGTCGCGGCGGACATGCGCAGGCGGCCCTCGGCGTTATGCCAGTGCAGCAGCTTGCCGGCACGTTCGAGCACGTCGGCAAGCCCGATGCGCCGCACCACATCGCCGAATCCGTAACGGATCAGCACCGCGGCGATTTCCTGCAGCCGCCCCAGGTCCCGAACGGTGCCGAGCGCTTCCCACATCAGCACACCGCCTGCGATCGCGCTGCGGCAACAGGACAAATGGCGTTAACGTGCATCGCTGCATGTGTGCCGTCGCTGCGCGCACCCATTGAGCATGCACGACCACGCGCAACCGCCATGGCGGCATGATCGCTTGCGCACACGATGACGCACCGAGCGGCCGCCTCCGGCATCGGTTGCCTGCCGGATGCGCGCAGGCCATCGGGCAACACCGGGACATCGCCAGCAGATCGAGACGGTACGGACAAAAACAACGCATGAGCAAACAGCGGAAGCATCGGCATGCGGGTTGAAGACGGGACCTTGTTTGTAGCCGATCTGCACCAGCCTGTCGCGTCATGAACGTTTGCCGGCTTAGCCGAGGTTGCGCCTACGCTTGCATCCTGGTGGCTTGGCAATGGCGTGCCCAGGTCTTCGAGCCTTCATCCCGTAAGCGCAAGGTCACCCCATACGTGCGCGGCGCGCCCAGACAATCACGACTGCCGGGCAGCAGCGGATCGCGACCAAACGCAGCATCCGTGTAGCTGAGCCCGCCCTTCCGCATCAGGCCGGGGATGACGCCCTGCCGCAGCAGTTCGGTATCGATGCCGCGCGACACCTCGCTGGGAATGGCACCCACCAGAAGCTGGTTGCGAGGAAATGACTGCGCTGAAAGTCGCTGAAGTCCTGGTAGAACAGCGCGGCATTGAGCAGACGGTTGTCACCTAGCCAGCTGGCCCTGGCGCCGAGCTCGTAGCGGTCGACGGATTCGCCGGAATTAGAGTAGTGCGCTCAAGCCCTGCAGCGCGGCAACCACGGTCTGACGCCGCACTGCATCGCGATCGCCAGCGAACTGGAACAACTGCGCAGTGGCATAGCCGCCGCGCCGCTTCCAGCCGATCCATACCGTGCCGACCGGCTTGTCCTCACTGCCGCCACCCGGGCCGGCGATGCCGGTCACCGCCACCGCGATGCTCGCACCGGAATTGACCAGCGCGCCCGACACCATTTCGATCACCGTTTCGCGGCTGACCGCACCATGCACTTCCAGCGTCTGCGGCCGCACGCCCAGCAAGGCCTGCTTGGCCTCGTAGCTGTAGGCGGCCATGCCGCAATCGAACCAGTGCGAGGACCCCGCCACATCGGTGACTGCCTTGGCGATCCAGCCACCGGTGCAGCTCTCGGCAGTGACCAGGCGCTCGCGCGCGGCAAGCAGCTGCTGACCGAGGCGTTCGGCCAGCTGCTGCAGTTCGGATTCGGCGGACATGGACATGGGCACGGCGCATGAAGAAGCAACCGACGTTTTAGCCGAATTCGCCGCGCCTGTCTGCGCTGGCGCCCAATCCGCGCCAGCGACGACGTGGCCAGGGTTCAGTGGCCGTGTGCAGCCGATGGCAACGGGCATCGGCTGCGCTGGTAACCGGATCGCAAGGATATCGGCGGCTGGCGGACATTCTCACGCCTGCACGACTGCTGCAGACACGCATTCGGTCGCCCCAGCAACAGAACCCACCGTCACCCAGCGCGATCGCCACACCGCCGGCAGATATCGGCCTGCCCCGACAACGGCGATCTGCACGGCTGGCACAAGCCGACCGTGCAGCGCCGCTCACGACTCCCAGTCTTCGCGACGATCGGGCAGCATCGCCCGCAGTGGCGCACCGTCGTCGCCGGCAGCCAGGCGCTCGGCCTCGACCATCGGCAGGTCGACCTCCAGCAACCAGCCGTCCTCGTCGGACTGCTCGCCGCGCACCACTTCCAGTTGATGCAACTTCGAGCGCAGACGGCCGGCCGACGGCGGCAACCGCAGTTGCCCGGTCACATGGCGCAGGTCCAGTCGCTGCCCGAGCGCATGCTGCAATTCCTGCAGTCCGCGTCCGTCGCGCGCGGAGACCCACACGCGCTCACGCCGCGCCTGGTCGGGAATGCCGTCCTGCGCATCGTGACGCACCTGCGCGCCTTCGATCTTGTCGATCTTGTTGAATACCAGCAGCTGCGGCAGATCGCCCGCACCCACCGCATGCAACACCTCATCGACCTGCTGGATGCGTTCCTCGCGCAGCGGGTCGGCCGCATCGACGATATGCAACAGCAGATCGGCGTCGCGCGCCTCGGACAAGGTCGAACGGAATGCGGCGACCAGTTGGTGCGGCAGGTCACGCACGAAGCCGACCGTATCGGCCAGGATCGCACTGCCACCGGGCAGCGCGATGCGGCGCACGGTGGGATCGAGCGTGGCGAACAACTGGTCGGCCACGTAGGCCTCCGCACCGGTTAAGGCGTTGAACAGCGTGGATTTGCCGGCATTGGTGTAACCGACCAACGCAATCCGCGGCAGTTCGCTGCGCATGCGCGCACGCCGCATCTGGGTGCGCTGCACCTCGACCTTTTCCAGCCGCTGCTGCAACTGCTCCACCCGCTTCTGCAGCAGGCGACGGTCGGTTTCCAGCTGGGTTTCGCCAGGGCCGCGCAGGCCGATCGAGCCGCCGCGCTGACGTTCCAGGTGGGTCCAGCCGCGGACCAGCCGGGTGGCCATATGCCGCAACTGCGCCAGCTCCACCTGCAGCTTGCCCTCGTGGCTGCGTGCCCGTTGCGCGAAGATGTCCAGGATCAGGCCGGTGCGGTCGATCACGCGCCGCTCCAGATAGCGCTCCAGATTGCGCTCCTGGCCGGGCGACAAGGTGTGATTGACCAACACCAGATCCGCACCGGTGGCCTCGGCGGCGGCCTTGATCTCTTCCAGCTTGCCGCTGCCGATCAAGGTCGACGGGTTCGGTTTGTCGATGCGCGCAGTGAGCGTGGCCGCCACCGTGGCGCCCGCCGACTTGGCAAGGTCGGCGAACTCCTCCAGCACATCTTCTTCGGCAGGCCCACCGGAGTGGGTCTGAATCAACAACGCGTGTTCACCCTTGCGTGAGCGATCAAACACGCACTACTCCATTACTGCTCGACGTCGTCATCTTCCGCCTGGTTGCCTTCATTGGATTGCACATACCCACCACCCGGTCCCACGCGCACATTGCGCGCCGGCACGACCGTGGAGATGGCGTGCTTGTAGACCATCTGACTCACGGTATTGCGCAGCAGGACCACGAACTGGTCGAACGACTCGATCGTGCCCTGCAGCTTGATGCCGTTGACCAGATACACAGAAACCGGCACCCGCTCGCGCCGCAGCGCGTTGAGGAATGGGTCCTGTAAAGATTGCCCCTTAGCCATCGAAAACTCCTCTTCATTATTGTTCTTATAGTCCCGGTCGACACCTGCCATCCCCAGCCGGCCCCGGAAACGGGATGTTACACGCCTGAAGCCTGCCGTACAGCGGGACGTTGGCCGAGGAAGCCGACAAGTGCAGTTTCCAATCGTTGGCGGTCATGCTCCGGGTCGAACCAGCGCGCGTCGAGCTCGCCACGCAGCCAGGTGAGCTGCCGCTTGGCCAGTTGACGGGTGGCCTGCACCGCCTTGTCGCGAAAGTCGGCCAGGCGACCGGCCCCATCCAGGTACTCCCAAGCCTGGCGATACCCCACCGCGCGCACTGCGGGCAGATCCAGCGGCGCGGAGACTGCACGCAGTTGCGGCAGTGCCCGCAGACGTTCCACCTCGGCCAGGAAGTCCTGTGCCAGCATCGTGTCCAGGCGCTGCTCGATGCGTGCATGCAGCACCGCGCGCTCGCGCGGCGCCAGCACCACCTTCAGCACCCGCACCGGCAAACGGGGACCCGACGGCAGCGCCTGCCAGTAGCTGATCGGCCTGCCGCTGATGCGGTAGACCTCCAGGGCGCGCTGGATCCGCTGCGGATCGGTGGCATGGATCCGCGCCGCCGCGACCGGGTCGACGTCCGCCAGTTGTGCGTGCATCCGCGCCCAGCCAAGTTCCCCGGCTTCGGCTGCGATTGCCGCGCGCACCGCCGGATCGGCCTCGGGCAACTGCGACAGCCCTTCCAGCAAGGCGCGGAAGTACAGCCCGGTGCCGCCGGCCAGGATCGGCAGCTTGCCGCGCGCCACGATCTGCTCGATCGCCTGCCGCGCATCGCTGGCGAATTCCGCCGCCGAATAGATCTGCCAGGGCTCGCGCAGATCGATCAGGTGATGCGGCACCGCCGCGCGCATCGCCGCATCCGGCTTGGCCGCGCCGATGTCCAGGCCGCGATACACCAGCGCCGAATCGACACTGACGATCTCGCCGTTCCAGCGCTGCGCGGCGTCCAGTGCCAGCGCGGTCTTGCCGCTGGCGGTCGGCCCCATCAGCGCAATCGCCAGCGGGCGGCGGTCGGCCGGCATCAGTCCTCGTCCGGCCAGCGAATGCTCGGTGCCGCAGGCGCGCTCACGCGCGGCAGCGGAATCGCCGTCATCGCGCTCCACACCTTCAGGGCATCCACGGTGGCGGCCACATCATGCACGCGCAGCAACATCGCTCCGTGTTGGGCGGCGATCAGATGCGCGGCGACCGAGCCGTATACGCGCTCTGCGGCGAGCTGGCGCCCGGTCAACTCACCGATGCTGCGCTTGCGCGACAGCCCCGCCAGCACCGGCAGACCGAATTCCTGCAGGCGCTGCAACTGCGCCAGCACGGTCAGATTGTGCGTGGTGGTCTTGTCGAAGCCGAACCCCGGGTCGAGGATCAAGCGGCGCTTGTCGATCCCGGCCATTTCGGCCGCGAAGATGCGCTCGGCCAGGAAGCGATGCACCTCGGCCACCACGTCGTCATAGTGCGGCGCGTCCTGCATCGCATGCGGCGCGCTGCGTGCATGCATCAACACCACCGGCACCCGCAATTCGGCTGCCGCATCCAACGCACCCGGCGAGCGCAGCGCATGCACGTCGTTGATCATGCCGGCGCCGGCCGCGACCGCCGCGCGCATCACCTCCGGCTTGTAGGTATCCACGCTGATCGGGACAGTGGTCTGCTGCGCCAATGCCTGGATTACCGGGACCACGCGCTGCAGCTCTTCCTCCAGCGATACCGGCGTGGCACCGGGACGGGTGGATTCGCCACCGATATCCAGCACCGCAGCGCCCTGCTCGACCAGCCTCAAACCATGCGCGATGGCGGCGTCGCAGCTGGCGTGCTGGCCGCCGTCGGAAAACGAATCCGGCGTGACATTGACGATTCCCATCACCTGCGGCGCATCCAGTCGCAGCGCGCGACCGGCGCAATCCAGCTTGAGGGCAGTATCGAACATCGGTGGTGTCTCCTTGGATGGTTGCGATCAGCGCCGCCGGGGCGAGGCGTCGCTACAACGCATCAAGGCCGGGAATCGCTTCCCGGCCTTGATGGATGCTGCTGCAGCTGACCGATGCGTCGGTTACAGCTGCTCGGCCGGCCCGGCGATCGGCGGCAACGGACGCGGGCTGCCCTTGTCGTTGTTGTTGCCACCGTCCTTGTCGGACTTGCCCCAACCCGCCGGCGGCGGCGGCTCGCGGCCTTCCATGATGGCGTCGATCTGCGGCACGTCGATGGTCTCGTACTGCAGCAGCAACTGCGACATCGCGTGCAGCTTGTCCAGGTTCTCGGTGAGGATGGCCTTGGTCTTGCTGTAAGCCTTGTCCAGGATCGAGCGCACCACTTCGTCGATCTTGCGCGCGGTCTCGTCGGAAACGTTCTTGTGCTGGGTGACCGAACGCCCCAGGAACACCTCGTCCTCCTCCTCGCCGTAGGCCACCGGGCCGAGCTCGTCGGACAGGCCCCACTTGGTCACCATGTTGCGTGCCATTTTGGTCGCACGCTCGATGTCGTTGGACGCGCCGGTGGTGACCTTGTCGCCACCGAAGATCAGTTCTTCGGCAACGCGGCCGCCGTACAGCGAGCACAGCTGCGACTCGATCGCCACGCGATTCATCGAGTAGCGGTCGCCCTCGGGCAGGTACATGGTCACGCCCAGCGCACGACCACGCGGAATGATGGTGACCTTGTAGACCGGGTCATGCTCGGGCACCAGACGGCCGACGATGGCGTGACCTGCCTCGTGGTACGCGGTGAGCGTCTTCTCGTCCTCGCTCATGGCCATCGAGCGGCGCTCGGCACCCATCAGAATCTTGTCGCGGGCACGATCGAAGTGGTCCATGCGGACTTCCTTCTCGCTGCCGCGTGCGGCAAACAACGCCGCCTCGTTGCACAGGTTGGCCAGGTCGGCACCGGAGAAGCCCGGCGTACCGCGTGCGATGACCATCGGCACCACGTCGTCGGCCAGCGGCAGCTTGCGCATGTGCACACGCAGGATCTGCTCGCGGCCCTTGACGTCCGGCAGGCCGACCACGACCTGACGGTCGAAACGGCCCGGACGCAGCAGCGCCGGATCCAGCACGTCGGGACGGTTGGTCGCCGCGATCACGATCACGCCTTCGCCGCCTTCGAAACCGTCCATCTCGACCAGCAACTGGTTCAGGGTCTGCTCGCGCTCGTCATGCCCGCCGCCGAGACCGGCGCCGCGATGACGGCCCACCGCATCGATTTCGTCGATGAAGATGATGCATGGCGCATGCTTCTTGGCCTGCTCGAACATGTCGCGCACGCGGCTGGCACCTACGCCGACAAACATTTCCACGAAGTCCGAGCCCGAGATGCTGAAGAACGGCACCTTGGCCTCGCCGGCGATGGCCTTGGCGAGCAGCGTCTTGCCGGTACCCGGTGGGCCGACCATCAGCACGCCGCGCGGGATCTTGCCACCCAGCTTGGTGAACTTGGTCGGGTCGCGCAGGAAGTCGACCAGCTCGCCGACTTCTTCCTTGGCCTCGTCGCAGCCGGCGACGTCGGCGAAGGTGATCTTGACCTGGTCCTCGCCCTGCAGCTTGGCGCGCGACTTGCCGAAGCTCATTGCGCCCTTGGCGCCACCGCCACCGCCCTGCATCTGGCGCATGATGAATAGCCAGAAGCCGATGATCAGGATGACCGGAAGGAAATTGAGCACCAACGACCAGAAGCCGGGCCCGGTGGAGGGCTTCTGGCGGGTCATTTCGATGTTCTTGCTATACAGCACGTCGACCAGCTTGTCGTCGCGCGGACCGTAGACGGTGGCTTCGCTGCCGTCGGTGCGCTTGAAGCGGATCGCGTTGACCGCCAGGTTGGTCTCGTCGGTGTAGTCCACCGATTTGACGCGGCCCGAGTCCACTTCCTTCAGGAACTGGGTGTAGGTGATCGAGTCGGGGCCGACACCGCCCGCCATCCGCGGCGAGAAGCTCTGGAAGACGACCATCAGCACAACCGCGACGACCACCCACAGCAGCAGATTCTTGGTCAAGTCGTTCATCCTCATTGGCTCCGGTGCCCTCTACTCTTCAAATTCTTGAAACACGGTGGTCATTGGCAGCTTACTTGATCTGGGCACGCTTGCCCTGACCGAGCGCATAAACTTCCGGGGAGCGCTTGCGCGAGGCCGCCGGCTTGCGAATCGTCACCTTGTCATAGCGGCGGCGAAGCTCACGAATGTAATCGTCGGACCCGACACCCTGGAACAGCTTGATCAGGAACGCCCCGCCCGGTTTGAGGTGGGTATCGGCAAATTCCATCGCCAGTTCCGCCAGGTGCATCATCCGCGGTTGGTCGACCGCATCCATGCCACTCTTATTGGGGGCCATATCGGACAGCACAAGGTCCACCGGCACATCGCCCAGCATCGCCTCGAATTCCGATAGGACGGTTTGCTCCCTGAAGTCGCCGTGAAGGAACTCCACGCCGGCCAGCGGCGGCATCTCCAGGATATCCAGCGCCACCACCCGGCCGCTGTCGCCCATGGACTTGCGCACCTGTTGCGACCAACCGCCTGGCGCCGCGCCCAGGTCGACCACCACCATGCCCGGCTTGAGCAGGCGGTCGCGCTGGAGCAGTTCTTCCAGCTTGTAGGCCGCACGCGAGCGCATGCCTTCGGCCTGCGCCTTCTTGACGAACGGATCGGCGAAGTGTTCCTTGAGCCAGCGCTGGCTGCTTTTACTACGGGAAGGCATCGGCAAAGGGGTCTGAACGGGTCGCCATGATACCCTGAACACCCTTTGCTGCCCTTTGATCCTGCATGTCCATTGTTCTCACCTCCGCCCAGAACCGTTTCCTGCGCGGCCAGGCCCACGATCTCAAGGCACTGCTGCAAACCGGCGGCAAAGGGGTCACGCCGGCATTTCTGGCCGAACTCGAGGAAGTGCTCGAGCGCCACGAACTGATCAAGGTGAAGGTGACATCAGAGGATCGCGAGGCCCGTGACGCCATGATTGCCGAACTGACCGAGCAGACCGGCAGCGCGCTGGTGCAGCGGATCGGCCATGTCGCCATCCTGTACCGCCCCAGCAAGGAAAAGCGTCAGATCGTGCTGCCGCGCGGCTGACCCGACGAGTTCGACATGCCCTTAAGCCAGGAACACCCCGACTACACCTATGCGCTGCGCGCGGCCGATGGCCGCCACGCCAAGGTGAACGATCAGATTCTGCAGCGCAGCTTCATCCTGATGCCCGACGAGCTGGTGGAAGGCTGGCCGGTCTCCGGCCTGGAACAGCTCCAGGTCGCGCATATGGACGCGGTGCTGGCGCTCGCCCCGGCGGTGATCCTGCTCGGCACCGGCGAGCGACAGCAGTTCCCGAAGACGGACGTGCTGGCAGCCTGCCTGACCCGCGGCATCGGCCTGGAAGCGATGACCAATGCGGCCGCGGCGCGCACCTACAACGTGCTGGCCAGCGAAGGCCGCCGGGTAGCATTGGCGATGATTCTGGAAGGCCGGGATTAGGGAGTCGGGATTGGGGATTTGCAACTGCGGGCTGGAGCAGATGTCGCTCTCATGGCAACAGCAGGAGCGACACCTCAAACAATTTCCCAGCCGCTGTCAGCGTCTTGTAAGTAGCGCTGACAGCCCAGCGCCGTTGCCGTCGCGAATCCCAAATCCCGAATCCCGAATCACTTCCTCGGCAGATACAGCAGCGGATCCACCGGCTTGCCGTTGTAGCGGATCTCGAAGTGCAGCATGTCGCGGGCCGCGCCGCTGCGGCCCATCTCGGCGATCTGCTGGCCTGCCTTGACGCTCTGGCCTTCGTTGAGCAGGCGCTTACGGTTGTGCCCGTAGGCGGACAGCCACTGGTCGTTGTGCTTGATGATGATCAGCTCGCCGTAGCCGACCAGGCCGGCGCCGGAGTACACCACCACGCCATCGGCCGCGGCACGCACCGCCTGCCCGCTGGCACCGGCGATGTCCACGCCCTGCTTGGTGGTTTCGCCGCTGACGAAGGTGCCGACCACCACGCCGTCGGCTGGCCAGCGCCACGGAAATCCGCTGCTGACCGGTGCTGCGATCGGGGCACTCGGGCGCGGCGGAACCACCGTACCGGCGCTGGAGCTGCTGCCGCCCGGCCTGCTGGCTCCGGGCGGATAGAGCTTGAGGGTCTGGCCGGGATAGATGGTGTTCGGCGAGGACAGGCCATTCCAGGCCGCCAGATCCGGCGCGGTGATATTGGTGCGGCGCGAGATGGCGTATAGCGTGTCGCCGCGCTGCACGGTGACGGTCGCACCCGGGCGCGGCACCGACGGACGCGGCGCTGTGGACGGACGCGCGGACGCCGAACCACCGCCGGCTCCGGGCGAGCGCACCACCGTGGCGCTGCTGCAGGCGCCCAGCCCGACGGCGACTGCGAGCAGGACTGCTGTCTTACGTACCGAATTCATCTGCAACTTGCTCATCCGTTGGTTGTCTTCCACACCAGCCAGCCTGCTCCCACCGCCAGGACGGCCATGGCCACCCAGCCCAGCGGCTCGATCCAGCGATGCAGCGCGGCCTCGGCACGCGCCCCACCCAGCCGGATCGCGCCGGCCACCAGATACACGCGCTTGCCGCGCCCCACCAGCATGCTGGCAATGAAGGGCAGGATCGGCACGCCGACCACGCCCGAGGCCCAGGTAAAGATCTTCAACGGGATCGGGGTAAAGCCCACCAGCACCAGCGCCCAGAAGGCCTTCCACGGCGAATCGGCGACCAGCGTGCGCAACGTCTCGATCTGCGCCTGGATCTTGGCGCTCCAGCCCAGCCATTCGATCAGCGGCTGCAAGGCGGCGAAGGCGAAATGGCCCAGCAGATAACCGACCAGCGCGCCGCAGACCGAGCCGATCAGGCTCAAGGTGGCGAACCACAGGGCGCGCCTGGGTTCGGCCAGCGACATCGGCGCCAGCATCACCTCCGGCGGTACCGGGAAGATGAAGCCCTCCACGAAACTGAGGCCGGTCAGCAGCGCCGGAGCGCGGCGATTGCGCGACCAGCGAATGGCCACGTCGTACAACGGCCCGAAGATCTTCATCGAAAAACTCTCATGGATTCAATCCAGCATGCCCGACAACAGCGGGACGAACGTGACCGGCGCCAGAACCTGCTGCTCGATCGCGCCGTCGGCAGCGCGCGTGAGTTGCACCAGTGACTGCGACGAGGCGCCACCGACCGGCGCGACCAGCCGCCCGCCGACCGCCAGCTGATCGACCAGCGCGTCGACCAGCGCCGGGGCGGCGGCGGTGACCACGATGGCATCGTAGGGGCCATGTTCGGGCCAGCCGATGCGGCCGTCGTCGTGCTTGCTGCGCACGTTCATGCCCAGATGGCGGAAGCGCTTGCGCGCCTGCCGCAGCAGGTCGCCGATGCGCTCGACGGTGTACACCTCCAGCCCCAGCGCGGCGAGGATCGCGCCCTGGTAGCCGGAGCCGGTGCCCACTTCGAGCACTTTGGTCGGGCCAACCTGCAGCACCGCCTCGGTCATGCGTGCGACCACCCAGGGCTGCGAGATGGTCTGGCCGTGGCCGATCGGCAAGGCGGTGTCTTCATAGGCACGCGAGGCCAGCGCTTCGTCGATGAACAGATGGCGCGGCACGGTGCGCACCGCGTTGAGCGTGGCCTCGTCCTGGATACCGGCCTCGCGCAGGCGCTCGACCAGCCGGTCGCGCACGCGTTGCGAGGTCATGCCGATCCCGACCGATTCCGGTTGCAGCCGCAGCCTCGGCGTCATGCCGGCGTATCCAGCGCGGCGGTCAGGCCGCCCACCCAGCCGGCCACCGTCTCCAGCGCCTGATAGCGGGTCAGGTCGACATGGATCGGGGTGATCGAGATATGCCCGGTGCGCACGGCATGGAAGTCGGTGCCGGCGCCAGCGTCCTGCTCCGGCCCGGCCGGGCCGATCCAGTACACGGTGCGGCCGCGCGGGTCGCGCTGCGGCACGCAGGGCTCGGACCGGTGGCGGTTGCCCAGCCGGGTGACCTCGAAACCGAGCACCTCCGACCAGGCCAGGTCCGGCACGTTGACGTTGAGGATGGTATCGGCGGGCAACGGGTCGGACTTCAGCCGTGCCACGATCTCCACCGCGGCGCGCGCGGCGGTTTCGTAGTGATGCGCTTCGTGATTGTGCGTCACCAGCGAGACCGCCACCGCCGGCAGGCCGAGGAAGCGGCCTTCCATCGCGGCGGACACGGTGCCCGAATAGATCACGTCGTCGCCGAGATTGGCCGAGTTGTTGATGCCGGAGACCACGATATCCGGGTCGTAATCGAGCATGCCGGTCAGCGCCAGATGCACGCAGTCGGTCGGCGTGCCGGCAACCGCGCAGGTCTGCGCGTCGATGCGGCGGGTGCGGATCGGCACATCCAGCGTCAGCGAGTTGCTGGCGCCGGAACGGTCGCGGTCGGGCGCGACCACCATCACTTCATGACCGGCATGGCGCAGCGCCTCGGCCAAAATCTGGATGCCGGGGGCGTCGACACCGTCGTCGTTGCTAACCAGTACGCGCATGGGACTCCTCGGAAAACCGGGTCATGATACCGGATGCGTCCGCGCCCTTCGCGCTTGATCTTCGCTTGCGCCTGAGGTTGGGCAGGTTAGGCTGTGAGCATGTCGCATCCTGAAGACGAAGACGACGGCGCGCTGTTCCGCGCAGCGATCGGCGCGGTGAAGCCGATTCGTGAAGTCGCCCCACCGGCCAATGCCAAGCCGCGCCCCAAGCCGCGCGCACGCATGGCCGAGCGCGACGATGAGGAAGCGCACACCGAATTCGCGCGTCTGCTGCGCGACAGTGCGCCGCTGGAGGCGGGCGATACCGCCAGCTACCGGCGCGAGAATCTTCCCACCCGATTGTTTCAGCGGCTCAAGCGCGGTCAATTCTCGATCCAGGACGAACTGGACCTGCATGGCGCCACCGCCGCGCAGGCGGAATCGCTGCTGCGGCAGTTCCTGCTGGAAGCGCATGCGCACGACCATGGCTGCGTGCGCATCATCCACGGCAAGGGGCTGCAGTCGGACAACGGCGCGCCGGTGTTGAAAAACCTGATGGATCGCCTGCTGCGTCAGCGCAACGACGTGTTGGCGTTTCATTCCGCGCCGGCCACGCAAGGTGGCACCGGAGCATTGCTGGTGTTGCTGGCGCGGCGTTAGCGCCGATTGGGTGACGGGTCGCTGGTGCAGGCATGCGCTTGCGCAAAGGACGTGTTGATGGGCAGGCCTGTCGCGGCCAGGTCCGCTCCTACGGCGGTGACGTGTTTGCCGGGCAGCCGACGACCACTGGATAGACCTAGGCGTCGGGACGCGTGCCGGCGTTGAGACGGCCGGCGTCGCTGACCTCGCCGAGTTCCCACAGCACCGCGGTGGCGTAGCAGCCCGGCGGCAGTGCGAATGCGATCTGCAGGCTGTCCGCATCCAGCCAGCGATACGCCAACTGTTGCGGACGCAAGCGCAGTGCGCGGCGCTCCTGCTTCAAGCCCGCGGCCTCCAGGCCTTGTCGCAGCACCTCCGATTGCGGGTCCGACAACGCGCCCTGCTCCACCGCCGCGGCCTGCGCGGTCGAACGCAGTTCGCCGGCGCCCCATAACGGACCGCTGGGATGGATATCGAAGCGCGCCAGGCGCTCTGCCAGTACATCGGTGAACGGCTCGGGGCCGAACACGCTGCGCGAGCCATCCAGCATCCACGCCTCGCCATCCAGCGCGGCATCCCAATTGCCCTGCTCCACGCGTGCGGTGAGCAGCCGATTGAACAGCGCCGAGCGCGCCGCCGACAGCAGCATCGAGCGTTGATCGTTGCGCAGCCGCCGCCGGGATGCCGGCGCCGCCGACAAGGTGCCGTCGGCATTGGACACATAACCGAACATCGCCAGCGCGGAGGCCACGTTGCCGCCATCGCGGCCGAAGCGCTGTTCGCCAAACCAGTTCGGGATACCGCGCGCGGCGATCGCCTGCAGGCGCTGTTCGATCGCCGCACGCTCGCCGTGCACCTGGCGCAACGTCAACACGAAACGATTGCCCAGCAGTGCGCCGCGTTGCAGCTTGCGGTTGTGCCAGGTACTGGCGATGACCTGCATCTCATCGTCGTCGAGCGCGGCGAGCTCCGGCGCGATGCGCTTGGGCAGATGCACGCTGAAGCGCTGCGTGGTCACCGCATGGCGGTCCTTCAGCCCGGCGTAGCTGACGCCCATCTCGGCGATTCCGGCCCACTGCGCGAGTTTCTTCGCGATATAGGCGGTGTTCTGCCCACGCTTGCGGATGGTGAGCAACAGGTGCTCGCCCTCGCCGGTTGGCTCGAAGGCAGGCAGCTCATCGACCTGAAAATCGTCGGGCGTGCTGCGCATTGCCGCGCCGAGGACCGCAGCGCCATGCGCGCGCGGCAGAACAGAGGTGTCGCTCATGCTGTGATTTACCTTCGCGCCGACAGGTCGTGCGCTATGTGCCGAATGCCTCGGCGCGGTGATGTCGCGGTGCGACGCCAAGACGAGCCCGGCGCAGGTAACCGCGATCTGGAGCGGCTGGAACAGCTAGCCGGCAGTGGCCGGATGCGTGGACGGCAGGCTCAGCACTGCAGGGTATGCGGGATGATCGCCATGCCCGGCACCTTCCATGCCACCGACGGTGCGCAGGCGTCTGTGAGCCGCGGTCAGCCGGCGATCCTGCCGAGCAAGACTGCCGCTTGCGCAGCGATGCCCTCGCTGCGGCCGGTGAAGCCGAGTTTTTCGCTGGTGGTGGCCTTGACGCTGACCGCATCGAGTTCGATCGCCAGCAGGCCGGCGATGCGTTCGCGCATCGCCAGTGCATGCGGGCCGATCTTGGGACGCTCGCAGATCACGGTGACATCGGCATTGCCGACCCGCCAGCCACGCTCGCGCAGCAAGTGATCGCAATGTTGCAGGAACTGCGCGCTGTCGGCGTCCTTCCAGCGCGCGTCGGACGGCGGAAAGTGCTGACCGATATCGCCCAGCGCCAGCGCGCCCAGCATCGCATCGCATAGCGCGTGCAGCACCACGTCGCCATCGCTGTGCGCGAGCACGCCATGGCTGTGCGCGACGCGCACGCCGCCCAGCATCACGTGGTCGCCCGCACCGAACGCGTGCACGTCGTAGCCCTGACCGATTCGAAAATTGAAAGACATGGTAATCCGTGGTGATTAGGGAGCGTCGGCGTCGTGGTGCGCGCCAGCGGACAGCGCATCGGCGTGGCCAACGACCGCCCCGGCGCGCGGGTCGGTTGCAGGCGACTGGGCATCCACTGCAACACCTCGGCGCGCCAGTTCGAATTCGAAGCGCGCCAGATCCGTTGGCGTGGTCACCTTGAAGTTGTCTTCGGCACCTTCCACCAGCAACGGGCGCAATCCCAGCCGCTCCATCGCCATCGCCTCGTCGGTCACGTCCACCCCGGCCGCCGACGCCTCGGTGAGGCCGCGGATCAGTTGATGGCGACGGAACAGCTGCGGGGTCAGCGCACGCCACAGCCGCTCGCGTGGCTCGGTGGCATCGATGCCGCCATCGTCGCCGGCACGCTTGAGCGTGTCGCGCACCGGCGCAGCCAGGATCGCGCCGACCGGATCGCCGCGGCCGATTTCCAGCAGACGCTCCAGATCGGCCAGCGCCAGATTGGGCCGCGCGGCATCGTGCACCAGCACAAAGTCGTCGGCCCGCACGCTCTCCGGCAAGGCCAGCAATCCGGCCAGTACCGATGCCGCACGTGTCCCGCCGCCGACGCAGGTCAGCACCGGCTTGCCCTGCACCGAGCTCCAGCCCGGCCAATCCGCATCGTCGGGCGCGATGGCCACCACGATGCCGGCCACCACCGGATGCGCGGCAAGCGCCGCCAGCGTGTAGGCCATCAGCGGTTGCCCGGCAGCGCACAGATATTGCTTGGGGGTCTGCCCACCAAAACGCGTGCCGCGCCCGGCGGCCGGCACGATCGCCCAGATCGAACCGGTCATGGCTGTTCCGCCGGAGCGTCAGGCTCGACGGGCGCAGCGGACGGCGCGGCCACTGCGGGCGGCAGCGGCGGTGCATCCTCGACCACGCGATAGAACGTCTCGCCCGGTTTGATCATGCCCAGTTCGCTGCGCGCGCGCTCTTCGATTGCCGCCTCGCCGTCCTTCAAATCCTTCACCTCTGCTGCCAACGCCTGGTTGCGTTGGCGCAGACCTTCGTTGTCCTGTGTCTGATGCGCAACCTGGGCTTCCAGCATCATCACTTCGCCGGAATTCCCAGGCCCGAACCAGAAGCGGTACTGCAGCCAAGCCAGCAGCACCGCCAGCACCAGCAGTAGCCAGCGCCAGTTGCGCACGGCTTAGCGCTTGAGCGAAACGAACGCGTCGCGGCCGGCGTAACGCGCGCCGGAGCCCAGCGCCTGCTCGATGCGCAGCAACTGGTTGTACTTGGCGACGCGGTCGCTGCGGCACAGCGAGCCGGTCTTGATCTGCGTGGCGGTGGTGGCCACGGCGATGTCGGCGATGGTGGTGTCTTCGGTTTCGCCCGAGCGGTGCGAGACGATCGAGGCATAGTTGGCCGCATGCGCCATCGCAATGGCTTCCAGCGTCTCGGTCAGCGTGCCGATCTGGTTGACCTTGATCAGGATCGCGTTGGCGGTGCCCGAGTCGATGCCCTGCTTGAAGATCTTCGGGTTGGTGACGAACAGATCGTCGCCGACCAGCTGCACCTTCTTGCCGACGCGGTCGGTGAGCAGCTTCCAGCCGGCCCAGTCGTCCTCGGCCAGGCCGTCTTCGATGCTGATGATCGGGTACTGCGCGACCCAGTCGGCCAGGAAGTCGACGAACTGCTCGCTGGTCAGGCGCTTGTTCTCGCCGACCAGGTTGTACTTGCCGTTGTCGTAGAACTCGCTGGACGCCACGTCCAGGCCCAGCAGCACGTCTTCGCCGGCGGTATAGCCGGCCTTGCCGATCGCCTCGAGGATGGTGTCCAGCGCTTCGACGTTGCTGCGGAAGTCCGGCGCAAAGCCGCCTTCGTCGCCCACCGCCGTGCTCAGGCCGTGACCCTTGAGCACCGACTTGAGCGCGTGGAAGATTTCGGTGCCGGCACGCAGCGCTTCGGAGAACGAGCTGCAGCCGACCGGCAGCACCATGAACTCCTGGAAGTCGACGTTGTTGTCGGCATGCGCGCCGCCGTTGATGATGTTCATCATCGGCACCGGCAGTGCCACGTCGGACTCGGTGATGGTGGACAGGTACTGCCACAGCGGCTGCTTGCGCGAGGCGGCCACCGCATGCGCGGCGGCCAAAGAAACCCCCAGCAGCGCATTCGCGCCCAGGCGGCCCTTGTTCTCGGTGCCGTCCAGGTCGATCAGGCGGCGGTCCAGACCCTGCTGGTCGGCCGCGTCAAAGCCCTTGAGCGTCTCGGCGATGGTGCCGTTGACGTTCTGCACCGCGTGCAGCACGCCCTTGCCCAGGTAGCGGGTCTTGTCGCCATCGCGCAGTTCCACCGCTTCCTTGGTGCCGGTCGAGGCGCCCGAGGGCACGGCGGCGCGGCCGAACGAGCCGTCGTCCAGCGTGACTTCGGCCTCCAGCGTGGGGTTGCCGCGGGAGTCGAGGATTTCGCGGGCGAGGATCTTGGCGATAGTGGTCATAGGTCGATCGGTTACCAGTAAGGGGGAAGTACACCGGAAACAAGCTGCGGGATTATCGCCGCACACCGGCACATTGCCAAATCGCGCGAAGCTGCAACACGCAACAGGCCGGCACACATGCTGCTAGGCCATCAAGCCCAGCAGCGGTAAACCAGACAGCAGCAGCAAGACCGACAGCAACACCAACGCAAAGATCGCTGCGCCGGATTGGCGAGCCAGCCGCAACGCCAGCGGTCCGGCGATCAGGCAACTTGTGATCGCGACTGCGGCCAGCAGCAGCGTGACCAGCATTGGCACCCGCGTGGCCTGCATGGCATGGTCGCCGTCACCCGGCATGCCGATGCTGGCAGCGACCAGAAACACCATCGCGGCCATGCACGCCCACGCGGCGATCGATGCGACCAGCGCGATCCAGCCCCAGGGCCAGTGGCGCCACTGCCGAGGCTGGCGCTGCGAAGCGGCCAGCGCCCAGGGATCGGAACTCATGCGAAGCGCGCGAACCCGTGCTTCTTGGTGACGGCATCCAGTTCCATCAGGGTCTCGAGCAGCTCTTCCATGCGGTCCAGCGGCCAGGCGTTGGGGCCATCCGACAAGGCCTTGGACGGATCCGGATGGGTTTCGGCAAACAGGCCGGAAATGCCCACCGCCACCGCCGCGCGCGCCAGCACCGGCACGAATTCGCGCTGGCCGCCGGAACTGCTGCCCTGCCCGCCCGGCAACTGCACCGAATGGGTAGCATCGAACACCACCGGGCAGCCGGTGTCGCGCATGACGCTCAGCGAGCGCATGTCGCTGACCAGGTTGTTGTAGCCGAACGAGGCGCCACGCTCGCAGACCATGATCTGCTCGTTGCCGGTCGACTTGGCCTTGTCCACCACCGGCTTCATGTCCCACGGCGCCAGGAACTGGCCCTTCTTGATGTTGACCGGCTTGCCGGCGGCGCAGACGTTCCTGATGAAATCGGTCTGGCGCACCAGGAAGGCCGGGGTCTGCAGCACGTCGACGACGGCAGCGACCTCGTTCATCGGGGTGTATTCGTGCACGTCGGTCAGCACCGGCACGCCGATCTGCTGCTTTACCGCAGCCAGCACCTTCAGGCCCTCTTCCAGGCCCGGGCCGCGAAAGCTGGTACCGGAGGTGCGGTTGGCCTTGTCGAAGCTCGACTTGAAGATGAAGTTGATCCCCAGCTTGCCGGTGATCTCCTTGAGCTTGCCGGCCACGTCGAGCTGCAGCTGCATCGACTCGATCACGCAGGGGCCGGCGATCAGGAACAACGGCTGATCCAGGCCAACGTCAAAGTCACACAGTTTCATCAGGTCACCTATTGATTAAAGCCCCTCTCCCGTCGGGAGAGGGGTTGGTGTGCGGGTACGGTTGCGAAGCGCTGCTGACGTGCGATGGTTTGCCCTGAATGACGCGTGGCGACGCGTCCGTCATGGCTGCCAACTTCCGGTGCGTTGCGGCGCCCCTCATCCGGCGCTGCGCGCCAGCTTCTCCCGACGGGAGAAGGAGTGGCTCAGGCACGCGCTTCCTTCAACAACTTCCCGCCCGCCTTCTTCTCGCGCGCAGCGCGCACGAAACCGATGAACAGCGGATGCCCGTCGCGCGGGGTGGACAGGAATTCCGGATGCGCCTGGCAGGCCAGGAACCACGGGTGCGCATCGCGCGGCAGCTCCACCATCTCCACCAGCGTGTCGTCCATCGACTTGCCGGAGATCACCAGGCCGGCGTCTTCCAGCTGGGTGCGGTAGCGGTTGTTGAACTCGTAGCGGTGGCGATGACGCTCGGCGACCACGTCCTTGCCGTACACCTCGCGCGCCAGCGTGCCCGGCTTGAGCCGCTGCTCCTGCAGACCCAGCCGCATGGTGCCGCCCAGGTCGGACTTCTCGTCGCGCTTTTCCACTTCGCCGGTGGCGGTGCGCCATTCGGTGATCAGGCCGATCACCGGGTGTGGCGACTGGCGATCGTTCTCGGTGCTGTTGGCTGCGTCCAGATCGGCCACGTGGCGGGCATAGTCCACCACCGCCGCCTGCATGCCGTAGCAGATGCCGAAGTACGGCACCTTGTGCTCGCGCGCGTACTTGGAGGTGAGCACCTTGCCTTCGAAACCACGGTCGCCGAAGCCGCCCGGCACCAGGATGCCGTCGATATCCTGCAGCGCAGCCATGTCGCTGCCTTCCAGATCCTGCGCTTCCAGCCACTTCAGGTTGACCTTGGTGCGCTGGCGCAGACCGCCGTGACGCAGCGCTTCGGCCACCGACTTGTAGGCGTCCTGGTGATCGACGTACTTGCCGACCACCGCAATGGTGACCTCGTCCAGCGGGTGCTTGACCGCATCCACCACCGCAGCCCATTCGGACAGGTCGGGCGCAGCCACCTTGTCGCGCAGCTTGAACTGATCGATGACCAGTTCGTCCAGGCCCTGGCGACGCAGCTCCAGCGGCATGCCGTACAGCACATCGATATCGGGGCAGCTGATCACTGCGCGCTCGGAGACGTTGGTGAACAACGCGATCTTGCGGCGCTCCGAATCCGGCACCGCCTGCTCGGAACGGCACAGCAGTACGTCCGGCTGGATGCCGATCGAGCGCAGCTCCTTGACCGAATGCTGGGTCGGCTTGGTCTTCAACTCACCGGCGGCGGCGATGTACGGCACCAGGGTGAGGTGCATGAACATGGCCTTTTCGGCACCACGCTCGGTGCGCACCTGGCGGATCGCTTCCAGGAACGGCAGCGACTCGATATCGCCGACGGTGCCGCCGATCTCGATCAGCGCCACGTCGAACCCGGCGGTGGCCTCGTCGATGCAACGGCGGATCTCGTCGGTGATATGCGGGATCACCTGCACGGTGGCGCCCAGGTAATCGCCGCGACGCTCCTTGCGGATCACGTTCTCGTAGATCCGGCCGGTGGTGACCGAGTTCTTGCGCGACAGCCGCGTGCGCACGTAGCGCTCGTAGTGACCCAGATCCAGATCGGTCTCGGCGCCGTCGTCGGTGACGTAGACCTCGCCATGCTGGAACGGGCTCATCGTGCCCGGGTCCACATTGATGTACGGGTCCAGCTTCATCATCGTGACCTTCAGGCCACGCGCTTCCAGAATGGAGGCAAGCGAAGCGGCGGCTATGCCCTTGCCTAGCGAGGACACTACGCCGCCGGTAACAAAAATCAGGGGGGTCATGGGGCTTGAAGCCTCCCGGAAAGCCATAGTTTAGCGGGTGTCGGGCGAATGCCCAAGGGTTGCGTGACGATCATGTCGTCACAGCGGCGAAAAACGCGCTGCGCCTGGCGCTCAAATGCAGACGCCCCGACCAAGGCCGGGGCGTCCGTGTGGCGTTGTGCCGTCGCGCGATGGAATCAGCGCGCCGGCTTTTCTTCTTCCTCTTCCTCGCGCGTGGCGGCGTCGGCCTTGGGCTTGTGTGCAGCGGCGGCGGCGCGGCGCTCGGCCTTGCGCTCGGCTTCGGTCTTGGCCCTGGCGTCGTCGGCCTTCTGCGCGCTGGCACCGGCGCCCTGCCCGGTCTGCTGGGGAGCGGCCTGGGCCATGGCAGGAAGCGCGGCCACTGCGGCAGCACCGAGGGTGAGCATCAGGATGTGCTTGAACTTCATGGTGTCCTCCGGGTTCGGTGACATCCTCAGGTGGGGACGTTTGGTTCCGAATCCAACGCAATGGTATCCAGCCGCACCCCGCCCTGCACTGAACGCCTGTCGCGTGCAAAAAATCGGCTCAGCCCCCACACTTGCGCGTCGTTTCACGTGCCAACGAGATGCATGAACACCCGTTATAACGCCGCCGATATTGAAGTGCTGTCGGGCCTGGACCCGGTCAAACGCCGCCCTGGCATGTATACCGACACTGCGCGCCCGAACCATCTGGCGCAGGAAGTGATCGACAACTCGGTCGACGAGGCGCTGGCCGGTCACGCCAGGCAGGTCGAAGTGACCCTGTACAAGGACGGCAGCTGCGAGGTGTCCGACGACGGTCGCGGCATGCCGGTGGACATGCACCCGGAAGAAAAGATTCCCGGTGTCGAGCTGATCCTGACCCGGCTGCATGCCGGCGGCAAGTTCAGCAACCGCAACTACACCTTCTCCGGCGGCCTGCATGGCGTGGGCGTGAGCGTGGTGAATGCGCTGTCGACCAAGGTCGAGCTGTTCATCAAGCGCGAAGGCAGCGAGCACCGCATGGAGTTCCGCGACGGCCACGCCGCCTCCAAGCTGGAAGTGGTCGGCACCGTCGGCAAGAAGAACACCGGCACGCGGCTGCGCTTCTGGGCCGATCCGAAGTACTTCGACACGCCCAAGTTCAACGTGCGTGCGCTGCGCCATCTGCTGCGCGCCAAAGCCGTGCTGTGCCCGGGCCTGACCGTCAAGCTGCACGACGAGGCCACCGGCGAGCAGGACAGCTGGTACTTCGAGAACGGCCTGCGCGACTACCTCAAGGGCGAGATGGCCGCGCACGAGATGCTGCCGGCCGACCTGTTTGTGGGCAGCCTGAAGAAGGACACCGAGATCGTCGACTGGGCAGCGGCCTGGGTACCGGAAGGCGAACTGGTGCAGGAAAGCTACGTCAACCTGATCCCGACCGCGCAGCACGGCACCCACGTCAACGGCCTGCGTTCGGGCCTGACCGATGCGTTGCGCGAGTTCTGCGACTTCCGCAACCTGCTGCCGCGCGGGGTCAAGCTGGCGCCGGAAGACGTGTGGGACCGGGTCACCTTCGTGCTCAGCCTGAAGATGACCGACCCGCAGTTCTCCGGGCAGACCAAGGAGCGGCTGTCCTCGCGCCAGGCCGCCGGCTTCATCGAAGGCGCCGCGCACGATGCCTTCAGCCTGTATCTGAATCAGAACGTGGAGATCGGCGAGAAGATCGCGCAGATCGCCATCGACCGCGCCAGTGCGCGCCTGAAGACCGAAAAGCAGATCGTCCGCAAGAAGGTCACCCAGGGTCCGGCCCTGCCCGGCAAGCTGGCCGACTGCATCAGCCAGGATCTGTCGCGCACCGAACTGTTCCTGGTCGAGGGCGACTCGGCCGGCGGCTCGGCCAAGCAGGCCCGCGACAAGGACTTCCAGGCGATCCTGCCGCTGCGCGGCAAGATCCTCAACACCTGGGAAGTGGCATCGGGCAGCGTGCTTGCCTCCGAGGAAGTGCACAACCTGGCGATCGCGATCGGCTGCGACCCGGGCAAGGACGACATCACCGGGCTGCGTTACGGCAAGGTAGTGATCCTGGCCGATGCGGACTCCGACGGCCTGCATATCGCCACCTTGCTGACCGCGCTGTTCCTGCAGCATTTCCCCGCGCTGGTCGCGGCCGGCCACGTGTTCGTGGCGATGCCGCCGCTGTTCCGCGTGGACGTGGGCAAGCAGGTGTTCTACGCGCTGGACGAAGAGGAAAAGACCACGCTGCTGGACAAGATCGCGCGCGAGAAGCTCAAGGGCCAGGTCAGCGTCACCCGCTTCAAGGGCCTGGGCGAGATGAATCCGCAACAGCTGCGCGAATCGACCATCCACCCGGATACGCGTCGCCTGGTGCAGCTGACCATCGACGATGGCGAACAGACCCGCTCGCTGATGGACATGCTGCTGGCGAAAAAGCGCGCCGGCGATCGCAAGCAGTGGCTGGAGACTAAGGGCGATCTGGCGTCGCTGGAGGTTTGAGTTCGCTGAAATTCTGAAAACACCAAGCAGCGAAAGCCCCCCCCCCAGCGGGGCGAGAAGGCACTGCTTGCGCAGGTCTCTTCGAGCGCCCGCGCTGCCAGCCCGGGCCGGGGGTGCGAAGCGGAAGTTGGGGTGAGGGTGAAGCCGATCCCCACCCTTCGGCTCAGACGGCCACCTGCAGTGGCACATGCTGCTTCTAGCCAGGCAGGCCACGTCGGCCAACGCGACACACATGCCTTTGTGCACATCCATCCGACGCCATCGGCGGCCTAGCATCGTCGCTCCCTGCCGAATCTCCGATGCTCATGCCCTGCCTCCTCCGTGCCAGCCTGCTGGCCTGCGTCCTGCTCAGCGGAACCGCGCTGGCCGACGCGCCCGACAAGAACGCTGCAAAAACCGACACCAAATCCGATGCCGCGGCCGCCAAACCCGTGCCACTGCCGGCCGATGCCAGCGTGCGGCAAAGCACCCGCGTGGGTGGGCGCACGCTGAGTTACACCGCAACCGTCGGCACGCTGCCGGTGCGCGATGCGCAGGGCAAGACCACCGGCGAGGTGGTGTTCACCGCCTACACCGTCGATGGCAAAGACCGCCCGGTGACCTTCGCGCTGAATGGCGGCCCCGGTGCGTCGTCGGTGTATCTGAACATGGGCGCGATCGGACCCAAGGTGGTCGGTTTCGGCGCCGAAGGCGACAGCGCCTCCGCGCCGGCGGCGCTGCGCGATAACCCCGGCACCTGGCTGGACTTTACCGACCTGGTGTTCATCGACCCGGTCGGCACCGGCTTCAGCCGCGCCCTGATCGGCGACGACGAAGCCAAGAAGCAGTTCTACAACCCGCAGGCCGACGTGGAATATCTCTCGCGTGTGGTCTACGACTGGCTGCTGAAGAACCGCCGCCTGCAGGCACGCAAGTACCTGGTCGGCGAAAGCTACGGCGGCTTCCGCGGCCCGCGCATCACCCAGTACCTGCAGACCCGGTTGGGCGTGGCGATGAACGGCGTGGTGCTGGTGTCGCCGTATCTCAATCCCACCCTGGACGACAACAGCGATGTGTCGCCGCTGGCCTGGATGATGACGCTGCCCTCGATCGCCGCCGCACACCTGGAGCGCCAGGGCCAGCTCAGCGACACGGCGATGCGCCAGGTGATCGATTACACCCGCGGCGACTACGCGGTGGCACTGATGAAGGGCCGCACCGATCCGCAGGCGACCGAGGCGATGCTGCAGCAGGTCACCCGCATGACCGGGCTGGACGCGACCTACGTGCGCCGCTCCGGCGGGCGCCTGGAAACCCAGGCCTACCTGCGCGAGGTGTTCCGCGACAAGGGCGAGCTGGGCAGCCGCTACGACGCCAACGTGACCGCGTTCGACCCCTTCCCCAACGATCCCGAGCAGCGCGCCAACGACCCGCTGCTGGACAGCATCATCGCGCCGACCACCACCGCGATGGTGGACTTCGTCACCCGCGTGGTCGGCTGGAAGGTCGATGCGCGTTATCAGGCGCTCAATTACGACGTCAACACGCTATGGGACTGGAACGACGAACTGCGCAAGGGCGCGGTCACCCAGCTGCGCCAGTCGGTGGCGATCGACCCCAAGCTACGTGTGTTGATCGCACATGGCTGGAACGATCTCTCCTGCCCGTTCATGGGCTCGGTGCTGACGGTGGACCAGATGCCGACGATGGGCAGCGACCCCAAGCGCGTACAGGTGCGCGAATATCCCGGCGGCCACATGTTCTACAACCGCGCCGACAGCCAGGCCGCATTCCGCAACGACGTCAAGACGATGTACGAAACCCGCTGAGCACCACCATCGCCGGCTGCACACGCGGCAGGCGATGCATCACGCCAGCGGCAACTAAATGCGCAACCAGCCGCGCTGCCACCAAGCAGCGCAATCATCCTCCCGACGCCGCGCACACGCATTGCACCGCCAATCCGAAGGGCACCAGGCGCCGCTGAATCAAATCAGCCGCACATATCAGGCAGCGCACCAGCTGCTACGAATCCCGAATCTCGAATCCCGATTCCCCATTCCCGATTCACAACGCCCCAGCCCGAACAGCCTCCACATTCCACCCCAGCCACTCGTAAACCCGATAGCGCGCAATGCCCAGGTACTCGTGCAAGGCGACATCGGCCACGGTGAAGTTGTAGCTCTGCGGCAACCACGCCCAGGACGCGGTCAACCAGTCCGAGCGCACCGGCGTGGCGTCGATGCCGAAGTGGCGGAAGTACAGCTCGGCACGCCGCAGATGTGTGGCCGAGGACACCAGCACGACCCGCTCGGGGCGGTACTGGCGCAGCAAGGGCTGGCTGAACTGTGCGTTCTGCCAGGTGTTCATGCTGGACGGCTCCATGATCAGGTCGGCCTGCGCGATGCCCAGCCCGATCAGCACCTTTCGATACACCACCGCCTCGGACAGGCCCAGCCCGCGCGCGTCGCCGCCGCTGATCTCGATCTTGCAGTCGCCGCCGTGCGCACGGCACTGCCGGTACAGCCGCGCCGACTCGACGATGCGGCCGTAGGCGAACATGTTGGCCTCGGCGGTGGCGTCGGGGCCATCCGGCCGCACCGTGCCCGCGCCCAGCAGTACGATCATGTTGCGTGCGCGCCAGTCGTTGAAATCGTTGACGCCGGTCTGCTGCAGCCCGTGCAGCATCCAGCTCGCCAACGGGCCGCAGCCGACCAGCAGCAGCAACGCCAATGTGGCCGCTGCCAGCGCACGCGCACTGCGCAACCAGCGCCGGCGGCCGATCAGCCAGGACAGCAAGAACAGCACGCACACCAGCGCAAGCATCATCGGCGCGTTTCCTCAGGCAGGACGCGTTGGCACATCAGGGTCGAACAGGGGGCCTGCAGGGCACGCCGCGGTTGGCGCGCATGCTCGCCCACCGAGGTGACCACAGCACGACATCGCTCAGGTCCAGCCGAACCATTCGAAGCAGCGCAGGATCAGATACGCCACTCCGCCGGCGGCCGGGATGGTCAGGATCCAGGCCCAGACGATCCGCTCGATCACACCCAGCCGCAGCGAGCGCGGGTTCTTGGCAAAGCCCACGCCCATGATCGCGGTGGAAATGCTGTGGGTGGTCGACACCGGCATGCCGAAGTGCGCGGCCACGGTCAGCACGGTGGCCGAGCTGGTTTCTGCGGCAAAACCGTGGATGGGATGCAGCTTGACCATCTTGTGGCCGAGCGTCTTGATGATCTTCCAGCCGCCCGAGGCGGTGCCGGCGGCCATCACCACCGCACAGGTCAGCACGATCCACATCGGAATGCCGGCGCCCGCAGCCAGGCCGGTGCCCGGATGCAGGAACGACAGCCAGCTCGGCAGATCGTCCAGCGCACCGGCCGACTGCGCGCCGATCAGGGTCATCGCGATGATGCCCATGGTCTTCTGCGCGTCGTTGTGGCCGTGGGCATAGCCCATGTAGGCGGCCGAGGCGATCTGCGCCTTGCCGAAGAACGCATTGACCCAGCGCGGACGCGCCAGCCGCCCGATCGGCCCGCCCAGCCGAGCCATGCCGGCGATGATCGCCCACAGCAACAGCATCACCACGATGCCGAGCAGGAAGCCGGCGATCGGCGAGGTGATCATCGGCACGAACACCTTCCACAACAGGCCCTTGTTCTTGGCCCAGTTGCCGATGTTTTCCGACCAGATCAAGGCGTTCCAGTTGTTGTGCGCGGCCGCCAGGCCGGCGCCGCACAGCCCGCCGATCAAGGCGTGCGAGGACGACGACGGCAGGCCCTTCCACCAGGTGATCAGGTTCCAGATGATGCCGCCCAGCAGCGCGCACAGGATCACCTGCGGGGTGACCTCGACCACCTCGGTGTTGAGCAGGCCGGAGGCGATCGTCAATGCCACCGCGGTGCCGGTGAGCGCGCCGATCAGGTTCATGCCGGCGGCCAGCATCACCGCCCAGCCCGGCGACAGCACCTTGGTGGCGACCACGGTGGCGATGGAGTTGGCGGTGTCGTGGAAGCCGTTGATGAACTCGAACACCAACGCCGCCAGGATCACCACCAGAACTAAGGTAAGCACGCGGCGACCTCAGCTGTTCTTCAATACGATCTGGTACACCACCACCCCTGCCTCGCGGCAACGGTCGATGGCCTTTTCCAGAATCTCGAAGAATTCCTTGAGCAGGAACATCTGCAGCGTGTCCAGGCGACCGGAATAGATGTCGCGGTACAGCTCGAGCATCAGCCGGTCGGCTTCGTTTTCCAGCATGCGCAGCTTGTCGTTGAGCGCGGTCATGCGATCGATGTTCATCTGCGGCAGGTCGGCCACCATCTCCACCACCACCGCGGCGGCCTGTTCCAGCATCGCCGCGCGCGGGGCGAAGTCGATGTGCTCCAGATGCTTGGTGGCCAGCGAGTAGCGGTCGGCGAACTTCTCGACCTGCTTGGGAATCTTGTACAGCGCCGAGCCCAGCGCTTCGATGTCCTCGCGCTCGATCGGGGTCATGAAGCTGTCCACCAGCGCCTGGCCGATCTTGTCCGAGGCGGCGCGTTCGCGCAGGCGGGCCAGCTTGAAGGCGTCCAGCGCGGGTTGGCGGTCGGACGCGCGCATCATGGCGTGCAAGGCCTTGGTGCTGTCGTAGGCGGCCTGCGCCGCTTCGTTCAGAAGCGCATAGAACTGCTTGCCGGAGCCGAAGATGGTCTGCAACGAGAACATGGGTGGAAAACTTCCTGCCGTCGAGGGAGAGACGGACGCCAAGCGCGAATTATGACCGTTCCATGACCTGTCTGGGTATCTCGGCGGCGCAGGCGGCCTTCACATCGGCATTTCCCGGCTCGAACCACCCTGTGGTTTGCTAACATGCTCCCGCGCCCTCGGGTGCACCCTATGGAAGACGACCCTATATTCCCCCGTTGCCGCCCCGCCCCCGTGCGCGCCGGCCAACCCAGTGCTCGCCCGCCCTCCCCTTCACTGACCGGGGAAGACGCCCGTGGTTGAGTTTCTGATCGTCATCGCGCTGATCCTGTTGAACGGCTTCTTCGCGATGTCGGAAATGTCCCTGATGACCTCGCGCAAGAGCCGGCTGAAGCAGATGGCCGGCTCCAGCAAGCGCGCCGCCCGTGCCCTGGCGCTGGCCGAAAGCCCGGAAAACTTCCTGTCCACGGTGCAGATCGGCATCACCCTGATCGGCATCCTGACCGG
The DNA here is from genome assembly GCF_009835065.2 of Xanthomonas sp. LMG 8993. Classification (NCBI taxonomy): domain Bacteria; kingdom Pseudomonadati; phylum Pseudomonadota; class Gammaproteobacteria; order Lysobacterales; family Lysobacteraceae; genus Xanthomonas; species Xanthomonas sp. LMG 8993. The sequence continues at coordinate 715,794 of NZ_QVIF02000001.1, read as the reverse complement.
CGTGTTCGGTGGCGAGGCGATCGGCGAGGCCATCAGCAGCTGGCTGCAGGGGCTGTTCCCGGCGCTGTCGGCCTCGTTCGAGCTGGTCGGCAAGCCGCGCCCGTATTCGGTGGTGATCGGCAGCACGCTGGCGGTGGCCCTGATCACCTTCCTGACGCTGATCTTCGGCGAGCTGGTGCCCAAGCGGCTGGCGCTGCGCAACTCCGAGGACATCGCCGGGGTGGTGGCGGTGCCGATGGCGTGGCTGGCAAAGATCGCCGCGCCCGGCGTGTGGGTGCTGGCGCGCTCGACCCGGCTGGTGCTGCGCATGCTCGGCATGGGCAAGGACGAATCGGCATCGGTGACCGAAGAGGAGATCCGCATGCTGGTGGCCGAAAGCCACGAGGCCGGCGTGATCGATGCGCACGAGCGCGACATGATGAACCGCGTGATGCGGCTGGGCGACCGCACCGCCGACAGCCTGATGACGCCGCGCAACCGCATCGCCTGGCTGGATGCCAATGCCGAGCCGGAACGCAATCTGCTGGTGATGCGCGAACACGAATTCTCGCGTTACCCGGTCTACCGCGGCAGCGACCAGGACATCGCCGGGGTGCTGGAGGTCAAGTCGCTGGTCACGCGCATGGACGGACACGGCGCGCAGCTGTTCCAGGCGCTGCGCGACACCTTGTTCGTGTCCGAATCCACGCATGCGATGAAGCTGCTGGAGATCTTCCGCGAGGAACAGCAGTCAATGGCGCTGGTGGTGGACGAATACGGCGAAATCCGCGGGCTGGTGACCATCAGCGACCTGATGGGCGCGGTGGTCGGCCGCCTGCAGGCGGTGGAAAACACCGACGAGGATGCGCTGGTGGTCACGCGCGCCGACGGCTCGCTGCTGATCGACGGCTCATTGCCGGTGGAGGAACTGCGCGAAGTGCTGGGCGCCGAACTGCCGGAGGCCGACGAAGGCGACTACCACACGCTCGCCGGCCTGTGCATCTACTACTTCGGGCGCATTCCGCAGGCGGGCGAATTCTTCGATTGGGCCGGCTGGCGCATCGAGATCGTCGATCTGGATGGCGCACGCGTGGACAAGCTGCTGCTGAGCCGCGTCAGCGACGAGGGCAGCGATGACATCGTCGGATAACCGCGTACCGCCATCGGATGGAGCGGACGGCGCGCAGATGCGCTATCGCAACGAAGGCATCCGTAGCCTGCTGGCGGCCTTCAGCGAGGGCGATCCGGAGCATGTGCTGCGGGTGCGCGAGATCCTGGCCGATCTGCAGCAGAGCGCATTCGGGGTGTTCCTGTTCCTGGCGATCCTGCCGTCGTTCATTCCGATTCCCGGCCTGGCCGGCGGCATCAGTGGCCCGCTGACGGTATTGATCGGGCTGCAGATGATGTGCTGCCTGCGCAAGCCGTGGGTGCCGCGTTTCATCGGCGATCGCGGGCCGCGCCGCAGTACCAGCCAGCGTTTCGTCGCGCGGCTTGCGCCGACGTTGCAGCGCCTGGACCGGCTGCTCAAGCCGCGCCTGCACGGCATGCTGGACCGGATGCCGGCGCAGATGGTCACCGGCGCGCTGCTGGTGCTGGTCGGCATCCTGCTGACGCTGCCGATTCCGTTCACCAACTACATCTTCGGGCTGATCCTGCTGCTGTTTGCGCTGGCCCTGCTCGAGCGCGACGGCGCATTGCTGCTGGTCGGCTGGGCCGCTGCGCTGATCTCGGTGGCGGTGTTCGGCGTCACCTCGGACCAGTTGCTGGACCTGATCCGCGGTTGGTGGCCGGCCGCCTGGCGCTGAGCGCGCGACGGCCGGCGCACCTGGAGCGCAGTTACTTCAAATCGACCACGCGGTTGTCCGACAGGCTGCCGGTATCGTCGGTCACGGCCGTCATCACGAAGTACAGCGCCTTGCCGAGCAGCCCGCTCGGGCCATCCCAGTATTCGGCCGACTCGGCGCGCACATGGATCAGGCGCAGGTTCGGGTCGTCCTTGCCGCCGGGGAAGAACACCTTCATCCCCGGCGACCACAGCTGCTCGATCTTGGCGCGGTCATCGACCACGCGTGCGGTACCGGCGACCGAGACGTAGCTGTTCTTCGAGGCCGAGGCATAGGCCACGTTGACGCGCGGATCGGCGGCAATTTCGGCCACCTTCGGGCTGTCGGCGGCGGTGGCGAACCACAGGTCGCCATCGAATTCGACTTCCTGCGTTCCCAACGGCCGGCTCACCAACTTGCCGTCGGCCGACACGGTCGTGAACATCGCGATGTCCACGCCGCGGATCAATTCCGCCAACTGCTTGATGCTCTCGCTGCGTTCCTGAAATTGCATGCTGGTGTTCCCAATGGAGGTGCATGCATCTGAGCGGATCGCCGCGCAAAGCGACGTGAATCACGCAGGAGTCACGTCCAGCTCGCGGCAGGCCATGGCGGCGATTTCGAACGAACGCAAACGCGCGGCATGGTCGTAGATGTTGGCGGTGAAAAGCAGTTCGTCCGGGGTGTGGCGCTCGATGAACTCGGCCACGCCCCGCGCGATCTGCTCGGCATCGCCCAGCACCGTGCATGCCAACGCACGCTCCACGCCGGCACGTTCGTGCGGCTGCCAGAAGCTGTCGATATCGTCGATCGGCGCGGGAATCTTGCCCGGCTTGCCGCGACGCAGGTTGACGAAGCTCTGCTGCTGGGTGGTGAACAGGCGGCGTGCCTGCGCTTCGGTCTCTGCAGCCACCACATTCAAGGCCAGCATCACGTGCGGCTTGGCCAACTGCGCGGACGGACGGAACTCGCGGCGGTAGATCGCCACCGCCTCGTCCATCGCATCGGGCGCAAAATGCGAGGCGAACGCGAACGACAAGCCCATCGCCGCGGCCAGCCGCGCACTGAACAGGCTGGAACCCAGCAGCCACACCGGCACGTCGAGACCGCCCCCCGGCACTGCCTGCACCAGTTGCCCCGGCACCACCGGCGCGAAGTAGCGCAGCAACTCGGCCACGTCCTGCGGGAAATGGTCGGCGCTGTCGAAATAGCGGCGCAGGGCGCGCGCGGTCGGCTGGTCGGTGCCGGGCGCGCGGCCCAGGCCCAGGTCGATGCGCTGCGGGTACAACGAGGCCAGCGTGCCGAACTGTTCGGCCACCTGCAGCGGCGCATGGTTGGGCAGCATGATGCCGCCGGCGCCGACGCGGATGGTCCTGGTGCCGCCGGCGACATGGCCGATCAGCACCGCGGTGGCGGCGCTGGCGATGCCCGGCATGTTGTGGTGCTCGGCCAGCCAGTAACGCTGGTAGCCCCAGCGCTCGGCGTGCTGGGCCAGATCGAGCATGTTGGCGAAGGCGTGGGTGGTGTCGCTGCCTTCGCAGACCGGCGCCAGGTCGAGCACGGAAATGGGCGTCATCGGATGACTCCGGGGAATGAGTGATGTGCAAGAGATGGGGCTGGCCAGGCGGCTTTGCCACCTGCCCAGGTGGCGCTGGGGGGATTACAGCATTCCAGTGGTCAAACAACGGGAGGATCTGCAGCTGGGCACTGCCCCGCTCCGTGCCCAGGCCCGCGCCTCGTTGCACAGGCGCTGCAACGCAGGCGCGGCAATGGCTTGCAAACCATGCATGCGCCCTGGAGAGCGGGCCTTCGGGCCATGCGCGATGGCTGTTGATGTCTGGCGCTCGCCGGATCGCCTGCGAATGCAGTTGCCTGACCGCGAAGCGCGGGCGCCGGGTGACAGGGCTGCTGGCTATGATGGACACCGCACTGGCAGCGCCTGCATGACGATGGCTTCGACCGCTCCGCTCGACCCCGCTTCCGCCACCCTGCACATCGCCGCGCGGATCGACCGGCTGCCGGCCAGCGTCACGCTGTGGCGGCTGGTCGGCCTGCTCGCGCTGGGTGGATTTTTCGAGTTGTACGACCTGTTCCAGACCGCCTACATCAGCCCGGGGCTGATCCGCGACGGCATCTTCGCCAGCGCTGCCGATGGCGCGTTCGGCATGTCCGACCAGGCCGCGTTTGCGGCGGCGACGTTTCTGGGCCTGTTCGTCGGCGCCGCCCTGCTGAGTCCGTTTGCCGACCGCTTCGGGCGCCGTCCGGTGTTCACCTTTGCCCTGATCTGGTACACCGCCGCGACCGTGGCGATGGGCCTGCAGCACACCGCCACCGGGGTCATCGTGCTGCGCTTGGTGGTCGGGATCGGCCTGGGCATCGAGCTGGTCACCATCGACACCTATCTGTCCGAGCTGGTGCCGCGGCATATGCGCAGTGCGGCGTTCGCATTTGCGTTCTTCGTGCAGTTTCTGGCGGTGCCTGCGGTGGCGCTGACTGCCTGGCTGCTGGTGCCGCATGCACCGCTGGGGGTGAGCGGCTGGCGCTGGGTAGTGCTGCTGAGCGGGGTGTTTGCGCTGGCGATCTGGTGGCTGCGCAGCCGGTTGCCCGAATCGGCCCGCTGGCTGGCGGCGCAGGGACGCCATGCCGAAGCAGATGCGGTCGTGACCCAGCTCGAAGCGCGCTGCGTGCGCGATCTGGGTGCGCCCCTGGCCGCACCGCAGCCGCTTGCCCCCTCGCCGGCCGGCGACATGCAGACCGCAATGCTGTGGCGTGCGCCGTATCGCGGGCGCATCGGCATGCTGGTGGTATTCCATATCTTTCAGGCGATCGGCTTCTTCGGCTTCGGCAACTGGTTGCCGGCACTGATCTCGGCGCAAGGCACCGGCGTGACCAGGAGCCTGGGGTATTCCTTTGCGATTTCGCTGGCCTACCCGCTGGCGCCGCTGCTGTTGCTGCGCTTTGCGCAGCGCTGGGAGAACAAATGGCAGATCACCGCATCGGCCCTGGGCGCAGTGCTGTTCGGCGTGCTGTTTTCGCTGCAGCATCAGGCGCTCGGCATGGTGCTGTGCGGGGCGATGATCGCGTTCTGCAATGCCTGGATGAGCTTTGCCTATCACGGCTATCAGGCCGAGCTGTTCCCCACCGGCTTGCGCGCGCGGGCGGTGGGCTTTTGCTATTCCTTCAGCCGCCTTTCCACGGCGGTGAGCAGCGTGCTGATCGGTTGGCTGCTCGCCCAGGTCGGCAGCCATGGCGTGCTGGCCTTTATCGTGATCAGCATGTCGATCGTGGCCAGCGTGATTGCGCTATTGGGCCCGCGCACGCGCAATCGGGCGCTGGAAGAGATTGCCGGCTGATCGCGGCGCCGACGCCACCACGCCACCTGGCATCACGCATCTGAGCGTGCAATCGCATCGGCGTGGGCAGCGGTCTGCGCCGCCACTGCGGTGCCAAAGACAACCGTGCGATCGGCCATTGTCGCCAGGCTGGTGCGATGCGAGATCACCACCAGCACGGTCTGCGGCAGGCGTTGCCGCAGCATGCACAACACCTGCTGTTCGGCCTCGGCATCCAGTGCGCTGGTGGCCTCGTCCAGCACCGCCAGGGTCGGCTTGCGCAGCAGCACCTGCGCCAGCAGCAGGCGCTGCGCTTCGCCACCGGACAGGCGCCCATCCGGGCCGTTGATCGGGGTATCCAATCCCTGCCCGTCGCGCTGCAGACGCGCGCCCAGGCCGACGTCGGCCAGCACCTGCCACATGCGCGCATCGCTGGTGCCGGGCAATGCCCAGTCCAGACAGGCGCGGACCGTGCGCTGCCACGGCCGCACCCCCTGGCCGAGGTAGGCGCCATGCCGCACCAGGGCGCGATACGCGGCAAAATCCAGCCGGCGCCCGGCCATATGCGCGGTGAACTGTGCAGGCGTGGTCTGACCCGAGAGCACGTCCATCAGACTGCTCTTGCCGATGCCGGAGGGACCGACGACCAAGGTCAGTTCGCCGGGCAGCAACAGCAGCGGATCGAGAGCGAGCCTGGGCAACGGCGGTGCCAGGCCGATGTGTTCGAGATGCAGGGCTGCCGGCAACGGTTGTGCCGGTGCGGCCGACGCCGGTGGACGCGTCGTGCCCAGCGCCACATAGCGCCGCCACAGCTGCAACGCCGGCCACGCCGAGCGCAGTTGCTGCACGCTCTGCCGGGTGCTGACCAGATACGGCAGCAGGCGCCCGAGCAGCAGGCTGACGGTGATCAACGCAGCGCGGTCCGCGCCCTGCCACAGGTTGGCCAGCACCAGGATGCCGGCGATGGCAGCCACTGCGGTGGCCTCGAGCATCAGCCGGCTGCCCGCCACCAGTGCCTGCTGCTGCGCATAGCCCTGCCCCAGCCGTGCGGAAATGCGCTCGTAATGGCGGGTTTCCAGTGCTTCGCGCTGGAACGAACGCACATGCCGCAGGCGACGCGGGAAATCTTCGCTCAGCCAGAACAGCTGCGTCATGTCGGCCACGTAATCGCGGCTGATGCGCGCCTGGGTGCCGCTGCTGGAGATGCGCAAGCCCAGCCACGCCAGTGCCAGCAGCAACGGCGTCGCCATCAGCAACGCGGGGGCGATCATGACCGCGATGCAGATGCTCACCAGTGCGGTCATGCCGGCCACCAGCAGCTGCAAGGCGGCACTGAAGCCCTGGGTGGCGATCTCGATGTTGTAGGTCAGCACATTGGCGATTTCCGCCGAGCTGGCACCGGACAGGGCCGGCAGCGGCGCATCGATCAACGCCGCATGCACGCGCTGCCGCAGCCCGATCGCGTAGCGGCTGGTCAGCCGTGCGGCCAGCCGTGCGCCATGCCAGCGCAGTGCGGCAAACACCAGACTGACACCGGCAAACAGCATCACCCGCATCGCCAGACCATCTGGTAACGCCAGCGCGTAGCCGGCCAGGCGGACGGCATGACCAGGCTGCACCAGTGGCACCAGGCTGACCGCGACCAGGCTGCCGGCCAGTGCGGCCAACAGCGACAAGCCCACATAGAGTGCGATGGTCGAGACATCCGCCGGCACCAGCGTGCCGACGAAATCGCGCCATAGCGCGCGCATGGGCTTGCGGTCTGCAGACGCGCGCATCTCAGTCACGCCTGACCCTCACGGTGGAATGCGGCATGGCGTCGGCCTGAAAGAGGCCGCGCTGCTGCCGCGTTGCCGGCGCGCTCACCGCAACACCTGCAGCAGCGCGTCCAGCGCGGCCTGCGGATGCGCTCCACGGCGCAGGGTGAACATGCCGATGCGCTGTACCTGTTGGATAAAGCGCTGCCAGCCCGGTTGCCCGGCCGCATACGGTTGATCGTCTGCCAGGCAAGCGGCGATGCGTTCGGCCGGCATCGCCAGCAATGGCTGCGCGGGATCGCTCGCCGGCGTTGCCGACAGCATCACCACCGCACACAGTTGCAAGGGCGCGCGCGCCAGCTGCGCACGGCCGTGACGGATGTCGATCTCGAACTTTTCCACGCCGCTGCGGCGACGGATGGTTGGCGAGGCACTGATCCACGCGCGGGTGTCCGCATCGACCAGGCCCAGCGCGTCGGCGCGCAGATGCAGGAAGTTGGCAACACCGGTGGTGAGCAGACTCTCCGGCGCCACGAACACACCGTCTTCGGCGATGAAATCCAGGCCATGCAGCAGGCTGTGCAGCGCCAGGGTCGATTTGCCGGCGCCACTGGCGCCGAGCAACAGCACACAGCGTCCCTGCCGGCCCACGCAGGCGCCATGCAACGGCACCAGGCCCATGCCGCGCGCCGCCAGCAGGAACACCGAAAATTCAATCAGCTCGTAACGCACGTGGTAGGCGTGGGCGAGCATGTCGTCGGAAACCACCAGCATGGCGCGGCGCGCGGGCACCGACAACATCAGGTAATTGCAGGCATCCATGACGCCGCACAGCAATCCGCCGCTGGCACGGGTGCGCACCGGTGGCGGCGCTGCGCTCGAAGACGCGTGACCACGCGCCACCAGATCCAGCGTGATATGGAATTCCGGCGCACCCGGCAGGCGATGCGCAGGCAGGCCGGCGTAGGCCAGGTCCACCAATGCCAGCAGCGCTTCGCTGTCGCTTTCGAAGTGGAACAGTGCGCCGAGGATCTGCCGGCGCACGCACTGCCGACGCGGCCGATGTTCGCCGAACGGATCTGCTGCCACTGCCGCCGCATCCGGCGCACCAGGGCGAGCGTCATCGCCCACCGGCATCAATTGCGCCAACGCAGCCGACTGCGGCATGCCCTTCCACCCATTGCATCGATCAGCCGGTGTGTGCCGAACGGCACCAGAAAGGTTGCCGCATCGACATCGGCACGCGTGCCCAATGCACGCCAACGGCGGCATGCCGATCGGCGCAACCAAAGCCACCTGCATCCGCACCTACTGCCGAGCCGAATGCCGGTGCCTGCGCACGCCGCCGCTGCGCGCATCTGGCGACAGAACGAGAGCCTTGTGCAGATGCTAAAGATCCAGGTCAGTCATTCGTATTTCCTGCGTTACGACCCCAAGCAATGGGAGCGCGGCAAGCCGTATCCACCGCTGGCAACGCTGCAGGTTGCCGCGTTATTGCGCGAGCGCGGCCATGCACTGAGCCTGTTCGACGCGATGCTGGCCGACGATGTGCAGGACTACACCGGCGCCTTGCACGCTGCGCAACCGGATCTGGTGGTGTTCTACGAGGACAACTTCAACTTCCTCACCAAGATGTGCCTGAGCCGCATGCGCGAGGCGGCCTGCCAGATGATTGCGCAAGCGCGCGCGGCCGGCTGCCGCGTGCTGGTGGCCGGCTCCGATGCATCCGACAACCCGGATGTATTTCTGGCTGCCGGCGCGCACGCGGTGTTGATCGGCGAAGGCATTGCACCACTGCTCGAACTGGTGGCGCGCGTCGAACAAGATCCCATCATCGATACAGACGCCTGGCTCGCGGGCGTTGCACGTATCGCCGTCAGCGCATCTGCTGCAGCACACGTGCATCGTGGCGCACAACCGCCGGACGCGCGCCTGAGCGGCCTGCCGGCCTGGGACCTGGTCGACATGCCGCGCTATCAGCGTTTCTGGCGGCAACGGCACGGCTATTTCAGCCTCAACATGGCCGCCTCGCGCGGTTGTCCGTTCCGCTGCAACTGGTGCGCCAAACCGATCTGGGGCAATCACTACAAGCGCCGCGACGCGGAAGACGTGGCTGCCGAAATGATCCATCTCAAGCGCAGCTTCCAGCCCGATCACCTCTGGATGGCCGATGACATCTTCGGCTTCCATATCGATTGGGTGGAAACCTTTGCGCAGCGCCTGAGCGACGCCGATGGCGCGATCCCGTTCACCATCCAGACCCGCGCCGACCTGGCCAGCGAGCGCATGGCTGCCGCGCTGGCGCGCGCCGGCTGCGCCGAGGCCTGGCTGGGTGCCGAAAGCGGCAGCCAGCGCATCCTGGACAAAATGACCAAGGGCACCGAGGTTGGCGAGGTCATCGCCGCACGCCGGCGCCTGGGTGCGCACGGGATCCGCGTGGGCTTCTTCATTCAACTCGGCTACCTGGGCGAAGAACTCGAAGACATCCTGGCCACGCGCGCACTGGTGACGCAGGCCAACCCGGACATCATCGGCGTCAGCGTGTCCTATCCGCTGCCCGGCACCAAGTTCTACGAGGAAGTGAAAAACCAGCTGGGCGGCAAGACCCATTGGCAGGACAGCGACGACCTGGCGATGATGTTCCACGGCGCGTACGACTCGGAGTTCTACCGCAGCGTGCGCGATCTGCTGCATACGCAGGTGGACCTGCAACAGGCGCGCGCCACGCTGGGCGCCGATGCGTTTGCACAGGCCTCGGACACGCTGGAAGCACGCTGGTCCGCCTTGATCGCCAGCGAACAGCAACATCGCACCGCGCCGCTTGCCGGCGCTGCCGCACATCAACCACGCCAGTTGGCCAGCGTGCTGGTCGGCTGACGCGCAACCCGCCGACCTCGCTTCCCGACATCACGTTGCCTTTCTCGGAATCTCCGCCGCATGCAGCCTTCCCTTCGCACCATCAAGCACGGCCTGCAGACGGCCACCGAACGGCTGGCCCGGGAATTGGCGCAGCCCGGCGAGGCGGTGCCGCAGTGGGACCGGCTGCAATGGCAGCTGGCCGCGGCTGCGGCGGCCGCGCATGGGGTATCGCCGCTGCTGCAACGCCGTTCGCTATGGCAGGACGCCGACTGGACCGCGTTCCTGCACGAGCAACGCAGCCATGTCGAAGACCGCCATCGGCGCATCGCGCTGCTGCTGACGCGCATCGACGCGGCAGCGCGTGCGGCGGGCATCGCCCTGGTCGGTCTCAAGGGCACCGCCCTGCATCGGCTCGGCGTCTATCTGCCCGGCGATCGCCCGATGGCCGATATCGATCTGCTGGTGGCGCCGGAGGATGCGCCCGCGGCGACGGCACTGTTGTGCGAACTCGGTTACGTGGCCTCCTTCGAACAATGGAAGCACCAGGTGTTCAAGCCGCTGCAGGGCGAGGCGGTTGCGGGACTGGGCGAGCATCGCGATGCGCCGATCAATCTCGAGCTGCATACCCGCATCCAGGAACGCCTGCCGCTGAGCAGCGTGGACATCACCGCGCGCATCCTGCCGGAGCGTGCGCAGCCGGGATTGAACCCCTACCCGTCGGTCGGCGCGCTGATGTGCCATCTGCTGCTGCACGCAGCCGGCGGCATCTGCCAGCGCAGCATCCGCCTGATGCATCTGCATGACCTGGCATTGCTGGCCACGCGCATGGGCCCGCGCGACTGGGAACAGTTGTGGGACGACCCGGCCATGGCGCCGTGGTGGGCGTTGCCGCCGCTGTTGCTGTTGCAACGTTATTACCGCAGCGTGGTGCCGCCGGCGGTGATGGCGCGGCTGCAGGCCGATTGCCCGCGCCTGCTGCGCATGCGTGCGGCCCGCCAGACCCTGACCACCGCATCGTGTTCCAACCTGTGGTTGTCGGCCCTGCCCGGCATCGAATGGTCACGCTCGCTGGGCGAAGCGCGGCAGTACCTGCGCAACCGGGTGGTGCCGTCGGCCGAGAGCCGCAAGGAACGTGCGGACATGCTGCAGACCCAGTTGTGGCTTCAGGACCAGCCATGGGTGCGGCAGACCCAGCTGCGCCGGATGATGACGCGCCTGACCCGGCCGGTGCCGCGCACCGACATGCTGTATGTGGTGCGTGCAGCGCTGGACGGCTATCTGCAGCCAGTCTGAGCGCGGCTGACAACGCTGCTGCGCTCACTGCCGCGCCGGCGCGGCCGATGCCCGGAGGCGGCAGGTATCAGCCGCACAGTCCGATTCCGGGCGCGCCGTCCGCATCCATCCATCGGCCGATCGCGACGTCTTGTTGGTGATTCCAGGACTGCAGCAGGCGTGCACAGGCTGCCGCTTTTCAGCCGATCGCCCTTGCGAGGATGTCACCAGGTTCGGCCTGGCAGCCTCGTTGCTGCACCGCGCGTATTGCATGGCGGCCGATGCAGGCTGCGTCCCCTGCGAGCGCAGTCAGCGCAGCGGACGCGCCTCGCACAGTTGCCGATACAGCTGCTCGAACAACCGCGTGGTCAACGCCGCGTCCTCGCGTACCGCACGGCATTGCGCTGCCCAGGCCAGGCGCAGGCGCAGCTCGTCGTCGGCCAGGACCTGGCGGACGGCTTCTGCCAGCCCGGCCCAGTCGCCCGGCGGCACAGCGAGCGCACACACCGGTGCCCACTCGACCAGATGCCCGACTGCAGTACCGACGGTGGGCACGCCGGCGACCGCCGCTTCCAGCAGCACCAGCGGGCCGGCTTCGTGCAAGGACGACAGCACCAGCAGGTCGGCCGTCTGCATGATCGGGCGCAACTCGCGCTGGGTCTTGAAACCAAGAAAACGCACCTGCCCGCCCAGGTCCAGCTGGTGCACCAGGCGCTGCATGGCACCATCCAGCGTATCGACGCCGACCATGTCCAGGGTAAAGGCGACACCGGCGCGTTTGAGCGCCGCCATCGCCTGCAGCAAGGTGGTCTGGTCCTTGACCGGATTGAGGCTGGCCACATGCAGCAAGCGGGCGATGCCGCCGCTGCGTGCACGTGGCGCCGCCGGCGGCCAGGCCCGCAGGTCCACGCCCAGCGGCACCCGCTGCGCGCGGATGCCGAGCGCCGTCAGCGACTCCAGGATGGGCGCGCTGGCCGCGGTGACGCGATCGGCCAGGCGCAGGATCACCGCTTCGCGCAAACGCCCGCGCCAGCGCTGCCGGCCGCCGTAGCCGATGCCATGCAATGCGACCAGTTCGCCACCGGCGATATGCACCACGCTTGGACGGCGCAACAGCCTTGCCGCGGCGACCGCGATCAGGCTGCAATAGCCGGAAAAGATCGCCTGGATCACATCGAAGGGAGCACGCCGGTGCTCGCTGGCAATGGCGGCGATCGCGCGCGTGCGGGTGCGCCTGGCGCCGATGTTGTGCACGGTGGCGCCGCGCAATGCCCAGGTCCCGGGCAGCGGCTCCTGGTGCAGCACGAACACATGCACCTGGTGATGGCGCGCCAGCCATTCGATCAGGGTCAGGAACACCGGGATCACGCGGACCTCGCCGCTGCGGTCCACGCCACCCGGGACCACCAGGGCCAGTTTCATGCGCCCCGCCCTGACGCGGCCAGCAACCGGGTGTACGCATGCTTCCAGCGTTGCCCCACCGCGGCAAACGACAGCCGTGCATCGAAATGCGCGCGCACCTGTGCGCGGTCGGGGCGTTGCCGGAAGAGCCGCAACAGCAGTTCCGCCAGGGCCGAGGCATCGCCCACCGGCCACAACGCGCCGACTGCGCCGCCATCGCTGAGCGCACGGAAGGCCGGGATATCGGTCAAGAGCGGCAAGGTGCCGCAGGCATAGGCTTCCACAGCCGCGTAACCGCAGCTCTCCGCATGGCTGGCGGAGACGAACAGGTCGCAGGCACGCAACAGGGTTTCCACGCGCGCATGCGGCACCTTGCCCAGCAACTGCACGCAGCGCGCCAGCGACGGATCGGCGCGCAGGCGCTGCTGTACCTGCTCCAGCAACGGCGCCTGGTCGAACACGCACCACAGCCGCAGGCCCGGCAACACGCGTGCGGCCAGGGCGACGGCATCGAGCACGCACAGCGGATCCTTGGCCGCGCTCAGATGCCCGACCCACAACACGCAGGGGTCGCCATGCAGGCGGGTGTGCTCGCGTGCCTGCAGGCGATCGCCCGGCGAGAAGCGGCTGCTCGATTCGGGAATCGCAAACAGCTGCGTCCTGGCCTTGAACAGGCGCGCCTGTGCGAACGGCTGCGCCATGTCTAGCGAGGTGAACGCGATCCCGGCGGCGGCAGCGTAGCGACGCCGCCACACACTCCGGGCCCACCAGCGCGGCGGGCGGTTGGCGTGATCCTGCAGCAGGATCGGCGTATGCGGCAGCAGGCGGGCAAGACGGCGTGCATCGCCGGCAAATTCCAGACCGTGGACATGGACCACATCGGCGCCGATCTCGCGCAGCATCGCCGCCAGCAGCGCTGCGCGCTGCGCACTGCCGCGCGCACCCAGCTCGACGAAGCGGTAGTCCACGCCCTGGCGGGTGAGCCGCAGGTTCAGTGCGGAGGCCTGGACCACCGCCACGCGCACCCCGGCGCTGGCGACGGCCTCGGCGATATCGGCCAGCGATGGCCATTGCGCGAACACCTGTTCTGCCGTCAGGCCGGCCGGCGTCGGCACCAGGTTGAGTTGCGCCACCCGCAAGCTCATGACAGCGACCACGCCCGGATTGCACGGCCTGCAAGCGCGATCCAGCCACGTGCCGCGCACTGCGCGGCGCGCGAGCGGCAAGACTTGCCCGCGGCCGAGGTGCTGCAGGCACATGCCAGCATGGCCGCCACGGCGCTCATGCGATGCGCCGCAGCCGCAGCACCAGCGCGACCGGCACCTGCAGCGCGGCCTGATCGAACCGTGCACCGGGCGCGATGTCGGCCGGGTCCAGCATCGGCTCGGCCACCGCATCGATCTCCATCCCCAGCGCCGCACAGGCCGCATGCCAATGGCTGTAGAGATGTTGCGTGTGCCGCACCGCGTACTGCCGGCCATCGGCCTTGAAGTCGCGCCGCCAGCCCAGCGCATGGCCGATCGGATGCACGTCGCTGCACAGTACGATGCCGCCGACGCGGGTAACCCGATGCAGTTCTTCCAGCGCCGGCCATAGCCGCTGCAGATGGCCGACCACCAGGCCGCAGACGCTGAGATCGGCCACCGCATCGTCCAGCGGCAGCTGCTCCAGGCTGCCCTGTTGCAGGCGCATGCGCGCCGCTGGCCAGTGCTGCGACAGCTCGGCGTGCGCACGCTGCAGCATCTGCGGCGACAGATCCACGCCGGTGACCTGCAGCGCGCCGCGCCGCAAGGCATGCAGCATGTAGCGGCCACTGCCGCAGCCGGCGTCCAGCACGTGCTGGCCCTGCAACACGCTCGGCATCAGCGCGAGCATGGCGCGCTCCTCGGCCAGCATCACCGGATTGTGCGCATGCGGCGGATACGCCTGCGCCCACAGCGCATACGCCGCTGCCGGCTCCAGCGTCGGCACTGCGCTCACGACAGCGCACCGCTGGCGGCCATGGCCACACCGGGCCGGTGCGCAGCCTGCGCCACGCGCTGCAGGCCCGGTTCCAGTGCCAGCACCGCCGGATCGGCCAGCGTGGCATCGAGCAGTTTGGGGCGGCCATCCAGCAGTACCGGCACGGTCTGGACACCTGCAGCGTCGAACCAGTCGGCAAAATCCGGGTCGGCGATGCGCGGGACGCCATCGCGTATCACCGCGCGCAGGTCGCTGCGTGCGCAGCCCACCACGCTGTCGGCCGGGTCGCCACCGCGGTCGCGCACGATCACCAGATCCGCCGCCGCCCCTGGCGCCAGGCGTCCACGCGTGGCCATGCGCAGGATGCGCGCCGATTGATGGGTGACCAGGCCGAGCAGCAGATCCGCAGCCAAGCCGCTGCTGGCGGCAATGCGCAGTTCTTCCAGCAGATCGCGCGAACCGCTGACGCGCGAATCGTTGCCCAACGCGAGCCGGCCCGCCATGCACAGGCGCCAGGGGTCGAGCGTGCGACCCAGCAGCGCAAGATTGCTCGACGGGCACCACACCACCGCCGCGCCGCGTGCGATCACCCGCTCGATATCGCACTCGCCCATGCCCACACCGTGGATCAGCACGCTGTTGGAGGCCAGGCAACCAAGCCGATCCAGTTCCTCCAGCTCGGCGGCCGCCGCCGCGTCGGTGCCTTCGGCCAGGTGGATCATCCAGGGATGCTCGGGCGAGGTGGCGACAAAGCTGCCCTGCACCGGTGGGCCATAGCCGGTCCATCCCAGTGCATAGCTCCAGCCGAACTCGCGCAGCAGGCCAACCGGAAAGCCGGCCTCGTCCAGGGTGGCGTGCCACGGGTCGTGCTGCGCCACGCAGGTGACGCCGGCCAGCAGATTCTTCAGTCCACCGTGACGCAGACGCACCGCCTTGGGCACGCGCAGGGCCGCGGCCACCTCGGGATGCTGGAAATGTGCCTGGAATGCCTCGATCCACGCATAGCTGTTGGGAAACGCCGCGCCCTGCGGCAGCGGCGGCACGCAGTTGACCTGCAGATGATCGTGCGCATTGATCAGGCCGGGCGCCAGCACATGCCCCTGCAGGTCCAGGCGCAGGCTGCGCGTGCCGAGCGTGCCGCCGAAGCGCCCCGCGCGGATGGTCAGCGGCGCGCGCGAAGGGCCGGCCAGGGTGATCGAGCGCGCGCCCTGCAGACAGACATCGGCCATGGACATCGGCGTCTCCACTCAGCGCTTGCGCATCACGATCAGGAAGTGGTCGCCCATGTCGCGCAGCAACGGCAGGCCGCCCAGCCGGTCGTCGCACTGCCCCAGGCGCGCGGACAGGCGCGGATGCCGTTCGCAAAAATCCACCAGGTACGGCGGCGGCAGGAACAGGCTCAACGCGCGATAGCGGTCCAGGACGAAGTGCTTGGCGAAGGCACGGTAGAACTCGCGCGGCAGGTGGTACCAGGTCCAGATGGTGTGGCCGTTCATGCCCACCGCGGTGACCCCGCGCGCGGCGCGCACCGCGGCGCGTTTGAACCGCCCGCGCACGCCGTAATGGCCGATTTCCCAGGGGCAGATGCGCCCGATCACCGAGAACACCAGGCAGCCATCGGCGCGCAGCAGACGCGCGCATTCGGCCGCCACCGCCGGCAGATCCGGCGCGCAGTTGAGCGGGCCGAAGTTGGAATACATGCCGTCGAAGCTGCCCTGCAGCTGGTCGAGCTGCTGGATGCCGACATGGGCCGCGCTCAGGCGCTCTTGCAGGCCGTGCGTGGCCGCGCGGTGGCGGGTGCGCTCGACCATCGCCGGCGACCAGTCGGTGGCCAGCACGTGGTAACCGCGACGTGCGAATTCGCCGGCATCCAGGCCGGTACCGCAGCCCAGGTCCACCAGGTGCGAGCCCACCGGCAGTTCGGCCGCGACGGTGTCCCACAAGGTGGTGCGCATGCGCTGGATCAGCGCGTTGTTGCCGCGTGGGCCGTCGTAGTCGGGCGCAACGCTGTCGAACGCGCGTTGCGTCTCCAGCAAGCGCTCCGGGGCCACCGTGCCACCGCGCGCCGCATGCTCATTGACCACCGACATGCGCAGCCTCCCACACCGATCCAGCTGTTCTCACGACACTCTCCAGGCGCGACACCGCCAACGCGGCATCGCTTGATTGACCGGTGAGTGCCACGTGCCGGCGGTTTGGTTGCAGCGTGGGCAGCCTTGCGCAGCGTGCCGCACGACGCTGCGCAGATCAGCCGGCAGCGCGCGGGGTGGCCACCGCGCGGCGCCGCCATGCATTGCGCAACACCGCCGCCAGCACCGCCAGCCCCGCCCCGCCGAGCAGACCGGCGGCCCAGGTGGTGACGGCGTTGGGAAACGCCTGCTGCTCGGGCACGTACAATGGCCACGCCAACGAGGTCTGATAGGTGTAGCGCGTGGTCAGGCGGGCAATCAGATCGTCGCGTTCGCTCTTCAATGCGCGCACGGTGGTGTTGCTGTCGGTCAACAGCACGCCTGCCAGAACCTGGGCCGGCGTGGCCGCGGCGGCGCCCTGCCCGGCCTGCACCTGCTGCTGCAACCGATCGCGGTTGCGGATTGCCGCGCGTAGATCGTCGGTGAGGCCTTGCAGGCGTGTACGCGCCAGTGCGAGCGCCACGGCATTGGTGTCACCGTGCAGGCCCTGCAAGGCGGTCACCGTCGCCATCGCCAGCTTGCGCGCCTGCGCCGACGATTCGGCCCGGATGGTCACCCCGATCAGATTGGCATACGGGTCCGGGTCCGGCTTGAGGCTGCCGCGGTACAGCTGCGCAGCGCGGCTTTTCAGCGGCACGCCGGCCTGGCGCAGCACCGCATCCTGGAACAGCCGCGTCTTCATGCGGTCGATCACGCGCTGGAACGGTTCGACCTTGGGGTCGCGCCCGGCCGGCGTGGGGCCGATCTCGCCGACCTGGATCCAGGCGGTGGCCTCCCACTGCGGCCGGGCCAGGCGGGTGAAGGCCAAGGTCAGTGCTAGCACCACCAGCAGTGCGGCCAGCGCCCAGCGCCATTCGCGGCGCGCGATGCGCCACAGGTCGATCAGATAGATATCGTCGTGTTGAGTCATGGTGCACCGGCTCTGGAACAGGGTGAAGCGAAGCGGCCGCGCATTACGCAGCAGCGGTGGGTACGGCATTGCGGACAGGCAACAGCACCGTGCAGGCATGCAACACCAGGCACAGCGCGACGAAGCCGAAATTGGTCCAGGTGAAGGCCTGCGGCGCAAATGGCGACATCAGGCAGGCATAGGCGATGCGCAGGAAGATCAGCACATGGAAGATCGACAGCGAGCTGTTGAGCAGGCGCACGCTCCACACCAGCCCTGCATACAACGCCAGCAGCGCCAGCAACGCACCCGGCGCCCCCCAGGCCATCAGGAACGGGAAGAATTCGGTCCCTACATTGATGTTGGGCGCGTCCAGCGGAATGCTGGTGCCGGCAGTGGCGATCGAGCCACTGAACGGCACCAGCTGATTGACCAGGAAACTGGCGTTGACATAGCCCTTGGCCAGGATTGCGCCGAAGTTGTACGGCCCGGCGCTGATGTACAGCAGCAACCACTGCACGCCCTGCGGCATGGCGCGATACAAGGCACTGAACGGCAGGGCCACGGTGGCCAGCGAGCCGGAACGCAGTGCGCCGAGGATGGAAAACACCCCGCCACCGGCCAGCACCAGCAGGCCGATGGTCTTCCACGGCAGGCGACGTGCCGGATCGCGGCGCAACAGCATCACCAGCACGAACGAAAACAGCCCCGCAAAGATGCGGTTGCGGTCGATCACCACGATCGGAAACACGAATCCCAGCGTCAGCATCGCCGCACGCAGCCCGCGATGGCGCACGCACAGCAACGCGATCGGCGGCAGGATCCAGCACATGTTGGAGATGTGCCGCACATGCGCGCGCAGCGGGCTCAAGGTGGCATACGAGGACGGATCGCTGAATAGCGGAATCGGAAACAGCGCCACATCCACGATGCAGAACAGCGTCACCACTGCCGCCAGCGTCATCACCAGGAAGGCATCACGGGTGCCGGCGTAACGGTAGGCGCGAAAGCGCTCCACCGCAGGCAACTGCACGCGCAGCACGGCGTCCAGTACACAGGTCGCGGCGGCGGCGGCGGCCAGCAGCGCGATGCCGTCCGCGTAGTCGCCGGGCAGCGCATAGGTCAGCAAGGTCAGCGCGCAGCTGAGCAGCATCGGCAGTGCCAGATAGGTCACCGGCCGGCGTAGCAGCGTGCTCATGCCGGTTTCACCGTGCTGCGCGCCTGCCTGGGCCGCCACCTGGCCGGCAGCGACACCCAGGCATAGGCGAGCAGATGCCCGATCACCCGGTGCGGCCGGCGCTGCAGGAACGCCACCTTTGCGGCGATGTAGTGCGACTGCGCGTGCAGCAAGCTGCGCTCGGGCGCATCGAACAATTCCGCACAGCGCCGTGCCACCTGACGCGACTCGCTCAGGTTGGCGATGCGCGCGCGCACGTCCACGGTCTTGCTGAGGTTGTGGCCATGCAACCGGTACGCGCACACCGGCACGTCGACAAAGCCCAGCGCATCACGCGCGGCCAGACGCAGGAAGAAATCCCAGTCTTCGATCCGCAGCGACTCGTCCCAGCCGGCGCGCGCATCGAAGGCACTGCGGCGCAGCAGCGCCACCGCGCCGCCAACCGCCCACTGCTGGATCACCGCGCGGCGGATGCCGGATGCGGAGCGGTACAGGTCCACATCCACCCGATGCAGGTCGCGCATGGCGCTGCCGTGCAGCAGCTGCCCATGCTGGTCGACCACACAGGCATCGCCGATCACCGCCAGTTTCTGCGGATGCGCGCGCAGGTAGCGCACCTGTGCATCCAGCCCGCCGGCCAGCAGATAATCATCGCTCGCGCCCAGCCGCAGGTACTCGCCGCGCGCACGCAGCGCCAGCTCGTTGAGTGTGGCCGCCACCCCGCGATTGGCGCGCTGTACGAACTGCACCGGCAGCCGGTGGCCATGGCTGGCGATCCACTGCGCAATCTTCTCTCCGGTCGCATCGCTGGAGCCATCATCGATGATGACCAGCTCCTTGCACGGGTACGGGTCCTCCAGCACGCTGTCCAGACAGCGTTGCACGAAGCGTTCGTGGTTGAAGGCCGGGATCAGCACCGAGACCAGCGGCCAGCGCGCGCGCCCGGCGGGTTGGGTGGAATCGCTCATGCCGGCTGCACCAGATAGCGCCGCACCACCACGATGTTGAACAGCAGATACAGCACGTAGTTGGCGAGGAAGGCATACATCGCGCCGATCAGCCCCCATTGCGCGGTGAACAGATACACCAGCGCCAGGTAGCTGGCGGCAAACACGCATTCGGAGATCACGAACAGCCGCGTCATCGCCTTGGCCAGCATCACGTACGACAGCACGAAGGCGGCGATCTTGATCACATCGCCCAGCAGCTGCGGGGCATACAGCGGGGTGGCCTGGGCAAACCGGGCGTCGAACAGCAGCCAGGTCAGCCAATCGCGACACAGGTAGACGCCCAGCGCCATCACGATCACCGCCGGCAGCACATGGCGATACGCGGCGCGCAGCTCGCGCCCGAGCGCTACACGCTCCTGCAGCGATGCCAACTTGGGCAGGTAATACACGTTGATCGCGGTCGTGAAGAACAGCAGATACGCATCCGACACCCGGCTCACCGCCTGCCAGTACCCCACCTGCTGCCAGCCGAACTGCAGCGCCAGATGGTCGCGCACCAGCATGGCCACCAGCTGCGGCACCAGCGTGGAGGTCAGCGTCATCACCGAAAACGCCGCCAGCCTGCGCGTCATCTGCGCATCGAAACGCATGCGCAACATCTCGCGTCGAAAATAACCGCTGCGCCGCAGCGCCGGCACGCCGGCCAGCAACCACAGCACCTGCCCCAGCACCAGCGCCAGCAAGGCGCCCTGCAGCTGTGCCCGGCTGGACAGCCATGCCACCAGTGCCGTGCTCAGCACCGCACCGCTGACCTGCACGAATGCCAGGCGGCGCACATCCATGAAGCCGTTGATCACCGCCAGGACGTAGTTGACCAGTGCGATGCCCAGCTGCGCCACCGCCGCCACGCAGATCAGCGGCCGGTACGCCACATCGCCAAGCAGGCGCTCGGCGATGGCGCCACTGAACAGCAACGCCAGCACCGCCATCACGCAGGCCGCGCAGAACGCGTACCACAGCGCCGCGCTGAGCAGACGTGCCAGCGCAGCCGTATCGTCGCGGTACTCGGCCACGTACTTGACGATGCCGGCACTGATGCCGCCACCCGCCAGCGCCGCCAGCACCGACATCAGATTGAGGAACTGGCCCAGCCGGCCGACCCCTTGCGGGCCGGCGTAGACCGCCACCAGCTTCACCACCACCAGCGCGGCCAGCAGCTTGGCCAGCGTCGCAACGCCGGTGTAGGCGCTGCTGCGCACGACATTCATGCGGGGGCGCCAAACGACTGGCATGCGGCAATCACGCGCGCAACCGACGCATCGTCCAGCGCAGGCCCCATCGGCAGGCTCAGCACCTCGCGGTGCAGCCGCTCGCTCACCGGCAGGCAGGCATCGCCCAAGGTGGTGTAGGCCGGCTGCCGATGCGGCGGCACCGGGTAATGGATCTGGGTATGGATGCCCGAGCGCAGCAGATGCGCCTGCAAGGCATCGCGCTGGGCGCTGCGCACCACGAACAGATGCCAGACGTGCTGGGCTTCGGCCACCACCGTCGGCAAGGTGATCAGGGGGTTGTCGATGCCGTGCAGGTAGCGCTGCGCCACCGCGCGGCGGCGGGCGATCTCATCGTCCAGATAGCCCAGCTTAACCCGCAGGAACGCCGCCTGCATCTCGTCCAGCCGCGAGTTCACGCCCTGGCAGAGGTGGTGATACTTCACCTGCGAACCGTAGTTGCGCAGCGCGCGGATGCGCTCGGCCAGGCGCGTATCCGAGGTCACCACTGCGCCGCCGTCGCCGAGTGCGCCCAGGTTCTTGGTCGGGAAAAAACTGAACGCCGCCGCATCGCCGAAGGCGCCGGCACGTCGCCCGTGCGCACTGGCACCATGCGCCTGCGCGGCATCTTCGATCAGCAGCAGCCCGTAGCGATGCGCCAGCGTCTGTAGCGCCGCCACATCCACCAACTGCCCATACAGATGCACCGCCATGATGGCGCGCGTGCGCGGGCCGATCGCCTTCTCCACACTGGCCGGGTCGATGTTGAAGGTCGCAGGGTCCGGCTCCACCGGTACCAGCACCAGGTGGTTCTGACTGATCGCAAGAAAGGTGGCGATGAAGGTATTGGCAGGCACGATGATTTCGTCGCCCTCGCGCAACACGCCCAGCTCGCGATAGCCGCGCAGGATCAGCGACAACGCATCCAGCCCGTTGCCCACACCCACCGCCTGCGCAGCGCCGCAGTAGCTGGCGAATTCTTCCTCGAAGGCGGCCAACTCCTGCCCAAGCACATACCAGCCGGCATCGATCACCCGCGCCGCAGCGACCTTCAGCTCATCCGCATACCGCGCATTGACCGCGCGCAAATCCAAGAACGGCACATCCATTACAGCATCCACCGATAAAAATCCTGTACCACGGCGCGTGCGCCGAAACGTTCCTTTTGTTCGACCAGACCGTCGTTGAGCACCTGGCCGGCCTGCTCGGTCGAGATACCGAAGCTGAAGTAATGGCGCTGCGCATACACCTGGGTGATCAGCTCGGCCAGCAGCAGGCTCAGCGCATCCAGCTGGCGACCGCGCGCGGACACCGCCAGATACTGGGTATGCACACTGCGACCGAAATCCAGCACCAGCGCTGCCGCCAACAGCTCCCCTTCGGCTCGCGCCTCATGCAGCACGATCTGCTGCGGAAACCGGCGTTGCAGCAATTGCAGCTCGTCCAGCCGATGGGTCGGCGCCACGTGGTGGCGCTGCAACACCTCGGTCAGCAGGGCATGAAATTCATCGAGTTGGGTGCCGACCTGGATCTGCATACCGGCCTTGCGTGCCTTGCCCAGCGAGCGTCGACGTTCGGCGCTGAACGCAAACGGCTCGCGCAACGCGATCGCCGAGGACAGATCGCGCCGGTACAGCTGCGCGCCCACGCGATGCAGGGCATACAGGTCTTCTTCGGCCGGATATGCGTGAAAGATATGCGGCACCGGCTTGTACACAAGCTCGCGCACCCCGCGCGCGCGATAGTGCGCGGCGATCTGTTCGAACACCTGCAAGGTCGCACCCGCGCGCAAGGCCGTGGACGACAGCAGGCCCGCATAGGTCAGGCCGGCGTGGCTGCTGACACAGTCGCCCTCCACGTTTGCCGGCAACACCGCCACCACCTCGCCACCGCGCTCGATCAGCAACGATGCGTCCACGAAGCGGTCGGCGTGATAGTCCATGTAGCCGCGCCGATGCAACACATTGCCATTGCGCGAGGACGCCACCAAGGCATCCCAGGCAGGCGCATCGCCGGGCAGATACGGCCTAACCGAAAACATGGCGCCCCTGCAGGTCCGGCGGCAACGCTGCATCGGCCAGGCCGAAGCCGGCCTGGCCCATCGCATTGCCGTTGTAGAACATCAACAGCCGATCATGCTGCTGGATCAAGGCCGGGTAACAGAGTGTTTGCGCATCCCAGCCCTGCTCGGACAGCTGCAGCCCCAGCTGACTGTCATCGCGCTGCCACTGCACACCGTCGCGACTGGCCGCGAAACCCGGGAAATAACCGCCGTGCGTATCGCCGCGGGTGAAATACATCAGATAGCGATCACCCAGGCGATACACGCGCGGACGGCCGATGCGGTATTCGTCGCCCTGCGGACGCAGGCACACCACATCGTCGGCAGGGATGCAGCGCAGATCGTCGGTCTCCGCATAGCGGATGTGGTAG
This sequence comes from Xanthomonas sp. LMG 8993, assembly GCF_009835065.2. NCBI lineage: Bacteria > Pseudomonadati > Pseudomonadota > Gammaproteobacteria > Lysobacterales > Lysobacteraceae > Xanthomonas > Xanthomonas sp. LMG 8993. Next base: position 692,503 of record NZ_QVIF02000001.1, on the reverse strand, counting down.
CGCGGATACGGCTGGCCGCCGATGGTTTCCCAATCGTCGCCCACCGCGTACCACAGCCGCCACCGCCCCTCCTCGAAACGTGCCGAATGCACCGCGGCAATCGTGCTGCGCCCGGGCGCGCGATCCAGCAGCGGTGTGTCCTGCAAGCGCTGGAAACGCTCGCCGCCGTCGCGGGACAGCGCAAGCCCGGTGAAGGCCAGGAACTTGGCCTTGGCCACACGCTGGAAGCCGACATAGAACATGTACAGCCCATCCGGCCCGGCCACCACATCGCCGAGAATCATGCCGTTGTCGTCGAAACAGCCAGCGCGGCCGATGTCCAGCACCGGCTGCCGGCTGACACCGACGATCTGCGTCGGTGCGTCGGCGCGTACGTCCACATAACCGATCCGGCTCACGCCCTGCGCATCGCGAAAGCCCGCATAGACACGCAGCACCTGCGCCGACAACCGGTAGGGCGTCGGCGTCAGCGCGGCGTGCTGCATCCAGCCACCCACGCCATCGCGTGCGACGTCGAACACCAGGCCGCGCTTGGTCCAGGCAAACATGCTCACAGCTCCACGTCGAAGCTGGATCTACCGGCCACCGCGCGCGCCGGCGAGCCGACGTAGACACGCTCGGCATCGGTGTGCCGGGTGACCAGCGCACCGGCGCCGATGATGTTGTCGGCGGCGATGCGCACCTTGTCGCTGAGCGTGGCGTTGACACCGATGAAGCTGCCGCGCCCGATCTCGCAATAGCCGGAAATCACCGCGTGCGAGGCGATGAAGACATTGTCCTGCACCACCGTGCGGTGGCCGATATGGTTGCCGCTCCACAGGATGCAGTTGTCGCCGATCCGGGTGAACGGCTGGATCACGTTGCCTTCGAACAGGAAACAGTTGGCGCCGATCTGCGCATTGCGCCAGACGAACGCACGCGAGCTGACATAGCTGGCGCAGCGATAGCCACGCCGCAGCATGTCCTGGAAAAAGCGCGTCCGCAGGCGATTGAGCTGGGTGGCCGGGATGGCGACGAAGACCTCGTACTGTTCGGGCGGATAGCGCTGCTCGAGCTCTTCGTAGGCCACCACCGGCAACTCGGCCAGCGTGGGCCGCAACAGGAAATCGCGCTCCACGCTGAAGGCCACCACCGTGTAGTCGCTGTCGTGCTGAAAATACTCGCAGGCGATCTGCGCAAATTCGCCTGCGCCCACGATCACCAGGGGCTTGTGCACGCTCATGCTTCCAGCCTGCGTGCGTCCAGACCGCTGCCAGCGCGCACTTCGCTGAGGAACTGGTCGTAATCGAGAATGTAGTCGGCGGGATCGTAGAACTGGTCGGCCAGCACCATCAGCACGCAGTCGGGGCTGAAGCGATGCAGGTCGCGCCACACCATGCGGCCGAGCAGCAGGCCCTGCGATGGATCGTCCAGCACCACTTCCTGCTGGCCGTGGCCGTCGCCCTGATCCAGCAGGATCGTCACCGAGCCGTGCAAGGCCACCGCCAGCTGGTTGAGCCGCCGGTGCGCATGCTGTCCACGATGGACGCCGTTGCGGGTGCCGAACAGGTAATACACACGACGTATCTCGAACGGGACATTGCGCTGCTGCTCCAACGAGATGAGCAGCCCGCGATCGTCGCCGTGGGTATGCAACTGGATGCGTTCGATGGCCATGATCGGAAGGGCGTAACCGCTGACTGCACGTAGTGCGACATGCCTGAGTGCGCCGGCATGCGCGAAAGGTTGCGCGGCGTCACGGCGCTGCGAACCCAGGTGCGCGCAAGCGCAGTCGCTGCCGCCAACACCGTGCCAAGGCACGTCATCCGCGTACGGCGATGCAACCTTTCAGCGGCCGCACCGCACATATCGGTGCACGTTCACGTGGCCGCAGTTCGGCCGGCGTGGGGAGCCAGGCCTGGCAGCGCACCGCGCACTGCCGGATCCAACGACACCAGCGCAGGACACCGATCGATGAGTTCATCCCCCCACGCGCCCGACGCGGTTGCAGCCGACAGTGCCAGTGCGCTGCCGGAGCAGACCGCACTGCCGGCGCGCGTCATTCCGCTGCCCAGACCGATGCGCGTATTGCATTGGCTGACAGTGTTCTGCCTGGCCATGGCGGCCGCGCTGATCCTGCTGCGCGCCGAGCTGGAAGGACGCGCCCTGCGGCAGTGGCTGATGGAAGGCCATCGCCACTTCGGTTTGATGGTGCTGCTGCTGTTCGTCCTGCGGGTGGGCCTGCGCATCCGGCTGCGCGCGTTGCCGCCCGGCCCGCCATCGCCGTTGCCGATGCGGCTGGCTGCAGGCGCCACCCACCTCGCGCTGTACGGCTTGATGGTCGCCTTGCCACTGATCGGCTGGTCGTTGAGCAATGCCTACGCCAAACCGGTCTATCTGTTCGGACTGACGCTGCCCAATCTGGTTGCGCCGGATGAAGACCTGGCCGACACCCTGAGCACCTGGCACTTGAATGCCGCCTGGGTGTTGCTGGCCTTGGTGATTGCGCATATCGGCGCCGCCCTCTGGCACCACCTGGTGTTGCGCGATGGCCTGCTGCACCGCGTGCTGCCGGGAAAACGCCGATGAGCTCCGCCGTGTTGCCCGCCGTCTCCCACTCCCGCCGCGCCGAACCCCGTACCGTCGAACAAGGACTTTCCATGCCTACTCCCCAGCCCGCTCCGCGTCGCACCACTGCCACGCGCACCGCTTCCCTGACCTCCTTGTTGTGCGTGTCCGGCCCGTTGCTGCTGCTGGCCAGCACCCAGGCGCAGGCGATTCCCTCGTTCGCACGCCAGACCGGTTCGTCGTGCGCGGACTGCCATGTCGGCTCCTACGGTCCGTCGCTGACGCCGTACGGCATGCGCTTCAAGCTCGGCGGCTTCACCGATACCGACGGCAACGGCACCAAGATCCCGGCCTCCGGCCAGGTCACCTGGACCCGGCGCAATCCCAGCCGCGGCGACAGCAGCGCACGCATCAACGAAGCGGACCTGTATCTGGCCGGACGGGTCAACGACCACGTCGGCGGTTACTCCAAGATCCGCTCCAACAACGGCGGCAACGACACCTTCAACACCCAGCTCGACGATGTGGATTTGCGCTTTGTCAGCAAGCCGTTCCAGCTGGCCGGTAAGGACGCGATGGTCGGCGTCAGCATCAACAACAATCCCGGCGTGTCCGACCCGATCCAGGTGCTGCCCAATGCATCGACGTTGAGCCCGGTGTCCAACGCCGGCTCGGCCAGCATGCTCAGTTCGTCCTCGCTCTCCAACCGCGTGATCGGCGCCACCGTGTACGGCCTGTTCGACCGCAACTGGTACGGCGAAGTCGGCAGCTACAGCGCGCTGTCCACCGACGCGCAGGACCACCTGGGCTGGAACCCCAACGGCGACCCGGGCAAGCTCAGCGACACCGGCTATGCGCGCCTTGCCTACATGAAGGACATGAAGCGGCAGTTCTTCTCGGCCGGCCTGACCGCCATGACCACGCGCCGCCAGCGGCTGCGCAGCGGCGGCCCCAGCGATGACCTCACCGACTTGGGCTACGACCTGACCTATCAGTTCCTCGGTACCCGCGAGCACGTGCTGTCGCTGGCCTACGTCAACATCTACGAGCGCCGCAAATACGGCAGCCCGCTGCTGCCGACCGACCCGAGCATGTCCCCGCGCGATCGCGGCAGCGTGCGCGACCAGAACATCAGCATGAACTACGCGTTCAAGCAGACCTACGGCGTGCTGGCGGCGCATCTGATCAACAGCGGCTCGTTCGATGTGGCGCGCTATCAGCCCTACGGCATCCCCGACACCACCGCCAATCTGATCCTGCTGTACTGGACCCCGTTCGGCAAGGAAGGCACCTACACCACCAATGCCAACGTGCGGTTCGCGGCAACCTGGTTCCGCTTCGACAAGTTCAACGGCAGCACCAGCAATGTGTTCGGTGGCGGCATCCCGATCACCAACCCGCGCGATCTCGACAGCTTCGCGCTGTCGGTCAATGTCTCGTTCTGATCCCCCGCACGCGTAAGGACCCCCATGAAGTCATTCCACCAGACCCTGTTGTGTGCCCCGCTGGCCGGCCTGCTGCTGGCCGGCGCCCTGCTTGCCCCGCCTGCGCACGCGGCCGACGGCAAAGGCGTTTTCATGACCGAATGCGCCGAATGCCACAGCGCCGCCCAGGGCAAGAACAAGAAGGGCCCGTCGATGTTCGGCGTGGCCGGGCGCCCGGCCGCCAGCCTGGCCGACTACAGCAATTACTCCGATGCGCTCAAGGCAAGCAAGTGGCAGTGGACGCCTGCCCAGCTCAAGACCTATCTGTCGCAGTCGTCCTCCAAGGCCTTGCCGGGCACCAAGATGAAGTACGAAGGCCTGGAAGATCAAAAGGAACTCGACGCGCTGATCGCCTACCTCAACACCCTGCACTGATCGACACCGGCGCGCTGCCGGTTGGCATCCGGAAGCGCGCTCGCCGGCGCATACCGGCACAGGTGCGCGTTGCCTGTGCCGGTTCCTTCGCGTATACGGACGGAACAACCGCCGTCGCAGCGGTCTCGTCTTGCGTGATGGGTCACTATCGCGCCCCTGTTCCATGTAGACGCCTACCCCATTGCCGAATGCCTTGACTGCCAGGCCCTACCCGCTCCGGACGCGACGCAGCTGCGCCTGCGACGGGCAGCCGTGGCTCGCGAGCGGCCACTGGGCGGGCCGGCGACGCTGCCACACGCCCCGGGGCATGCCGCACTGCCGGCATGCCCAAGCCGCACGCCGACGCGCCGCGTTGCGCCACTGCCTGCTGCTGGCCCTGGTGTTGGGCCCGGGCAACGCCATCGCCGGCACGGTCGGCGGCGCGGTGGCGCTGACCTCGCAGTTGATCGACCGCGGCATCTCGATCGCGCCCAACAAGGCCACCCTGCAGACCGCCGGCTACTGGCTGCCCGCACCGGGCTGGTCGATGTCGGCGTCGGTCGCGCTGCAATCGCCCTCGCTGAGCAGGCCGGTGGCGGTGACCGCCCAGGCCGCACGCGCCTGGATGCTGGGCGACCGCTGGCAGATGCAGGCCAGCGCGCTGTATTACGGCTACCCCACCAACCAGGCCACGCGCACCTTCGACCGCCAGGAGGCCAGCCTGGCCTGGTCCTATCGCGACGTGCTGACCTTCTCGGTGTCGACCTTCAATTTCCCGCGCGCCGACCAGTCGCCGTGGAATATCGCCATCGACGTCACCGCCAATGTCCCGCTGCGCGACGACCTCAGCCTGACGGTCGGCGCCGGCTCATCACGTTTCCCGGCGATGGCCTACGGCGCCGCCCGGTCCGGCCGCTATCAGTATGGGCAATTCGGCCTGCGCTGGAGTCGGGACCGATGGACGCTGAAGCTGGAACGCATCGTCACCAGCGACAACACCCCACGCCTGCAGGGCGGCCCCGGCGAAACGCCCTGGCTGAGTACCGCGTCGGTCACCTTCTGATCCCCACGCAACCTTTTGCCCGCCCGCGTGCACTGACATGCGTCCTAAGCCGTGCCTGCCTCGATGAATGATTCCGACACCCTGGGTGATGCCACCGATCGCATGCTGCTGCGCCGCATGGCGGCGGGCGATCGCGCCGCGTTGTCCACCATGTACACCAGCTATCACGGCCGGCTGTGCCGCTTCCTGTCGCGCCTGACCCGGCGCCCGGACATCATCGAAGAAGCCATCAACGACTGTTTCTGGATCGCCTGGCAGAAGGCCGGCGACTTCCGCGGCGATTCGCAGGTTTCGACCTGGATCATGGGCATTGCCTATCGCTGCGGCCTCAAATGCCTGCGCCAGCACGACGGCGAGGCCATCGACGATACCGCGGTGGTGGAAGACCACGCCCCCAGCGCCGACGACAACGACGACCGCGAGCTGCGCGACTGGCTCGACAAGGGCATGGAACGGCTGTCGCCGGACCAGCGCCTGGTGATCGAACTGGTCTACGGCGTCGGCCACAAGCTGGAAGAAGTCGCCGAGATCATGCAGTGCCCGGTAGGCACCATCAAGGCCCGGCTGTTCCATGCGCGGGTCAAATTACGCAATGTGCTGCCCGGCCTGGCCGGCAGCGCCCCCTATACGGAGACCATGCAATGAAGACGTTTTTCATCGCGCCTGGCAAGGAATGCTCGCACGCCTGGGAACTGATGCCCGCGGTCCTGCTCGACAGCGCCACCGAGGAAGAGAACACCTGGCTGATCGCGCACGTGGCCAAGTGCGCCTCGTGCAGTGCCGAGTTCGCCCAGCAGAACCGCCTGCGCCAGGCGCTGGCGCTGCCGTCTGCGGTAAAGCTGGACGCCAACGCCGGCCTGCAGCGTCTGCTCGGCCGCCTGGACGCGCCGGAGCAGGCCAGCGCGCCCGCGCCGCCGGCAGCGCGCCGCTCCGGTAGCTGGACGGTGCGCGCGTTGGCGGCCGCGGCGCTGGTGCAGGCGATCGGCCTGGGCGTCATGGGCGTCAGGCTGGCCGCGCCTGCGCCCTCGCACGACTACCGCACGCTCAGCAGCGCCACCGCCCAGCCGGTGCCGCAAGGCGCCATCCGGGTGGTGCCGGACGCCAAGATGACCGTGGCCGACTGGGACCGCCTGCTGCATGCACAGCAGTTGCAGGTGATCGGCGGGCCCAACGAGATGGGCGCCTACACCGTGGTGCCGGCCCAGCCGCAACCGCCGGCCCAGCCGCAGCAGACCGTGCAGCAACTGCGCGCCAACCCGGGCATCCGCATGGCCGAGATCGTGTCCGCACCATGAAGCGCCTGCTCGCCATCGGCATCATCGCCGCCTGCATCGGCCTCGCTACGCAGGCCAGCGCGCAGGAGCCGGCACCCGTCGCCGCCAGCACCAGCACGCCACCGGCGGCCGATGCGCACACGCCCGACAGCAGCCGCGACATCCTGCTGGCGGTGGCCAATCCGCTCAGCGCACCGCCGGCCCGCGCCGGGTCCAGCCTGATCGGCTACGCCTCCAGCTATTACGGCGCCGGTCAGAAGGCCGCCGTGCGCATGGAAGCACTCAAGCAGCGCTACAAGCTGCGCGAAGTCTCCGGCTGGCCGATCACCTCGCTGGGCCTGTATTGCGCCGTGCTGCAGCCGCCGCCGGGCGTGTCGCGCGACGAACTGGTCAGCGCGCTGGCCGACGACGACGGCGTGGAGCTGGTGCAACCGGTGCAGGATTTCTCGGTGTTTTCCGCCGACGCATCGGAAAAGACCACCGCGCTGTCCGGCTACAACGACCCCTATGTGGATCTGCAGCGCGGCTTCATCGCCACCGATGCGGCCAGCGCGCAGACCGTCACCCAGGGCCGCGGCGTGGTGGTGGCGGTGGTCGACACCGGCGTGGACACCACGCATGCCGACCTGAAGGCGCGCATCCGCGACGTGCACGACCTGGTCGACGATTCGCCGGTGATGACCAGCAGCGACTCGCACGGCACCGAGGTGGCCGGCATCATCGCCGCCGGCAGCAACAACCATCAAGGCATCGTCGGCATGGCGCCCAAGGCCATGCTGAGCATCTACAAGGCCTGCTGGTATGCGCCCACGGTCGGCGCCACCGCACGCTGCAACACCTTCACCCTGGCCAAGGCGCTGGCGGCGATCAACAACAGCTCCGCGCGCGTGATCAACCTGAGCCTGGGCGGCCCAGCCGACCCGCTGCTGAGCAAGATGCTGCAGCACCTGGTGCAGCAGGGCCGCATCGTGGTCGCCGCGATGCCGCCCAACGGCCGGCTGGACGGTTTTCCCAACGATGTGCCGGGCGTGCTGGTGGTACGCAGCAGCAGCCCCACCGCGGCCATGCCCGGCGTGCTCAGCGCGCCCGGCAAGGACATCCTGACCACCCAGCCGAACGGCCGCTACGACTTCACCTCTGGCTCCTCGATGGCCACCGCGCATGTCAGCGGCGTGGTCGCGTTGCTGTTGTCGCTGTCGCCGTCGCTGGACGCCACCGCATTGCGCGAGCTGATGCAGCGCACCAGCAAGCTCTCCGACGGCCAGTTGCAGGTCAACGCCGGTGCCGCCGTGCAGGCGCTGGCGCCTCCCGCCAGACATTCCAACTGACGACACCGGCATGGCCAAGTGGATTCCCTTGTGGCTGCACAGACTCAGCTCGCCGCCGACCTTCTATCGCGTGGCCGGACGCGTGCGTCCGTGGGCGTTGGGCCTGGCGTTGTTGCTTGGTGCGGTGGCCGCCTACGGTGGGCTGGTGCTGGCGCCGCCGGATTACCAGCAGCACGATGCCTACCGCATCATCTTCATCCACGTGCCCAGCGGCTGGATGAGCCTGTTCATCTACGCGGCGATGGGCGTATCCGCGTTCATCGCACTGGTCTGGCGGATCAAGCTGGCCGAGGTGGTGACCATGGCCTCGGCGCCGATCGGCGCGGCCTTCACCTTCATCACCTTGTGCACCGGCTCGCTGTGGGGCAAGCCGATGTGGGGCACCTGGTGGACCTGGGATGCGCGGCTGACCTCCGAGTTGCTGCTGTTGTTCCTGTATCTAGGCGTGCTCGGCCTGTACCACGCGGTGGAAGACCGCCGCCAGGCAATGCGTGCGGCCGGCTTGCTGGCATTGGTGGGCCTGGTGAATCTGCCGATCGTGCATTACTCGGTGGTGTGGTGGAACACGTTGCACCAGGGCTCCACCGTGCGCCTGCTCGGCCCCTCCACGATGAGCGCGGACATGCTGTGGCCGCTGCTGACGATGACGCTGGCGACCAAGTGCTATTACCTGGCCAGCCTGTTCGGCCGCGTGCGCGTGGACCTGCTCGCCCTGGAAAGCGGCAAGGACTGGGCGCGCCGCATCGTGCTGACGGAGCGCACCGCATGACGACCCTGCTGGCGATGGGCGGTTACGGGCAATACGTGTGGACCGCATACGCGCTGTTCGTGTTGGTGCTGCTGGCCGACCTGGCATCGCCATGGTTGCGTCGCCGCCGCCTGCCGCGCGAGCTGCGCGGCCAGCTGCAACGGCAAACGCCGCGGCGCACGCGCGAATTGTCGGCAACAGCGCCGCTGGAGCGTGACGCCCCATGAACGCCACCCGCAAGCAACGCCTGTGGCTGGTGATCGGCGCACTCGCCGCTGCGGCATTGGCGGTCACACTGATCGTGCTCGCGCTGCAGCGGAACATGAGCTACCTGTTCACGCCCAGCCAGGTGCATGCCGGCGAGGCGGCCGGCTATCGGCAATTCCGCCTCGGCGGCATGGTCAAGGCCGGCTCGATCCAGCGCGCCAGCGACAGCCTCACCGTCCACTTCACCGTGATCGACAAGCACGCCGCGACGCAGGTCGAGTACACCGGCATTCTTCCGGACCTGTTCCGCGACAACCAGTCGGTGATCGCCAACGGGCGCATGCAGGGCGGGCGCTTCGTCGCCAACGAAGTGCTGGCCAAGCACGACGAAACCTATATGCCGAAGGAACTGAAGGATGCGATGGCCGAAGGCCATGTCGGCAAGCCGATTCCCGCCGCTGCGGTGCCGCTGCCTGCGCCGCGCTGATGCGGCGCGCAGCTTGTTCCTTCCCTCGATGATGCCTCTTCGCTGCAACGATGCGATTCGCCCATGACGCCTGAACTCGGCCAGATCGCACTGATCCTGGCGTTACTGCTCTCGCTCGCCCAGGGCGTGCTGCCGCTGATCGGCGCCTGGCGCGGCAATGGCGCGTTGATGGGCATTGCGCGGCCTGCCGCGGTCGGTCAGGCGCTGTTCGTGTGGATGGCGTTCAGCCTGCTCGTCTGGTCGCTGCTGTCGCTGGATTTTTCGGTGCGCCATGTCGCCGACAACGCCAACATCGCCCTGCCCTGGTACTACCGCTTTGCCGCGGTGTGGGGCGCGCACGAAGGCTCGTTGCTGCTGTGGATCGCGATCCTGTCGACCTGGACGCTGTTGCTGGCCGCCTTCAGCCGGCATCTGCCGCAGCATTTTGCCGCGCGCGTGCTGGCGGTGCTGGGGCTGGTGTCGGTGGGCTTTCTGGCCTTCATCCTGCTGACCTCCAATCCGTTCGCGCGGCTGTCGCCGATTCCGCTGGATGGTAACGAACTCAATCCGGTGCTGCAGGACCCGGGCATGACCTTCCACCCGCCGGTGCTGTACACCGGCTATGTCGGCTTCTCGGTGGCGTTTGCGTTCGCGGTGGCGGCCTTGCTGGGTGGCGAACTGGAGCAGGCCTGGGTGCGCTGGGCGCGGCCGTGGACCAATGTGGCCTGGGCCTGCCTCACCGCCGGTATCGTCGCCGGCAGCTGGTGGGCGTACGCGGAACTGGGCTGGGGCGGCTGGTGGTTCTGGGACCCGGTGGAAAACGCCAGCTTCATGCCGTGGCTGGTCGGCACCGCGCTGATCCACACCCAGGCGGTCACCGAAAAACGCGGCAGCCTGCGCGCCTGGACCATCCTGCTGTCGATCCTGGCGTTCTCGCTGTCGTTGCTGGGCACCTTCCTGGTGCGCTCGGGCGTGCTGACCTCGGTGCACGCCTTCGCCGCCGATCCGCGCCGCGGCCTGTACATCCTGATCTTTTTAATCGCGGTGGTCGGCGGCTCGTTGCTGCTGTACGCGCTGCGCGCGCCCCGGATCGCCAGCGGCAAACCGTTCGCCGCCGCCTCGCGCGAGACCGCCATCCTGATCGGCAACCTGCTGCTCACCGTGGCGGCGGCGATGGTGCTGCTGGGCACCTTGTTTCCGCTGGTGGCCGATGCCTTCGGCCTGGGCAAGGTGTCGGTGGGGCCGCCCTACTTCGGCTTGCTGTTCCCGCTGCTGATGTTGCCGGTGATGCTGTTGCTGCCGTTCGGCCCGTACCTGCGCTGGGGCAAGGCCGAGGCGGCGCCGTTGCAGGCACTGGGCACGCGCGCCGGCATCGCCGCGGTCGCCTGTGCGCTGGTCGGCAGCCTGTTTGCCGAGGGCCAGCCCAGGGCGATCGCCGGCATCGGCGTCGCCGCATGGGTGGCGGCCGGCACCGCGCTGTACATGTACAAGCGCTGGCGCGAGATGCCGCGCGGCCGGCGGTTTCCGGCGGAAATGGCCGGCATGCTGCTCGCGCATGCGGGCGTGGCGGTGTTCGTGGCCGGCGTGCTGGTGTCGGAAAGCCTGTCGGTCGAACGCGACGTGCGTCTGTCGCCCGGGCAGACCGCCGAGATCGCCGGTTACGCCTTCCGCTTCGACGGCGTGCAACTGATCGACGGGCCGAACTGGAAGGCCGAACAAGGCAGCGTGCAGGTCAGCCGCGATGGCCAGTTGGTCGCGCAACTGCATCCGCAAAAACGCCTGTACAGCAGCGAGCGCATCCAGACCGAATCGGCGATCGACCCCGGTATCACCCGCGATCTGTATGTCGCCCTCGGCGAGCCGCTGGACGATCAGCACATCGAATACGACTGGACGTTGCGGCTGTACTACAAACCCTTCATCCGCTGGATCTGGGCCGGCGGCCTGCTGATGATGCTGGGCGGCTTCGTCAGCGCCTGTGCCCGCCGGTTCCGTGCGCCGGCGCTCGCCACGACGGCGGCCACGGCACCGGCACACGGCACCAGTGTCACTGCGCAGGAATCGCACGCATGAACCGTCTGCTGCCCTTGCTGGGTTTTCTGTTGCTGGCGGCGCTGTTCGGCTTCGGCATTTACTGGACGATGCAGCACAACCCGCGCGATGTGCCCTCGCCGTTGATCGGCAAGCCGGCACCGGCGTTCTCGCTGCCGCGGCTGGATCGGCCCGAGCAACGCGTCAGCCGCGATCAGCTGCTGGGCAAGCCCTATGTCCTCAACGTGTTCGGCAGCTGGTGCGCCGAATGTGTGCACGAACATCCGGTGCTGATGGCGCAGGCCAGCCGGCTCGGGGTGGCGTTGATCGGCTACAACTACAAGGACGCGCCTGCCGACGCCACGGCCTGGCTTGCGCAGTACGGCAATCCGTATGCGTTGGTGATTGCCGACGAAGCCGGCCAGACCGCGATCGATTTCGGTGTCTACGGTGCGCCGGAGAGTTTCCTGATCGATGCGCAAGGCGTGATCCGCTACAAGCACATCGGCGTGCTCACGCCCGCGGTCATCAACGACGAGCTGCTGCCCGCCATCGCCGCACTGCCCGGGGGCACGCGCTGATGGCGGCGCGCTGGGTTTGGCGCTGGTACCGGCGCATGCACGGCCGGCAACTGCGTCTGCTGCTGGTGCTGCTGCTGGGCGTGCTGCTTGCGCCGCCGCTGGCGGCGCAGGCGGTGGACCCGCTGCCTTTCAAGAACCGCAGCGACGAAGCGCGTTATCAGCGCCTGACCGCGCAGTTGCGCTGCCTGGTGTGCCAGAACGAGAACCTGGCCGACTCCAATGCCGAGCTCGCGCGCGATCTGCGCCACCAGGTGTTCGCGCAGTTGCAGGCCGGCAGGAGCGATGCGCAGATCAAGCAGTACATGGTCGATCGCTATTCGGACTTCGTGCTGTACGACCCGCCGGTCAAGCGCGGCACCTGGCTGCTGTGGTTCGGTCCGTTGCTGCTGCTGGGTGCCGGTGCGGGCGTGGTGATCCATACCGTGCGCAAACGTGCGCGCGCCGGTACGCCGGTGGCGCCGCAACCGGAGGAAGAATGGTGATGACCGGTTTCTATATCGCAAGCGCCGCGCTGGTGGTCGTCGCCTTGCTGTTGATACTGGCGCCGTTGCTGCGCCAGCCCGCGCGCAAGGGCAATGCACGCTACAGCCTGCCGATTGTGCTGGTGCTCGGCTTGCCGATCGCCACGGCCGGCTTGTATCGGCTGGTCGGCGCGCCGGACGCGATCGCACGGCGTGTCTACGCGACGGCACAGCCGCCGCCGCAACCGGCAGACGCGCCTGCCGCCGCCGCGGGTGAGCAAGCCCGGGCCGCAGAGGCTAACGCCGACGCTGCGCAGGAGCAGGCGCTGGAGTCGTGGATGCAGCAAGCCAGGACCCACGAGCAGGACAACCGCCCCGCCGATGCGCGTGAGGCCTATGCGCAAGCGCTCAAAATCGCGCCGGATCTCAGCGCCGCCATCGTCGGCTGGGTGGCCGCGGACATGGCCACGCGCAGCGATTTCGCCATCGACGCCAACTCACGCAGCCGCCTGCAACAGGTGGTCGCACGCGAGCCGGACCATCAGCGCGGCCTGTGGCTGCTGGGCATCAGCGACTTTCAGCAGCAGGACTACCGCGCTGCCAGCGAGCACTGGCGGCATCTGCATGGCTTGCTCGACGCCGGCTCGCCGATGCAGAAGGCGGTGGCCGACAAGATCGCCGTGGCCGAGTCGCTGGCCAGCGCGCGGCAATCCGGGCGCGCAGCGCCCTGACGCCAACCTTGGACTGCACCCGCCTTCAAGGACACCACCACACCAGCCGATGGCAGCACCGTCGTAGTGTCAGGCGCGATTGACCGCGCACCCCGATCAGGCCGACGGCCCCAACACCTCGTGCAGCTTTCCGCTGAACTCGCCCAGCGTAAACGGCTTGGCGATCATGCTCATGCCGTCGGCAAGAAACTCGCCGCGATCGCGCGCGGTTTCCGCATAGCCGGTCATGAAGATCACCGGCAGATCCCGCCGCGACTGCCGCGCGATCTCCGCCAACTGGCGCCCGTTGAGCCCGGGCAGGCCCACGTCGGTCACCAGCAGATCGATGCGCCGTTGCGAAGCCAGGATCGGCAGCGCCGCATCGGCGTCGGCCACCACATCGGCTTCATAGCCCAACTCATTGAGCAGTTCGGTGACCAGCAGCCGCACCTGTTCGTCATCTTCCACCACCAGCACCTGCTGGCCGCGTCCGGACACCACGGCACCGGCTTGCGGTTGCGGCGACAGCGCCTGCGGATGGAGACCGGCGGGCAGATACAGGCTCACCGTGGTGCCCTTGCCCAGCTCGGACTCCACCCACACCTGCCCGTTGGACTGCTGCATGAAGCCGTAGATCATCGACATGCCCAGGCCGGTGCCCTGCCCGATCGGCTTGGTGGTGTAGAACGGTTCGAACACACGCTCCAGCACGTCGGCCGGCATACCCGCGCCGCTGTCGGTCACCGACACCACCACGTAATTGCCCGGCGCCAGCGTCACCCCGCGCCCGAGTTCCAGCGGCTGCGCTTGGACCTGCAACTGCCGGGTGGCGATGCGCAACTGCCCGCCGTCGGGCATGGCGTCGCGGGCATTGATCGCCAGATTGAGCAGCGCGCTTTCCAGCTGGTTTTCGTCGACATACGCCTGCGGCAGGTCGGCCTGCAGATCGGTTTCCAGATGCACCGATTCGCCCAGCGTGCGCGCCAGCAATTCCTGCAGCGATACCACCAGGTCGTTCAGATGCAGATGCCGCGCTTCCAGCGATTGCCGTCGCGAGAACGCCAGCAGCCGTTGCGTCAGTGCGGCCGCGCGCAGGGCCGAGGCCGACGCCACATCCAGAAAGCGGCCCAGCCCTTCGGTGCGGCCCTGGTCGATGCGCAGGCGCGCCAGATCCAGCGCCGACAGGATGCCGGTCAGCATGTTGTTGAAGTCGTGTGCGATGCCGCCGGTGAGCTGGCCTACCGCTTCCATCTTCTGCGCCTGGCGCAATGCCGCTTCGCTGGACTCGCGTGCCAGCATCTGCTGCTGCAGCTCGGCGGTGCGTTCGGCCACCTTGACCTCGAGCAGGCTGGCCTGCTGCTGGATCGATTCCAGCGCCAGCGCGCGCGCAGTGATGTCGGTGGCAAACACATGAAAGCCGTCCACCTGGCCGTCCGCATCCAGGCGCGGCATGTAGCGGATCTCCGCATCGCGCCGGCGTCCGTCGGTGTGCGGCCAACTGGCCTCCACCGTCAACGCCTGCCCGGCCAGTGCGGCCTCGATCCAGGCGCGGCGCTGCTGCACCATCGCCGGTCCCACCACATCCACCATGGACCGCCCGATCACCTCGGCAGGCGGGATGCCGATCCAGTCTTCATACGAGCGGTTGGCGAAGCGGTACACCAGATCCTTGTCGATGAAGGCAATCAGCACCGGCAGTGCGTCGGTGACGCGACGCAGCTCGGCCTCGCTCGACATCAGGGCCGTCTTGCTTTCGGCCAACTGCGCCATCTGGTCGCGAATCACGAACTGCTTCTGGCGCGAGCGCAACGCAGTGGAGATCGCGCTCAACAACGACGGCGAGCTCAGCGGCCGTTCCAATTCGATGACGTTGGTCACTTCCGCCGGCAGCGTGGCCTGGCGCCCGTTGTGGCTGCCGCGCGGCGCACGCAGCAGCACGAACGGAATATCCGACCAGGCGGCCTGGCTCTGCAGGGCATGCGAGAACTGACGCAGATCCCCGCCCACCGCTTCCTCGGTCAACACCACCACGCCGGAGGCATCGAGCAGGTCGTCCGCCAGCGCAGCCAGCGACCCGTACACCCGGCGCGTCAGTCCGCGCTGACCGACGATGCCGGCAATGCTCTCCGCATCGCGGCCGAACGGCGCGATGACGTGGACGATGGACCCATCCGGGTCACAGGTAGTCAAGTGGACGATCCAGCAACGGCGTGTCGTCCCCAACGAAATGCGGAGTACCGGTCAGCACGCCGTGGAATTTCTCCAGCGGCTCGCTCAGATGGATACCGCCCGTCCCGATGCGCAACTCGCGGATCGAATCCTCATGCGCGCCGCTGCGGTTCTTGATCACCGACACGGCCTTACGGATGCGCCCCTGCGCCTCGAAGAAGCGGAACAGGATGACGGTGTCGGCCATGTAGGAGATGTTGAGGTTGCCGGTGGACATGGTGCCGACCAGGCCGTGCTGCGGATTGACCAGGAACGTGGTCACGCCGCTCTGGTTGAGGTAGGACAGCAGCTCGTGCATCTGCAGCATCAGCTGCTTTTCCTGCGGCATCGAGGTGAGATAGCCGTTGAGGCTGTCGATCACCAGCACGCGGCAGTTGCGCTGTTCCACACTGGCGCGCACCGCCCAGGCGAACTCGCCCGGGGTCAGCTCGGCCGGGTCCATCTGATGCAGTTCCAGCAGGCCCGCGTCCAGATACTTGCGCAGATCCATGCCCAGGCTCTCGGCCCGCGTCAGCAAAGTGCCGGTGCGCTCGTCGAACTCCAGAATGCAGCAATGCTCGCCGCGCTCGCAGGCGGCGGTCACATACTGCAGCGCGATATTGGTCTTGCCCGAACCGGCAGGCCCGGTGAGCAGGGTGCTGGTGCCGCGCAGCGGCCCCCCGTGCAGCAGCGCATCGACACGCGCCACGCCACTGGACACCGCATCGCCGATGAACGGCACATGGTGATCGGAGGCGATCAGCCGCGGAAAGATCCGCATGCCGCCGGTGGTGATGGTGATGTCGTGGTAGCCGGCGATGAAATCCACGCCGCGCAACTTCTGCACCTGCATGCGCCGCCGCGCCGCGCCGAAATCCAGCGTCATGCGTTCCAGCGAAATCACCCCATGGCACAGGCTGTGCAGATGCGCATCGCGTTCGCCGTTCTCGCCGGTGAGGTCATCGACCAGGAACACGGTGATGTTGCGCGGCGCAAAGAACTGCTTGAGCGCCAACACCTGACGCCGGTAGCGCAGCGAATCCTGCGCCAGCAGGCGCAACTCGGACAACGAGTCGAACACCACACGCGTCGGCTTGACCCGGTCCACCTCGGCCTGGATCAGCTTGATGGTGCCGTCCAGCTCCATTTCCCACGGATGCAGGATGGACTGCTGGCGTCCATCGCCCAGAAACGCTTCGGCCGATGCCAGCTCGAAGATATGCAGCGCCTCCAGCGACCAGTTGTGCGAGGCGGCCACTTCGTTGAGCTCGTCGATGGTTTCCGACAAGGTCACGTACAGGCAGCTCTCGCCCTTGGCAGCGCCATCGAGCAGGAACTGCAGCGATGCGGTGGTCTTGCCCGAGCCCGGCTGGCCCTCCAGCAGGTACAGGCGATTGGGCGGCAGGCCGCCGCGCAGGATGGTGTCAAGCCCCGTCGTACCAGTCGTAATGCGGTTTGCGATCATCGGCTTCAGATTTTCCATAGGCTTAAATTTATCACGGGCGCATCACTGCCCGCTGCGCACCACTGAATCGATCAGCTTGCTTGGCGCGAGCTGAGCCCCCGCGATATCGGTAGCGTGCTGTGACCTGCGCCGCGCTTTATGACAGTTCCGACACGTTCGTCACGCGCGTGGGCCTAGCGTTGCACCTGAAGTGCATCGCATGGTTGCGATCGCTCGAGGACTGCGGTGAACCACGCATCATGTAACGCCCGTATCTTGCTGGTCGAAGACGACGATGCCATTCGTGCGATGACCGCAGATATCCTGGGTGACGAGGGCTACCAGGTCATCGTGTCGCCAGACGCCGAGCAGGCGCTGGAGCAGCTCAACCAGGCGCGTCCGTTCGATCTGCTGCTCTCCGATATCTGCCTGCCCGGTATGAACGGGCGCGACCTCGCCGACAATGCGCGCCGTCTGTATCCCGCCCTGCCCATCGTGTTCATGACCGGCTATGCCGGGTCCATCGCCAAGCGTGCGGATTTTCTCGATACCGGCATGCGTCTGTTGACCAAGCCGTTTTCGTTGCGCGACCTGCTGGGCATCGTGCAGACCGCGCTGTAAGCAACCCCGACCGAATCATCGCCAAGCCTGCACGCAGGCCTCAGTGCGATTTGCGTTCCAGCAACTGCGCCACGCGACGTTCCAGGTCCACGGCCAGAAACGGCTTGGTCAGCACCTCCATGCCGTCCTCCAATTGCCCGGCGCCCACCGCCGCGGTTGCCGCGTAGCCGGTGACGAACAGCACCGGCAGCGTCGGCCGCGACTGCCGCCCCGCGTCGGCGACCTGACGTCCGTTCAATCCACCGGTCAGCCCGACGTCGGTCACCAGCAGATCGATCGTCTCCTGCGAGCGCAGCCGCTCCACTGCGGCGCTGCCTTCGGCGGTCTCGATGACGCGGTAGCCCGCTTCGCTCAGCACTTCGGACATCAGCACGCGGATCGCGGTTTCGTCTTCCACCAGCAGTACCGTGCAGCTTGGCGCGGTCGAGCGCAGCGGTTGCTCGGTCGCCGGCACTGCCTCGTCCTGCGCCAGCACGCCATCGAAGCGCGGCAGGTACAGCGCCATGGTCGTGCCGACGCCCACCTCCGAATCGATGCGCACGTGGCCGCCGGACTGGCGGGTGAATCCGTAGATCATCGACAAGCCCAGACCGGTGCCCTGCCCGATCGGCTTGGTGGTGAAGAACGGCTCGAACACCTTGGACATCACGTCGGCGCTCATGCCGGTGCCGGTGTCCTGCACGCTCAGGCACACGTACTCGCCGATCGGCAGGTCCAGCTGCTGGGCGGCGCCGGCGTCCAGCACCCGGTTGGCGACGGCGATGGTGAGCTCGCCGCCATCGGGCATCGCGTCGCGCGCGTTGATGCACAGGTTCAATAGCGCGTTTTCCAGCTGCGGCGCATCCACCAGCACTTTCCACGGGTCGGCTGCAGGGCGCAGCTGCAAGGCGATCGAAGGCCCCAGCGTGCGCGCGATGATGTCGTGCATGCCCTGCACCAGCGCCTGTACCTCCAGCGCGGTGGGCGCCAGGGTCTGCCGGCGCGAAAACGCCAGCAGCCGCTGGGTCAGTGCGGTGGCGCGCGCGGCGCTGGACTGCGCCATTTCCACATAGCGCTCCAGGCGGTCGTACTTGCCCTGTTCGATGCGCGTCTGCAACAGCTCCAGACCGACGCTGATCGCCGTCAGCAGATTGTTGAAGTCGTGCGCCAGCCCGCCGGTCAGCTGGCCGACCGCCTCCATCTTCTGGCTCTGGCGCAGCTTTTCCTCGGCCAGCAGCAGCGCCGCGCTGCGTTCGCGCACGCGCTCTTCCAGCGTTTCGGTCAGCTGGCGCAGCTGCTGCTCGGCCAGCCGCTTGTCGGTGATGTCGGCCGCGGTGCCGAACCACTCCACGATCTGCTCGCCCTCGTCCAGCAAGGGGATCGCGCGCATCAGGGTCCAGCCCATCCGCTGATTGGCATCCAGCACGCGGTATTCCACGTCCAGCCCGGTCTTGTTGACGATCGAATGCGCAATGGCCTCGGCCAGCCGCGCGCGATCGTCCGGGTGCACCATCTCCAGCTGCCAGTTCAAGCTTGCCGAGAGCGCATCGCTCAGCGCCCCCTCGCCAACCAGTTGGCGAAGCTCGCGCCAGTCGGCGCTGGCCGAGAAGATCGACTGCGAGGACGCGCGCACCAGCGCATCCAGCCGACGCTCGCTCTCGCGCAGGGCTTCGCTGGCCAGCCGCTCGGCGGTGCGGTCGCGCAACACCTTGACAAATCCGATCGCCGCACCGGTTTCGTCGCGCAGCACCATCAGCGACCCGTTCGCCCAGAAACGCTGGCCGGACTTGCGCACATGCCAGCGCTCGTCCATGCCGCTGCCACTTTCCAGCGCCGCCGCCGCCTCGATCAGGATCTGCCGGCGCTCCACATCTTCCGGGGTGAAGGTGCGCTCCAGGGTCTGGCCCAGCATGTCGGCCTCGCTCCAGCCCAGAATGCGCTGCGCGCCCTCGTTCCAGGACGTGACCAGGCCGTGCAGGTCGGTGGCGATGATCGCGTAGTCCATCACGCTGTCCAGGATCTGCCGGTTGCGCACTTCCGCCTCGCGCACCGCGCGTTCCAGGCCGATGCGGTCGGTGATGTCCAGGCCCTGCACGAAGATGCCGGAGACGGTGCCATCGGCACCGGCGATCGGCTGGTAGACCAGATCCAGCAGGCGTCGCTCCACCGGGCCGCCCGGCTCGGCCTGCACGTTGTAGGCCAGCGCATTGGCCGCATAGGCGCGCCCGGACTGGTACACCTCGTCCAGGCGATGCAGATGCCCCTGCTCGACCAGATCCGGCAGGGCCTCGGCCAGCGGCTTGCCGATCACGTCGCGGTGCCCGATCAATCGCGAATAGCACGGGTTGGCGAACTCCACCCGATGCTGCGGACCGCTCAGAAACGCCATGAACATCGGCGCCTGCTCGAACAACCGGATCAGCCGCTCGTGCTCATCGGCAAGCCGGTTTTGCGCCACCTTGCGGTCGGTGACTTCGTTGGTGACGCAGAACGCGCCGCCCACACGCCCATCGTCCAGATAGATCGGCGAGAACGAGAATGTCCACCAGGTGTCTTCCGGCGTGCCGTAGCGGTTCATGCCGATCGGCACTTCCTCGAAGCGCGAGGCGCGCCCCGCGAACGCGGCCTCGATCGGCGCACGTACCGCCTCCCAGGCATCGGCCCACAATTCCCGCAGCGGCGCACCCAGCGCATGCGGCTGCCGCGGCCCAAGGATCGGCGTATAGGCATCGTTGTAGAAAAAGGTCAGCGCATCGCCCCACACCACATACATGCTTTCCGGCGAGCTGAGCATCAGGCTGACCGCATTGCGCAGCGGCGACGGCCACTGCGTGGTCGGCCCCAGCGGTGTTGCGGCCCAGTCGTAGGCGCGCACGGCCTGCGCCATGGCGCTGTCGCCATACGGAAACGGCGCGCTCACGTGGTGCCCAGGCGCGCTGCCGCCCAGCGGCAGTCGTCATGCGGACAATACGCAACGCGGTGCGCGGACGGCTTACCAATCACCCAAACAAGCATCTTTGACGAACCATTGAAGAAGAACCAGGATCAAACGCCGCGCAGCGCCGGCAGGCAGGAACGGAACGGGCCGAGATGCCGGCCGCACCTGCCAACGCCATCCGGCGTTGCCGGTGGCGCCCTGCAAGGCGTGCAGCGCCCGCCTACGTTACAACACTCAGGTGACGATGCCTGCCGACTGCGCGCCGGGCCCACCATGGCGCGCTGCCGCGGCAACCGGCATGGATGCCGCGCCGCGGCGCGCCGGCGATGCCCGGTGGTGCGCGTGCCCGGATAAAATCGCGAAATGGCCCAACGGCGTGGCACGATGACGCAAATGCAGGATCGCGATGCACTCATTCACCCGCTGGCTGCGGTGGCCCCGGGGTATCTGGCCAACCATGCTGCACGGGTCTTCAACCGTCTGGTGGATGCGCAACTGCGCCCGCATGGCATGTCGCTGGCACTGCTCGGGCCGATCATGCTGCTGTCCTGGAAAGGGCCGATGCTGCAACGCGACCTGGTGATCGACTCGGCGGTGAAGCAGCCGGCAATGGTGGCCCTGCTGGACAAGCTGGAGGGCCTGCAGCTGATCGAGCGCGCCCCGGCGCCGCAGGACCGCCGCGCCGCAGTGGTCTCGCTCACGCCGCGCGGGCGCAAGATCGCCGAGATCGGCGGCAAGATACTGATCGATCTCAATGCCGATGCGCTGAAGGACTTCTCCCCCGAGGAGGCGCAGCAGACTGTCGCGTTCATGCAGCGCCTGATCGCCAACCTGGAGCAGCGCGACCAGGGCATGTAATATCACTTCTGATATTTCTTCTTTCGGGTGATCTGTCATGCCGCGTCGCATCCTCATCACCGGCGCAAGCGTCGCCGGCAACACCGTGGCCTGGGCGCTCGCCCGGCAGGGATTCGACGTCAGCGTCGTCGAGCAGGCCGCGCAGTTTCGCGATGGCGGCCAGAACATCGACGTGCGCGGGGTCGGCCGCGAGGTCCTGCAGCGCATGGGCCTGGAGCAGGCCGCACTCGATCATGGCACCGGCGAGGAAGGTACTGCCTGGGTCGACGACCACGGCCATGCGGTGGCGACCTTCACGACCGACGACATCGATGGCGATGGCCCGACCGCAGAACTGGAAATCCTGCGCGGCGATCTCGCCCGCCTGCTCTACGACGCCGCACGCCAGACGGCCGAGTACCGGTTCGGCGACCGCATCGCCAGCATCGACGACGACGGCGAGGCTGCCACCGTCCGCTTCCAGAGCGGACGCAGCGACCACTTCGATGCCGTCATCGTCGCCGAAGGCGTCGGCTCGGCCACACGCGAGCTGGTGTTTCCCGGCGAGAACGACCCGCGCTGGATGGATCTGACCATTGCCTACTTCACCATCGCACGCACCGCCGACGACGACCGCCTGTGGCGTTGGTATCACACCACCGGCGGGCGCAGCATCTCGTTGCGCCCGGACCAGCACGGCACCACACGCGCGATGCTGTCGCTGCAGAAAGCCCCCGAGGGCGAGCAGGACTGGGACCTGGCAACCCAGAAGGCCTATCTGCGCGAACGCTTCGCCGACGCCGGCTGGCAGGCTGCGCGGGTACTGGACGGCATGGACACCACCGACGATTTCTACTTCGATGCCTTGCGGCAGGTGCGCATGCCGCGCTGGCACGCCGGCCGCGTCGTGCTGACCGGCGACGCCGCCTGGTGCGCAACCCCGCTGGCCGGCATCGGCGCCACTCTTGCGGTCACCGGCGGCTACGTGCTGGCCAACGAGATCGCACGTGCCGCGACACTGGAACAGGCCCTCACCGCCTACGCCGACGCCATGCGGCCGATGGTGGAACAGGGCCAGGGCGTGCCGAAGATCGGCCCGCGCCTGATGAATCCGCACAGCCGGCTCGGCATCCAGCTGCTGCACGGCGCACTGAAATTCGCCAGCCAGCCCAGCGTCCAGAACATTGCCGCCAAGCTGATGACGCCGTCGATGAAGGCGCCGGATCTGTCGCGCTATGACTGAGGCCGCCTGGATGGCGGCCGTGCTGCGGTGGCGGCACGATGCATGCCGATCGACGCCTGCCATCGGCCGCAGCACCGGCGCCGCGGCCGTCTCCACGCCTCGGTCACTTGCCGCGCCTGAATCCGCTTCTGCCCCCCGGCGCTGACCGGTACCAAAGCGCTGCGCTGGGGCCGCGACCGCTGGCTTGCGTTCTGATCGCCATGGCTGACGGCATTGCGAAGCCAACCGTGGATGAATCCTGCCACCGCCGGCGGTTTCATTTCCGCTGACGCAGGCCGCTAACGAACAGGTCGAGACATCCTTCGTGCAGCGGCAACGCTGCCGACCCCATCGGTGTCCCGGGCGCATCGCCTCCCAGCTGTTGCTGGGATTCTCCCCCGCTCTTCCGCTCGCCGGATCACCGATCAAACTCCCTATGTCCCTGCTTTCGAATCTGCGCATCGGTCAGCGCCTGGCCCTCGGCTTCCTCGCGATCATTGTCCTGATGGTGATCCTCACCGTCGTCGGCATCCAGCGCGTACGCAGCATCGACCAGCAGCTCACCGCCATCAACGAAGTGAACAGCGTCAAGCAACGCTATGCGATCAATTTCCGCGGCAGCGTGCACGACCGCGCGATCGCCCTGCGCGATGTCGTGCTGCTGGACGACCCGGCAGAGCGGCACACGGCAGAGCAATCGATCGACAAGCTCGCCGCGGACTACGCCCGCTCCGCCAAGCCACTGGACGACATGATCGCGGCCTCCACGGACGCGGAAGAAAAGGCCATCCTCCAGCGGATCAAGGCCATCGAGCAGCGCACCATGCCGTTGATCGCGCAGGTGCGCGCGTTCCGCGATGGCGCCGACAAGCCGCATGCCGAACAACGCCTGCTGCAGCAGGCGCGCCCTGCTTTCGTCGCCTGGCTGGCCAGCATCAACGCCTTCATCGACCTGCAGGAAGCCAAGAACCGCGCGGCCGCCAAGGACGCGGTGACCACCGCGCGCGGCTTTGCAATGCTGATGGTGGTCTCCACCGTCATCGCCTTGCTGCTGGGCGCCACCATTGCGTGGTTGCTGACCCGCAGCGTGGTGCTGCCCTTGCGCCAATCGCTGCGGTTGGCCGAGCGCATCAACGACGGCGACCTGCGCAGCCAGGACCTGCCCACCAGCAAGGACGAATCCGGCCAGTTGCTGCGCGCCATGCAACAGATGCAGCGCCGCCTGCAGGATGTGATCTCCGCCCAACGCAACATGGCGGCCCGCCACGATGCCGGCGAGATCAGCTACCGCACCGACGCCCAGCAGTTCCCCGGCGAATACGGGCACATGGTGCAGGACACCAACGCCCTGGTGCATGCGCACGTGCAGACCCAGCTGCGCATGACCGAGGTCATGGGCAGCTACGCCATCGGCGACCTGGCTCCCGAAATCGAGCAATACCCCGGCGAAAAGGCCGCCATCACCGCCACCATGCAGCAGGTCAAGCAGAACCTGCGCGCCATCAACGCGCAGATCCAGCAGCTCACCCAGGCTGCCTGCGCCGGCAACTTCGCGCTGCGCGGCCAGCCGGAAAAGTTCGAACACGACTTCCGCCTGATGGTCGAAAACCTCAACACCATGATGGCCACCTCCGACACCAACCTGGCCAGGTTTTCCGACCTGCTGCGGTGCATCGCCGATGGCGACCTGACCGTGCGCATGACCGGCAACTTCCACGGCGTGTTCGCCTCCATGCGCGACGATGCCAACAGCACCGTGCATCGCCTCACCGACATCGTCACGCATATCCAGACCACCTCCAACAGCATCGGTTTTGCCGCCGAAGACATCGCCAGCGGCAACCAGGAACTGTCCCGCCGCAGCGAACAACAGGCCGCCAGCCTGGAAGAAACCGCCGCCTCGATGGAAGAGCTGACCTCCACCGTCAAGCAGAATGCCGAGCACGCCGGCCGTGCCAATCAGCTCGCGCTGGGCGCCGCCGCCATCGCCTCGGAGGGACGCGACGTGGTTGGCCAGGTCATCGAACAGATGTCCGGCATCGAAGCCTCGTCCAGGCGCATCGCCGACATCATCTCGGTCATCGACGGCATCGCCTTCCAGACCAACATCCTCGCGCTCAATGCCGCCGTCGAGGCCGCACGCGCCGGCGAACAAGGCCGCGGTTTTGCCGTGGTGGCCTCGGAAGTGCGCACTCTCTCGCACCGCTCATCGGACGCCGCCAAGGAGATCAAACGCCTGATCGACGACTCCGTGCAGCGCGTCGCCGACGGTGCAACGCTGGTGCACAAGGCCGGCACCACCATGGGCGAGGTCGTCACCAGCGTCCAGCATGTCACCGACATCATGGGCCACATCTCCGCCGCCTCGCAAGAACAGGCCGGCGGCATCGAACAGGTCAACCTGACCATCGCCCAGATGGACGAAACCACCCAGCAGAACGTCAGCCTGGTCGAAGCCGCGAGCACGGCAGCCCGTTCGCTGGAAGCGCATTCGACCCAGCTGACGCAGGCGGTCGAGGTGTTCAAGGTCAATGCCTCGGTGATCTGACCGGCCGGGTAGTGCGATCCTTAGTGACTGGCCGTGTTGCTGCCTGCGCTCGCGCAATGCTGCGCACTTGCGCGAGCGCGTCACGGCGAAGTGACGCTGCATCGCATTGATGTGGTCGCTACATCCGCACAGCGCACCGAAGACATCAGCTTGCATCTCCACAACACACGGGCATGATTGCCGCAATGGAACGCCTCCGCCCCTTCCGCACGCTGATGCTTGCAACGCTTCTGGTCGCCTGGCTTGCCGCGTGCGCGGCAGCTGGGTCCATCACCAGCCAGCCCATCGAAGGCCCGGTGCGGCTGGGAGAAATCGCGGCGGTCGATGGCCCCAAGGTACGTCCCGACCGCGTCATCGAAGACAGCCGTTGCCCGGCCGAGGTGCAGTGCGTCGTGGCGGGCCGGCTGATCGTCAGGGCAACCGTGCTCGGCGGCGGCTGGTCCAAACAGATCGATCTCACGCTTGGCGTTCCGGTGGCTGTGGCCGATGGCCAGTTGACGTTGGTCGACGCCACTGCCCCACCAGCAGACTCGGCAACGGCCGCCGCGTCGAACATGCGCTTCACCTTCCGCTTTCAGGGTGGGCGTTGATCAAAGTGCTTCAGGCCCGGGGCGATGCAGCACGGACGCGATGCCCTGCAGGCGCCCACACGTCATCCAGTGCTGCTCGTAGCCGTTGAACCGAGGCATACGCTTGTTCTCGCGTTGCAAAGCCTGAGAATCCCATCAGCAAACCGCCCGACGATGAGGGGCGCATTCGCCACCTGCTCAATGCCTGGAGTGGCAGTCCGTGTGCTTGGGCGGCCTGCGCCAGCAGCGCATCGCTTTGCCCGGTGCTGGGGTAGGCCAACACCTGGAGTCCGCCTGCCTGGGGCTGGATCGCCATGCGGGAGCCAAAGATATCGCTGAGCGCATCGACCAAATAGCTGCGCCGCTGACTGTAGAGCACGCGCATCCTGCGCAAGTGACGGGAGAAGTGCCCTTGCTCCATGAACTCGGCGACCGTGGCCTGTGACACGAAGGATCCCACGCCGCCAAGCTGCCCGGCTGCATCGGTGAAACGTTCGGTCTTTGCCTTGGGGACGACCAGATAGGCCAGGCGTAGACCAGGGAAAAGCACCTTGCTGAAAGACCCCGTATCCGGCTCGCGCTGCCCCCTGTCACTCATGCCCTACTCGAATCTTCAATTCTTGCCCCATCCAGCCGGGACATCAGTCTCCTAAAGTAGGCGTTGTCGCACAAGATGCGGCTGAAGTTCCGCCGGGCACCCGAACATTGCTCGCCGCTCATCCCTGTTCTGCGGCCTCATTGGTGCAACGGCAGCATCAGCGGGTTTGCCCTCCGATCAACGGCTGCTTGCTGCCACTGACTCAAGACTGGATTCTGCGTGAACACACTTCGTTTGCCTTACCAAACCCTATCTCCAGATGCCTATAAGGGATTTGGCATCACCAAGAAGGCGCTGGAAAAGAGCAGCCTCGGCAAGCCCTTGATTGAACTTGTCTACCTGCGCGTTTCGCAACTCAATGGCGCGCCTTCTGCCTGGAAATGCACGCCGCTGCGTTACGCGCCGGCGGCATGCCCGACGCCAAGTTGGACAGCCTGGCAGGGTGGCGGGTGAGTCCGCATTTCAGCGACCGTGAGCGCGTGGCCCTGGGGTGGACCGAGTCATTGACAGATATCGCAAACAGCCGAGCCCCTGACGATGACTTTGCTCTTCTAAAAGCCCATTTCAGTGACGCCGAGATTGCTGACCTGAGTTTTGCCATCGCGCTGATGGCTGCATTCAATCGTTTGGCGATTGGCATGCGTCAGTAAGCTCCAGCACGTCGATGCAGACTGCCCGCTCTGTACGGCCGGCTAGCGTCCGGCGCCAGCACGCAGCATTGCTGGCGGCTGCTCATTGTTGCCTTCGCTGATCCAGGCGCGGCGTATGACTACGCTACGCACTGGATGGCCAGGTGCCGTGCATCGAGCGGGATGGCAAGCGCTGCCTTGCAGTAGCCCAGGCTAGGATTGCCCTCTGGCCTGGGGAAAACAGCGCTCCATTCGATCCGTCCACGCTGCCAACTGCTCAAGCGTATACGCCTCGATCGGCTTTGCCATTGTCGAGGAGGCCTTGTGTTGCGAAACGGTCGCAACCAAGGAGGAGGAAAGGCGATCCCAACAACGCATCAGCAGCACCGGGGATGGATGCGAAGCAACCAGGGCCTCAAGCACCGCGCCCT
The DNA here is from genome assembly GCF_009835065.2 of Xanthomonas sp. LMG 8993. Lineage (NCBI taxonomy): Bacteria > Pseudomonadati > Pseudomonadota > Gammaproteobacteria > Lysobacterales > Lysobacteraceae > Xanthomonas > Xanthomonas sp. LMG 8993. Next base: position 665,225 of record NZ_QVIF02000001.1, on the reverse strand, counting down.
GCGCCACCCTTGCTGCCTGCAGGTCGCTCAAGGCATCCACAACCGCTGTCATCCATTGCTCGTTCAACTGCTCCATACCTTTCAACAACGCTGTGGGAAGCGCATAGCGTATCCGGATCCACATGTCCTTGGTGGTGCGTTTTGCCAGTCGGCGCAAACACAGCTGAACAAGCAAGGTGATGCCGAGTTCAAGCAGAGCACTGCATGACAGACGTCAGCGGTTACCACTAGCTAACCTAGTTTCTGCAACGTAGAACCATGGCTTGAAGAGATGCATGCCAGGACGAAACCACGCTGGTTGGTCGATGATCGATACCAGCTGACGTTGAGCCCGGCAATCAATGCTCAAGCTGTGATCAGGCAACTCAAGCCGGATGGCGAAGGCACCAAGGACATCGTCACTTCGAAGCGATGTGCAGTCCAACCTGAAACGAATCCCCAGCCACCACCAGAAAATGAAATGAGAGCGTGGAGCAGCTGCCAACTGAAAACTGGGCTGATGCAGACATTGCTTGAACTCAATGCAAACCATCAGTGATGAATATTGAAATCAGCCGCTGCCAGCAGCGTCTTCACCGCACACGGCGACATCGGCCGGCCCCACTTCAATGTGCGGATCACGGTCGAGCGCCTGAAACAGCGCATGTCTTTCCATCGTCGCAGTCAGCAACCCATGCCCTCTGGCACAGGACGCTTGCCGCTCCCGTGGTTACCGTTCGAGGACCCACTCGATCCTTCGTCCAGCATGTTTCAACAAGGCTCCTCAAGCGCACATCCCCGCCCGGGCATTCCTGCACTGGGACATCCTCTGGCACGCATCGCAGCAATCGCCGTCATCCTCGCACTGGCGCACTACCGCTGGGTGCAGTTTCCCTGGCGGATGCCGCTTGTCGGCATTCTAGGGATTGTCCTGGTCTGGCTGGAAACGCGCTCGCTGAGTGCCTGCGGATTAAAGCCTCAGTCGTCTCGCGCCTTGCTCGGCTGGACGCTGCTGCTGCTCGCGCTGGTCATCGGCGTCATCAATCCGTTCGTGCAACCGCTGATCGATGCGCTGACCGGGACCAAGGCCGACTACAGCGGCTACGGCGCACTGCTTGGCAACGTCAACGCGGCCGCCCACCTGGCAGGCGGCGCCTGGCTCAGCGCGGCGCTTGGCGAGGAACTGGTCTTCCGTGCGTTCCTGATGCACCACCTCGATCACCTGCTGGGCCGCCATCGTGGCGGACGCGTGATGGCGGCAGTGGCAGGGGGAGCCCTGTTTGGCGCGATGCACCTGACCCAAGGCATCTCGGGGGTGCTGCTGACCGGGCTTGTCGGCGTGTTGTTCGGCTATGTCTACCTGCGATCACGGCGCAACCTCTGGGCGATGATCCTGGCGCATGGCTTGGTCGACACCTGGGGCATTGCGACGCTGTATCTGGGTTGGTATTAGCAAGTACCTACCAGGACCCCGCTTGCTTCGGTGTGCCTCACTGCCAACAAATCCTTGTCACGTCATCCACGGATGCTGGACGATAGCGCCTTGCCCTCCGCTGCATGAGCAGACTGTCCAGACATGACCACCGATAGCCTGCTCTCGATCGTTCAAGCGCAGCTAGACGCCTACAACGCCAAGGATATCGACGCCTTGCTGGCCACCTATGCTGACGATGCCGAGCATTACACCTTGCACGGACCACAGCTGGCCAAGGGACATGCCATGCTTCGCGAGCGGTTTCTGGCCCGCTTTCAAGAGCCGGACCTGCATGCGCAGCTGTTGTCGCGGACCGTCGTCGGCAACATCGTCGCCGACGCAGAGCGCATCACCCGCAACTTTCCTGACGGGATCGGCCTTGTTGAGATGCTATGCCTCTACGAGGTGGTCGACGGAAAAATCCAGAGAGCCTCATTCGCGACCGGCGCACGCATCGACACCGCACCTGCTCGATGAAACATTTCAGGCGATCGGCCTAGACCGGGCGCCTTTTCAGGCCGAGCGTAGAAAAGCCATTGAACGCATTCTGGTTTCCAGTGCACCGCCCTGCTTGCCGGCATTACCAGGTCACAGGGCGGCACTGGCTACACGCGTTATGCAGCCAATGCGAGCTTCGTCTTGCCGGAGGCGCTGCGTGAGCTGTTGGCAACACTCTCCACCAACGCCGTCGCCTGATCCTCAAGTGCGCGGGCCGACGATGCCATGGTGTCAACCAGAGCGGAGTTTTGCTGGGTCGCTGCATCCATCTGCGAGATGGTTTGATTGATCTGCTCGATGCCAGCGCTCTGCTCATGACTGGCCGCGGCAATGCCGCTCATGATGTCGTTGACCTGCCGCACCGAGGAAAGCAGTTCTTCCATGGCCTTGCCCGCCACGTTGACCTGCTCCGCGCCCTGCCCCACCTTCGCACCCGAATCGGCGATCAGGTCGCGGATCTCCTTGGCCGCCATGGTGCAGCGCTGCGCGAGGCTGCGTACCTCGGACGCGACGACCGCAAAGCCACGCCCCTGCTCGCCAGCCCGCGCCGCTTCCACGGCAGCGTTCAAGGCAAGGATATTGGTCTGGAACGCGATGCCATCGATGACGGTGATGATTTCGCCGATCTTCCGCGACGACGCCTGGATTGCCGCCATGGTGCTGACGACACCATTGACCAGCTCACCGCCATGCAACGCGGTCTCTGCGGCCTTGCTCGCCAGCGAATTGGCCTGACGCGCACCTTCGGCGTTCTTGCGAACGATGCTGGTCATCTCCTCCATGGAGCTTGCAGTCTCCTCGAGCGCCGCCGCCTGCTGCTCCGTGCGCCGCGACAGGTCATCGTTGCTGCGCACGATATCGCCTGCCGCACTGCTGAGCGTATTTGCCACCTCGCCCAGCTGACGCCCGGCTTCCACGTCCATCAATGCTCCAACCGCGCGCAACGGCGTGCCATCGGCAGCGCGCTTGGTCAGGCCGCGTGCGCGGAACCAGCGGTACTGGCCGTTCTTGAGCTGCAGGCGATACTCGATATCGAAGTTGGTGCGGCCACTGCGGTCGTTCAAATGCGCCGCGAACGCGTTCAAAGAACGCTCCTTGTCTTCCGGGTGCAGCCGTGACGCCCAGCTATCGAGCACGTTGGGGAAGTCCTGCTCGGACTCGAAGCCGAGCAGATGGCGGAACTGCTGCGACCACCAGAATTCGTTGTTCGGATTGATCGGGTCACCCGCGATCACGCTCATGTCCCACAAGCCGTCGCTGAGCATCTGCGAGCCGAGCTCGAAGCGCGTCAGCGTGATGTCGAGGAACTGCTCCCGCGCGCGACGCTCGGTGATGTCGGTGAGCGAACCCGCCACCCGGAGCGGCAAGCCCTGTGCATCGCGCTCGGTAGTGCCAAATGCGCGGAACCAGCGATATTCGCCGGACTTCAGACGCAGGCGGTTTTCCACGTCGTAAGGGGTTCGACCGCTGCGATCGGCAAGGTGCGCCGCAAAGGCATCCAGCGTCGGCTGCTTGTCATCCGGGTGCAGGCATGCGACCCAACTGTCCAGGACATTGGGAAAATCCTGTTCAGAGGCAAAGCCCAGCAGCCGACGCATCTGCGGCGACCACCACACCGGGCTGTCGGGGTGGCTGGGATCCCCGGCAATGACACCAATATCCCAGAGCCCGTCGGTCGTACCACTGGCGACCAGATCGAAACGGCCCTCCAGATGGCGCAACGCGGTGGTCGCGTCTTCCGCCTCGGCCTTGGCCAGGTCACGCTCCTGCTGGGCCGCATACAAACGCTCAGCCATTTTCTTGAGCAGCAGAGCCGATCCGTTGTTGGGCCACTGCGCACTGCCACCTTTCAACGTGGCATCAACCGCCTTGGTCAGTGCGTCCACCTTGTGGCTGTCGGAGAAAAACATAGCGGCCTCTGCTGCTTGCGTTGGGGATGCGTCCCTAGCGGCAGCGATCGGTCGTTCTTGATGGTCCTTTCCCGATCCATCACCCTGGGTGAGTCGAGCATTCAGCTAGACAGCAGCAGTCCCGGTGGATCGAGTCCGCTTCTGCTACTCCTCGCCAAACGCAGCGGCGGTCACCCTGGCATGCCACGCGAGTCGACGCAGTCGCTCAACGACTGATCAAAATCCTCGCCTGGCAGCTGCGATCCAGGGGCACTCCGGCCCCCCGGATACAGGCGTGCTGCACGACACGGGCACGCAGCAGGAGCAGCTAGACGCCAGTCGGTTCATGGATCGGGCAGCGATTGAACTCGGAGCGGAATCGGCGCGAGGCTGCCATCACGATACGGCGCGCCCGGTTGATGGCGCCCAGCGGCCGGTGAGCGGCCAAGGCATGCCACGGCGAGAAGGCGATGCGGTCTTCCAGCTGCTGCGAGTTCTCTCCGTCCCAACCGGCCTGGCGCTCGACCACCACGCGCGCGACCGCCACAAAGGGGCTGATGGATTGCGGCCACTCTATCGACGCATCTTCGACCGGCATCTTTTCCACATCCCGGCACAGCTGCACGCGCAACTCCCACTCGGCCGGGCTGTCCAGGGTGCTGATGGCGTGATGGACGGCCTCGCGCTGCGCATCCGGCGAGTCGCCAACTTCCTGCCCATCGAGTTCAACGAGATTGCTGGACACCGGCGCCAGCGAGAACTTGGCGATGTAACGCCCGTAGAGGTACGGCACCTGCGAGAAAAACGTCTCGCCCAGCGGATGAACCTGCGGCTGTCCGCCCATCTGCTTGATGCTGCCGCTTCCCCCACCGATCTTTTCAAGCGTGTGTTCGACACCCCGAAGCACTTTTGAAAGCGCCGCCTTGGCGCCCGGCGCCTTTTCCGTGGTCGTCGCCAGCACCCGGAAATTACGCAAGAACCCGTCGGGACCGGGGGTGGCGAAGGAAGGGCCATTGACCATCAAGAAATCCTGGCTGTGCTTCTCGTCTCCGCCCTCGACGCGCTCGCCGCTGACACCCAACACCTTCAACGCCAGGGCACGCGGAGTCGACACAGCATCGCTCAGTTGTTCTGCAGGTGGCGATGACAGGCGGATGTAAGCATCGTATTGCCCAGGCCCTGCGAACAGGCCTTGTCGCAGCTCTTCAGGCAGATCGTTGAATACGCTAAAGCCTGGCGGTAAACAGGCCCTGCCCTTTCGCATGGACTGCGCGGTGCGCGTGCCCTTCCTTTTCCGCCACGGTTGTTGCCATGTCGACGAACAGCGCTTCCAGCGAGCGAATGGTTTCCTGCTCACTGACGCTGGGCGTTTCCAGATCGGGGCGATATTCGACGGGCGCGTTCATGGGGTTCCTGGCTTTATGGCTGGTCAGGCCAATGTGCTACACCCGCTGTTTACGCTCCGTCGAAGCCGTAGGCAGTCACTCGTCGAGGGCCGCACGCCTACTCTGGCCTGCCGTTGCAATGGCAATGGCTAATAGACGGGCGATGCAGCCCACGCCCGGCATTCCTTTCGCTTTTCTGGCCGAAGCTGCCGCTTCGTTGGAGAAACCCGCGGCAGTCCTCGCAGGCGGCTGATCTTGCTCATTTCATGAACAATTTATAGCCAGTCCACGCCCCTGATGTTTTTCCTCGTTCGCTGCCGCAAGGCTTAACTCCCATCAGCACACCAACACACAGTAATCACCGTTTGAAAGACGGCGGTGTTGTCGCACTGGCAGCCTGCACCTGCACCGAGGTCAGGGCACTCGCTCAAACGACACCATATCGCGTTGACCATGCAAGAGCAGCGAAAGCACGGCGCTGCCATCCGGACCCATCTGCATCCTGGCTTGGCTGTCGCTGAGCCCCCGGCAGTAGCCTCCATTGTTGGCACCGATCCAGGCAGTCAAAGCACCTGCCTCATGCCAGCATAGCGCAATTCCACTTGGCAGTCCCGAGGAGCGCCATAGCGCAGGCGACCGACCACATCACCCGGCCGGACCGCCGTCGCCACCAGGTCCAGCTGCGCCGACGTCAGGCCGTTTGAGCGCCAGCGCCCTGCTTCGGTCAACGCTGCATCGGCCTTCTGGTCCAGGGCAATGACAAGCGGCGCCTCGCGACCCAGCAGCGTGAGCTGAATGCCTGATGCCATCCCATCCCCTGCCTGGAGCTGGGCACGCCCGCCGGAGAGCGCATCGCAGAACTTGCCACCATTGCGCGACTGCAGCGCGTAATCGTCTGCTTGCGCACGCAGCTCCAGTGCGCAATTGAACGGGGGCCCGAATCGCAGGTCCGCACCCTGCATGCCATCGGCTCCTGCTGCACGCGCTCTCAGAACGACATAAGCCGGCCCGGTGCCGCCGCGGGTGGACAGGATTCCGCGCCAATCCCCAGGCGGAATGCTGTCAGCCGCAGCAGCCGGTGCTGCAGGCAGCACCAGGCAAAGCGCGAGCGCCGAAATCATGCGAAAGATGCGACGCAGACGATGATGTCGAGCAGACATTGGAAGCCCCCATGGCGAATTTGACCAAGTGAAAAGGCCGTCCCGGCGCTACCCGGCAATGGCCGCAGCGATCGCGGGGACGGCGAGCAGATGATGGCCATAAATCAGCTGCTGCGCCGAGACAGACGGCAGAGATTTGCACACGCGTTGGCCGCATCGGTTGGCGGCTGCCCCGCGCCTGATTCATACGATGGGCATGAACGTCGCTGATCGCCGCCCGGCGATCGGATGACACACACTTCAAGCCCCAACACACGCGAGCAGGCATCAACACACCGCAGTGCCCTGAAGAAACCCTCCGGCTGTCCACGGCTCGACAACTCAGTGACCGCGATGACGAAAAGACCGCGGCGCCGAGTATGGGACAGGAGATGGGACGAATCGGCGGGTCTTGAAAAAATCGGGCGCCTTAGTGCTCCAGCGACGTATGGCGGAGAGAGTGGGATTCGAACCCACGGAAGGTTTGACCCTTCGCCGGTTTTCAAGACCGGTGCCTTAAACCGCTCGGCCATCTCTCCGATGCTGCCTTGCGTGACCGCCGAAGGTGTCGGGTGATCACGCCTGCGCCACGCGCGATGCGGGTGACGCATGTCGATGGACGCCGCATTGCGCGCTGCCATCGACCCGGGATTGCTCCCGGGCGCGCATTCTCGCATGCCCGGACGCGCTTTGCTAAGCGCTGCGTCTTGCCGAGCTGCCAGGCTTTGCAAAGCGGTTCCGCTTGCCAGGTACGCAGCGTTCCCGACGACGCGGCCTTGCCAGGCGGCGCAGCGCTGATGTGCCAACGTCGACAACCAGGACCTCGACGACCAGGCGCAGCGCTTGGCCGGCTTCAGCCACGAACAGGCAAAGCGCTCAGCCGGCTTCCGCCACGGCCAGGCGCGGTGCGGTCGCGGCCGCACGCTTGAGCTTTTCGGCCAGCTCGGCGCAGTTGCCGCCGCAATCAAGGCGCGAACGCTCAATTTCCTGCGGCAGGTGCTCGGCCAGGAAGTCGATGAACACCCGCACCGCCGGCAGCAGGCCGCGGCGCGAGGCGAACACCGCGTGGCAGATGCCTTGCGGCAGCGACCAGTGCGGCAGCACCACTTCCAGCTCGCCGCTGCGCACTGCCTGGGCGCACACGGTTTCCGGCAGCATGGTGATGCCGAAGCCATCGCGCGCCATCGACTGCAGCAACGGGAAATCGAAGCCGGCCAGACGCGGCTGCAGGTCCACGCGGCGCATCTCGCCGTTGGGGCCGTGCAGTTCCCAGCGCTGGTGCGCTTCGTCTTCGCTGGTGCTCATGGTGGTGTGGTTGGCCAGCTCGCTCGGGTCCTTGGGACGCCCGGCGCGGTCCAGGTATTTGGGGCTGGCCACCAGCAACTCCTGCACCTGGCCAAAGCTGCGCATCACCAGGCTGCCGTCGTCGTCCAGGCGCGATCGCACGCGCAGCGCGATGTCGTAGCCCTCGTTGATGACGTCGACGCGGCGATTGCTGATGTTGAGCTGCAGCCGCACCTTGGGGTACTTGGCCAGGAATTCCGGCAACAGCTTGGGCAGCTGGATCTGCGCCAGCGAGACCGGAACGCTCACACGTACAAGACCGCGCGGCTCGGCACTGAGACGATCCACCACCTCGCGCGCGGCCTGGGCTTCGGCCAGCATGGTCTGCGCGTGCCGATGCACGCTGGTGCCGACGTCGGTGACCGCAAAGCGGCGCGTGGAGCGCTGCAGCAGGCGCACGCCAAGATCCGTTTCGAGCTGGCTGATACGACGGCTCAGGCGCGACTTGGGGATCCCGAGCGCACGCTCGGCCGCGGCGAAGCCGCCGTGGTCCACCACCATCGCGAAGTAGTACAGGTCATTCAGGTCGTGCATGGCGCAGGCATCCATGGATAGAACGATAAGTGACATTTAATCACCTTTATTCCAGCAGAGCAACGACCTGATACATCAGAAATGTAGTTCCTTGCAGCCAGACCATCGAACTCTTGCGCATGGAGCTTCATCTTTTTTACCAAAGCGACGCCAAGCACCCGGCACAGATGTCGGCAGGTAGCGCTCGCTAGATCCGCCGGGGTCTTCCAGGCGCCGCAACAGGCCATGCTCCATGAAAATGCAAACGGGGCCAGTGACGGCCCCGTTCTTGATCAATATGTCTAACAGCTACGCCATCGCAACCTGGGCAGCTGAGCGGCCGCGCGAGCAACACGCTCAACAAGGCTGACGAGCGAGCCGGAGCTGGCAGTCGCCAGTCGAGGCTGCCTGCCTGCCCGAAATCGCGCATGAAGATACACGCCCATTCCAGGCATCGGCCGCGCCCGCCTGGACACCGCGCAGCCGGAGCCTCCGCCGCTCTTATCCGATCCGCTCGAGCCCGCCCATGTATGGACGCAGCACCTCGGGCACATCGATCGAGCCGTCGGCGTTCTGGTAGTTCTCCATCACCGCGATCATCGCGCGTCCCACGGCAGTGCCGGAGCCGTTGAGTGTGTGCAGCAGCTCCGGCTTGCCGCTGGCCGGGTTGCGCCAGCGCGCATGCATGCGCCGCGCCTGGAAATCGCCGCAGTTCGAGCACGACGAAATCTCGCGGTAGGTGTCCTGCGACGGCAGCCACACCTCCAGATCGTAGGTCTTGATCGCCGAGAAGCCCATGTCGCCGGTGCACAGCAGCACCTTGCGATACGGCAGGCCGAGTTTTTCCAGCACCACTTCGGCGCAGCGGGTCATGCGCTGATGCTCGGCATCGCTGTGTTCCGGTGCGCAGGCGGTGACCAGTTCGACTTTTTCGAACTGGTGCTGGCGGATCATGCCGCGCGTGTCGCGGCCACCGCTGCCGGCTTCGGCGCGGAAGCACATCGAATGCGCGGTCATGCGCAATGGCAGACGCTCGGCATCGACGATTTCGTCGCGCACGATATTGGTCAGCGGCACTTCCGAGGTGGGGATCAGATAGCGGCGCGACTCGCCCACTTCGGTCTGAAACAGGTCGTCCTCGAATTTGGGCAGTTGCCCGGTGCCGCGCATCGATTCGGCATTGACCAGCAGCGGCACGTTGGTTTCTTCATAGCCATGCTCGCCGACATGCAGGTCGAGCATGAATTGCGCCAGCGCGCGGTGCAGCCGCGCGACCGGCCCGCGCAGCACAGTGAAACGCGCACCCGACAGCTTGGCGGCAGTCTCGCCGTCCAACCAGCCGTGCGGTGCACCGAGTTCCACATGGTCCTTGACTGGGAAGTCGAACTGGCGCGGCGTGCCCCAGCGCGACTGCTCGACATTCTCGCTCTCGTCCTTGCCCTGCGGCACGTCGTCGGCCGGCAGATTGGGCAGGCCCAGCGCGATGGTCTCCAGCTTGGCGCGAATCACCTCCAACGCGTCTTCGGAGGCCTTGAGCTCATCGCCGAAACCGGCCACTTCGGCCATCAGCGCAGTGACATCCTCGCCCTTGGCCTTGGCCTGCCCGATCGCCTTGGACTTGGAGTTGCGCTGACTCTGCAACTCCTGCGTGCGCACCTGGATGCGCTTGCGCTCGCTTTCCAGCGACTCCAGTTCCGCGGTGTCCAGGGAGAAACTGCGCGTGCTGCGCAGGCGCTCGGCAAGGTCGGCGGGATGTTGGCGAAGCAGGGCCGGATCTAGCATCGGGAGTCTGTGTGTCGGTAGGAAGCGCGAGATTATCGCCTGTTCCGCCACCTGCTGCGATCGATTCACCGCCGCTATGCCAGAATTGGCCCGATCCTTCAGGTGAGCCCTATGCCCGCGCCCCGCCCTGCGTCCGATCGGCAGATTGTCCTGCGACTGCCCCGCCACACCCTGAAAATTGCCGGTATCGCCTTCGTTGCCGGCCTGCTGCTGTTCCTGCTGGTGTGGGCCACCGGCCGCAAGGACGACTTCTACAAGGCCTCGCCGGCGCAACCGGCTGCGGGTGCGCAGGCCGACGACAACATCCAGCCGCTGCCCGCGCCGCTGCCGGCCCAGGACGGCGCCAGCGACATGCCACAGGCCAAACCACCCGAAGAAACCCCGACACTGGTGGAAACTGCACCGCCAGCCCCGCCCGCGCCGACGCCCTTGCCGGAGGACGCGGTTCCCGGCGCGCCGGGCGCAGCACCGGCAAACACCGCGGCGGCTGCAGGCGGAGATCGCCCGGTGCCGATGCAGGGCCAGATGCCGCCGCCGCGCTATCCCTCGGCTGCCCTGCGTCGCGGCGATGCCGGCGATGTGGTGGTGCGGGTGGACGTGGACGCGGCGGGCAATCCGGGCGGGGTGACGCTGGTGCAACGCAGCGGCTCGCGCGATCTGGACCGCGCCGCGATGGAAGCGGTGCGTCACTGGCGCTTCCATCCGGCGCAGCGCAACGGCCAGCCGATTGCCGGCAGTCTGGATATCCCGTTCGAGTTCAAGCCGGCGCAGTAAGCCCCGCCGATACGCCGCGTCGTGCGCACCGCACACGACGGCGGCCAGACTGCCGCAATCGACGAACACCACTGCGCGTTAACCGGACAAGGCGGGGCGAACCAGCCCCCGACTCGGCTTGACCAAGCTGAATGTCTACCGCCGTTTAAACCTTCCCGAGCGCCCTGCCTTAGCTGGCCCTCAGGCAAGGCCGACCAGACTGGCCACGTCATCCCAAAGATGCGCCAGGAGGCCGGCCATGTCCTTCATCTCCAATCCTTCGTCACACCCTACCCAGGCACTGCCGCAGCGCCCCGTGCATGCGCAAGACCGCGTGGGCGACGACACGGCCGACGGCGCCTCGCCATGGCTGTGGGCGACCCTGCTGGCGTTGCTGGTGGTGGTGCCGACCTGGTGGTGGGCCCGCCATAGCGATGAATCGTTTGCGACCGACACGCGCCCCGCGCCTGCGGCCAGTCGCCAGATCCTGCCGACCTCGGAGGGTCCGCGTGCGATGACCATGATCGCGCACCAACCCGCGCGCGCGGCGATCAGCACCCAAGAAGCGATTCCGCTGCCGGGCAATGCGGTGCCGAGCTACCCGTCGGACATCGCGCAGGCCGGGATCGCAGGCAGCCGCACCGCGCGACTGCAGCTGGACGTGCAAGGCCGGGTGAGCGATGTGAGCATCGTCGATCGCAGCGGCAGCAATGACCCGCGCCTGGATGCAGCGGTGATGGACAGCTTGCGTCAGTGGCGTTTCGAGCCAGCCACCCGCGATGGCCACGCCGTCGTCAGCAGCGTGCAGGTGCCGGTGGAGTTCACCGCCGAGCACTGAGCGGGATCATCAACCAAGTCGGATCGCAGTGGCGCCGTGCTGGCTGTAATGCGGTATCCAAGCGTCGACTGACAGGCGTTACGACGCCTTTGGTCGACCGCTCCTCATCCGAAGAGCAGTCCTCAACCAGCAAGAGAACTGCCGTCTTTCCTACCGAAGCCGTTTCACTACTCACGCCGTTTCAAGCCCGAAACCGGCGCCCCGCGCCAGGCTGTCGAAGCCCGGAAACGAGGTTGCGACATTGGCCACGTCATTGACCCGCACACTGCCGGTGGACAGCTGCCCGGCAATGGCAAACGCCATCGCGATGCGGTGGTCGCCATGGCTTTCGATCACGCCGCTGCCGACGCTGCCGCCGTGAATGGTGGCGCCATCCGGGGTTTCGTCCACACGCACGCCCAGCGCGCGCAGCCCGGTGGCCATGGCTGCAAGGCGGTCGGACTCCTTGACCCGCAGTTCGGCAGCGCCGGTGACCACCGTCTGCCCGGTTGCGGCAGCGGCGGCCACGAACAGCGCCGGGAATTCGTCGATCATGTCCGGCACCAGCGCTTCGGGAATCTGTGCGCCCCGCAACGGCGCGTAGCGCACGCGCAGATCGGCCACCGGCTCGCCACCATGTTCGGCATGACGTTCTTCGGCGATATCCGCGCCCATCAGCCGCAGTGCCGCCAGCAACCCGGTGCGACGTGGATTCAGGCCCACCGCACGCAGCAGCACGTCCGAACCGGGAATGATGCTGGCTGCCACGATGAAGAACGCCGCCGATGAAAAATCCGCAGGCACCGCGATATCGGTGGCGCGCAGACGCTGACCACCGCGCAACCGCGCCTTGCCGGGCGAGAAATCGATTTCCACACCAAACGCAGACAACATGCGCTCGGTGTAATCGCGGGTGGGATGCGGCTCGCTGACCGACGTCTCTCCCTGCGCATACAGGCCCGCCAGCAACACCGCGGATTTGACCTGCGCACTGGCCACCGGCGAGACGAAGTCAATGCCATGCAAGGCCTGACCACCATGCACACGCAGAGGCGGGGTGCCGTCGTCCTCGGTGTCGATGCGCGCGCCCATTTGTGCCAGCGGGCCGGTCACGCGCCGCATCGGGCGCTTGGACAGCGACGCATCGCCGACCAACTCGCTATCGAAAAGCTGCGCCGCCAGCAGGCCGGCGAGCAGACGCATGCCGGTGCCGGCGTTGCCACAGTCCAGCGCCTGGCTGGGCGGCTGCAGGCCATCCACGCCGACGCCGTGCACGATGCGCTGCGACGCCGACGGCGTGTCGATGCGCACACCGAGCTGGGCGAAAATGGCCGCGGTAGAGCGCGTGTCTTCGCCTTCGAGAAAGCCGTCGATCTGCGAGACGCCATCGGCCAGCGCGGCGAACATCACCGCGCGGTGCGAGACCGACTTGTCGCCGGGAATGGCCAGGCTGCCCTGCAATGCGCTGCCCTGCCGGGCGATCCAGTGGTGCGTGCTGCTGCTCATGCGTGTGATCCGATTGCTGCGGCATCGCCCTGTGCGGCGATGCGCGTTGAAGAGTGTCGTGGCGCTGCCGTCACCTCGGCCGGTGACGACGCGCCTGTCAGGACGGCGCTGGCGTGACGCCCGGCGCTCAGGGAATGGCGACCGGGTACGAGCCCAGCACCTTGATCTGCGCCGAGTGCACTTCCAGTTCGGCCAGCGCCTGCTTCATCGCCTCGTCTTCCACGTGGCCGGCCAGGTCGATGAAGAAGCCGTATTCCCACTTGGCCTGGTGCGAGGGACGCGACTCGATGCGGTTCATGCTGATGCCATGCCGCGCGAACGGGCTGAGCACGTCGAACAACGCACCTGGCTTGTCGTGGATGAACACCAGCACCGAGGTGCGGTCATGCCCGGAGGTGGGGAAGATCTGCCGGCCGATCACCAGAAAACGCGTGGTGTTGTCGTCGTCGTCTTCGATCGACTTCATGATGACTTTCTTCAAGCCATACACATGCGCGGCGCTCTCGCCGCCGATCGCCGCGGCATCCTCGGCATTGCGGGCGCGGCGTGCGCCTTCGGCATTGCTGGAGACGGCGATCTTCTCGACCTTAGGCAGGTGCGAACGCAGCCAACCGGCGGTCTGCGCAAACGACTGCGAATGCGCGTAGATGCGCTCGATGTCTTCCAGCCGGCCGTTGCGCGAGAGCAGGTACTGATGCACGCGCAGCTCGACTTCGCCACAGATTTTCAGGTTGGAAGTCAGGAACATGTCCAGGGTGACCTGGATGGTGCCCTGGCCGGAATTTTCCACCGGCACCACGCCGAAATCGGCATTGCCGGCTTCCACTTCCTGGAACACTTCCTCGATGGTTGCCATCGGCAGGCCGACTGCCGAACGGCCGAAGTGCTTGAGCACCGCCTGCTGGCTGAAGGTGCCTTCCGGGCCGAGATAGCCGATCTTCAACGGCTCCTGCTGGGCCAGGCACGCGGACATGATTTCGCGGTACACGTGCACCAGCACTTCATCGCTGAGCGGGCCCTCGTTGCGGTCCACCACCATGCGCAGCACCTGCGCCTCGCGCTCGGGCCGGTAGTAATCCACCGCTGCGGCGAGCTTGCCCTTGGCCTTGCCGACCTGGTGGGCAAAGTTGGCGCGTTCGGCGATCAACGCCTGGATGGTGCGGTCGATCTCGTCGATCTTGGCGCGCACATCGGCCAGCACCGGCGCAGCCGTGGCCGGCTTGGTCGCGCGCTTGTCTGAGGCGTTGGCCGCGGACTTGGCGGCGGACTTGCCTGCCGGTTTGGTCTTGCCGCCGGTGGCGGCACTGGGCTTGCTGGACTTGGGAGCCATCGCTCGGCATTCCTTGAAATTGCGGCGCATGCGCCTGCGCGGCACGCGCCGCGGTCGAATGAAAGACTCAGCCGTGACGCTGCTGGAAGTCGTGCATGAAGCTCGCCAGCGCCTGCGCGCCCGCCACCGGCATCGCGTTGTACAAGGACGCGCGAATGCCGCCGACCGCCTTGTGCCCCTTCAGCGCCAACAGACCGGCTGCCTTGGATTCGCTGACGAACAACGCATCCAGCTGCTCGTCGGCCAGGAAGAACGGGATGTTCATGCGCGAACGCACCGCCGGCTTGACCAGGTTGCGATAGAACCCGCCGGAGCCGTCGATCGCGCCATACACCAGCGCGGCCTTTTCGGCGTTGCGGCGGGCGAACTCGTCCACCCCGCCCTGCTCCAGCATCCACTTCACGGTGAGTCCGAGCAGATACCAGTTCCAGGTCGGCGGCGTGTTGAGCATCGAATCGCGGGCGGCATGCGAGGCGTAGTTGAAGATGTCCGCGCGCGGCTGGCCGGCGCGTTCGAGTAACTCGCGCCGCACGATCAGCACCGAGATCCCGACCGGGCCCAGATTCTTCTGCGCGCCGGCATAGATCAGACCGTAGCGCGAGACATCCAGTGGCTCGGAGGCGATCGACGAACTGAAATCGGCGAACAGCGGCAGCGTGCCCACTGCCGGGGTGTCGCGGAACTCGACGCCGTGGATGGTTTCGTTGGCGGTGATGTGTACGTAGGCCGAGTGCGGCGACAAGGTCCAGCTGGCCACCGGCGGAATGTCGGTGAAGCCGCCCGCCTGGCCGTCTGCGGCAATGCGCGCATCCACATAGGTGGCCGCCTGCTTGATCGCGGTCTTGCCCCAGTGGCCGGTGATCACGTAGTCGGCGGCCTGGCCGGGTGCGGCGAAATTCAGCGGCAGCAGCGCCTGGATGGTGGTGGCGCCACCGGCGGTGAACAGCACCGCGTAATCGTCGGGAATCGACAACAGGGTGCGCAGATCGGCTTCGGCCGCGGCCGCCACGGCCATGAAATCGGCGCTGCGGTGGCTGATTTCCACGATCGAGGCGCCGACGCCGTTCCACTCGACCATCTCTTCCTGCGCCTGGCGCAGGACCGATTCCGGCAATGTCGCAGGGCCGGCACTGAAATTGAACGCGCGTGTCATGGCACACCTTGGCGAGCTAGCCTTCTAGTATGCCGCAGCGCACCGGCCTTGGCAGCGTTGCAGAAAAGTTGCATGTGCATCCTTCTCACCCATGGCGACGTATGGTTTGCGTAGGCCATCGGCAGCGTCATCACCATGGTCCGGTATTCTCATCAGTAGCCACTGTCAGGAGCGAGCCATGTCCCTTCGCGATGTCTTGAAGACGCCGTCCAGCGAGATCACCCATGAGGCCGTCTACCGCGACCGACGCCGGCTGCTGCAGCTGTTTGCGCTGACCCCGGCGCTGGGCGTGGCCGGCTGCGCCGAGGCCGATCCGCCGCCTCCGCCCAAGACCGTGGTGACCCCGGCGCAGGCGCGCAGCGGCTTCCGTACCGCCGAGGAACTGACCCGGCTGGAAGACGTCACCAGCTACAACAACTTCTACGAGTTCGGCACCGACAAGACCGACCCGTCCAAAGCCGCCAAGACCCTGAAGCTGTCGCCGTGGTCGGTGAAGGTCAGCGGCGAATGCGAAAAGCCCGGCAGTCTGTCGCTGGACGAGTTGCTCAAGGGCATCAGCGCGGAGGAACGCATCTACCGGCTGCGCTGCGTGGAAGGCTGGTCGATGGTGATTCCGTGGACGGGCGTGCCGCTCGGCGAGGTGCTCAAGCGCTTCGCGCCGACCTCCAAGGCCAAGTACGTGGCATTCACCACGCTGGCTGATCCGCAGCAGATGCCCGGCGTGCGCTACCGCTCGATCAACTGGCCGTACCGCGAGGGCCTGCGCATCGACGAAGCGATGCATCCGCTGACCCTGCTGGCCACCGGCCTGTACGGCAAGCCGCTGCCGCAGCAGAACGGCGCGCCGCTGCGGCTGGTGGTGCCGTGGAAGTACGGCTTCAAAAGCATCAAGTCGATCGTGGAAATCCGCTTTGTCGAGAAGATGCCCGAAACCGCGTGGCACGATCTGCAGCCGTCCGAGTACGGCTTCTTTTCCAACGTCAATCCGGCGGTGGATCACCCACGCTGGAGCCAGAAGACCGAGCGCCGGATCGCCGGCACCGCGAGCAAGTTGTTCGCCGAGCGCATCGCGACCAAGCCGTTCAACGGCTATGCGGACCAGGTCGCCTCGCTGTACGCGGGGATGGACCTGAAGAAGTGGTTCTAGGCAGTGATGTCCCCCGCGTAGGAGCGCACCCGGGCGCGACGGGCGTTACCAGGAATGCCAGTCGCGCCCGGGTGCGCTCCTACGATGTATGTTGATGCCCGCGCGGCATCGCTCCCTTCTTCGAGATCGCATGGCCAAGACCTCCGCATCCCTGATCGCCGCCAAGACCCTGGTGCATGTCGCCGCGCTGACCCCGATCGCCTTGCTCGGCTGGCAGTTCTGGCAGGTATGGCAAACCGGCAGCGATGCGCTGGGCGCCGATCCGGTGGCCGAAATCGAGCACCGCACCGGGCTGTGGGCGCTGCGCTTCCTGTTGATCACCCTGGCGATCACGCCGCTGCGCCAGCTCACCGGCCAGGCGACGCTGATCCGATTCCGGCGCATGCTCGGGCTGTACGCATTCTTCTACGCCAGCGTGCATCTGGCGGCCTACCTGAGCCTGGATCTGCGCGGCTTCTGGACGCAGATCTTCGAGGAGATCCTCAAGCGCCCCTACATCACGGTCGGCTTTGCGGCATGGCTGCTGCTGGTGCCGCTGGCGATCACCTCCACCCAGGGCTGGATGCGGCGGCTCAAGCGCAACTGGGGCCGCCTGCACATGCTGATCTACCCGATCGGCTTGCTGGCGGTACTGCATTTCTGGTGGCTGGTGAAATCCGACATCCGCGAACCGGCGCTATATGCCGGCATTCTGGCGGTGCTGTTGGGCTGGCGGATCTGGAAGAAACTCAGCGCGCGCCGAACCACAGCAAGGCGCTCAACGCCGCCGCCAGCAACACCGCGCTGAGCAGCAGCCACGGCCAGCGCGCCACTTTGACAGGCGCACGTGCCGGTTCGCCGGGCGCGCGTGGTGGCGGCAACGGCTCCGACTCGGGAAGGTCCCAGGTGGTGCCGTGATGGGTGCGCGGCACCTCCACGACAAAGCGATGGCGGGCATCAAACACCACCTGGTCGCCGGCCTGCAGCCAGCCGTCGCGCACCTGCACGCCGTTGATCCAGCTGCCTTCTTCCGAACCCAGGTCGCGGATCAGCACGCGGTCGCCGTGGCGTTCCAGACGCGCGTGCTGCGCGGCGAAGGCTGGGTCGTCGATGACGATGTCCGCCGCCGGGTCGCTGCCGACCAGGCGTGAGCGGTCCAGGGTGAAGCTGCGCCCGTGATGGCGTCCGCCCAGCCCGCGTAACAACAGGCAGACCTCGCTCAGGCCGGCATCGTCGTCTGCAACGTCGTTGGCCGGCGCGCTCGACGGCGCACTGCGCAGCAGCATCTCCACGCCGTCGGCGTAGATCGCATCGCCGGGGCGCAACAGCGCCATGCGCCGCACCGGACGTCCGTTGACGTGGATGCCGCGGATCCCGTTGGCCACCTGCAGCCAAAGCCCGCGCTGGTCCAGGCAGAACTGCGCCAACAGCAACGCTCCCTGCGCATCGGCAACCACCCGCACACTGCCAGAGGCATGGCGGACGATCCGGTGGACGCCGGGCTTGAGGGAATGATCCGGCTGCTGCCGGTGGGTGAAATGAACTTGCAGATCGCGCACCCGCCGCAGCCTAGCAGGTTTGCCCCGCGCCGCGGCCAACAATGTGACCGGCGTCCGGCCGACGCAGGTACGGCACCGAGGTGCGTCGCTGCTCGGCCACACGCGCGCCGCACTTGGAGCCTGGCTCGCGCATGCGCACAATGCACGCTTCTTTCGTCTTCCCCATGGAACCCATGTCCAGCATCGATATCCGCCACGACCATGCCTTGTCGCCGGCCCAGGCCCGCGCAGCGATCGACGCGGCGGCGCGCAAGTTGACCGATCGCTATGGCGTCGCCTCGCACTGGGAAGGCGATACCTTGCGCATCGCGCGGGCTGGCGTGGATGGGGCAATCACCCTGCTGCCGCAGCAGGTACATGTCACCGCCGAGCTCGGCTTCCTGTTGTCGGCGATGCAGCCGATGGTGGAGTCGGAGATCCGTCGCCTGCTGGCCGAAAAACTCGCCTGAGCATGCCGTGTCGCTGGTCCGGGCCTGATCGCCTTGCCAGAGCCCGACCGCACCGGTGCTTCAGCGACAAGTCACCCGCACGGCCCTTGGCAGGCGGATGCTCTGGACGTGCTTCACCTGCTCGATGCAGTGCCGGGACTAGGGTGAAGGCAACGTCACTTTGGCAACCCACAGGAGCATTCCATGACGACCGGATACGATCAGAACGGCAAGCGCGACGATGCGGCGCACGGCTTCCAGGCGCAGGCGGAACAGATTTCGCGCCGGCTCGGCGAATCGGCGCAGACGGTGTGGCTAGCCGGGCTCGGTGCGCTGGGAAGGGTGCAGAGCGAGGGTGGCAAGTTGTTCGATTCGCTTGTGCGCGAAGGCGCAGCCTACGAGCGCAGCGGCCAGCGCAAGGCGGCCGAAAGCGTCGATGAGCTGCGCGAAGAGGTGGAAACCCAGTTCGAACAGGCACGCGACACTGCGGTGCGCGGCTGGGACAAGCTGGGCAAGGCCTTCGACGAACGCGTCAAGGGCGTGCTGCGCACGCTCAACATCCCCGAGCAGGACGAACTGGAAAACCTGCGTCGCGAGGTGGAATCGCTCAAGGCCCAGGTGCGCGCCAATACTGCCGCGACCAAGCGCGCCAACCGCACCGCCAATCAGGCCGCACAGGCTGCCAGCAGCGAAACCACCGGCGCGGGCTCGGCCGGCGGCAGCTCCAGTCCCAACAATGCTGCATTCGATGGTGAATAAGCCGGCCCGATGATGTTGCAAAGCAGCATGATTTTTTAGACAATCGGGAAGGACCCGCCAGTCCTGTAATACGAAGTCCGTTTGCTCCCCTCCCCTCACGGCTTCGGACTGGCGGGTCTTTCGCTATCTGGATCACGGTGCGTGGTATCGCCGCTCGCGATCCATTGACGAATCTGCGGCGAAAGATTCTTCTAGGCGTACCGCTTCGTCATACGTTCCATACCTTCGCTTGATGCTCATGCCTTCCTGGATTGTGGCGCTTGTGGCTTCCCTGCTGCTCTGGCTGGGAGTGTGTGCGTATGTGTGGCTGGTGCGCCGCCGTGCCAACGAAACCAGCGAGGGCGTGCGTGCCTTGGCGGCGATGCACTGGCGCGACTTTTCCGCCGTGGTGCAGCGCATGCTGCAGGAGCAACGCGGCTGGCAACCCACGCAGGTGCCGCAGGACGGCCTGCCGACGGCCGACTTCATGATGCAGACCGAGCACGGCACGCGCCTGGTGGCCTGCAAGCACGGGCGCGGCTACCGCATCGGCGTGGCAGCGGTGAACGAGCTGGGGGCGATGGCGCGGCTGGCCGGCGCGGGCGGCGGCGTGATGGTGACCGAGGGCCGCATGGAACGCGAAGGCCTGGCGGCCGCCGAGAAGCAGTCCATCGAAGTGCTGGATGGCGTGCGCCTGTGGCCCTTGCTCAAACCGTATCTGCCGGGCGATGTGGAAACCGGCGTGGTCGGCATGGCGCGCCGTCGCGCGATCCGTCACAGCCTTATTGCCGGTGCAGCGCTGGCGACCCTGGCGCTAGTCGCGGTGCTGGCCTTGCAACCGGTGCAGCCACCTGCGCCTGCGCAGCAGGCAGCGGTGGTGGCCGCCCCAGGCGCTGCCGCAGCGGTCGCCGCAACACCCCCACAGCAGGGCACAAGCTCGCCGCAGGCCGCGCCGCCATCAGCGGCGCCGCCTGCATCGACGCCACTGGCAGGCGATGCCGAACCGGATGCGGCAACCATGCAGGGCTATCAGCGCGAGGTGTCCAAGGCGCTGGCACAGACGCCCGGCCTGGTGCGCGGCATCTGGATCACCCAGGCAACGCTGGCGGTGGATCGCTCGGTTGACGATGCGGCGGCGTGGCCGTTGATCTGCCGCGAACTGCAGCGCTATCCCTACCTGCGCACCGTGCGCGTGCAACTCAATCCGCGCCCCGGCGTGGACGAAGCGGTGCGCTGGCGGCAGTGCACGACGATCTGATTCACGCATCGCCCCATGCGCCTGCGCGCGAGGCTTGAGGGTCAGCGCATTCCCGGTGCGAACCGCGCAACCAGGTCGTAGGATCCGCCCAGGAACAGCTGCCGCACATAGGTGACCGGCTGGTCGCCGCGCCAGGTGTGGCGGTCGATGACCAGGCAGGCCGCGCCATCGTCCACCTGCAGGCGTTCGGCTTGCGCGGCGTCCGCATTGACGGCGCTGATGCGGTGCTCGGCGCGCGTCCACGGCACGTTGCGCAACAACCAACTGCCCGGCGCCACGTCGGTGAACGCCTGCAGCAATGCCTCGGACACGGTGGTGATGTCGATCACCCGCTGCTCCAGCGCGAACGGGCGGCCGTCTGCCAGGTGCACGCTTTCCAGCGCCAGCACCTTGCCGCTGCTGCCCAGGGCGCGCTCCTGCGGCACGCGCAGGCGCGGGCTGCGCAGTCGACGCGACAGCAGCGCGAACCGGTAGAGGTGGCCGCGCGCGGTCATCTCCACTTCGATGTCGGGGATCGACAACGCGACCTGCTCCAGATGCGGATGCGGGCGCGCCACGAACGAGCCGGTGCGGCGCCGGCGTTCGATCATGCCGGCATCGGCAAGCAGGCCGAGTACCTTGTTCACGGTCATGCGCGAACAGCCGTATTGCGCCATCAGCTCGTGCTCGGGCGGCACCCGGTGACCGGGCGGCCAGTCGCCACTGTGGATGCGGCGTTCCAGATCCTGCCGGATGCGTTGATGCAGGGTGCCGGGCGCGGCGGTGGGGGTGGCGGTCAAAACAGGTCTCCGGTCAGACCCGCATTGTGCGCGCATCCACTCATTTGCTCAGCAGCGATCGCAGAACCCCGGCAAAACGCGCGGCAATCCGCGCGCGATCCACATGGCGCCCGTCGCGCACGACCGGTTGCCCGGCGCGCCAGACGGTGCGCACCGCACCGCCGCGCGCGGCGAACAGCCAACTGTCCAGCAGCGCATCGTCGTTGCGGGCCAGCAGCGCCGGATGGGTCGGGTCCAGTTCGAGCAGATCGGCCGATGCGCCGACCCGGATGCCGCTGCGCGCAATGCCCAGGGCCTGCGCCGCACCCTCGCCCGCCTGCTCGAACAACCAACGCCCGCTGGAGGCACCCGCCTGCGCCAGCACATTGCGTGCCTGCAGCTTCAGACGCTGGCCGTATTCGAGCAGGCGCAGTTCTTCGGCCGCGTCAATCAACACATTCGAATCCGAGCCGACACCAAAGCGCCCACCCGCAGCGGCAAATGCCTGCATCGGGAACAAGCCGTCGCCCAGATTCGCCTCGGTGATCGGGCACAGCCCGACCACCGCGCCGCTGCCGACGATGCCCTGCAGCTCGCTCGCGTCCACATGCGTGGCATGCACCAGGCACCAGCGCGCATCCACCGGCGCATTGGCCAGCAGCCACTGCAGCGGGCGCTGGCCGGACCAGGCCAGGCAGGCATGGACCTCGCGCTGCTGCTCGGCGATATGGATATGGATCGGGCCATCGGTGAGCGGCACCAACGCCGCCAACTGCTCCGGCGTGACCGCGCGCAGGCTGTGTGGCGCCAGCCCGAGCACGGCATCCGGCAATGGTTTCAGGCTGCCCTTGCAGTCGTCCAGCAACCGCGCGAAACCGTCGAGGTCGTGGATCAAACGACGCTGCGCTGCGCTGGGCGCGACGCCACCGAAATCCGCATGCGCATAGAACACCGGCAACAGCGTCAGCCCGATGCCGGTGTTGGCGGCGGCAGCAGCGATGCGCCCGGACATTTCGCCGGCCTGCGCATACGCCGCGCCGCCGGGGCTGTGGTGCAGGTAATGGAATTCGCCGACGCGGGTGAAGCCGCTTTCGAGCATTTCCACATAGGCCTGTTCGGCAATCGCCTGCAGGCTGTCCGGGTCCAGCCGGTCGACGAAGCGGTACATCAACTCGCGCCAGCTCCAGAAACTGTCGCCGCTGCGCCCGCCCACTTCGGTCAGCCCGGCCATGCCGCGCTGGAATGCGTGGCTATGCAGGTTGCCCAGCCCGGGCAGCAGCCGCTCGACCCGGCTGTCGCCGGCAGCGGGTGCGGTGCCGGGCTGCACCGAGGCGATGCGCCCCTGCGCCAGCGTGATCCGCACGTCGCCCGCCCAGCCATCGGGCAGGAGAGCCCGCGCCGTCCACAACGCCTGCACCTGTTGGTCTGCCACTGGACACCCTCGATTGCCGGTTCTATTGTATATACATATCAGACACCACGAGCCTGCGCCATGCATTGCGACGTCCTCTGGCACAACGCACAGCTGATGACCCTGGACGCAGCAGACGGTGGCCTGGGCATCGTGGACGATGGCGTTCTGGCCTGCCAGGACGGCCGCATCACCTACGCCGGCCCGGCCGCGCAGGCCCCGGCGGTGACGCCGGACGTTGCGCACGATTGCCGGCGCCGCTGGATCAGCCCCGGCCTGATCGATTGCCATACCCATCTGGTGTATGCAGGCAATCGCGCCAACGAATTCGAGCAACGCCTGCGCGGTGCCAGTTATGCCGAGATTGCCGCAGCCGGCGGCGGCATCGTGGCCACGGTGCGCGCCACCCGCGCCGCCGACGACGCAGCGCTGCTGGCCGCCAGCCTGCCGCGCCTGGACGCCATGCTCGCCGAAGGCGTGACCACGCTGGAAATCAAATCCGGCTACGGGCTGACGCTGGAGGACGAAACCAAGCAGCTGCGCGTGGCACGCCAGCTCGCGGCACTGCGCAAGGTCGAAGTGGTTCCGACCTTCCTCGGTGCGCATGCGGTGCCGCCGGGCGGCGATGCGCAGAGCTATATCGACGCCGTTTGCACGCAGATGATTCCGGCGATCGCCGCGCAAGGGCTTGCCGAGGCGGTGGACGTGTTCTGCGAGCATCTGGCGTTCTCGCCCGCGCAGGCCGAACAGGTCTTCCGTGCCGCGCAGGCACATGGCCTGGACATCAAGATCCATGCCGAGCAACTGAGCAATCAGCATGGCGCGCAACTGGCCGCACGCCATGGCGCGTTGTCGGCCGATCACATCGAATACCTGGATGACGCCGGCATTGCGGCGATGGCCGGCGCCGGCACCGTCGCGGTGCTGTTGCCGGGCGCGTTCTATTTCACCCGCGACACCCAGCTGCCGCCGATCGCGGCGTTGCGCGCCGCCGGCGTGCCGCTGGCCTTGGCCACCGACTGCAACCCGGGCACCTCGCCGCTGACCAGCCCGCTGCTGGCGATGAACATGGCCGCCACGCTGTTCCGCATGACCGTGGACGAGTGCATCGCCGGGTTCACCCGCGAAGCCGCACGCGCACTCGGGCGCGGCGAGCGACTGGGCCGGCTGCGCGCCGGCCTGCACTGCGACCTGGCGATCTGGGACATCGATGCGCCGGCCGACCTGGTCTACCGCATGGGCTTCAACCCTCTTCATGCCCGCGTCTGGCGCGGGCATTCCTGCTGAATCCGGAGTCGTCATGAGTGCTTCTATTGTCTTGCAGCCCGGCCAGGTCACGCTGGCGCAGTGGCGTGCGCTGTATCGCGGCGCCGACGTCGTGCTGGACGACGCCTGCGCGGCCGCGGTGCTGCGCAGCGCGCAGACGGTGGAGGCCATCGTGGCGCGCGGCGAGCCGGTGTATGGGGTCAATACCGGCTTCGGCAAGCTGGCCAGCGTGCGCATCGAACGCGAGGACCTGCAGACCCTGCAGCGCAATATCGTGCTCTCGCACGCCGCCGGCGTCGGCGAGCCCACGCCGGTGCCGGTGGTGCGGCTGATGATGGCGCTCAAGCTCACCAGCCTGGCCCAGGGTGCTTCCGGGGTACAGCCGCAGACGCTGGCATTGCTGGACGCGATGCTGCGCCTGGGCATCACACCGGTGGTGCCGTGCCAGGGCTCGGTCGGTGCCTCCGGCGATCTGGCACCGCTTTCGCACCTGGCCGCGGTGATGATCGGCGTCGGCGAAGCCTTCGTCGGCGGGCAACGCCTGCCTGCCGCCGACGCGCTGGCGCAGGCGCAGCTGCAGCCGCGCGTGCTGGGCGCCAAGGAAGGCCTGGCGCTGCTCAACGGCACCCAGTTCTCCACCGCCTGCGCCTTGGCCGGCCTGTTCGAGATCGAAACCGTGTTGCAGGCCGCGTTGGTCACCGGCGCGCTGTCGGTGGAAGCGGCCAAGGGCTCGGACACGCCGTTCGATGCGCGCATCCATGCCTTGCGTGGCCAGCCGGGGCAGATCGCCACCGCTGCCGCGCTGCGCGCGCTGATGGCCGATTCGAGCATCCGCGAATCGCACCGGCTCGGCGATGTGCGCGTGCAGGATCCGTACTGCCTGCGCTGCCAGCCGCAGGTGATGGGCGCGGCGCTGGACATCATGCGTCAGGCCGCACGCACGCTGGAGATTGAGGCCAATGGTGTCTCGGATAACCCGCTGGTGTTCAGCGATACCGGCGAGGCCTTGTCCGGCGGCAACTTCCACGCCGAGCCGGTGGCCTTCGCAGCCGACATGCTGGCGATGGCGGTCTGCGAAATCGGCTCGATCAGCGAACGCCGCACCGCGATGCTGGTCGACCCGGCCTTGTCGGGCCTGCCGGCGTTCCTCACCCCGCGCCCGGGCCTGAATTCCGGCTTCATGATTCCGCAGGTCACCGCTGCGGCCCTGGTGTCGGAAAACAAGCAACGCGCGTATCCGGCCAGTGTCGATTCGATTCCGACCTCGGCCAATCAGGAAGATCATGTGTCGATGGCCGCGCATGGCGCGCGGCGTCTGCTGGCGATGGCCGAGAACGCCGCGCACGTGATCGGCATCGAATTGCTGGCGGCCGTGCAAGGCTGCGACTTCCATGCGCCGCTGCGCTCCAGCGCCGCGCTGGAAGCCGCGCGCGCCCTGCTGCGCGCGCAGGTGCCGACCCTGCAGGACGACCGCTATTTCCATCCCGACATGCTGGCGGCCAGTGCGTTGGTGCGTTCGGGCGCGCTCGCGCAGGCGGTCGCCATTGCCTTGCCAGGCGTGGAGCAGCACGCATGACGCGCCACGTCGCAGCTGCTGGAATGACCTCGGCAGCGTGGTGTCCGCACGCGCAAGGTCTCGCGTCACCGCCGAGCGCGCATCTGCGCGACGACCATGCACTGCGGCCGATACGCGCGCGCGGACTGCTTGCGCGTCAGGCCGTGGTGCGCGCCGGCCGGACGCAGGCGCGACATCGTCGCGCCTTGACGATCGCACCAGCACAAGGCGCACCGCGATGAGCGCCCTGCCCTGGCTCGAGATCCACCGCGGCGATGCGCCGCTGATCCTCAGCTTCCCGCATACCGGCACCGAGCTGCCCGAGGAGATGGTCGACCAGTTCGTCTCGCCCTGGCTGGCACGCCGCGATGCCGATTGGTGGGTGCATCAGCTGTACGACTTCGCGCAATCGCTCGGCGCCACCACCGTGCGCACCGCGATCTCGCGCTCGGTGATCGACGTCAACCGCGACCCCAGCGGAGCGTCCCTGTACCCGGGCCAGAACACCACCGGCCTGTGTCCGCTGACCACCTTCGACAACCAGCCGCTGTATGCCGACGGCGCCGAACCCGACCAAGCGCAGATCGCCTGGCGCCGCACGCAGTGGTTCGACCCTTATCACGCTGCGCTCGCTGCCGAGATCGCGCGCCTGCGCACGCAGCACGCCAGCATCGTGGTCTACGACGCGCATTCGATCCGCTCGCATATTCCGCATCTGTTCGATGGCGAGCTGCCGCAGTTCAACATCGGCAGCAACGACGACCGCAGTTGCGATCCGGCCCTGGCCGATGCCG
This sequence comes from Xanthomonas sp. LMG 8993, assembly GCF_009835065.2. Classification (NCBI taxonomy): domain Bacteria; kingdom Pseudomonadati; phylum Pseudomonadota; class Gammaproteobacteria; order Lysobacterales; family Lysobacteraceae; genus Xanthomonas; species Xanthomonas sp. LMG 8993. Next base: position 638,770 of record NZ_QVIF02000001.1, on the reverse strand, counting down.
TGGAGCAGCTATGCCGCAGCAGCGGCTCGAGCACCGTGCGCAACGGGCGCTTCAAGGGCGGCTGGATCACCCGCCATTACGCGCAGCCCGGGCATGGCGTGCATACGCTGCAGATGGAGCTGGCGTGCCGCGGCTACATGCGCGAGCCGGACACCATCACCCCGCAGAACTGGCCCACGCCCTGGCTCCCCGCGCATGCGGTCGCACTACGCGCGGTGCTGCGTCACGTGCTGCTGGCCTGCCTGCAGTTTGCCAATACCACCGCTCACTCCTCCGCCACCACGCCGCCTGCGGCGCACCGTTGATTGCAAGGAAACCGGCATGACCCGTCACGATGCAACCCGCGTCATCCGCGCCGCCACCGGCACCACGCTCACCGCAAAAAGCTGGCTCACCGAAGCGCCGCTGCGCATGCTGATGAACAACCTGGACCCGGACGTGGCCGAGCGCCCGCAGGAACTGGTGGTCTATGGCGGGATCGGCCGCGCCGCGCGCGACTGGGAATCCTTCGATGCGATCGTCGCCGCGCTAACGCGCCTGGACGACGACCAGACCCTGCTGGTGCAGTCCGGCAAGCCGGTCGGGGTGTTCCGCACGCATGCCGATGCGCCGCGCGTGCTGATCGCCAACTCCAACCTGGTGCCGCGCTGGGCCAGCTGGGAGCATTTCAACGAACTCGATCGCAAGGGCCTGGCGATGTACGGCCAGATGACCGCCGGCAGCTGGATCTACATCGGCGCGCAGGGCATCGTGCAAGGCACCTACGAAACCTTCGTGGAAATGGGCCGCCAGCATTACGGCGGCAGCCTGGCCGGCAAGTGGCTGTTTACCGGTGGCCTGGGCGGCATGGGCGGCGCGCAGCCGCTGGCCGCGGTAATGGCCGGCGCCTCGTGCCTGGCGGTGGAATGCCGCCGTTCCAGCATCGACATGCGCCTGCGCACCGGCTACCTGGACACCTGGACCGACGACCTGGACGAAGCGCTGCGCCTGATCGAGGAATCGTGCACGGCGAAGAAGCCGCTGTCGGTCGGCCTGCTCGGCAATGTCGCAGACGTGCTGGACGAGCTGCTGCTACGCGGGGTCAAGCCGGACCTGCTGACCGACCAGACCTCCGCGCACGACCCGATCAACGGCTACCTGCCGCAGGGCTGGACGGTGGAGGAATGGGACGCGAAACGCGTGAGCGCACCGAAAGAAGTGGAAGCGGCCGCGCGCGACTCGATGGCCAACCACATCCGCGCCATGCTCACCTTCCACGCACTCGGCGTGCCCACCGTCGATTACGGCAACAACCTGCGCCAGATGGCGCTGGAAGCAGGCGTCGACAATGCGTTCGACTTCCCCGGCTTCGTGCCCGCCTACATCCGGCCGCTGTTCTGCCGCGGTATCGGTCCGTTTCGCTGGGTCGCGCTCAGTGGCGATCCGGACGACATCGCCAAGACCGATGCCAAGGTCAAGGAGCTCATTCCCGACGATGCGCATCTGCATCGCTGGCTGGACATGGCTGCCGAAAAGATCGCCTTCCAGGGCCTGCCTGCACGGATCTGCTGGGTCGGTCTGGGCGACCGCCATCGGCTCGGCCTGGCCTTCAATGCGATGGTGCGCAGCGGTGAATTGAAGGCGCCGGTGGTGATCGGCCGCGATCATCTGGATTCGGGCAGCGTCGCCTCGCCCAACCGCGAAACCGAGGCCATGGCCGACGGCTCGGATGCGGTCTCCGACTGGCCGCTGCTCAATGCCCTGCTCAACACCGCGTCCGGTGCGACCTGGGTGTCGCTGCATCACGGCGGCGGCGTCGGCATGGGCTTCTCGCAGCACGCCGGCATGGTCATCGTCTGCGACGGCAGCGAGGCAGCCGACAGACGCCTGGAGCGCGTGCTCTGGAACGACCCGGCCACCGGCGTGATGCGCCACGCCGATGCCGGCTACGCCATCGCCACCGACTGCGCGAAGCAAAAAGGCCTGGATTTGCCCGGCATTCTCGGCTGAGGATTCTCGGCCCCGGCTGTTTCGCCGACCGCGTGCACGCCGTATGCGGTCGGCATGCAGCACGCGGACATCACCGGTTGTGGGCGCAGCGTCCGCAGCAGGCGACGACGATCCGCCGCGTTCTGCCGGCGGCTTCCAGCTCCATCACGGTCTACTTGCAGGCCGATGCAGCAGCGGCCAGCAATGCGTTGTCATCGAGCACCGGTGCCGCCCCGCTTGCGGGATAGGCCGCTGCGATCGCCTTCGCCGCGCGATCGGCGTCCGCCTGGATATACCACTGCGACGACGGCGGCAGCAAACGCCCGCGCACCGCCTGCTCGAAGCGATACTGTCCCCAGTAGACCGCCAACGGCTCTTCCAGCGCGTTGAGCGGATTACGCAAGGTAGCCGCACCCGGACACAGCCGCACAAAGTTGGCAGCGAGCATGCGTTTGCGCGCCGATGGCTGCCCCGCAGACAGGTAGTGACTCAATTCATGCAACACGATCGGCGCCCAGTCCATCGAGGCCGTGCCGGCACGCGCATCATGCTGCGAATACAGCAGCATGGTGCGTCCGCGCACCTTGGCCTGGGTGGTGTCCGGCTCCGGCCACCAGACGAATCTTGCCTGGAATACCGCAGGCTCCGGCACTGCAAAGAACGCCCGCATCTGCGCTGCCAACCGCGAGACGGCGGGGTTGGACAGTTCTTCGCCCAGCTCGCGCGCCTGTTGCTCGAAACGCGGTGCAACGGCGACCAGCCGCCTGGCGCGCGGAACGAAGCGGGCAAAATACGCGCGCAACATCGCCTGGTCGTCTGCCGACTGCTCGGTAATGGCGGCGTCCGCTGAGGCCTCGAATCCCGCATTCCCGAGGAAATGCCGGGAAAAAGGATCCACCTCACGGGTGGCATCTGGCGCAAACACACGGTCGAGCACCTCCAGATCGTCGTCCTTTGCCAGCCCCGAGGTGCGCCGACGGAAATCTGCGTAGGCCACAAGTGCTGCACGATCGGCCGGGTCCAGCCCACCATGGGTTTCGAAATAGCTGCGATACACGGGCGCCGTATAGCCCGGCAACCAGTCCGACAGGTTATCCAGCAGGTTGAACAGGTCCGTGGCCTCGCTGTAATCCACCTGCACGGGTGCCGATGACGGCATGGCTGGCACGGCTGGCGCGGCATGCACGGTGGCACACATCACGACCCAGATCAGTCCGGCGGAGCGGACGCGCCGCAGCGTTGGCGGCCAGCGATCGATCCATCTGCGCATGCAAGGCTCCGGGCTGGCGAGTGCGCTGATTCGAGCATGCCGGGATACCGCCCGCCACGTGCCTTTGGTCAGGGGGCGCGAAAGCTTCCGGCTTCGGGTTGCAAGCGAGGACATCGTTGCCCATCACATTCTCGGCGATTGCCCTCAAGTCCGCCGCGTGCGGGCCGACAAGGTATGCAACGTTTCGAGGACTCTCCATGGGCATCTTGATCTACCTGGTGCCTGCATTCGCGCTCTGGGCGCTGATTGCCACCGTGCTGGCGTTCGTGCGTGGCAGGCAGCTGCGCGCCGAATCCGGCCAGCTCGCCAGCACCCAGGACAGCCTTGCCCGCTACCAGGCCGCGCTCTCGCAGGCGAAGGCGCGTGCGGCCGCCAGCTTGCTGGAACTGGAATCGCTGCAGCGCAGCTACACCGTCCTCAAGCAATCGCTGGAGCAGCAGGAACAAACCGCCGCCGAACAGGCGCCGGCTGCCGACAGCCAGGTGATTCCGATGGTGATGGTGCAGCGGCTGGATATCGCCAACGAGATCGGCACGTTGTTCGCGCACGTCGCACGGGTGGCACGCAGCCTGCGCCGCTACAGCGCCTACAGCCGCGGCCACACTGCGCCGGAACCGGCCACCGCCCGTTACGACCTGCACTGGCTGGCCGATTGCCTGCACAGCTTCGACCAGATCGGCTATGCCCTGTTGCGCGGCAACGTCGCGGCGCTGATCACCGCCTGCCAGGATCTGCTGTCGATGTACGACCACTATCTGAAGGACGGGTCTGGCTACAACAGCCGCGACACCTTCCAGCGCCTGAGCAGCGATGTGCCGCTGTCGGATGCCACCGATGCCATCCGTTCGATCATCGTCAAGGCGACGCTGGCGCAGGATGTGCGCGATGCGGTGATGGAGGATGCGGTTGCGGCTAATGTTGGGTGAGTCGGGAATCGGGAATCGGGAATCGGGAATCGGGAATCGGGAATCGCAAGAGCGTGGGTGCGGGGTTCTGTTAGGTCAACGGGTAATTGACCGCTACTCGGTGCAGGGTGTTTGGCGAGTGCTGTGATGCGATTGCCCATAAAAAAAGCGCACCGCTTGGGGTGCGCTTTTTCGTTTCAGGCCTCGGGAATGGCCGGCTTGCCTTGGTTGGCGAGCTTGGTCCCTGCCTGCGTCATGGTGCCTGCTGCGGCAGCGCGTAGGCCACCACGGCATCGCCTGCGGGCGTTTCCATGAAGTGGTGCCCGCCGGCCATGATCACCAGATACTCGCGGCCGTTGTAGGCGTAGACCATCGGGTTGGCCTGGCCGCCGGCCGGCAGCTTGGCATGCCACAGCTCCTTGCCGGTGGCCAGATCGATGGCGCGGATCAGGTCGTCGGTGGCTGCGGCAATGAAGATCAAGCCACTGGCCGTCACCACCGAACCGCCGTTGTTGGGCGTGCCAATCTCGATCGGCAGACCCGAGCGGATGCCGAACGGACCATTGCCGCGTGCGCTGCCGAACGGGCGGTCCCAAAGGGTCTTGCCGCTGGCCAGATCGATCGCACGGATGCCGCCATACGGCGGCTGCTTGCACAGCAGCTTGGTGAACGGCAGGCGCCAGCCGGCGTTGACGTTGATCGCATACGGCGTACCGGCCTGCGGATCGCCCGCACCTTCCGCGCCACCTGCATCGCCGCGCGCTTCATCGCGCGGTGCCCAGCCCAGTTTGTCGGCCTTGGCGCGCGGCACCAGCAGGTTGTAGTTGGGCATGTCGTTGTAGTTGGCCACGATCACGCCGTGCTGCGGATCCACCGACACGCTGCCCCAGTCCGAACCACCGTTGTAGCCGGGGTATTCGATCGAATGGCGGTCGGCTTCCGGCGGCGTGTAGATGCCCTTGTAGCTGGCCTTGCGGAACTGGATACGGCAGACCAGCTGATCGATCGGCGTCATCCCCCACATGTCGCGCTCGGTCAGATCCGGCTTGCGCAGCGTGTGGTACAGCGAAAACGGCTGCGTCTTGGCACGCATCTGCGGCTCCACGCCACCGCCTGGCACTGCGCGTTCTTCCACGCCCACCAGCGGCTTGCCGGTACGCCGATCCAGCACGTACAACTCGCCCTGCTTGCTCGGCAACAACACTGCCGGCACGTTGACGCCGTTCTTGGGGAAGTCGATCAGGCTCGGCTGCGAGCCCAGGTCGTAATCCCACGCATCGATATGCGTGGTCTGGAAATTCCACACCGGCTTGCCGGTGGTGACATCCAGCGCCACCAGCGAGGTCGCGTAGCGATTCTCCTGCGGCGTGCGCGAGCTGCTCCAGTAATCGGCGGTGGAGTTGCCCATCGGCAGATACACATAGCCCAGCTGTTCGTCGGCCGCGGCGGTGGTCCACATGTTCGGCGTGCCACGCGTCCAGGTCTGGCCCGGCGGCGGTGCGCCGTTCCAGTCCGGATGGGTCATATCCCAGGCCCAGCGCAATTGGCCGGTCACCGCATCGAAGCCCTCGATCACACCGGACGGCTCGTAACGCTTCTGCCCGTCCAGCACCTGATGGCCGGTGACCACCACCCCGCGCACGATGGCGGGCGGCGAATTGATCGACACATAGCCCGGCGGCGTCTGCCCCATGCCGACGGTGATGTCGACCTGGCCGTTGTTGCCGAAATCCGTGCACGGCTTGCCGCTACGCGCATCCAGCGCGATCAGGCGGCCATCCAGCGTGCCTTCGATGATGCGCGTGCGGCACAGCGGCGCCCCCTCCGCTGCCACTGCTGCGGCGGCGTCGTTGGCCGCCACCGGCACCTGGTAGTACGACACACCACGGCAGGCGGCCGTATACGGAATCGCCTCGTCCTTGACCTTGGGATCGTAACGCCAACGCTCCTTGCCACTGGCGGCATCCAGCGCGATCACCTGATTGCGCGCAGTACACAGATACAGGCTGTCGCCCACCTTCAGCGGCGTGGTTTCCGCACCCCAGCGCTTGCTCGGCAGGTCGCCGGTGTGGAAGACCCAGGCCTGCTTCAATTGCGCAACGTTGTCGCGGTTGATCTGCTGCAGCGGCGAATAGCGCTGCCCGGCCTGGCTGCGTCCATATGCGGCCCAGTCGTCGTCGGCAGGCGCATTGCCCGGCTGCCCGTCGGCGGCGGCCGGCGCTGCAGACGCGCTGCGCTTGACCAGGCCCGCGGCCATGCCGGCGGCGTGTGCCAGCGCGCCATCGGCCTCGGTCACCCCAAACGGCACGAAGGCGAGCGCGAAGGCCACCACGAACACCGCCGCCAGAACGCCGGCCACGCTGCGCGACATCGCACGCGACACCGGGCGCTCCAGCTTAGGCAGCAGCAGCGCCAGCACGAATGCCAAGCCGACGATCAAGCCTAGCCGCGGTACCCAACGCCAGTAGTCGCTGCCCGATTCCCACCACGTCCACGGCAACGTCGCCGCCACCACTGCGGCAAACCACCACGCGCCCGCATTGCGACCGCGAAACAGCAATACGCCGGCGATCAGCAAGGCCACGCCCACAGGCGCGTAATACCAGGAGCCGCCCAGCGCGGCCAGCCACACGCCGCCTGCCAGCAGCACGGCGCCCAGCACTCCAATCACGCCTCCCAACGTCGCCAGCGCCCAGTGGCCGCGACGGGAAGGACGATGCAATGTCGTCATCAGTTGTTCCTCTTCGATCTGCGGCGACGCAACGCCGCCGCACCACCCCCAACCTTCGACCCGCCGCGGTGAAAAAACCGCGTTCTTTGCGAACGCCGCCGAAAAACACTGCGTTGCAGATGTCACCGCGTGCAATAAAAAACGCCGGCTGTGCGCCGGCGTTTTTCTTCAGCTGCGTTGCTCGCCAGATGCGATCACGCTTCGGTCGGTGGCAGGTCGCCTGCACTTGCTGCCGGTGCAACCGCTGCATCGTCCAGCACGTCCTCGGCCTCATCCAGCGAGGCATCCAGGCGTTCGACCGCCTGCAGCTTTTCGCCCTTGGACAAGCGGATCAAGGTCACGCCCTGGGTATTGCGACCCACGCGCGAGATCTCCGAACCGCGGGTGCGCACCAGCGTACCGCCATCGGAAATCAGCAGCACTTCGTCGGTGGCGCCCAGCAGCACCGCACGCACCAGCTTGCCGTTGCGCTCGGTGGTCTGGATGCCGATCACGCCCTGCGTGCCGCGGCCCTTGCGCGGGTACTCGGTCAGCGGGGTGCGCTTGCCGTAGCCGTTCTCGGTGGCGGTGAGGATGTAGGCCATGTCGTCGCTCTCGGCGACGTCGATCACTTCCGCCTCGACACCGTCCGTGCTCTCCACCACGTCCTCGACACCCTCGTCCTCGACATCGCCTTCGATGCCGCCGGCGCGCTCGGCCACGATCAGGCTGACCACTTCTTCGCCCTTGGTCAGACGGATGCCGCGCACGCCGGTGGCGGTACGGCCCATCGAACGCACGGTGGATTCGCCAAAGCGCACGGTCTTGCCGTTGGAGGCGAACAGCAACACGTCGCGGTCGCCATCGGTCAAGGCCACACCGACCAGCGCATCGCCCTCGTCGAGGTTGATCGCGATCTTGCCGCGTGCCAGGCGGAACGCGAATTCGCTCAGCGGGGTCTTCTTGACCGTGCCGTTGCGCGTGGCAAAGAACACATAGCGGTTGTCGGCGTATTCGCGCACCGGCAGCACCGCCTGCACACGCTCGCCGGGTTCTAGCGGAATCCAATTGATGATCGGACGGCCACGCGCATTGGAGCCGGCCTCCGGCAACTGGTACACCGGCAGCCAGAACACCTTGCCGCTGCTGGTGAAGGTCAGCAGCGTGTCGTGCGTATTGACCAGCCACAGCTGGTCGATGAAATCCTCTTCCTTGGTCGCCGCCGCAGACCGGCCACGGCCACCACGGCGCTGCGCACGATACGCGCTGACCGGCTGGCGCTTGGCATAGCCGGCATGCGAGAGCGTCACCACCACGTCTTCCGGCGAAATCAGGTCCAGGATGTCCAGATCTTCTTCGCTGTGACGGATCTCGGTGCGGCGTTCGTCGCCGTACTCCTCACGGATGTTGATCAGCTCGTCGCGGATCACCTGCAGCAGCACGTCGGGGTTTTCCAGGATGCGGATCAGGCCCTGGATGACCTCTAGCAACTGCTTGTACTCGTCGGTCAGCTTTTCCTGCTCCAACCCGGTCAGGCGATGCAGGCGCATTTCCAGGATCTGCGAGGCCTGCACTTCACTGAGCTGATAGAAGCCATTGGCCAGGCCCACGCCCGGCGCCAGATCTTCCGGCTTGGAGGCCTCGGCACCGGCGGCGCCCAGCAGCGCACCGACCAGACCCGGTTCCCAGGTCTTGGCCAGCATGCGCTCGCGCGCTTCCTGCGGGTTGGCCGAGGTCTTGATCAGCTCGATCATCTCGTCGATGTTGGCCAACGCGACGGTCAGGCCTTCCAGCACGTGCGCACGCGCACGCGCCTTGCGCAGTTCAAAGATGGTGCGGCGGGTGACCACTTCGCGGCGGTGGCGGATGAACGCCTGCAGCATCTGCTTGAGGTTCATCAACTGCGGACGGCCGTCGATCAGCGCCACCATGTTGATACCGAACACCGACTCCATCTGGGTCTGCTGATACAGGTTGTTGAGCACAACCTCGGCCGACTCGCCGCGCTTGACCTCGATGTAGATGCGCATGCCGTCCTTGTCGGACTCGTCGCGCAGCTCGCTGATGCCTTCGAGCTTCTTTTCCTTGACCAGCTCGGCGATCTTCTCGATCAGCCGCGCCTTGTTCACCTGATACGGAATCTCGGTGACGATGATCGCTTCACGGCCGTTGTCGGCCACTTCCACATCGGCCTTGGCGCGCATGCGCACGCGGCCACGGCCGGTGCGGTAACCGGCAGCGATGCCGGCGGTGCCGTTGATGATGCCGGCGGTGGGGAAATCCGGGCCGGGGATGTATTCCATCAGGCCTTCGACATCCAGCTCCGGCGTGTCGATCAAGGCGATGCAGGCGTTGATCGCCTCGGTCAGGTTATGCGGCGGGATATTGGTGGCCATGCCCACCGCGATACCGGCCGAGCCGTTGACCAGCAGGCTCGGGAACCGGGTCGGCATGACCGTCGGTTCCTGTTCCTTTTCGTCGTAATTGGGCTGGAAATCGACGGTTTCCTTGTCGATGTCGGCCATCAGCTCATGCGCCAGCCGCGACATGCGCGACTCGGTGTAACGCATCGCCGCGGCGGAGTCGCCATCGACCGAACCGAAGTTACCCTGGCCGTCCACCATCATGTAGCGCAGCGAGAACGGCTGCGCCATGCGCACCAGCGTGTCGTACACCGACTGGTCGCCGTGCGGGTGGTATTTACCGATGACGTCGCCGACGATACGCGCCGACTTGAAGTAGGCCTTGTTGCTGTGTGCGCCCAGCTCGTGCATGGCGTACAGGACGCGGCGGTGCACGGGTTTGAGGCCATCACGGGCATCGGGGAGTGCGCGGCCCACGATCACGCTCATCGCGTAATCGAGATAGCTCTTGCGCATCTCGTCTTCCAGATTGACCTGGATGATTTCCTTGGCGGTTTCTGCCATTCGGGTTCCGTAAGTGAGGTGGCGGGCGAGCCGGAAAGCCGCGTCGGGGGCGCCCTGACAACAGGCTGCCGACCCCACGCTCCCGCCGATCGATTCAAGCCCCGGATTGTATCACGAAGGGGCACCACGATGCCGCCGGTTTACCGGCCAGAAACAAGCACTTGCAGGATTTTGACGGGACGATGCGGCGATAGTGCGCCGCACTGGCCTCAGCCGCCGAACGCCGCCTGCATGCGCGCCAGGTCCGGCTGCGCGATCACCCCGCGTTCGGTGACGATCGCATCGATCAGGCTGCCGGGGGTGACATCGAACACCGGGTTCCAGGCGTTGATGCCATCGGCCACCGTGCGCACGCCGCCGACCCCGAACAATTCGCCCGGATCGCGCTGCTCGATCTCGATCTGATCGCCGCTGGCGGTGTCCATGTCCACCGTGGACGACGGTGCCACCACCATGAACTTGACGCCGTGGTGGCGCGCGGCGATCGCCAGCTGATAGGTGCCGATCTTGTTGGCGGTATCGCCGTTGGCGCAGATGCGGTCGGCACCGACGATGACCCACTGCACCAGCCCGGACTTCATCAGATGCGCGGCGGCCGAATCGGCGATCAGGGTCGCGTCGATGCCGTCCTGCTGCAGCTCCCACACGGTCAGGCGCGCGCCCTGCAACCACGGCCGGGTCTCGCCGGCAAACACCTTGGCGATGCGCTGCTGCGCCATGCCGGCACGGATCACGCCCAGCGCGGTGCCAAAGCCGGCGGTGGCCAGCGAACCGGTATTGCAATGGGTCAACACGCCGCTGCCGGTCTCGATCAACGACGCACCCAGCGCGCCCATATGCCGGTTGGCCGCCAGGTCTTCATCGGCGATGGCCTGCGCCTCGCGCGCGATCACCTCGCGCCAGTCGGCGCCGGCAGCGCCCAGCACGCGACGCATGCGCATCAGCGCCCAGGCCAGGTTGACCGCGGTCGGACGCGCGGCATTGAGCCGCAACAGCGCCGGTTCGAGCTTCTGCAGGGCCGCACTGCCGTCGTCGGCAGCGACGTCGCGCGCGGCCAGCACCACGCCCCACCCGGCCGCAATGCCGATCGCCGGCGCGCCGCGTACGGCCAGCGAATGGATCGCCTCGGCCACGGCATCGCTGGTGTCGCAACGCACATGCTCGACCACGAAGGGCAGCTTGCGCTGGTCGAGCAGTTCCAGGGCATCGCCCGTCCACAGCAGCGGGCGGATATGGTCGTAGCGGGCGTAATCGATATGGGCGCTGTCGTTCATCCGGACATTGTAAGGCGCGCGGGCAGCCCAGTCAGTGGCCGCATCGCTCGGCCCGCCGGCGATGCCGCAAACCGAGCTGGTCGAGTGCGCGGTGCCCGCACCGCGCCAGAACGTTGGCCGGCCGCTTCTTGGAAGCCCGTTGCGCAGCCTGCGCGAGGCGGATGAGAAGTTGGCAGGTGGCGTGTTGAACGCCTTTCAGTTGCCCGGCTTGCAATGGCAAGGCAAAGAGAAACTGGCCGACGCACAGTGATCCAACCAGCGCACGTCATGCCCAGCTTGCACCACGCACACCGACCACCCCGACGGGTCCTTGCCCGCCTACCGTCGCGGGACCTTACGCGGCATGGATGCCGCGTAAGAGCCTACAAGGACGTACTCGCGGCGTGTCCCGCGATGGTGGGCGGGCAAGGGCCCTGCAGAAAACCCGCAGATCGCCCGCTCCACACCCGACGCATCCGCAACCCGTTCAATCACATCTCAAGACAACTGGGAGCTTGAGCTTCAGCGTGGTCTGGATGTTCCAAGCAGAGCTGGTTGAGGGCTAGACACCCTCACCAGCCTGGTCGCGTGCTGACGGGGCCACGGCGCCGGCTACGCCCACCTATGCGATGGAGAGCAGCGGTTTCGTCAGTCCATCAGTCGACGATGAACTCGGCGCGGCAGCCGTCGTTGACCCACACGCCGTCGCGGCTCCAGCCCCAGGTCTGGCCTTCCACGCATTCCTTCTTGGAGATCTGCCGGCCTACCCGCACCTGGCGCTCCACCGAGATCCCGCAGGTGCGGCGCGCGCCCTTCTTCGATTCGCAGGTCACCATGCGTGGCATGGCCACGAACCCGGAACCGTCCTCGGCAGCGACCTCGAATTCGCCATCGCAGCCGCGCGAGACCCAGATTTCGTTACGGCGCGCGCCCCAGCTGCGGCCTTCCTTGCACGGCCACACCGAGCGCTGGCGCAGCAGGCGCACCGGCGCACCACGCAGCACCACCGGGCACACCACCTTGCCGCCGTTGGAATCGCAGCGCACCACGCGGCGCATCTGCGGAGCGCTCAGCGCCCGTGCGGTCGCAAACTCTGCACGGCAGCCCTGTTCGACCCAGACGCCACCGCGTTCGATGTCCCACTCGCTGCCACGGATGCAACTGGTCTCGGACAGCTGGCGTACCAGCTGGACGCCGTGCTCGGTATCCATCGCACAATGCACGCGCGCCATGTCCTTGGACTCGCAGCGCACCACGCCGGCGGCGCGATCCGCTGCACGCGCATCGGCCAGCATCAGCAGCGGCAAGCACCACAAACCGCATAAGCTGATCAGCCACTTCATGCCGACAATCCTCACCCAAACACACTCTGCGCCGCGCCCCCGTGGACGCAACGATGAGAGCATCATCGATGTGAAGATAGCAATACGGTGGCGATGACAGCGGGATGGCACCGGGCGCGCGCCCGGTGCCGCGCAGACACTGGGTACCGCCGTGGGTCAGGCGCGGGCGAAGGCGAAGGCCAGCACATCGGCAATCTGCGTGGTGCCACGCATGGCCATCAACAGCCGGTCCACACCGACCGCCACCCCCGCGCAATCGGGCAGTTGCGACAACACCGCCAGCAGCCGCTCATCCACCGGCAGCTGCGGCAACCCGCGCGCCGCACGCACCGCGTTATCGCGCATGAAACGCGCCCGCTGCTCCTGCGCATCGTTGAGCTCGTGGTACCCGTTGGCGACCTCGTAAGCGCCCAGATACAGCTCGAAGCGCTCGGCCACCGGCGGCTCGTCGGGGCGGATGCGCGCCAACGCGCACTGGCTGGCAGGCCAGTCGTGCACTACGGTCAGCGTGTCGCTGGCAAAGCCCGGCTGGAGGCGATGGGTCATCAGCAGATCCAGCCAGTCGTCGCGGGTCAGGCCATCCGGATCGATGGCGATGTCGTGTAGCGGTGCGCGCAGCGTTTCGATCGGATCGCGCAACGGGTCGATGCCCAGCGCCTGCACGAACAGCGCGCGATAGCTCAGCACCTGCACCTGCGCCTGGCGCCCGACCAGCGCAAGCGCGCGGCGCACCAACTCAACGGTCTCCTGCGCCAGGGCGCGATCGTCCCAACCCACCCGGTACCACTCGAGCATGCTGAACTCGGGATTGTGGCGGCCGCCGGCCTCGCCATTGCGGAACACCCGCCCCAGCTCGTAGCAATCGCCCACCCCAGCTGCCAGCAGCCGCTTGAGCGGATATTCCGGCGAGGTGCGCAACCAGCGCACCGGCGCGCCGGCATCGACATGGCCGCTGAAGCGCGTGCTGAAGCTCTCGATATTCGGCTCGGTGTTGCCGGCCTCCGACAGCACCGGCGTCTCCACTTCCAGCACGTCGCGCTCGGCGAAGAAAGCGCGGATCAGCGCGTTGAGCCGCGCGCGCAACCGCAACGCGTCCAGATCGACCTGCGTCGCGGTCATGGTTGCTGGCCGTGCTCGCCGAGGAAGGCCAGCAAGCGCGCCTCGTCCCAGATCTCCACGCCCAGCGACTGCGCCTTGTCCAGCTTTGAGCCGGCTTCTTCGCCGGCCACCAGAAACGCGGTTTTCTTGGAGACGCTGCCGGCGACCTTGGCACCCAGCGCTTCCAGCCGTTGCTTGGCCGCATCGCGGGTGAGCGCGGCCAGGGTCCCGGTGATCACCACGGTCTGGCCGTCGAGCGGGCCGGTTTGCAGCGCGTCGGCGTCGGGCAGACGCGACAGCACCGTTTCCATCGCCTGCTGCGCAGCGCTTGCCAAGGCCGCATTTTCCGGCCGCTCCAGCCATTGCAGCAGCGACGCCATCACCGGCGCGGGAACGCCGGCCTGCAACAAGGCATCGGACCCGGCGCTGCGCAGCGCATCGAAGGAGGCCACCGCGGCAGCCAGCTGCTGCGCACGCACCGGCGTCACCTTGGGGATATCCATGTCCTGCAGCACGCTGGCAAAGCTCAGCGCCTCGCGCAGTTTAGGTGATGGCGGATGCGCATCGCCGATGCGCACGCCACGTTGCAGCAGGTCGTCGATGGCCTGCTGATTGCCGGGCTGGTCGAAGAAGTGCCCGAGCGAGCGCGCCACCTCGCCACCGATGTCGGGCACGCGCTTGAACAGCGGCCACGGCAGATGGCGGATCAACTCCAGATCGCCGAACCACGCCGACAAGGCCTTGGCGGTGCTCTCGCCGACATGCTCGATGCCGAGCGCAAACAAGAAACGCTCCAGCGTGGTATCGCGCGATTGCTCGATCGCCTCGATCAGGTTTTCCGCCCATTTGGTGGCGATCTTCTTGCGGTTCCAGTCGAACGCCGGCAGCCCGGCGCGCAACAGATCCGCCTGCCAGGTGTGCGGCGCCTCGCGCTCGCCGGCCAGGTCCACACCGATGCCGACCACGGTATTTTCCAGCTGGCCGTACGCACCGCTGGCCAGATGCTCGCGCGCCTCGCGCAGGAACGCGTGCGGGCTTTCGGCGGTGCTGATCATGCGCAATTGCAGCAGCTGGTCCACGTTGAGCAGATACAGATCGGCCACGCCCTGCACCACGCCGCTGTCGACCAGCACCTCGATGAATTTTTCGCCCAGGCCATCGACATCCATCGCGCGGCGCGAGACGAAATGCCGGAACGCTTCCTTACGCTGCGCCGGGCAGGTCAGCTCGCCCGAGCAGCGCCACACCGCCTCGCCTTCCTCGCGCACGATCTCCGACCCGCAGACCGGGCAGTGCGTGGGCATCTGCCATGGCTGGGTGCCGGGCGGCCGTTGCTCGGCAACCACGCCGGCCACTTCGGGAATCACATCGCCGGCACGCCGCACGATCACCGTATCGCCCACGCGCACATCCAGCCGCGCGATCTGGTCGGCGTTGTGCAGCGTGGCGTTGGTGACGATCACCCCGGCCACGTGCACCGGCTTGAGCCGCGCCACCGGCGTGGCCGCACCGGTGCGGCCGATCTGGATCTCGATCGCCTCCACCGTGGTGGACTGCTCCTGCGCCGGGAACTTGTGCGCGATCGCCCAGCGCGGCGCGCGCGAGACAAATCCCATCTCGCGCTGCCCGGCCAGATCGTCGAGCTTGTAGACCACGCCGTCGATATCGAAGGGCAAGCCGTCGCGCGCCTCACCGATGCGTTGGTAGTACGCCAACAGGCCGTCGCTACCCTGCACCACCTCGACCAGGGCGCTGACCGGGAAACCCCATGCGCGCAACTGCGCCAGGATCGCCGAATGCGTCTGCGGCAACGCACCTTCACTCACTTCGCCCACGCCATACGCAAAGAAACTCAACGGGCGCTGCGCAGTGATGCGCGCATCCAGCTGACGCAGCGAACCGGCAGCGCCATTGCGCGGATTGGCCAGCACCTTGCCGCCCTGCAGGCGCATCTGCGCGTTGTAGGTCTCGAAGGCGGCGCGCGGCATGTACACCTCGCCGCGCACCTCCAGTACCTGCGGCCAGCCTTCGCCACGCAGGCGCAGCGGAATCGCCTTGACAGTGCGCAGATTGGCGCTGACATCCTCACCGGTGGCGCCGTCGCCCCGCGTTGCGCCCTGCACGAACTCGCCGTTTTCGTAGCGCAGGCTGATCGCCAGGCCATCGAGCTTGGGCTCGGCCGAGAACAGCGGCTGCTTCACCTCCAGCCGCTCGCTGATCCGCCGTACGAACTCGGTCACTTCCTCGTCGCTGAAGGCATTGCCCAACGACAGCATCGGCAGGGCATGCCGCACCTCGGCAAAGCGCGACGCGGCCAGGTGGCCGACGCGCTGGGTCGGCGAATCGGCGCTGGCCAGCTCCGGGTGCGCAGCCTCCAGGGCTTCCAGTTCACGCATCAGGCGGTCGTAGTCGACGTCGGCCATCTGCGGCTCGTCGAGCACGTGATAGCGGTAGTTGGCGTCCTCGATACGATGACGCAGGGCGTCGATGCGCTGAGCGGGATCCGGGCTGACAGTCATACGATCGCTGGGCTGGCTCTGGGCCGCCCATTCTAACGGGCCGTGCCGGTGTGCAAGTGCTGCCCGACCGCCGACCAAACCGCGCGACAGCGAGCCCGGCAGCGATTTCCCGATAGGCAGACAGGCACAAACCCGCTAGCGTGGCGCCCTCTTTGCCTGCTCGCCTGGAGCTCACCGTGCCGTTGCCCGTCTCGCGCCGTTCGTTTCTCAGCCTTGCCAGCGTTGGCGTGGCGATCTCCGCACTGGGACTGGCACCCGCGGCCGAGGCAGCCCGCAAGCGTGCCGCTGCGCCGGCCAAGCCCGGTGTGGCGCCGGCAACGGGCGCGGTGTTTCTCAATCTCAACGAGCATCCGCTCGGCCCCTCGCCCGCCGCAGTGGACGCGGCAACGCGTTCGCTGGCACGCGCAGGCCGCTATCAGTTCGAGATGGAGCAGGACCTGCGCAACCTGATGACCGGCGAGCTGCAACTGCCCGGCGACCATCTGGCCTTCTTTCCTGGTTCCAGGGACGCACTGCTTCGTGCCGGCAGCCTGTTCACCTCGGCACGTGCCGGGCTGGTGGTGGCCGACCCGAGCTTCGACCCGATCATCGACAGCGCCACCGCCCGCGGCGTGCCGGTACGCAAGGTGCCGCTGCGGGCCGATGGCGCGCACGACGTCAAGGCGATGGCCAAGGCCGACCCGTCCGCCGGCCTGATCTACCTGTGCAACCCCGGCAACGCCAGCGGCGCCATCACCCCGCGCGCCGATATCGAGTGGCTGCTGGCCAACAAGCCGGCCAGCGCGGTGCTGGTGGTGGACGAGGCGTATATCCACTACAGCAACGAGCCGTCCATGGCGGACCTGGTGCGTCAGCGCCAGGACCTGATCGTGCTGCGCAGCTTCTCCAAGCTCTACGGCATGGCCGGCCTGCGCCTGGGCGCCGCGCTGGCGCCGCCGGGGCTGCAGACCAAGCTCGCCAGCCTGGGCAGCAATCCGTTGTCGGTACCGGCAATGGCCGCCGGCATCGCCAGCCTGCGCGACCCGCAACTGGTGCAGACCCGCCGCGCGGAGAACGCCCGCGTGCGCGACGACACCATCGCCTGGCTCAAGAGCAAGGGCTACACCTGCCTGCCCACGCAGGCCAATTGCTTCCTGCTCGACGTCAAGCGCGACGCCGGCGTGTTCGCCGACTCGATGCAGAAACAGGGCGTCATCGTCGGCCGCAGCTGGCCGATCTGGCCCAAGCGTGTGCGTGTGAGCGTCGGCACCGAAGCGGAGATGCTGCGCTTTCGCGAGGCCTTTACCAAGGCCAAGCGCTGATCGCCAAGCACAGAGTGGCCATCACTTCCCCTCTCGGGAGAAGGTGCCCCGAAAGGGCGGATGAGGGTGCGCCTAAGAGATCTACCATCACCTGTAATGACAAACGCGTCGCCACGCGCCATCAGACCTGAATCACCGACTGCTGCACTGCTTCGCCTCCGTACCCTCACCTCAACCCCTCTCCCGCCGGAGAGGGGCTTTGATTTCCTATCGCGTGGGAGCTGGAAGCGGCGCGGCAGCATTCGGACGCAACATGCGCCGGATCCACACGTAGCTGAGCGCAAACGTCAGCGCCATCGACACCGCAATCCACACCAGGAGCTGGCGCAGCATCGGCGGGCCCTGAAAGATGCGCGCGTAGTAGCTGGCATCCAATAGCGCGATCGCATGCGGCAGGAAGACAGTGACGATAGGCGTTGGCACTGGCGCAACCAGCAGCGTCACCGCAACAGCAAACCCGATCGAGCTCCATTGCGCGCGACGTGGGCTTGTCGACGCGCCTTTGCGCAAACGCAGCGCAATCCGCGACACCATCCATAGCAGCGGTGCGGCCAGGATGGCCCACACCGCCAGCAACATCAGCACCGCCAGCGCGCCCTGCAAGCTCCACATCGTTCACCTCACGCTAGAACGCGTCCTGCGGCAGGTCGCGACTCAGACTGCGTATGGATGACTCGCGGTCGGGATGGCTCACGGTCAACGGCTCGTAATCACTGACTCAGCGACGCTCGATCACCAGCGGTGCGCAATCACCACCCACGCACATCACCAGCAGCGCGCACTTAAAAGCAATACGCACTCACCAGCGCGGCGACTTGGTCAGCGGCGGTGCCTGGTGCTGGCGATCGTAGGCGCGCAGTTCGTCGCGGATATGCGCCACGCGCTGGCGGCCCAGCGCATTGCGGCTGTCGTCCAGCACCACGCCGTCGAGCAGTTCGGCCATGCGCTGCACGGTCGGCAGCATCTTTTCCCAGGCATCCAGCGCGGTCATCGGCGCCGGCAAGGTGAGGAAGAACGCAATCGCCGGGGTCTGCATCTCGCGGATGTTGGCCATGTCGAAGCTGCCGGGCTTGAGGATGCTGGCCATGCTGAAGATCGGCCCGCGCTCCGGGTGCCCCTCCACCAAACGGTGGAAGACATTCATGTGACCGAACACCAGCCCGGTCTTCTCCGCAGCGACCACCACATCTTCGCCGCGCAGCACCTGGCCGGCCTTGGCGGCCACGAACAGCGAGACGATCTTGTCGAAATCCTGGTTGGGCCGCTTGCCGACATCGTTGCCGCCGGCCGTATCGGCATCGTCCAGGTTCAGTTCGCTTTGCTCGGCGCCTTCATTGCGCTCGAACGGGTCGCCCTCCACGCCAGGCTCGCTGGAGATCACCGGCTCGCGGCGCTCGCGCGGTTGCCCGTCGTCCTTGTCGACCCGACGCCCTTGCGGCGATTTTTTCGGGCGACCAAACAGGAAGATGGCCGCGACCAGCAGCAGTCCAGCGATCAGGATCCCGATCCGGATCATGGCCATGTCGGACATTCAGCGTGCCTCCGCATAAGAGTGACAGGTGTCGATATTCCGACAAGCATGGCACGTCATGCCGCACCCGCCAAACGTGCGGCCTCTTCCAGGTCCACGCTGACCAGGCGACTGACGCCCGGCTCGCGCATGGTCACGCCGGAGAGCTGGCGCGCAGCCTCCATCGTGGCCTTGTTGTGGCTGACGAACAGGAACTGCACCTTCTCGCTCATTTCCCGCACCATGTTGGCCAGGCGGCCGACATTGGCTTCGTCCAGCGGCGCGTCCACCTCGTCGAGCAGGCAGAACGGCGCGGGATTGAGCTGGAAGATCGCAAACACCAGCGCCACCGCGGTCATCGCCTTCTCGCCACCGGACAGCAGCGAGATGCTGGACACGCGCTTGCCCGGCGGGCGCGCCATGATGGTCACCCCGGTATCGAGCAGGTCTTCGCCGGTGAGCTCCAGATACGCGTGGCCACCGCCGAACAGGCGCGGATACAGCGCCTGGACCCCGGAATTGACCCGGTCGAAGGTGTCCTTGAAGCGGCCGCGGGTTTCGCGGTCGATCTTGCGGATCGCCTCTTCCAGCGTCTCCAGTGCGGTGTTGAGATCCAGATTCTGCGCGTCCAGATATTCCGAGCGCTGCGCCGCTTCGCCGTACTCCTGGATCGCGGCCAGGTTGACCGGTTCCAGCCGCCGCATGCGGCCGTCGATCTGGCCGACTGCGGCTTCCCACTCGGCCACGTTCGCGGCTTCCGGCAATCCATTGACGACGTCCTCGAGCACGAAGCCGGCTTTCACCACGGCGGCCTCCAATTGCTCTGCGCTGAGCACCAACGCCTGCTGATCGAGCTTGCGCTGGGAGATGCGCTCGCGCTGGGCCAGCGCCTGTTCGTCGCGCTGCTGGCGGGTCTGCTCGTAGCTGCGCAGCTCGCCATCGATGCTCTCCAGCATGGTGCGCGCTTCGCTCAGCACGCGCTCGGTGCGCACACGCTCACTCAACGCGGCCTGGTGCTCGTGCTCCAGCGTTTCCACCGGCGAATCGCCGTCGCTGAGCTGGGCGACCAGGTCCTCCAGGCGCGTATCGAGCTGGCCGCGCTGGCTGTCCATGCGCTCCAGCGTCTGGCTCAGCGAGGTGATCTGTGTGCGTTGCGATTCCAGCGTCAGTGCCAATGCATGCATCGCATCGCGCACGCCACGTGCGGCATCGCGGGCCTGATCGCGCGCATCGGTGAGCTGACGGCGTTCGTTCTCCAGCGCCTCGCGCGTGCCTTGCAGGTCGCCCATCAGGGTCACCGCGTCTTCGAGCTTGGCGCGTGCCTCGCGTGCCTGCTCGCGGCTGGTGTCCAGTGTTTCCAGCAGCTGCGACAATTCGTTTTCGATGCGTTCGATGCGCGTGCGCGCGGCATCGACCTTGCCCTGCTGACTCTGCAGCTGGCCGGCCAGCTCGGACACGCTGCGGTGCGCCATGTACAACTGGCGCTGCGCATCTTCGCGTTGCTGTTCGGCCGCCAGCAATTGCTCGCGGAAGCTGCCCAGGCGCTGCTCGAGTTCGGCCTCGCGCTCCTGCAGCGTTTCGATCTGCGCACGCAGCTCCTGAATCTCGCGCTCGCGCAGCAGGGCGCCCTGCTTGGCGGCACCGGAGCGCGACACCCGCACCCAGCCCTCGCCCAGCCGCTCGCCGCTGCGGGTGATGACCGAATCGCCTTCGGGCAGGCTGCGCTGCAGCGTGCGCGCGGCCTCCAGATCCTCGGCCGCGTGCAGGCGCGCGAGCAGGCGACGGATCGCGATCGGCCCCTGCACCTTGGCCGCCAGCGAGGTCGGCGCGAAGCTCGCGTTGTCGCTGGCACCGGACACCAGCGCGATGCGGCCCTCGCCCAATTCGCCCAGCGCATCGACCAGTTGTTCCGGCGCATCCACCAGCACGCCTTCGATCAACTGCCCCAACGCGCCTTCCACCGCGTTTTCCCAGCCGCTTTCGACCGTGATGCGCTCGCCGACACGTGCGGCAGAATCCAGCCCGCGCGACTTCAGCCACGCCACTGCGGCGCCCTGCTCCTGGCCGAGTGCGGCCTGCTGCAGGGTTTCCAGCGACGACAGCCGACCACGCGCGGCCTGCGCCTGCTTGCGCACGTCGGCCAGTTCGCCCTGGCTGGCGCGCTGTTGTTCCTGCAGCCCGCCGAGCGCGTGCTTGCGCGCTTCGACCTGCTCGGTTAGCCCGTCCAGCGAGGTCTTCTGGGTTTCGTGGCGCAGCTCGATCTGCTCGAACGCCTCGGCCAGCGCATCCAGGTCCAGCCCGGCGCGCTCGTTGACCAGCGCTTCGCGGCGGCGCTCGGCCTCCAGCGACTGGCGATCGAGATAATCGACGCGCGTGCGCTCCACTTCGCCGGCACGCGAGGCTTCGCCGGTGTCGCGGTTATGGGTTTCCCAGCGCTGCTGCCAGTCGGCCAGACGCGCTTCGGCCTCGCGTAGCGACTCCTGGCGGAATTCGTGGTCTTCGCGCAGCTGTTCCAGTTGCGGTTCGGCAGCGTCCACCGCCTCGCGCAACACCGCCAGCCTGGCCGAATCGCCGCTGATGTGCTGGGTCAGCTCCTGCAACTGGCTCTGCGCCTCGTCGCGCGCCTTGTGCAGGCGATGCGAGAGTTCGCGCTGATGCTGGATCTGCTGCTCGATGCGCGCCAGTGCGCCACCGACCTGATAGACATCCGCCTGCGCCTTGGCCACCGCTTCGGCGGCTTCCTCGCGACGCGCGCGCCCGGTTTCGATCCGCGCCTCGGCATCGCGCTGTTCGGCGATCAATTGCTGCAGCCGGGTCTCTTCCTGATTCAGTTTTTCGCGCAGGCCCTGCAGCCGACCATCCAGGCCGCGGTACTCCAGCGCCTTCCACTCGGCGTCCTTGACCCGGCGCTCTTCCTGCAAGGCCTGATACTGCTCGGCCTGGCGCGCCTGGCGCTGCAGATGCGCCAGTTGCTTGGTAATCTCTTCGCGCAGGTCGCCCAGGCGATCGAGGTTCTCGCGGGTGTGCCGGATGCGCGTTTCGGTTTCCTTGCGGCGCTCCTTGTACTTGGAAATGCCGGCGGCTTCTTCCAGGTACACGCGCAGGTCTTCCGGGCGCGCCTCGATGATCTGGCTGATCATGCCCTGCTCGATGATCGAGTAGCTGCGCGGCCCCAGGCCGGTGCCCAGGAACAGGTCGGTGATGTCGCGGCGCCGGCACTTGGTGCCGTTGAGATAGTAGGCGCTGTTGCCGTCGCGGCTGACCAGGCGCTTGACCGAGATCTCGTTGAACGAGGCGAACTCGCCGCTGATGGTGTGATCGGAATTGTCGAAGATCAGCTCCACCGTCGCCTGCGACACCGGCTTGCGCGCCGAGGAGCCGGAGAAGATCACGTCGGTCAGCGAGTCGCCACGCAGGCGGCTGGCCGAACTTTCGCCCATCACCCAGCGCACCGCGTCGATGATGTTGGACTTGCCGCAGCCGTTGGGACCGACGATACCGGTCATGTTGGTGGGCAGGTGCAACGTGGTCGGGTCGACGAACGACTTGAAACCGGACAGTTTGATCGTGGACAGGCGCATGGGACTGAAGGTTCCGGGCACCGCACGGGCGGGGCCGGCAGGCGCTTTTTCCTGTGAAGCCGCCCCCTAAGCCCTTGATCCACAAGATCTATGGGCCGTGGAACCGGCAATGGAGCATGAGTATAGCGGCCCTGGCATCGCTGGCGTGGCCGCAGAAAGACGAAGGGCGCCTAACCAGGCGCCCTTCGGGTACAGCATGCAGCGTGGATCAGGCGTCGGATTCGACGATGACCTTGACCGAGGTTTCCACATCAGCATGCAGGTGCAGCACAACGTCGTACTCGCCGACATTGCGGAATGCGCCTTCGCCCAGGATCACTTCGCTCTTTTCCAGCGGCAGGCCGGCGGCGGTGAACGCCTCGGCGATGTCGCGCGGGCCGACCGAGCCATACAGCTTGCCTTCGGTCGACGCATGCGCGCCGATGGTGACGCTGGCGCCTTCGAACTTGCCGGCGCGGCTCTGTGCGTCGGCCAGGATGGTGTTGGCCTTGGCTTCGTAATCGGCACGCTTGGCTTCAAACGCTTCAACGTTGGCAGCGGTGGCCGGAACGGCCTTGCCCTGCGGCACGAGGAAATTGCGGCCGTAACCCGGCTTGACGCTGACCTTGTCGCCCAGGCCGCCGAGGTTGGTCACTTTCTGCAGAAGAATCAGATCCATGGTGGTGCTCCGTTATTCGTTAGCGCCGGCACTTTGGCCGACGCAACGTTTGCTGTCCGAAAAGACGGGATTCGGGAATCGGGATTTGGGAATCGCAAGAGCACGATCAACACCGCATCTCGAATGACCGGCCTCTATATTTTTAATAACCCGCACATGGATGTGCGGGCTCTTGTGAGGGACTCACATACAACCGTGCGGGCTCTTGTGAGGAACTCACATCAACGACTCGGATTAAACGTCGTGATTGTCCGTGTACGGGATCAGCGCCAGGAAACGCGAGCGCTTGACGGCCGTGGCCAGCTGACGCTGGTACTTGGACTTGGTACCGGTCACGCGGCTCGGCACGATCTTGCCGTTCTCGGTGAGGTACTGACGCAGGGTGTTGAGATCTTTGTAATCGATCTCTTTCACGCCCTCGGCGGTGAACTTGCAGAACTTGCGACGACGGAAGAACTTGGACATGACAGCGCTCCTTAGGCGGCTTCGGCGTTGTCGCCGTCGGTATCGGTGGCGGCAGGTGCAGCATCGCCCTCATCGTCATCACGACGACGACGCTCGCTACGCTCGGGCTTGTCGCCCTTCTCGTCCTTGCTCTTCATGATCAGCGACTGCTCAGTGTCCGGGCCATCGCGCTTGACGACCAGGTGACGCAGCACCGCATCGTTGAAGCGGAAGCTTTCCACCAGCTCGCTCAGCACGGCCTGGTCGACTTCGATGTTGAGCAGCACGTAGTGCGCCTTCACCAGGTTCTGGATCGGGTAGGCCAGCTGACGACGGCCCCAGTCTTCCAGACGGTGGATGGTGCCGTTACCGCCCTCG
Organism: Xanthomonas sp. LMG 8993; assembly: GCF_009835065.2. NCBI lineage: Bacteria > Pseudomonadati > Pseudomonadota > Gammaproteobacteria > Lysobacterales > Lysobacteraceae > Xanthomonas > Xanthomonas sp. LMG 8993. The sequence continues at coordinate 614,905 of NZ_QVIF02000001.1, read as the reverse complement.
ATCAGCGACTTGTAGCGCTCGATCATGGCCGGGACCTGCTCGCTCTGATCCGGGTGGACCAGGAACACGACTTCGTAATGACGACTCATGTTGTATTACCTTTCGGATGTGGCCACGTGGGCCGGACAGCTCCCCGGTGACCCGCGCAAGGCGGCCGGTGGAGCAAGGATTCCCGCCCGGAACCGGGCAGGAAGCAGGAAAGTATGGCAGTTCAGGCGCTTAGCCGCAACCTGGCCGAGCCAGCGGGCGAGCCCACGGACAGGACATCTGCGCAGCGACTGCTTGAGCCCGTCTCCCACCGGGGCGATAAGGCACCGCCGGCGCGCCACTGGCGCGCGTGCCTTGGAGCGCCCGCGCCGCAAGCGCGGGCCGGGGCGCGGAGCGGGGGTTGGGGTGAGGGTCCGCGGCGAAGCCACCGGTGACGTCTAATCGCGCGAGGCTTCGCCCGCCCCCTCATCCGCCGTCAGGGCACCTTCTCCCGGTGGAAGAAGGAATAGCGCGCACCAGCGAGCTCAGCGATGCTCGGCTTCGGTCGTAAAGCTCTCCCCGCAGCCGCACTCGGCAGTCGCGTTGGGATTGCGGAAGGTGAAGGTCTCGCTCAGGCCGTGCTTGCCGAAATCGATGCAGGTGCCATCGACCAGCGGCAGGCTGACCGGGTCGACGAAGATGCGCACGCCCTCCTGCTCGAACACCGCGTCATCGTCACGTTTCTCGCGCGCCAGGTCGGTGACATGGCCCCAGCCCGAGCAACCGGTCTTGGTCACGCCAAAGCGCAGACCCAGCGTCCCCGGGGTCTGCTGCACGAAACGCTGCACGCGCTCCAGCGCGGCGGGGGTGAGGCTGATGGCCATGGGGGGTGCTCCGGAAACGATGGTGGCAAGTATAGCGAGGCTGCAATCACCGGGGCTGCACCCGCTGCGACGACGTGTTCCCCAGATGGGGCCATGTCCGGCCTTGGACAAGCGCAACCATCCGCAAGCGGTTCAGATGCTCGCGCCAGCGCGCCCGCAGCCAGTAAACTCGCAGACCATTCAAAGTCGCTACGGCGAGGACAAGTCATGACGGTGGTCAGCGTTGAACATGCGCTTGCGGGAAAACTCCCGGAAGGCGGCGAAGTCACGGTACGGGGGTGGGTGCGCACGCTGCGCGGATCTGCCGGACTGGCCTTCATCAACGTGACCGATGGCTCCTGCTTCGCTCCGATCCAGGTGGTGGCCAACGACACCCTGCCCAACTTCGACGAGATCAAGCGCCTGACCAGCGGTTGCTCGCTGATCGCCAAGGGCGTGCTGGTGAAGTCGCAGGGCAAGGGTCAGTCGTTCGAGATCCAGGCCAGCGGCGTGGAGATCGTCGGCTGGGTCGAAGACCCGCTGACCTACCCGATCCAGCCCAAGCCGATGTCGCCGGAGTTCCTGCGCGAAGTGGCGCACCTGCGCCCGCGCACCAACCTGTTCGGCGCGGTCACCCGCATCCGCAACTGCCTGGCGCAGGCGGTGCACCGCTTCTTCCACCAGAACGGCTTCAACTGGATCAGCACCCCGATCATCACCACCTCCGATGCCGAAGGCGCCGGGCAGATGTTCCGCGTTTCCACGCTGGACATGGTCAACCTGCCGCGCGATGCCAGCGGCGCGGTGGATTTCAGCCGCGACTTCTTCGGCAAGGAAACCTTCCTGACCGTGTCCGGCCAGCTCAACGTGGAGGCCTACTGCCTGGCGCTGAGCAAGGTCTACACCTTCGGCCCGACCTTCCGCGCCGAGAACAGCCATACCACGCGCCATCTGGCCGAATTCTGGATGATCGAGCCGGAAATCGCCTTTGCCGATCTGGCCGAAGACGCGCGCCTGGCCGAGCAGTTCCTCAAGTACCTGTTCCGCGCGGTGCTCGATGAGCGTGGCGACGATCTGGCATTCCTGGCCGAGCGCGTGGACAAGAACGCGATCGCCAAACTCGAGGCCTTCATCAATGCCCCGTTCGAGCAGATCGACTACACCGAGGCGGTGAAGCTGCTGCAGAACTCGGGCAAGAAATTTGACTTCCCGGTCGAATGGGGTCTGGACCTGCAGACCGAGCACGAGCGCTGGCTGACCGAGGAACATATCGGCCGCCCGGTGGTGGTGACCAACTACCCCGAGCACATCAAGGCGTTCTACATGCGCCTGAACGACGACGGCAAGACCGTCGCGGCGATGGACGTGCTGGCGCCGGGTATCGGCGAGATCATCGGCGGCAGCCAGCGCGAAGAGCGCCTGGATGTGCTGGATGCACGCATGGCGCAGTTCGGCCTGGACCAGGAGCACTACAGCTGGTACCGCGATTTCCGCCGCTACGGCTCGGTGCCGCATGCCGGCTTCGGCTTGGGGTTCGAGCGCCTGGTGGTTTACGTGTGCGGGTTGAGCAATATCCGCGACGCCATCCCCTACCCGCGCGCGCCGGGCAGCGCCGAGTTCTGATGTGAGCCTGCTGGCCGCCGCCACGCTGCAGTTGCTGGCCTTCGCGGCGGCGTTGCTGGGCGCCGCCATCGCCGGAGTGCGCGGCGTCCGGCTGGCGCAGCTGGCAGCCGCACATCCGGGCGCAAGCGCGTGGTGGCAGGGTGACACCGCACGCAGGGCGATCATCCACGCCGTGCGTCCGCTATGGTGGACCATCACTGCGCTGGTGATCGGCGCAGCACTTCCCCAACTTGCACTGATGCTGGCGGGCACATGACCCTGTTCTTCGCACTGTGTTTTGTCGGTGTGGCCGTCGCCGGGCTCACCGCCTTGCTGATCTTCTGGCCGCTGACGCTGGTGCACTTGCGCGACCGTCATCCCGAGGCGCTGGCCGGCTTCGGCGAGCCGGCCTTCATCAGTCCTGCCGCGCTGCGCTGGTTGCTGGCGCGGCGCTACCGCAACCATCGCGACAGTGCGCTATCCGGCCTGGCCACGCCGGCCTGGCTGTCGCTGCTGACCATCTTCTTCGGCCTGGGCATGGCAGCCCTGCTCGGCCTGCTTTCCAAGGTAATGCCATGACTACACCGCAAGACACCGCACATGACGACCACGATTCGTGGTGGCTGGCCACGATCGGCCGCACGCTGATCTGGGCGCGCCTGCGCGTCAAGCAGGCCGGTACCGCCGAAGTCCTGGACAGCGACGGCAAGATCCTGCCCTACGACAGCGAAGACAGCGCCCGCGCGGCCTTGTTCGATGCCGAATTCGTCGCGCTCGACGGGCTGGACGAAGAAGACGCGCTGATGCGCGGCTTCTCGCTCGATGAGGTCTCGCCGCCGCGTGGCGACGACGATGCGGACCTGCGCGAACGCATGGTGCTGACCCTGGGCGGTCGCGCCTGACATGTACGCCCCACGCGCGTTCGCGCAGACCGATCTGGCACTGCTGGACTGGCTGATCGCGCGCGACCCGTTCGTCACCCTGATCAGCCACGGCGAGGACGGACAGCCGGCGATCTCGCATCTGCCGGTGCTGTACCGACGCGATGCGCACTCCGTGGTCATCGAAGGCCACTGGGCGCGCCCCAATCCGCAGGCACGCAGCCCCGGCGACGCGGTACTGGTGGTGCAGGGCCCGCATGCCTATGTGTCGCCGAGCTGGTATCCGGACAAGGAAGCGGCCGCACGCGTGCCGACCTGGAACTACGCCGTGGCGCATCTGCATGGACGCTGCGAGCAGGTGAGCGATGAGGCGGCGCTGGGCGAGCTGATCGGCCGCATGAGCACCCACTTCGAACAACGCGTCGGCAGCGACTGGCTGTTCGAGATGCAGCGCGACAGCCACCGCCGCCAGTTACGCGGCCTGGTCGGCTTCCGCTTCGTTCCCAGCCGCATCGAGCTGACCTTCAAGCTCAGCCAGAACCATCCGGCCGCTAATGTGGCGGCCGTGAGCGATGCATTGCAGCAACAGGCATCGGCCGACTCCCGCGAGGTGGCGTCGCTGATGCGCGATGCCCTGCTTGTACGCGACCGCGCGGTCTGAGCGGCGCGGCACACCACCGATTTCTGCAACACCGCTTCTCGCTCATCTGTCGATCACACACTGCCCTCCTTCCTCTGGAATACTGCGCGCATGAACGAGCTCAACCATTTGCTTGAAAACAACCGTGCCTGGTCCGAGCGCATCCGCCGCGAGGATCCGGAATTCTTCTCCAAGCTGTCCACCCAGCAGACGCCCGAGTACCTGTGGATCGGCTGCTCGGACTCGCGCGTGCCGGCCAACCAGATCATCGACATGGCCCCGGGCGAGGTGTTCGTCCACCGCAATATCGCCAACGTGGTGGTGCATACCGACCTGAACTGCCTGTCGGTGATCCAGTTCGCCGTCGACGTGCTCAAGGTCAAGCACATCCTGGTGGTCGGCCATTACGGCTGCGGCGGCGTGTTTGCCAGCCTGACCCAGAAGCGCATGGGCCTGGTCGACAACTGGATCCGCCACGTCACCGATGTGGCCGACAAGCACGAGGCCTGCCTGCACGACGCGGGCGACCTGCCGGTGCAGCACGCGCGCCTGTGCGAGCTCAACGTGCTCGAGCAGGTGGTCAATGTGTGCCGCACCACCATCGTGCGCGACGCCTGGGACCGTGGCCAGGCACTGCAGGTGCATGGCTGGGTCTACAGCCTGCGCGACGGACGTGCACACGACCTGGGCATGTCGATCGACCGCCCGGAGCTGCTGCAGGAACGTTACGACGCCGCACTGGCGCGCATCCAGGCCGATCACGCCGAACGCTGAGCCGCACCCGCACGCCATCCAGCCGCGGCGCCCATCGGCGCCGTCGGTTGGCTATGCTGGACGTCTTCTTTGCCGAGGAACGTCGATGCTGGTCCCGCCGATCAACCTGCAAGCCTGGATCGAGCAACACCGCCACCTGCTCAAGCCGCCGGTGGGCAACAAATGCATCCAGCAGGACGGCTTCATCATCATGATCGTCGGTGGGCCGAACGCGCGCACCGACTATCACTACGACGAAGGCCCGGAGTGGTTCTTCCAGCTCGAAGGCGAGATGGTGCTGAAGGTGCAGGACGAAGGCGTGGCACGCGACATCCCGATCCGCGCCGGCGAGATCTTCCTGCTGCCGCCGAAGGTGCCACATTCGCCGCAACGCGCGGCCGGCTCGATCGGCCTGGTGATCGAACGCGAGCGCTTGCCCAATGAGCAGGACGGCCTGCAGTGGTATTGCCCGCAGTGCAATCACAAACTGTACGAGGCGATGTTTCCGCTGCAGGACATCGAAACCGATTTTCCGCCGGTGTTCGATCATTTCTATCGTTCGCTCGCGCTGCGCACCTGCAGCCAGTGCGGACATCTGCACCCTGCGCCGGAGCGCTATGCCACTGTCGAGGCATGAGTGGACGATGGCCGAGCCAATTCCAGGCACGCGTCGCACAGGTCTTCGAGCGCATTCGCTCGGCGGTGGCCATCGGCGCGCCGCCGCGCCCTCGCAATGCCGCGCAACGCAATGACGATGCAGCAGCTGTGTGCAGCGCGCCGTGTTTCGAGCGTGTGCACGCGCCGCAGCCGCGCCGTGCGTCCGCATTGAACCCCATGCCATGCTGCGCACGCTGATCGACCTCAAGCCGCGCGACGTGCCATTGCGCGTTGCGTTGCGTAACACCGCCGCGGTGGTGCTGCCGCTGGCGGTCGGCGTGGCCACCGGGCATGTCGCCGCCGGTCTGGCCGTGTGTACCGGCGCGCTCAACACCATGTTCACCGACCAGCCCGGCCCGTACCGTGCGCGTCTGCAGCGCATGCTGATGGCCGCGCTGGCAGCGGGCCTGGCTGCGTTGCTCGGCATCTGGGTCGGCCACAACACCCCGGCATTGGTGATCGCCGGGCTGCTGCTCGGCCTTGGCGGCGGCTTGCTGGTGGCACTGGGCCCGGTGGCAGCGCGGGTGGGGCTGACCAGCATGATCCTGCTGGTGGTCAGCGCCGACATGCGCCTGCCGGTGCAGCAGGCCGCGGGCGTGGCGGCATTGATCTTCGCCGGCGGCCTGCTCCAGGTAGTGCTGGCACTGGCGGCCTGGCCATTGCAACGCTATCGCCCGGAGCGCTTCGCGCTGGCCGACCTGATGCGTCAACTGGCCGGCATCGCACGCCAGCGTCCGGAAGCCAGCGCCCCGCCACCGGCCACCCAGGAAGTGCTCGATGCGATGGTGATGCTGCATGGCGAGCATCGCTCGCGCGCGATCGCCGTGCAGAGCTTCCGCATCATCGCCGAGCTGTGCGAGCGCGTACGGCTCGAGCTGCTGTCGCTGGCCGATGTCGATACCCGCCTGACCGACTCGCAGGCGCGCCCGGCGATCGAGCGCGTGCTCGAACGCAGCGCCATCGTGCTGGAACAGCTCGCGCATGCGATGACGGTGGGCGAAGACCCGCTCGCCGCCAATGCCTCGATGACCGGCTTCGACGATCTGGTCGCCGCACTGGCGCAGTTCCAGCACGACAACGCCGATACCCGCGAGCGCCGGCTGGTGCGCGTGGCGGTGGCGCGCGCGCAAGGCCTCGGCGGCCAGCTGCGCGCCCTGATCCGCAACGCGCATTGGGCCAGCAGCCGTGGCGAGATCCAGGCGCAGCTGGCCGAAGCGCGCCTGCCGGCGGCCCTGCGGCCCGCAGCGACCTGGGCCACGCTGCGCGCGAACCTGGATCTGTCCTCGGTGGCGTTCCGGCATGCCTTGCGCTGCGGCGTGTGCCTGGCGCTGGCGATCGCCTTCCAGCGCTGGCAGCAGATCCCGCACGGCTTCTGGATTCCGATGACTACCGCCATCGTGCTCAAGCCGGATTTCGGCGGCACTTTCAGCTTCGGCGCCTTGCGCGTGGCCGGCACCTTCGTCGGCCTGCTGGTGGCGACCTTGCTGGCGCACCTGGCGATGGACGGCGCCAGCGTCCGCCTGGCGTTGCTGGCGCTGTTCTGCCTGGGCTTCCGTCTGCTGACGCAGGTGAACTACGGCATCGGCGTGGCGTTTCTGACCGGCATGCTGGTGCTGCTGCTGTCCTTCGAAGGCGTGGCACCGGGCGAGGCCATCGGTGCGCGTCTGCAGGCCACGGTCGCCGGCAGTGCCTGGGCGTTGATCGCCTACGCGGTGTGGCCCACGCGCGAGCGCCGGCATATCCGCGCGTCACTGGCACAGTTGCTGAGCGCCTATCGCGATCATCTGCGCAATCTGCTGCTCGGCAGGATGGACGATCTGGGCGACACCCGCGCTGCCGCACGCGTGGCGCGCACCAACGCGCAGGCCTCGATCGAACGCCTGCGCGGCGAGCCACGCAGCCGACGCAATCTGCACGAGCTCAAACTCGCCGAATCCTTGCTGGCCAACGGCAACCGGCTGATCCGCGCCACCCTGTCGCTGGAGGCGGTGCTGCGCGACGGCCATCCCCTGCCTGCGCTGGAAGCGCTGCCCGCCTTCGCGCAACAGGCCGACCAGGCATTGTCCGAGCTGATCGCCTGCCTGGTCGACGGCGGCATTCCCGCCGCGGCCACCTTGCGCAGCGCCGAGCGCCAGCTGTCCGATGCATTGGCCGCCCTGCCCGACGGCTCGCCCGCCACCGCCGCACTGGCCGACACCATCGACCGCATCACCGACAGTATCGGCACCTTGACGCATCTACTGCGCCCTGCCCGGCCAGCCTCGACCAGCGCTGCAGCCGAGCCAGCGGCCGTGCATGACGGCGCACACGGTGCCGGCGGGTAAACTGCGTCACTGACCTGCGTTGCGAGCCGTGATCATGACCGACCTGCTGTCCCGCGCCCATGCCGTTGCCCTGGACGCCGCCGACCCGCTGCGCCACCTGCGCGATGACTTCGTGTTCCCGCAGCATGCCGGCCAGGACCAGACCTATTTCGTCGGCAATTCGCTGGGCCTGCAGCCGCGTGGCGCACGTGCGATGGTGGCCGAGGTGCTCGACCAGTGGGGCGCGCTCGCGGTGGAAGGCCACTTCACCGGTCCCACCCAGTGGCTGACCTATCACCAGCTGGTGCGCGATGGCCTGGCGCGCGTGGTCGGCGCACAGCCCGGCGAAGTGGTCGCGATGAACACGCTGAGCGTCAACCTGCATCTGATGATGGCCAGCTTCTACCGGCCCACGCCCGAACGTGGCGCCATCCTGATCGAAGCCGGCGCGTTTCCGTCCGACCGCCATGCGGTGGAATCGCAACTGCGCCTGCATGGGCTGGATCCGGCCACGCAGCTGATCGAAGTGGAAGCCGACCAACCCAATGGCACGGTATCGATGGCGGCGATCGCCGATGCCATCGTACGGCACGGTCCGCGGCTGGCGCTGGTGCTGTGGCCCGGCATCCAGTACCGCACCGGCCAGGCCTTCGAGCTGGGCGAAATCGCGCGGCTGGCACGCGCGCAGGGCGCGATGGTGGGTTTCGACCTGGCGCATGCGGTCGGCAATATCGCGTTGACGCTGCACGACGACGGCGCGGATTTTGCGGTGTGGTGCCACTACAAATATCTCAACGCCGGCCCCGGCGCGGTGGGTGGCTGTTTCGTGCACGCACGCCATGCCAACAGCGACCTGCCGCGCATGGCCGGTTGGTGGGGACACGAGCAGCAGAGCCGCTTCCGCATGGAGCCGCAGTTCGTGCCCTCGCCTGGCGCCGAAGGCTGGCAGCTGAGCAATCCGCCGGTGCTGGCGCTGGCGCCGCTGCGTGCGTCGCTGGAGCTGTTCGATCAGGCCGGCATGCCGGCGCTGCGTGCCAAGTCCGAACAACTCACCGGGCACCTGGAACAGCTGATCCACGCCCGCGTGCCGCAGGTGCTGCAGATCGTCACCCCTGCCGAGCCGGCGCAACGCGGCTGCCAGCTGTCGTTGCGGGTGGCCGGTGGCCGCGCGCAGGGGCGCTCGCTGTTCGAGTACCTGCAGTCGGTCGGCGTACTCGGCGACTGGCGCGAGCCGGACGTGATCCGCATCGCACCGGTGCCGCTGTACAACCGCTTCAGCGATCTGCATCGGTTGGTCGAACAGGTGGAAACCTGGGCCAGCGCCTGAGTACGCACGGCACAGACTGTGCCATCGACCAGATCGGTGCGTGGGCCGGAACCGGCACACGCGCACGTACACTCCGAACCCGCACCTGGCTGATCGCGGCAGGTGCCGTTGCCAGCCATCCCCGTTCCCCCCTTCGCCGGCACTTGCGTCCGGCCGCTGCCGGATACCGCATTGAGCGCAGTCTCTCCCCGTTCCCTGACTTTGATCGGCGCTGGCCTGGCCGGTTGCCTGCTGGCCATCCTGTTGTCGCGTCGCGGCTGGCAGGTCACCGTCTACGAGCGCCGCGGCGATCCGCGCATCAAGGGCTACGAGTCCGGCCGCTCGATCAACCTGGCGCTGGCCGAGCGCGGCCGCCATGCGCTGCGCCAGGCCGGTGCCGAAGACGCGGTGATGGCCAAGGCGGTGATGATGCGCGGGCGCATGGTGCATCCGTTGATTGGCGAACCGCAGTTGCAACGCTATGGACGCGACGACAGCGAGGTGATCTGGTCGATCCACCGCGCCGCGTTGAACGTCGCACTGCTGGATCTGGCCGAACGCGCCGGCGCACGCGTGCATTTCTATCGCCGCCTGCACACGGTGGACTTCGATGCCGGCTATGCGCGCTTCATCGACGACCGCGACGACCAGCCGCACGAAATCCACTTCCAGAGCCTGATCGGCAGCGATGGCGCCGGCTCGGCGCTGCGCGCGGCGATGCAGCGCAAGTCGCCGCTGGGCGAGCGCACCGAATTCCTCGATCACTCCTACAAGGAGCTGGAAATTCCGCCATTGCCCGGTGGCGGTTTCCGCATCGAAGGCAACGCGCTGCATATCTGGCCGCGCGGGCGCTACATGTGCATCGCGCTGCCCAACGACGGCGGCACCTTCACCGTCACGCTATTCCTGCCCAACGCCGGCGAGCCCAGCTTTGCCACCACGCGTACCGGCGACGAAGCGCTGGCCCTGTTCGCGCGTGATTTTCCCGATGCCCTGCCGCTGATCCCGCAACTCAAGGAGCATTGGGAAGAACATCCACCCGGCCTGCTCGGCACCCTCACCCTGGACCGCTGGCATCTGGGCGGCCGCGCACTGCTGATCGGCGACGCCGCGCACGCCATGGTGCCGTTCCACGGCCAGGGCATGAACTGCGCGTTCGAAGATTGCGTGGCGCTGGCAGAGCAGTTGGATGCGCACGAGGATCTGGAAACCGCGTTTGCCGCGTTCCAGGCCGCACGCCGTGACGACGCCGGAGCGATCCAGCAGATGGCGCTGGAGAATTACCTGGAAATGCGTGACCGCGTCGACGATCCCGATTTCCTGCTGCAACGCGCGCTCGAACAGCAATTGCAGGCGCGCTGGCCCACCCGCTTCGTGCCGCATTACACGATGGTGACCTTCCTGCGCACGCGCTACTCGATCGCCCTGGCGCGCAGCGAGATCCAGCGCCAGATCCTGGTCGAGGCCACGCGCGGGCACAGCGACCTGTCGCGCATCGACTGGGCCGCGCTGGAAACGGTCGTGCATGCGCGTCTGCAGCCGCTGGAAGGCGCGCACTGATCCATCCGCACAGGCCGGCGTCAGCAGGCGTAGGCGCGAATAAGAGATACTAGGCAGCATTGGCGGCGCCCGCGCAGTGCGCCGCGGATCTGGATTTCATACGGCATGCCTGACAGCTTTCTCTTCTACGACCTGGAAACCTTCGGCCAGGATCCACGCCGCACGCGCATCGCACAGTTCGCCGCGGTGCGTACCGATGCGCAACTGCGCGTGATCGAAGAGCCGATCAGTTTCTACGTGCAGCCAGCCGACGATCTGCTGCCCTCGCCGTACGCGACCATGGTCACCGGCATCACCCCGCAACACGCACTGCGCGAAGGCGTGAGCGAGGCCGAAGCGTTCGCGCGCATCTCTGAGCAGATGAGCCGGCCGCAGACCTGCACGCTGGGCTACAACTCGATCCGCTTCGACGACGAGTTCGTGCGCTGCGGGCTGTTCCGCAATTTCTACGACCCGTACGAGCGCGAGTGGCGCGGCGGCAATTCGCGCTGGGATCTGCTCGACGTGTTGCGGCTGGTGCATGCGCTGCGCCCGGACGGCATTGTCTGGCCGCAGCGCGAAGACGGCGCCACCTCATTCAAGCTCGAACACCTGGCCGATGCCAACGCAGTGCGCGAAGGCGACGCGCACGAGGCGCTGTCGGACGTGTACGCCACCATCGGCATGGCACGCAGGTTCCAGCAGCATCAACCCAAATTGTGGGACTACGCGCTGCGTCTGCGCGACAAGCGCTTTGCGGCGACGCTGCTGGACGTCATCGCGATGCAGCCGGTGCTGCATATCTCGCAGCGCTATCCCGCCTCGCGCATGTGCGCCGCCGCGGTGCTGCCGTTGACGCGCCATCCGCGCATCGACAGCCGCGTGATCGTGTTCGATCTGGATGGCGACCCTGAAGTGCTGTTGCGCCTGAGCCCCGACGAGATCGCCGACCGGCTGTATATCCGCGCTGCCGACCTGCCCGAGGGCGAGCAGCGCATTCCGCTCAAGGAAGTGCACTTGAACAAGTCGCCGGCGCTGGTGGCCTGGCAGCATCTGCGCGCAGCGGATTTCCAGCGCCTGGGCATCGACCACGACGCGGTGCTGGCCAAGGCTGCACGCCTGCGCGAACTCGGCCCTGAATTGGCCGAAAAAGTGCGCCAGGTGTACGGCAACGAGCGTGCTGCGGCGCCGGCGGTCAACGATGCCGATGCCTCGCTCTATGACGGCTTCCTGGCCGAAGGCGACAAGCGCCTGCTGGCGCAGGTGCGCGCCAGTGCGCCGGCCGAACTGGGCGCGCTGGAGTCGCGCTTTCGCGACCCGCGCCTGGTCGAGTTGCTGTTCCGCTACCGCGCGCGCAACTGGCCGCAGACGCTGTCGTTCGAAGAGCAGGAACGCTGGAACGTCTACCGTCGCCAGCGCCTGCTCGAAGACCGTGGCCTGGGCGAGGTCACGCTCGATCAGTTCCATGCGCAGATCGCGGATTTACGGCTTGCTCACCCCGACGATGCTACCAAGCAGTCCCTGCTCGATCAGCTCGCCGCCTGGGGTTTGGACCTCCAACGCACGCTATGACCACCTATTTTTCCGACGCCAGTTTCAAGTTCCTGCGCGCACTGGCGCGCCACAACGACAAGACCTGGTTCAACGATCACCGGCATCAGTACGAGGCGCATGTGCGCCAGCCGTTCCTGCAGCTCATCACCGACCTGCAGCCGGCCCTGGCCGAGGTCAGCGAGCACTATCGCGCCGACCCCAAGACCCAGGGCGGCTCGCTGTTTCGCATCTACCGCGATGCGCGTTTTTCCAACGACAAGTCGCCGTACAAGAACTGGCAGGGCGCGCGCCTGTTCCATGAGCGCCGCCGCCAGGTGCCGGCGCCGTCGTTCTACATCCATCTGCAGCCGGGCGAGAGCTTCGTCGGAGCGGGCCTGTGGCATCCGGAGCCGGACACCCAGCGCAAGCTGCGCCAGTTCATCTTCGACAATCCCGCCAACTGGAAAGCGGCCGCCTACGAACCCAGACTGCGCCGCAAGTTCGCGCTGGACGACAGCGAGAAACTGGTGCGTGCACCGCGCGGCTTTCCCAACGAGTTCGAGTTCATCGACGATCTCAAGCATCGCAACTGGGCGTACCTGCGTCATCTCGACGATGCCGTCATGACCGGCCCGCGCCTGCGCCAGACCATCGAGGCCGACCTGGTGGTGCTGGCGCCGTTCGTCGATTACCTGTGCGCCGCGCTGGATCTGGAATTTTGATGGATCGCGCGGCGCCGACGGCCATCGACGCGGCGCCGGCGGTCGGCACACCGAAGCGATCTCTCGCTGCGCGGCGCTGTGCATCGCTGCGTCTTGCACCAACCACCGCGATGGACTGCACACCATGAACAAACGCTGGTTGCTGTTGCCCGTACTGGCCGTGCTGCTGCTTGTCAGCTATGTGGTTGCAGGCCCGTACCTGGCCATTCGCGGCATCAGCCAGGCCGTAGCCAATCGCGACACGGCGCAACTGGAACGCCATGTGGATTTCCCCAGCCTGCGGGTCAACCTCAAGGCGCAGCTGGACGATTACCTGGTCCGCCAGGCCGGCAGCCGCATGCAATCGAGCCTGCTCGGCGGGTTCGCCCTGCAGCTCGCCAGCGGTATCAGCGGTGCCGGCGTGGACACGCTGGTGACGCCGCTGGGCATCGGCGCGCTGCTGCAAGGCCATAGCGTGTGGAATCGCGTCACCGGCACCACCGTCAGCCCGGACACCTATGCGGCCCCGGCGCCGGCGCGTCCGCTGCAAGGCGCCGAGCAGCGCTTCGAATCCACCCGCCGCTTCACCGCCACCACCCGCACCGCGACCGGAGCGCCGGTGGTGTTCGTGCTGACCCGCCAAGGGCTGCGCTGGCGGCTGACCGATATCCAACTGCCGCTGGCAGATGCGGAAACTCCGCTGCCCCCATGACCGCGCGCCTGCGAGCGCGGTCGAAGTGTTCTCCTTCGCAGGCTGACGCCGCGCGCCGGACAGCGGCTTACGAAAACCGCCAGGCCCGCTCCATCCACGCTGCCTGCAGCCGCAGCATCGACGGCCGCAGCTGCCGGCGCGCCGGCCACGGCAACGTCGCCAGCGCCTGCTCCGCAGTGCCCGGCGTGCGTTTGCCGTTCCAGGCATACAGCAACTGGTTGCGCGGATCCGGCTCGGGCAGCAGCAGCACCCGCCCATCGAATACCTCGCGCAGCGCGGCCAGATGCCCGGCCAGCGGCACCTGGAACAGGTTCAGCGCCAGCACACCGCCTGGCGTCAGCGCAGCGCGGCAATCGGCGTAGAACTCGGGCGTGCACAACGCCGGTGGGATGCCATCGGCATCGTAGGCATCCAGCAGCAACAGGTCGTAGCGCCCGGCACGCGTGCCGATCCATTGCGCACCGTCGCCGTGCGTAACCTCAAGCCGCGCATCGTCGCGCGGCACGCCAAACGCATCGCGCAACGCCAGCACCTGCGCATCGGCGTCCACCGCCTCGATACGCGTGCTGCGCAGATAGCGGTGGCAGAACTTGGCCTGCGCGCCGCCGCCGAAGCCGATCAGGCCGATGCGTTCGGGCCGCGGCTGCAGCCACAGCGCCGCCAGCATGCCGCGCGTATATGGCAGCATCAGCCGGTACGGTGCCCAGCGCGACATGCGGGTCTGCACGGTGTCGTCGGCGAAGTACAACTCCAGCTGGCGCCAGCTGGAGCGCAGCGCGGCGCGTCCGGCCGGCTTCGGTGCCTCGCTCACCTGCCCGGCGGATCGTTGGCCACGCCATGCGGTACGTGGCCGGCCGCCACGTGCTGGTGCTGGCGCGCACTGTCGATGTTGTGCTGCGAATCGTCGAAGAAGATGTCCGCGCCAAACGCCTCCAGGAACGGCCCCTTGTGCCGCCCACCGAGGAACAGCGCCTCGTCCAGACGCACGCCCCACTCGCGCAGGGTGCGGATCACCCGTTCGTGCGCCGGCGCCGAGCGCGCGGTGACCAGCGCGGTGCGGATCGGCGAGGCCTCGCCCGGCGGGAATGCCGCCTGCAGCGTATGCAGCGCCGACAGGAAATTGCGGAACGGCCCCACCGACAACGGCTCGCGCGCACGTTCGCGCTCGTGGCGCCCGAATGCCTCCACGCCCTGCTCGCGCGAGATGCGTTCGCTCTCGTCGCCGAAGATCACCGCATCGCCGTCGAAGGCGATGCGCAGTTGGGTCGACAGGCGGCTTTCGTCGTTGTCCACGATCGCCGCGGCGGCCTCGGCGCGTTCGCCCGGCGCGCGCGGCATGATGGTCGCCGCCGCAATGCCATGGGTCAGCGCACGCCGTACCGACTCCGGGTTGGCCGACAGGAACAGGTCGGTGCCGAACGGCTTCACGTACGGCCAGGTCGGCTGACCCGAGGTAAAGGTCGCCCGCACGATGCCCAGGTTGTAGTGCTGGATCGAATTGAAGATGCGCAGCCCGGTGTCGGCGGAATTGCGCGACAGCAGGATCACTTCCACACGCGGGGTTTCTTCGGGCACATCGTGGTTGAGCGCCAGCAGCTTGCGCACCACCGGAAAGGCCACGCCCGGCTCCAGGATGTCGTCCTCATGCTCGCGCTGGAACGCCGAATACGCTTCCACGCCATCGGCCTCGAACAGCGCGTGGCCTTCTTCGAGATCGAACAGCGCGCGCGAGGTCACTGCGACGGTCAGGAGTCTTGGGGAGTTATCAGCCATAGGGGTGCCGGGAATGGAGAATCGGGATTGGGGAATGGGTTGGAGCAACAACGAATGTTCTGGGATTTGAGATGGTTACTTGCACTGCATCGTACCTTGGGCACGCGCAGGCTCGGCTGCACGTCGCGCTGCTGCCGTTGCCAATCCCAAATCCCCACTCCCCAATCCCCGCTCCTCAAACCGCAAACTGTTCGCTGAAGATGCGTTCTTCCAGATTGTGTTCGGGATCGAACAGCAGCGTCACCTGACGCTGGGTGGATTCGCGGATGGTCACTTCGACCACGTCGCGGATCTCGTGCGAGTCGGCGGTGACGCTGACCGGGCGCTTGTACGGGTCCAGCACGCGGAAGCACACTTCGGTGTCGGCCTTGAGGATGGCGCCACGCCAGCGGCGCGGGCGATACGGGGCGATCGGCGTCAGCGCCAGCGTGTGCGAGCCCAGCGGCAGGATCGGCCCGTGCGCGGAATAGTTGTAGGCGGTGCTGCCGGCTGGCGTGGCGACCATGACACCGTCGCCGATCAGCTCGGCGATGCGGGTCTGGCCATTGAGATCCACGCTCAGGTGCGCGGCCTGGCGGGTCTGGCGCAGTAGCGAGACCTCGTTGTAGGCCAGCGACACCGTGCTGGCACCGGACTCGGTCTGCACCTGCATTTCCAGCGGGCGCAGGTGCGCCGGTTCGGCACGTTGCAGACGCGCGAGCAGGTCGTCCTCGTCGTCGCGGTACTGGTTCATCAAGAACCCGACCGAGCCCAGCTTCATGCCGAACACCGGCTTGCTGGCAGCGCCGTGCCGGTGCAGGGTCTGCAGCATGAAGCCGTCCCCGCCCAGGGCGCAGACGATGTCGGCGGTGTCCAGCGCATGATCGCCATAGCGCTGCACAAGACGCGCGCGCGCGGTCACCGCCGGCTCGGCGTGACTGGCGAGAAAGGCAATCCGGGGTGGTGCGGTCATCGTTGACTCCAGAGCATGCGAATCAGCATACCGCAGCGCTGTGGTGGGCTTGTTGGCTAGCCGCCCCGCCCTCGCCTGCGCGGACGCGCCTGCGCGATCGGGCGCCACCGGTGACACGGCGCACGTCAGCGCAACGGGCGCGGCAATCCCCCGCGCGCCCTGCGCGTACTGCCCGGCCAGACGTCACCGGGCCACTTCCTCAGGCGGTCAACCGCCAGGCGCGATGGATGCGCGCATGCCGCTCGAAATCCGGGTCGATGGTGCGCGGGCTGATTTCCTCGCACTGCGCAAACTCGGCCACCAGTTCCTCGTCGAGCTTGAAGCGGCGGAAGTTGTTGGAGAAATACAGCACCCCACCCGGCGCCAGGCGCGCCACTGCCGCGCGTAACAGCCGCACATGCTCGCGCTGGATGTCGAAGTCTTCGGCGCGTGCGGAGTTGGAGAAGGTCGGCGGGTCGCAGAAGATCACGTCGAAATGCGCGCGCTCGGCTTCCAGCCAGGCCAGCGCGTCGGCCTGCACCAGCTTGTGCTTGCTGCCGGCCTGCCCGTTCAGGGCCAGGTTGTCGGCGCACCACTGCAGATAGGTGCCGGACAGGTCCACGCTGGTGGTCGAGCTCGCACCGGCCACCGCCGCTTCCACGCTGGCCACGCCGGTGTAGCAGAACAGGTTGAGGAAGCGCCGCCCCTTCGATTGCATGGCCATGGTGCCGCGCAACGGGCGATGATCCAGGAACAGGCCGGTATCCAGGTAATCGAACAAATTCACCCGCAGCAGCGCGCCATGCTCGCGCACGTTGATGAACTCGTTGCGCTGCTCGAAGCGGCCGTACTTGCTGCCGCCCTTGCCGCGCTCGCGTGATTTGAGCGCCACGCGTTCGCCCGGCACCTCGAACACCTCGCGTGCGGCGGCCAGCAGTTCGCCCAGACGGCGGCGCACGTCGGCTTCCGGAATCGTCGCCGGCGCCGCGTATTCCTGCACATGCAGAAACACGCGGCGATCGCCATCGGCTTGCTGGTACACGTCGATGGCGGCGGAGTATTCCGGCAGATCGGCGTCGTAGACGCGGAAGCATTCGATGCCTTCGCGTGCGCGCCACTTCTTGAACTTCTGCAGGTTCTTGCGCAGGCGGTTGGCAACCATCTGTGCGCCTTCGCTGAGCGCGGTCGGCGCCGCCAGCGGGGTGCGCCGCGGCACCGCGATCGGGTCGCAGACGATCAACGCGCACTCGATCGCGCCATTGAACAACTGGTATTTCTTGCCCGCGCGCAGGCCGGTGGCATACGCCAGCTCGGCGTTGCCGCACAGCAGGCTGGCCCGCCATTGCGGCACGGCGCGCTGCAGGGTATCGCCCAGGCGGCGATACAGCGCCGCATCGGCGGCCAGACGTTCGTCGTAAGGCGGATTGCACACCACCACGCCGGTGGCCTGCGGCGGGGTCTGCAGGTCGCCCACCTCGCGCACGCCGAACCAGATGGCCTCGGCCACGCCAGCCACTTGCGCATTTTCTTTCGCGGCGCGGATCGCATGCGGGTCCATGTCGCTGCCGTGGATCACCTGCCGGAGCGCGGCGCGGCCGAGACTGTCGCGCTCGCGCGCTTCGCCCACCAGTTGCTGCCAGCCCTCGCGGTCGAAGCCGCGCCAGCGGCTGGGGAGATCGCTGCCATAGCGCTGCAGGCCGGGCGCCACGTCGGCGGCCATCAGCGCGCCTTCGATCAGCAGGGTGCCGCTGCCGCACATCGGATCCAGCAGGCCGCCGCCATCGGCGTAGGCGCGCGGCCAACCGGCGCGCAGCAACACCGCCGCAGCCAGATTCTCCTTGAGCGGCGCATCGTTCTGCGCCATGCGCCAACCGCGCCGGTGCAGCGGGCCGCCGCCCAGATCCACCGAAATGGTGGCGCGGCCCTTGCGCAGCGACAGGTTCAAACGCAGATCCGGGCTGTCCACGTCCACCGATGGACGTTCCAGGCCCTGTCTGCGCATGGTGTCGACCACCGCGTCCTTGATCCGCTGCGCCGCGTAACGGGCATGCGTGATCGCGGTGCCGGAGACATGCGCGTCCACCGACAGCGTGTGGCCGACGGACAAGTGCTCGTCCCACGGCAATTCGGCCACCCCGGCATACAGCGCGTCCTCGTCCGGGCAATCGAATTCGCTCAGCGGCCACAACACGCGGCTGGCCAGGCGCGACCACAGCACGGCGCGCTGCGCGTCGCGCAGGTCGCCTTCGACGTTGACGCCGGAGATGGTGGCGGTGGCCTTGCTGGCACCGAGCGACAGCAGCTCGTCGGCAAGCAGGTATTCCAGGCCCTTGGCACAGGATGCGAAGAATTTCACGTAGGCAGGTATCGATGGAGACGCTGGCCGTGGGGGCGAGCGTGGGAGCAGGACGCTGGGCCGGCGCCCGGGAGGGCAAAGCCGTGGCCGCCGCGGGCGGGGCGCAAATGGTCGGCCATCGGAGCCGGCTTTACCAGCCCGCCGGCCCGATCGCCCGCCGCGCGGTTCACCACGGCGCCAGCCGCCACTGCGGCTGCGCAGTCTCCAGGCGCTGCCGCAGGCCCAGCCGCTGCAGGAAGGCGGCATCGTGCGAGGCGACGATCAGCGCCCCCTGGTAGCTGCGCAGCAGCGCCTCGATCGCTTCCACCGCGGCCAGGTCCAGGTGGTTGGTCGGCTCGTCCAGCAACAGCAGTTGCGCCGGCTGCGCCCGGTACAGCGCACACGCCAGTGCCGCCTTGAGCCGTTGGCCGCCGCTGAGCTGGCCGGTGGGCAGGTCGGCACGCTGCTGGTCCAGGCCCAGCAGCGCCAGGCGCAGCCGCTGCGCGTGTGCTGGCGCGTCCGGAGCTGCATCCTGCAGCTGCGCCGCGGCCGAGCGCGCCGGATCCAGCAGCCCCAGGTGCTGATCCAGATACGCCGCCGGCACATGCACCTGGCAACGCCCCGCGCTGGGTTGCAGGTGCCCGGCCAGCAGCTGCAGCAACGACGACTTGCCGCTGCCGTTGGGGCCGACCAGGCCGATCCGCGGCTGCCCATGCAGCAGCAGGTCCACCCGCCGCCCGCCCAGCCGTCCGTCGGCCAGCTCCACCTGCTGCAGCGTGGCCAGCTGCCGCGATGCACCGGCGGGCGATGTCGGCGCCAGGAGCGCGATCGTGGGGTCGTCCTGCACCAGCGCTGCGGCCTGCACCACAGCCTCGCTCAGCCGCGCCTGTTCGGCCTGGCGTTGCTGTTGCAGCCGCCCCGCGCTGAGCTCGCTGCGCTGCTTCTGCGCGCCGAGCAGGATCGCGGCCTGGTTGGCCTGCCCTGCGGCACGCGCGCCGCGTGCCTGGCGTTGCTGTTGACGCTGCTGCTGTTCGCGCAGCGCCTGCTCACCGCGTGAACGCGCCTGTTTGCGCTGGGCCAGCAATTCGCTGGCCGCCTGCTGTTCGATGGCGCGCTGCTGTGCATAGAACGTGTAATTGCCGCCGTAGCTGCGCAGCCCCTGCGCGGACAATTCAACGATGCGCTGCATCGCATCGAGCAGGTCGCGGTCGTGGCTGATCACCAGCAAGCCACCGCTCCACGCCAGTAACTGATCCATCAGCCGCTGCCGTTGCGGGCCATCCAGGTGATTGCTGGGCTCGTCCAGAATCAACAGGTCCGGCCGGGTCAGAAACGCACCGGCCAGTGCCACGCGCGTCGCTTCGCCGCCGCTGAGCTGCGCGGCCGGTGCACGCGGATCGCGCCCACCCAGACCTTGTCGTTCGAGTTCTGCGGCAAATTGCGCATGGGCGGTCCAGCGCTCGCCGACCAGTTCAAAATCGGCGGGCGCAACGCTGCCGGCGGCGATACGGTCCAGCGCATCCAGCAGCGGCGCGACACCGGCCAGTTCGGCAATGCTCTGCCCCGGCGCCACGCGCACGCGCTGCGGCAGGTAATGCACGCTGCCGTTGCGCACGTAACGCCCTGCGCTGGGCAGCACCTCGCCGGCCAGCAGGCGCGCAAGCACGCTCTTGCCCACGCCATTGCGCCCGACCAGGCCGGTGGCGCGTTGGTCGATGTGGATGGACAGATCGGAAAATAGCGGGCTGCCATCGGGCAGCACATACGCAACGCTTTCCAGCGTCAGCGACGGACAGGTCATACGGGTCTCCATTGCATGCCAGCACACGCACCGATCCAGCCGGACCGGCAGCGGGTAAGGCCGTCATCACGACGGCGGCATCAATGGCGCATTGGACCAATCCTCAGACAGTGGGCAATGCGGCAAAGTGTAGGTCAGCCTGCGAGCCAGGCCAAATCGCAGGCGTGGCCGCGGTCAAGCCCAGCATGGCGAGCACCGGCGTTCAAGGCGGTTCACGCTCCTGCAGGCCAGCACCTCGCCGACCTCCTGGCGCCCCCGGAAACCGCGGCGAGCGCTCGCCGGTACGCAATTGCCGGGATCCGGTGTCCCTGCGTCCTCAAGCCCGCGGAAACCATCCCCTGCCGACCCAGTGCCTGGCGTGGATCATGCCAAGCGGTCGCCAACGGCTGGACTCAACCCAGCCCGAAGGCCGGGTGATAGGCGACATCGGCCAGCGGCAGCAGCCGGTCGCCGAACGCCAGCGCCTGCAGCTCGGACGCCGGGACGCCGGGCAATACCAGCCCCGGCTCCACCGCAAAGCCCAGACCCCGGAAAAAGGCCGGCTCGCCCAATGCCAGGCAACCGGCGGCGCCACGCTCGCGCAAGCTGCCCAGCGCCGCCTGCACCAGGCGCGTGCCCAGCCCCTGGCGCTGATGCCCCGGCCCGATCGCCAGCGGCCCCAATGCGTACCAGCCGGGCGAATCGTCCGACAGCGACACCGGCGATACCGCCAGGTGGCCGACCACATACCCGTCGTGGTCGGCCACCAGCGACAGCGCCAGCGCGCCGTCGTTGCGTAAGGCGGCGATCACATGCTGCTCGTCGTGGCGGCTATGTTCGTCGCGCATGAACGCGACCATCGTCAGCAGCTCGATCGCCGCAGCATCGCCATCGCTGGCTTCGCGAATCAGCACGTTCATCGCAGGCCCCGCGGCCCGCTTGTCTTCAGACCATTGCGCATCACAGGCTCTGCAACAGTTCGGCGAAGGCGCGCGCCGACGCATCCACATGCGACGCCAGCCGGTGTTCGTCGTCGACCAGCAGCAAGCGCGCATGCCGCGCCTGCGCCCAGGCGATCACCTCACCGGCCGGAATCAATTCATCGCGCCAGGCATGCACGATGGAAATCGGCACGCGCGCCGCATCCAGTGCCGGCAACGGCCCCATCCGGGTCGGCGGCACCATCAGGAACAGTCCGCGCGTGGGCACCTGCAACGACACCTGCGCAGCGATGTACGAGCCCAGGCTGGAGCCGATCAGCACCAGCGGGCCCTTGTCGGCCGCCGCCCGCGCGATCTCCAGCAGGCGTTGCAGCCGGCCCTGCACGTCGCCGAGCGAACTGACATCGCGGCGTGCGTCCAGATCGGTGTAGTCCGGGCGCTCGTGGGTCCAGCCCAGCTGCCCGGCGACATCGGCCAGGGCGGTGACCTTCAGCGCATCCGGGCCGCTCTCGAAGCCGTGCGACAGGATGCAGTGACCGCGGCTCATAGCGCCTGCACCGTATCGCCGATGCGCAGCACGCCGCCACGCAGGATGCGCGCGCACAAGCCGCCATGGCCGCGCATGGCGTTGTAGCCGCCCGCGCCCAGCGCATCTTCCATGCGCGAGCACGGATCGCAGGGGTCGGTGCCTTCCAGCTCGACATCGCCGATGCGGAAGCGCCGCCCCTTCAAGGCGATCAGCGGGATGCCGGACACCACCAGATTGCGGCGCAAGGTGGCCGGCGCAATTGCTGTATGACCGGCCAGCGCTGCGATCACCGGCAGATGCTCGGCCTGGATCAGGGTCACGCCACGCTTGCCGCTGCCGCCCTTGTAGCGGTCGCCGACCAGGCCGATGCCGGTGGTGGCCTGCGCCGCGTCCACCTCGATCATGTCCACGTCGCGCGCCGGGCGCACGCCGATCCAGGTCACCTGGCCGGTCTGCGGCAGGGTTGCCATCAATTTGCCCAAAGGGCTGTCGGGATTCAAAGCCATCGTCGAATGCTAGCATCCGCCCCATGTCCGATGCCGTCCTGCCGTCGCCACCGATCACCTACGCGCCGTTGTCCTACGAATCGCGGCTGGCGCGACGTGCGCTCACGCAGATCGACATGGTGGTCATCCATTGCACCGAATTGCCCGACATGGCGATGGCGCGCGAATACGGCGAACGCGTGCTCTACGACAGCGGCACCGGCAACAGCGGGCATTACTACATCGACCGCAACGGCAGCATCCAGCAGTACGTCGCGCTGGAGCGCGTCGCGCATCACGTACGCGGCCACAACCCGCATACGCTGGGCATCGAACTGGTCAACAGCGGCCGTTATCCGCACTGGCTGGACTCGCGCCATCAGTGCATGAACGAACCGTACCCGCAGGTGCAGATCAACGCGCTGATCACGCTGCTGCAATGGCTGCAACAACAGTTGCCGTCGGTACGCCGGATTGCCGGCCACCAGGCACTGGACACCACCCAGGAAGCGGCCAGCGACGATCCGTCGCGCAAGATCCAGCGCAAGCTCGATCCCGGCCCGCTGTTTCCGTGGCCGCAGATCGAAGCGGCGGTCAGCTGGTCGCATGCACCGCGCTAGCAGCGGTGCCCCCATCGAAACAGCATTCTGCCTTCGCTGGTACAGCGCTCAACGCTCGGCTGCGCGGTAGGTCTTCTCGCCCGCATTCACCGCAAGATCCAGGCGATTTTCCGGCGATGCGATCGGGCAGACCACATGCGGCGTCAACGCGCAGGGCGGATTTTCGGCCAGATTGAAGTCGAGCACGAGCCGGCCATCGTGTGGCGGCGCGGTGTAGAGATAACGCGCGCCGCCATAACTTTCCTTGCCGCTGGTGCGATCGGCGAACAGGAAGAACAGGCCCTCCCCGTCGTCGCTGACGATCGGCTGCAAGCGGTACTCCTGGCCATTGCGCGAGAACACCGCCTCGCCCGGTATCTCGACGGTAAGCGGCGTGCCGATCGACGTCAGCAGCGTGGTCGTGCGCGGGGTGGGATACGCCTGCCAGCGCGCCTGGATGCGCCAGTGCGGATCGGTCGGAAAATATTCCAGCCCGGCGAAATGGCTCAGCAGCGGCGCTGCCGGGTCGCGGAAACGCCAGCCGAACAAGCTGCCGGTCTGCACCAGATAGAACTGCCGCCCTTCCACATCGAGGCGATCGCCCCGCTGCCCTGCGCGCTCCGGCTCCAGGCGTACGCGATCGACGCGCTGCCCGTTCAAGTACACCGGTACATGTGCGGCGGCGTCGAAGTGCACGCGGCCGTCGCCATCCAGCGTCAGCTGCCCCAGCTGCGCAGGACCGGCCGGCAATACCAGATCGCTGCGCGGATCGCTGCCCACCTGGTAACGGCCTGCGCGCACACGCCCGGAGCCGGTGTAGCTCAGCCAACCGTCGGGCGCGCGCAAGCGCTGCAAGCGCTCGGCGCGTGCACGTTCGAGTTCGACCTGATACACCGCATGGCGGTCGCTCTGTCCACGACCGGCGATGCGCGCACCGTTGGCGTCGGCGGTCGATCCCGCCGAACAGGCCGCCATCGACAGCATCGCGACGCACAGCGCGCCGACCTGCAACTGCAACCGCATGAGTCACCCAGCACTGCGAGAAACTGCGCTCCGCGCAGCGAACCTGCGTCCCCACAGGTCACCGTTCCTGCCGCCATTGTGCCTGCAATCAGGGGCCGGTCGCGACCGGGCGTGTCGCATCCTGCAACCAACCGCTCCAGGAGCCGGCGTAAACGCGCGCGCCCGACAAGCCGGCCACTTCCAGCGCCAGCAGCAGATGGCAGGCGGTCACGCCCGAGCCGCACATCACCACTGCCTGCTCGGGGCGATACGCGCCCAGCAGCGTAGACAACTCGCTGCGTAGTTCCTCGGCCGGCTTGAAGCGACCATCGCGCAGGCTCACACCCAGCGGACGACTCACCGCACCGGGCACATGCCCGGCCACCGGATCGACCGGCTCCACCTCGCCGCGAAAACGCTCGGCGGCGCGTGCATCCAGCAACCAGCCCGGCGCCTGATCCAGCCGCGCCAGGATCTGCTCGGCCTCGACCACGGCATCGCCATCGAAGCTGCCCGGGTATGCCGCGCCATCGTGCAGTGCCGGCGGCTCGGTGCTTTCCGGCAACCCCGCCGCGCGCCAGGCGGCCAGCCCGCCATCGAGCACCGCCACGCGGCGATGCCCCAACAACCGCAGCATCCACCATGCCCGCGCCGCGGCCATGCTGCCGTCGGCGGCGTCGTAGATCACCACCTGGCTGTCCGGGTCGATCCCCCACTCGCCCAGCCGCCTGGCGAATGCCGCGCTGGTCGGCAGCGGATGCCGCCCTTGCGCAGGCTGTGACAGATCGGCCAGATCCTCGTCGAGATCGGCGTAGTGCGCGCCTGGCAGATGCCCCTGTGCATAGGCCTTGCGCGCTGCATCCGGGTCCGGCGCAGTCGGTGGCGCAGCGCGCGCGTCCAGCAGTCGCAACTGCGGATGCGGCAATGCCGCGGCCAGCGTGGCGCTGTCGACCAGCGTGGTCCAGTAGGGTTCCGCACTCATGCAACCTGCTCCAGACGACGACGAAGATTGAGGAGAATGGCCGCGGTGGCGCCCCAGATGCGGTGGCCGGGCCAGTCGTATTCCAGCACGCGGCGTGGCCGGCCGCGAAACTCCAGCTCCACGCTGCGCAGATTGTCCGGGTCCATCAGATAGGCCAACGGCACCTCGAACACCTCGGCCACTTCATCCGGCTGCGGCACCGCCACGAACGCCGGATCGATCACCGCCACCACCGGGGTGACGCGAAACCCGCTCACGGTCAGAAACGGATCCAGATATCCCAGCGCATGCACCTGGCCGGCGCCGAGCGCGATTTCCTCGCAGCTCTCGCGCAAGGCCGCAGCGGCCGCATCCGCATCCGACGGCTCGACCCGGCCACCGGGAAAACTGACCTGTCCGGCATGGTGACGCAGGCTGTCGGTGCGCCGGGTCAGCAGCACCATGGTGCCCTGCGCGCGCGGCACCAGACCGCACAGCACCGCGGCCTCGGCAGACGCGCCGCCTTCGGTCAGGTCGATCAATTCGGCATGATTCCAGCCCGGCCCGTCGGGCGCGGTGTCCAGCGCATACAACGCACGCTGCAGCTGCGCACATTCGGGCAGCCGCGCGGCCAACGCGCGCGCGGGCAGAACCGTGTGCAGATACTCCTGACGTTCGCCGTCGCTCATGCTCATCCAGCGTGCAATTTCATCCAGGCTGCGCAGGCAGCCGACACAGTGCGCCTGCGCGTCCAACGAACATACACCGATACACGGGCTGGGCAGGCCACTGCGGTTCGAATCCGTGTCGCTCATCGCTGGCTCCCGCCGCACCGCATCCTCACGCCGTCCGTCCATCCTGTCGCGCATCCGGTGGACCCAAACGACAACGCCGGCCTGGTGGCCGGCGTTGTCACAGCAACAGCAAACGCAATTACTTGACGCTGACCAGCTTGATCTCGAACTGCACGGCCACGTTCGGCGGGAACGGGGTACGCGGGTCGGCACCGTAGGCCTTCTCAGGCGGCAGGGTCACTTCCCACTTCGAGCCGGCCGGCATCTGCAGCAGCGTGTCGCGCATCGCCTGCATTTCGACTTCGCTGACCTTGATGGCCGGGATCTGCTGCGCAGGACGGGCCTTCTCGCGGTCGCCGAACGGGAACGGACCGGCCACTTCCAGCTGCACGGTGCTGGCCTGGGTCGGCTTGGCGCCCTTGCCGGCTTCGATCACGCGGTACTGCACGCCGCTCGGCAGCGTCTGCACGCCAGCGGTGCCCTTGTTCTTGGCCAGGAACTGGTCGCTCTTGGTCTTGTTGGCAGCAGCGGCCTTGTCGTATTCGGCCTTGGCCTGCTGGGCACGGCCCTGCTCACGCTTCTGGAACGCTTCGACAGCCGGCTTCAGCTGGTCGGCGGTGATCGCCGGCTGCTTCTTGGCATAGGCGTCCTGCAGACCCTTTACCACCGAGTTGATGTCGAGCTGCTCGCCGCGGCCGGTGAGTTCGGCAAGGTTGTTGCCGTAGTCATAGCCGAAGTAGTAGCTCAACTTGCCCTTCTCGGACGTCGTGTCCTGGGCCAGTGCATTGCCCGTCAGGGCCAGGGCCGCCACAGCGACCGCGATAGAACGCAACTTCATCAAACAATTCTCCAGGGTGGTGGCACAGGACGGGTCTGCCGCCTGAGATGACGCGCTAGGATAGCGGCCGCGATAGCGAACCGCTACTTATCACGAAAGCTATGACCAGCAAGGCTTTCGGAAGTTCCGCATTTACTAATTTTTTACGTTCGTAAGGATTTCCATGTCCAATCACGTCATTCTGATCGCCGACCACGCCAGTGTACGGACGATCACGGTCAATCGACCGGACAAACTGAACGCCTTGAACCAGGAAACGCTGCAGGCGCTGGATCACGCCTTCGCCGAGGCAGCGAGCGCGGACGACATCCGCGTGGTGGTATTGACCGGTGCCGGCCCCAAGGCGTTTGTCGCCGGCGCGGACATCGCCGAAATGCGCGATCTGTCGGCAATGCAGGGCCGCGAGTTCTCGCTGCTCGGCCAGCAGCTGATGCGCCGGATCGAGCGCATGCCCAAGCCGGTGATCGCCATGGTCAATGGCTTTGCACTTGGCGGCGGGCTGGAGCTGGCAATGGCCTGCCATCTGCGCATCGCCGCATCCAGCGCGCGTCTTGGGCAGCCGGAAATCAATCTTGGCCTGATCCCCGGCTTCGGCGGCACGCAACGGCTGTTGCGTCTGACCGGGCGAGCGGCAGCGCTGGAACTGTGCCTGCTCGGCCTGCCGATCGATGCTGCGCGCGCGTTCCAGTTGGGTCTGGTCAATCGCGTGGTCGAGCCGGAGGCATTGCAGGACGAAACCCTCGCCCTGGCACAACGCCTAGCCGCCGCCGCACCGCTCGCGCTGCGCGGCATCCTGGATGCGGTGGTGTTCGGTGGCGAATGCGCCATCGAGGAAGGCCTGCAGCTAGAGACCGCGCAATTTGCGCTGTTGTTCGCCAGCGACGACATGCGCGAAGGCACCGGCGCCTTTCTCGAAAAACGCCCCGCGCACTTTCTCAACCGCTGATCGGCCTGCCATGACGTTCGACCCCACATCGGCACCACGTCCACTGGCCCTGCAGCTGTTCGACTGCGTCCACGCCGACGATCTCGATCGTGCGTTGGCACTGGGCCTGATGGAGTACCGGCCCGATCCACGCGACGACCTGCTGGATCCGGCCTGCCCGCAACTGAGCGCGGTGCTGCTGGCCGCACAACAACGGCTACGCGATGCCTGGGCAGCACGCGACCGCTACCGTGCACGCGCCGCGCGCCTGCAACGTCGCGCTGCCGAACGCGATGCACGCCGGACGCCGGCAGCGGCGCCCAGCCAACCGGCGGCCGCCGCATTACCGCCGCTGGCTGCGGCCATCCTGACGCGCGCCAAGGCCAAGGCCGCTGGTGGAGCACAGCCATGAACGCGATCCACGTCACCGCGCCGGCACGGCGCGGCAGCAACATGCGCAAGCCCGAAATACAGGAGATGTTCGCGCGCCTGCGCGAGCTCAATCCGCACCCGACCACCGAGCTGGAATACACCACGCCGTTCGAGTTGCTGATCGCGGTGCTGCTTTCGGCACAAGCCACCGATGTCGGCGTCAACAAGGCCACCCGCAAGCTGTACCCGGTGGCCAATACCCCGCGCGACATTCTCGATCTGGGTGAAGAAGGCCTGAAGCGCTACATCGCCACGATTGGCCTGTTCAACGCCAAGGCCAAGAACGTCATTGCCACCTGCAGGATCCTGCTGGAGCAATACGGCGGCGAGGTGCCGCACGATCGCGCTGCACTGGAGGCCTTACCCGGCGTCGGCCGCAAGACCGCCAACGTCGTGCTCAACACCGCGTTCGGCGAGCCCACCATGGCGGTGGATACGCATATCTTCCGCGTCGCCAACCGCACCGGTCTTGCACCGGGCAAGGACGTGCGCGTGGTCGAGGACAAGCTGGTCAAGGTCATTCCGGCCGAATTCCTGCACGACGCACACCACTGGCTCATCCTGCATGGCCGCTACGTCTGCAAGGCACGCAAACCCGATTGCCCAGGCTGCGTGATCCACGACCTATGCCGCTACCGCGACAAGACCCCCGCACCCGGCGCACGGCCGACAACGCCAAAAGGCTAACCGCGCGTCTCAACAACCAACCAACCCGCAAACCGACGGCCAAGCAATCACGCCGGCAAGGCCAGCGTGCGCTTTTACGAATCCCAAATCCCGACTCCCCAATCCCCGCCCAAAAAAAAATCGCGACCGGGATGATGCGTCTTGCGGCGCCATGCATCACCCGGTCACGATAGATGTCACCCGGCGCGAGCGCCGGGCGTCTGCAGCAGGTCTACGCCGCCTTGGCTTGCTCCACGCGCTGTTCGACCAGCGCGCTTTCCACCGTCGGCTGGCCTTCCACGCGTCGATCCAGCTCTTTCCAGTCCACTACCAGCTCGCAGCCGCGCGAGGCCGCGTTCCGGCTCCAGTCGCGCAGCAACTCGATGCAGGCGTGGTCGACGTGATGCAGCTTGGCCACGTCCAGATGCAATGCGGTGTTCGGCGGCACGCTTTCCAGCGTACGCGCCATCGCCGGCACCTTCAGGAACGTCGCCGAACCCTGCAGGGTCAGATGCATCTCGTCCTTCTTGTGCTCGTGCTCACGCACGTCCACCTTCAGGCGCGAAGAATGCAGGGCCAGACGGAACAACGACAGGCCGAAGCCGATCAGCACGCCGGTCAGCAGGTCGGTCGCCACGATCGCGAAGGTGGTCGCCAGGTAGATCGCCGCGGTGCCACGGCCATAGGTCGCCAGCTCCTTGACCTGCCCGATCTTGATCATCTTCACGCCCGTGTAGACCAGGATGCCGGCCAGACACGCCACCGGCGTCATCCGCAACAGCCACGGCAGCAGCATTGCGAACACCAGCAACCAGCCGCCATGCAGCACCGTGGACATGCGCGTGGCCGCACCGGCCTGCACATTGGCCGCGCTACGCACGATCACGCCGGTCATCGGCAATGCGCCCAGGAAGCCGCACAGCATATTGCCCACGCCCTGCGCCGCCAGCTCACGGTCGTACTGCGTACGCGCGCCCTGATGCATGCGATCCACCGCCGCCGCCGACAGCAAGGTCTCTGCGCTGGCGATGAAGGCAAAGGTCACCGCCGACACCAGCAAGGTCGCATTGAACACGCCGAAGATGTCCGCGACGCTGGGGATGCTGATCGCCGAGAACAGATTGGTCGGCACGTCGACCTTGTTGACGTTCAGGCCCTGCAACTGCACCGTCGCCGTGACCACCACCACCGCGATCAACGCACCCGGCAAAAAGCGCAGACGCTGCGGACGCAGCTTGTCCCAGGCCAGGATGATGCCGATGGTGGCCAGGCCCACGAACAACGCGGTACGGCCGGTTCCTTCGGTGATCGCCTGCCACACCACGGCCGGCAAAGCAGCGAAGTTTTCCAGGCCGCGCGCCTTGGGAGCGGCATCCATCAGCACATGCGCCTGCGAGGCCACGATCAGGATGCCGATGCCCGACAACATGCCGGCCACCACGGCCGGCGACGTCATCCGGAACCACACACCTGCGCGGCACAGGCCGGCAATCAACTGAATCGCACCGGCCAGCAGGATCACCGGACCGAGGGCGGCAACGCCATGCTCGCGAACCAGCTCGAACACCAACACAGCCAGGCCGGCGGCCGGTCCGCTCACCTGCAGAGGAGAGCCCGCCAGGAAGCCGACGACCAGCCCACCGATGATGCCGGTGATCAGACCTGCGGCCGGCGGCATGCCGGAAGCGATCGCAATGCCCATACACAACGGGAGCGCGACGAGGAAGACCACGACAGACGACAACAAATCACGTCCGAACAGTCCCTGGCGGAAATATCCGCCGATACCTGATGTGTTCATGATGTGCTCCGTCAGGCGAGTTCAGCGCGCACGACTTGCTGCAGTCGCGGACGTGGGGTGGCTTCGGGGGTGTTGTCCGCCAACAACGGACGGAAGCCACCCTTCTCGGCATCGAAGGCGCGGATCTCGCCATGGGCGATGTCATAGATCCAGCCATGAATGCGCAAGGTGCCGGCCGCCAGACGCGCGGCGACCACCGGCTGCGTACGCAGATGGTCCAGCTGCGAGACCACGTTCTCTTCGGTCATGCAGCTCAGCGCTTCCTGGCTATGCGGATCGTGCCCGTGATGGGCAGTGACGTGACGCGCTGCATCGGTGTGCTTGAGCCAGGCCGCCACGGACGGCACGTCTTCCAGCGATTCCGGCTTGAGCACCGCCTTCATTGCGCCACAGTCGGTATGACCGCAGATCACGATGTGCCGCACGCCCAGTACGGCGATGGCGTATTCGATCGCCGCAACCACGCCGCTGACGTGCTGGGAGTAAGGCGGCACCACATTGCCGATGTTGCGATAGACGAACAGTTCGCCCGGCTGTGCGGAGAAGATCAGCTCCGGCATGACACGCGAATCGGCGCAGGTGATGAACAACGTATGCGGACTCTGGCCACCGGCCAGTTCCTGAAAGCGCGCACTCTGGCGCGGATACACTTCCTTACGGAAATGACGAAAACCTTCTAGCAAACTTTCCATGGGAGATACCTCTAGGCAACGGATGGCTCTCCGCGGCGCAAACCGCGAAGTGCAAAGACGAACAAGTCAAAGGAATCCGGTGCGCTGCACCGGTTGACGCGACTAACGGAGGATCAGGCGCGCACTGCGTTGGGAGGACGCAGTTGCGGGATCAAGTCGCGTTTTTGAGTTGCCGGCGCGTAATGCGCGTACCAAGAGGGGAAATAACGTGCGACCACCGGCCATGCCTGGGAGAGCAAGGGGATATCGTCTGCAGAATGGGTATCGACCTGGGTCTGTGCGTCCCCGTCGCCCTGCAGATCATCGGCTGCATCACGTTCTTCGCCAGCGTCCGCCATTACCGCCACGCCGTCGCCCACAAGCGCATCGTGGATGCGGCTGTGCGCATCGGCCGCCGACCACGCAGTGAGCGCGAGCAGGCAGACCAACAGCAACTGGAGGAATCGAGGAAACATGGCCTCGAAACTAACAATTTAGAACGCGCCTGTGCAAGTGGTGCGACGCACAAAGCGCTTGATACGCCGCAGTTCCACTTGGTTGGTTCAGGTCGCAATAAGCTTGAGCTCGCTGAAACGGTGAACTGCGCCACTGTCACATCTGTCATACGACGCGGTCTGTTCAGACTCATGACACACACTGACAAAAAACAAACGCGCGTAAATCTTTGTCTTTGTTGACAAAAATCAGATTGCAGCGCGATCTGAAGTTGTCACATTAACGCAACTTTCACGCCATAGCCTGCGCTCACTTTCTCAGGTCGCAAGGCACATATGAAACTTTCTCCCACCCTGCTTGGCTCCGCCCTGCTGCTGGCGCTGGCCGCACCCGCCGCGCACGCCGAAATCGCCATCGACGTGATCGGCGGCTCGGAGATGTCGCTCGAAGGCCTGGTCCAGGCCGACGGCAACTGGTTCCACAACGATGTGCAGGACCTCAATGGCCCGATCGGTGCCAACGGCGACAATTCCGAATTCAGCATCCGCCGTGCCGAGCTGGTGCTCAAGGGCAAGGGCCCGGGCAATTTCGAATGGGTGGCCGGTTACGACCCGAGCGTGCTGAAGGAAGTCACCATCCGCGGCACCACCATCCGCAGCACCGGGCGTTTCCTCGACAACAACATCAAGTACAAGTTCGCCGGCAACGCCAACAACTATCTGCAGGTCGGCCAGTTCAAGCAGCCCAACAGCCTGGAAGAGCTGTCCAGCACCAAGAACAACGACTTCGTCTCCAAGGCCGCAGTGACCAACACCTATGGCATCTCGCGCCGGCTGGGCGTGGCCTACGGCATGGGCGACAACGACTGGAGCATTACCGCCAGTGCGTTCGGCCGCGAACTGACCCGCAACCAGGCACACGGCAGCGGCTACGGCGCGCGCGGCACCTGGGCGCCGATCAACGAGAGCGGCAACGTGCTGCACTTCGGCCTGAGCTACCTGGGTTACGACACCGACGACGACACCCTGCGCCTGCGCGCACGCCCCGACGCCGACCTGACCACGGTGCGCCTGATCGACAGCGGCGCCATCACCAACGTGGACCGCGTGGGTGTGGCCGGCGCCGAGGCAATGTGGATCACCGGCCCGTTCAAGCTGCAGAGCGAGTTCTTCCAGGAAAACGCCAAGCGCATCGGCAACAACGCCAACGATTACAAGAGTGACGGCTGGTACGTCAGCGGCGTCTGGAACATCACCGGCGAGACCTGGGGCTACAAGGCCGGCGTGCCGACCACCCCGCTGCCGAACGCGCCGGCCTCGGGGATGTGGCAGCTGGCGGTGCGCTACGACACCCTGGACCTCAACGACGGCCACCTGGTCTCCAACGGCACCACGCCGTTCGTGGACGGCGTGCTGGGCGGCAAGATGGATGTGTGCACGATCGGTGCCAACTGGTACTGGCGCTCCAACTTCAAGTTCGCACTCGACTACGCGAAGGTGGAAAGCACCCGTTACAACAGCGCCACGCGTGGCCTGGTCGACGACAACCCGTCGATCATCGAGGCACGTGCGCAGTTCTATTGGTAAGTGCGCGCTGGATCGGCTGCCGTGCTGCGCTCCCGTGAGCGTGCCACGGCGGCAATCACCCTGATCCCACCCGGCAACGCGCCCCGCCGCAACGCCGTCATCTGCATGTCATCTCCCGGACATCGCGCAGTCATGCCCCTGCCCTGCAATGGCACGACCGCGGGACGTCCTCATCCCTTCGCTACAGGAGCTGTTCCGTGATCCACTCTCTGAAGACCCGTCTGGCCGTCGGCGTGCTCACCGCCTCGCTGGCCTTGTGCGCCCAGGCCGCCGATGTCACCGGCGCCGGTGCGTCGTTCATCTACCCGGTGATGTCCAAGTGGTCGGCCGACTACAACGCGGCCACCAAGAAGCAGGTCAACTACCAATCGATCGGTTCGGGCGGCGGCATCGCCCAGATCAAGGCAGCCAGCGTGGATTTCGGCTCGTCCGATGCGCCGCTCAAGCCGGAAGAACTGGCCGCGGCCGGCCTGGCGCAATTTCCGTCGGTGATCGGCGGCGTGGTGCCGGTGGTCAACGTGCCCGGCGTGGCGGCAGGCGCGCTGAAACTGGACGGCAAGACCCTGGGCGACATCTTCCTGGGCAAGGTCAGCACCTGGAACGACCCGGCGATCGCCGCGCTCAACCCGGGCGTCAAGCTGCCCGACGGCAAGATCACCGTGGTGCATCGCTCCGACGGTTCGGGCACCAGCTTCAACTTCACCAACTACCTGTCCAAGGTCAACCCGGACTGGAAGGGCAAGGTCGGCGAAGGCACCGCGGTGCAGTGGCCGACCGGCATCGGCGGCAAGGGCAACGAGGGCGTGGCTGCGTACGTGAAGCAGATCAAGGGCGGCATCGGCTACGTCGAGCTGTCGTATGCGCTGCAGAACAAGATGGCCTACACCGCGATGAAGAACGCCGCCGGCAAGTTCGTGCAGCCTTCCGACGAGACCTTTGCCGCCGCCGCCAACAGCGCCGACTGGGGCAACAGCAAGGACTTCTACCTGGTGATGACCAATGCCTCCGGCGACAACGCTTGGCCGATCACCGCCACCAACTTCATCCTGGTGCAGAAGAAGCCCAAGAACGCGGCCGGCCTCAAGAACACGCTGGAGTTCTTCCGCTGGGTCTACAGCAAGGGCGATGCGCAGGCCAAGCAGCTGGACTACGTGCCGCTGCCGGACAGCCTGGTAACCCAGATCGAAAGCTACTGGGCCAAGAACCTGCCCAAGTAACGCCAGCCACAGCGACAGGAACGACGCCGTCTCTCTCCCCGGCGTCGGCACCGGGACGCGGCCCCCACGGGGTCGCGTCTTTTTTGTGATGCCTTCTTCAAAAGGCACTGTCATGCACGTGTAACAAAAACATCATTTCATAGCGTGGTCTGCCGGGTCCCCCGGCCAACCCAGCCTCGGAGCTTCCATGAAACTGCAGTCGGCCAGCCTGACCGCCCTGTCTCTCACCATCGCCCTCGCCCTAGCCGCCTGCTCGCCCGGCAAGGATGCGCAGTCCGGCGATACCGCCAAGGGTTCCCCCAGCGCAGGCGCCACCGCCGGCGACAGCAAGAGCGCCGAGATCTCCGGCGCCGGTGCCTCCTTCATCTATCCGCTGGTCTCCAAGTGGTCGGCCGACTACAACGCCGCCACCGGCAACAAGGTGAACTACCAGTCGATCGGCTCCGGCGGCGGTATTGCGCAGATCAAGGCCGGCACGGTGGACTTCGGTTCGACCGACAAGCCGCTGGACAGCGCCGAACTGCAGCAAGCCGGCCTGGGCCAGTTCCCGTCGGCGATCGGCGGCGTGGTGCCGGTGGTGAACCTGGAAGGCATCGCACCGGGCAAGCTGCGCCTGACCGGCGCGCTGCTGGGCGACATCTTCCTGGGCAAGGTCACGATGTGGAACGACGCGGCGATCGTCGCGGCCAATCCGGGCGTGACGCTGCCGGCGACCAAGATCAACCTGGTGCATCGCTCCGATGGTTCGGGCACCACCTTCAACTTCTCCAACTACCTGTCCAAGGTCAGCCCGGAGTGGAAGAGCAAGGTCGGCGAAGGCACCTCGGTGCAGTGGCCAGGTGGCGTCGGCGGCAAGGGCAATGAAGGCGTGGCCTCGTACGTGCAGCAGATCAAGGGTTCGATCGGTTATGTCGAACTGGCCTACGCCCTGCAGAACAAGATGCCCTACGCCTCGCTGCAGAATGCGGCCGGACAGTGGGTGGAGCCGAATGCGGAAAGCTTCGCCGCCGCTGCCGCCAGCGCCGACTGGGCCAACGCCAAGGATTTCAACCTGGTGATCACCAACGCACCGGGCGAGAAGGCCTGGCCGATCACCGCGACCAACTTCATGCTGATGCACAAGCAGCCCAAGGATGCCGCGCGCAGCAAGGCAACGCTGGACTTCTTCAAGTGGGCGCTGGACAACGGCCAGGCCCAGGCCAGCGAACTGCATTACGTGCCGCTGCCGCCGGAACTGGTCAAGCAGATCCAGGCCTACTGGGCCAGCGAGTTCAAGTGATGCCCTGCACCCGCTGTCATGGCGGGCTGCGCTGCGGTGAGGTGCCTGCGGGCGCCTCGCCGTTCCTGCTGTCTCACGCTCCCGCCAGTGCGCGGGTGACGAGTCCAATCGAATGAATGCCACCGCCATTCCCGAAGCGATGACCGCCCCGCGCGGCCGCGACCTGCGCGATGCACGTGCCGATCGCCTGTTCAAGCTTGCGCTGGCCGCCACGGTCGTCTTCGTCCTGTTGGCGCTCGGCAGCGCCGCGCTGTCGATGCTGTGGGGCGGGCGCCATGCCTTGCAGATGCAGGGCCTGAGCTTTTTCTATTCCGCCGACTGGAATCCGGTGGAAAACAAATACGGCGCGCTGGCGCCGATCTACGGCACCCTGGTCACCGCATTGATTGCGATGGTGATTGCGGTGCCGGTGAGTTTCGGTATCGCGTTCTTCCTCACCGAGGTGGCGCCGCGCTGGTTGCGCGGCCCGGTCGGCACCGCCATCGAACTGCTGGCCGGCATCCCGTCGATCATCTACGGCATGTGGGGCCTGTTCGTGCTGGTGCCGGTGATGACCGAGCACGTGACGCCCTGGCTCAACGATCACCTGGGCACGCTGCCGCTGATCGGCCCGTTGTTCCAGGGCCCGCCGTTGGGAATCGGGTTGCTGACCGCAGGCTTCGTGCTGGCGATCATGGTGATTCCGTTCATCTCCTCGGTGATGCGCGAGGTGTTCCTGACCGTGCCGACGCGCCTGAAGGAATCGGCGTATGCGCTGGGGTCGACCAAATGGGAAGTCAGCTGGGACATCGTGCTGCCCTATACCCGCTCTGCGGTGATCGGTGGCGTGTTCCTGGGCCTGGGCCGTGCGCTGGGCGAAACCATGGCGGTGGCGTTCGTGGTCGGCAACACGGTGCGGCTGTCGCCGTCGCTGCTGGAGCCCGGCACCACCATCGCCGCGCTGATCGCCAATGACTTCGGCGAGGCCACCGAAACCTATCGCTCGGCATTGCTGCTACTGGGCTTTGTCTTGTTCATCGTGACCTTCATCGTGCTGGCGATTGCGCGCTTCATGCTGATGCAGCTGTCGCGTCGGGAGGGCAACTGATGTCCTCGGTCTCGCAATCGCTGTACAACCGCCGCCGCGTGACCAACGCGATCGCACTGTTGCTGTCCTGCGTCACCGCGGTGTTCGGCCTGTTCTTCCTGGCCTGGATCCTGTGGACCTTGTTGTCCAAGGGCGTGCCGGGCATCGACGTCAACCTGTTTACCAAGATGACACCGCCGCCGATGCAGGAAGGCGGCCTGCTCAATGCCTTCTTCGGCAGTGCGGTGATGTGCGGCCTGGCGCTGGCGATCGGCACGCCACTGGGCATTGCCGCCGGCACCTGGCTGGCCGAATACGGCAATGCACGCAAGGCCGGGTTGGTGGTGCGCTTCGTCAACGACATCTTGTTGTCGGCACCGTCGATCGTGCTGGGGTTGTTCGTCTACACGCTGTACGTGATGCAGACCGGCGGGCGCTTCTCCGCGTTTGCTGGCGCGCTGTCGCTGGCCTTCATCGTGCTGCCGGTGGTGGTGCGCACCACCGACGAAATGCTGCGCCTAGTGCCGGCGCAGATGCGCGAAGCGGCGTTGTCGCTGGGCATCCCGCAATGGAAGGTCACCGTGCAGGTGCTGTATCGCGCCGCATCGGCCGGCATCCTCACCGGCATCCTGCTGGCCCTGGCCCGCATCAGCGGCGAGACCGCGCCGTTGCTGTTCACCGCCTTCGGCAATCAGTACTGGAACAGCAACGTGTTCCAGCCGATGGCCAGCGTGCCGGTGATCATGAATCAGTTCGCCGGCAGCCCCTACGAGACCTGGCAGACCCTGGCCTGGTCCGGCGCGCTGGTGCTGACCGTGTTCGTGCTGCTGGTGAGCCTGGGCGCGCGCGCCCTGCTATTGCGCAACAAGATTTCCAATGACTGACCTCTCCCTCCGGACACCCGACATGAACGATCTCCAAAACGCCATGCCGATGCATCGCATCGCCGTTCCGGCCGCCAAGGGAGCACCGGCCGCGCAGGCGCCGGTGAAAGTGGCCGCACGCAATCTGGATTTCTATTACGACAAGTACCACGCGCTCAAGGGCATCAACATCGAGATTCCGGAAAAGCGCGTCACTGCGCTGATCGGGCCGTCGGGTTGCGGCAAGTCCACCCTGCTGCGCATCTTCAACCGCATCTATGCGCTGTATCCGAAGATGGAAGCGCGCGGCGAAGTGCTGCTGGACAACGAAAACATCCTGTCGCCGAAGTACCCGATGAACCGGCTGCGCAGCAAGGTCGGCATGGTGTTCCAGAAGCCGGTGCCGTTTCCGATGACGATCTTCGAAAACGTCGCCTACGGCATCCGCCACCACGAAAAACTGTCCAAGGCCGACATGCAGAACCGGGTCGAGCAGGCGCTGCGCCAGGGCGCGCTGTGGGACGAGGTCAAGGACAAGCTGGGGCAAAGCGCGCTGGGCCTGTCCGGCGGTCAGCAGCAGCGGCTGTGCATCGCACGCGCGGTGGCGCTACGCCCGGACGTGTTGCTGCTGGACGAACCGACCTCGGCGCTGGATCCGATTTCCACCAGCCGTATCGAGCAGCTGGTGGAAGAACTCAAGCGCGAATACACCATCGTGATCGTGACCCACAACATGCAGCAGGCGGCACGTGTCTCCGACTACACCGCCTTCATGTACCTGGGCGACCTGATCGAGCATGACCGCACCGAAACGATTTTCTCCCAGCCGTCCAAGCAGCAGACCGAGGACTACATCACCGGCCGTTTCGGTTGATGTAAGGCGGGCCATCGCAACGCCGCATTGACGCAGCTCCGCCGCACTGCCCGGCACGACATTTGCATCACTCGCGATGTCGCCAGGGGTACGGCGGACATCCACCACCGCCACGAATCGAGATCACGATGAACCAGCACCTCAACGACCATATCGTCAAAAGCTACGACGAGGAGCAGCACCGTCTTGTCGCCGAGATCGTGCGCATGGGCGACACGGCGGTGGCGCAGCTGGAAGCCGCACTGGATGTGGTGGAGCGTCGCGACGACAACGCCGCGCATCGCATCGTGGTCAACGACGAGGCGATCGATGCGTTGGAGCATGCGATCAGCCACGACGTGATGCGGCTGGCGTTGCGTGGGCCGATGGCGCGCGACCTGCGCGAGATCCTGGCCGGCCTGCGCATTCCCGCCGATATCGAACGCATCGGCGATTACGCGGCCAATGTCGCCAAGCGCTCGATCGCGCTCAATTCCGCACCGCCGCTGCCGCAGACGGTGGGCCTGCGTGCGCTCGGCCAGATGGCCGCCGATGCCGTGCGCGAAGCGGTGCAGGCATACCGCAACAAGGATGCCGATGCGGCCATCCGCGTACGCGATGAAGATGCACGCCTGGATGCGCAATACACTGCGCTGTTCCGCGAGTTGCTGACCTACATGATGGAAGACCCGCGCAACATCACTCCCTGCACGCACCTGCTGTTCATGGCCAAGAACCTGGAGCGCATCGGCGACCACGCCACCAACATCGCCGAGAACGTGTGGTTCCTGGTCCACGGCGAACAGCCGCTGCCGCCGCGCCTGAAGCGCGACGACACCAGCACCACCGGCGTCATCTGATCGCAACAAGTGCCGGCGGCATCTACCGGCACAGGTCGCAACGCCTTATTTCATTACGTATTCAGCTCCAAATGCCTACGGTGAACTCGCACAGGCTGTTCCTGTGACGCAGGAGTAGGCAGATGAAACGCATCATCGGATCCCTCATGGTTGTATCGCTGCTCACGTCCGGCGCAGCGTTCGCCACGCCGCAGCAGCATGACGACCGCGACCGCAGCGCGCAGCACCACGACGCGCATGGCCCGGACCGCCGCGACGATCATCGCGACGACAGACACGATGACAAGCGTGACCACCGCCCCAGCGCGCACAACGACGACCACCGCAACGATCGTCGCGGCCCGCCGTACCGGCGTGGCGAACGTCTGGCACCGGATCATCGCGGTACGCGGGTGGCCGACTACCGCAAGCATCACTTGAACACGCCGCAGCGCGGGCACGAATGGCGCCGCGTGGACAACAACTACGTGCTGATTGCGGTGGCCACCGGGCTGATTGCAAGCGTGGTCGCCGCCCGCTGACGCCAGCGGTGTAGCACAGCTTCCGGGCCCGATCCGTGGCAACACGGGTCGGGCTTTTGTTTGCCGGATCGCCGCTCAGTACACGCGGGCAGGCCGCCAGCTGCCACGATCGGGCCGGCCGTACGACCTGCTAGGCTATGCCGATGAACGAACCGGTCGACCTGCAACCTGCCCCCTCCTTCCTGCCCATGTCGCGGCGCTTCCGCGGCTATCTGCCCGTGGTGGTGGATGTGGAAACAGGAGGTTTCGACTGGAACAAGCACGCCCTGCTGGAAATTGCCTGCGTGCCGATCGAAATGGATGCCGACGGGCGGTTCTTCCCCGGCGACACCGCCAGTGCCCATCTGGTGCCGGCGCCAGGACTGGAGATCGACCCGAAGTCGCTGGAGATCACCGGCATCGTGCTCGACCACCCGTTCCGCTTCGCCAAGCAGGAAAAGGACGCGCTGGACCATGTGTTCGCGCCGGTGCGTGCGGCAGTGAAGAAGTACGGCTGCCAGCGCGCGATCCTGGTCGGCCATAACGCGCATTTCGACCTGAACTTCCTCAACGCCGCAGTTGCGCGCGTGGGCCACAAACGCAACCCGTTCCATCCTTTCAGCGTGTTCGACACCGTGACCCTGGCCGGCGTGGCGTACGGGCAGACCGTGCTGGCGCGCGCGGCACAAGCCGCAGGCCTGGAATGGAACGCCGCCGATGCGCATAGCGCGGTCTACGACACCGAGCAGACCGCGCGGCTGTTTTGCACGATCGCCAATGCCTGGCCGGGGCCTGTTTGAGCGGGGATTGGGCATTGGGGATTGGGGATTCGCAAAGGCACGCTGCCTGACGCGTCCCTTCTGCTGAGCCACGATGCTCCGCACGCAATGGCACAGCCAGTCGGTGGGTTCTAAAGCAGACCAACGCACTGCCCTTGCCAATCCCCAATCCCGATTCCCCAATCCCAGCACCTATCCCACCCCGATGCGATCGCGCCCCGCGCTCTTGGCCTGGTACAGCGCCTGATCGGCGCGCTGCATCAGCGATGAGCCGGTGTCGTCGTCGCGCAACTGGGCCACGCCGGCACTGAAGGTCACCTGCAGGCCTTCCACGCCGCCCCAGCCGTGGCGCGCGTGGAACAGCGCGCGGATGCGCTGGCACAGCGCCTGTGCATCCTCCAGCGTCGTGTCGGCCAGCAGCAGGGCGAACTCTTCGCCGCCCAGGCGCGCCGGCAGGTCCGACGCGCGCGCGGCGGCGGTCAGCAGCACACCGACTTCGTGCAATACCGCATCGCCACTGGCGTGCGAATAGTGGTCGTTGATGCGCTTGAAATGATCGATATCCAGAATCGCCAGCACCAACGGCCGCCCGCTGCGGCGTGCGCGGCTGATGTCGCGCGCCAGCGCCTCGTCGAAATGCCTGCGGTTGGGCAGCCCGGTCAGGGCGTCCTCGTGCGCCTGGCGCTCGAACACATCCGACTTGATGCGCAGCCGTGTCAGCAGCTCGCTCTTTTCCTGGTTGGCCTGCAGCAAACGCTGCGCCTGCAGTTGCAGATCTTCGGTGCGTTTGCGCACCAGTTCGGCCAGGCGTGCGTTATGGCTCTTATAGCGGCGTAGCAGGAACCGATACACCAGCGCCAGCAATAAAATCGCACCCAGTACCGCGGCAAGACGCACGTCCTGGCGCTGCCACCACAGCGGCAGCACCTCGAACGCCCACACCGCCTCGTGCGGACTCCATGCACCGCCCGGGTGACGGGCCGCTACATGCAGACGGTAGCGCCCCGGCGGCAGGCCGATGAATTCCACGCTGCGTTGCCGGCCACGCTCGGTCCAGTCGCTGTCCAGGCCTTCCAGGCGCGTGCGGTACTCGATCCGCTCCGGCAGCAGAAAGCTCATGCCGACATAGGACACGTTCAGGCGGTGCCCGCCCGGCAGGCGTGCCTGCTGCCGCCATGTCAGCGGACGTGCGTCCTGCTGCACGCTTTCGATCACCGCCGGCGGCGCGCGCCGCTCGCGAAAGCGCTGCAGGCGCGCCGGGTCGACCGTACTCACGCCGCCGGCGGTGACCACCCAGATCGAGCCATCGGCACGCGCGATCATGCTCGGCCCGGAGCTGCCGT
This sequence comes from Xanthomonas sp. LMG 8993, assembly GCF_009835065.2. Lineage (NCBI taxonomy): Bacteria > Pseudomonadati > Pseudomonadota > Gammaproteobacteria > Lysobacterales > Lysobacteraceae > Xanthomonas > Xanthomonas sp. LMG 8993. The sequence goes on along the minus strand of NZ_QVIF02000001.1, from coordinate 573,183 downwards.
TGGCCTGCGCGTTGCCCATGCCGTCGATCTCGCCATAGCGTTCGATGACCAGCCGGGCGCGTCCATCGGCAACCGCGTTGAGCAGGGTGAGCTGCGTGCGCAACACGCCGCGATTGCTGCTGATCCAGGCATTGCCGAACCGGTCGCCGACCAGCTGGAACACCGTATCGACCGGCATGCCCTGCTCCAGCCCCACGCGTGCGAGCCTGCCGTTGCGCACCCGGTACAGGCCGCGATCGGTCGAGATCCAGACAGCGTCACCGATGCGCTGAAAACCGAACACGCTCCGCGCGCCGCCCAGGGCTTCAAGATTCAATTGCTGCAGTTTTCCGGCGCGCAGTACCGCCGCGCCGTCGACCGAGCCGATCCACAGCGCACCATCGATGCTGGCCAGCGCGGTCACCACGCCATCGGGCAGGCCGTCGACCGCCAGGGGCACCCGCTTGCCGTTCACCAGCTTCACCACGCCGCGCTGCGTGGCCAGCCATACCACGCCTGAGTCGTCGATCACGATGGCGCGGATATGCCCGCTGGGAATGCTCTCGGCGTCGCCGTAATGCCGCAGCAGGCGTCCGTCGTGCAGCACGAAGACGCCATCGGCATACGTGCCCACCCACAGATCGCCGTGCCGATCCAGCGCCAGGCTGAGCACCGAGAGCTTGCGCCCGGATGGCGTGGCCACCGCCACCGGCACGATGCGCCCGTCCGGCAGCATCCGATCCAGGCCGGCGGTGCTGGCGATCCACAGGCTGCCGTCGCGGTCTTCCAGCACCGCGCGGGCGTAGTCGCCGCTCAGCCCATCGCGTTGGCTGTAACTGCTGAATAGGGTTTCGCGCAGCCGAAACAGCCCGCCGTTGGCGCCGACCCAGATGCTGCCTTCGGCATCCTCGCGCAGGCTGACGATGCGCCCGGTCGGCAGGCTGCGACCAGCCGGCAGATGCTCCACTCCATGACTGCCGATGCGCAGCAGCCCCTGATTTTCGCTGCCCAGCCACAGGTCGCCATGGTGGTCCTGCAGCATCGCGGTGAAATGGCCCTGCCCGGGCACCCGCCGTACCAGCTCGGCAGTCTCGCCCCGCAGCCGATACAGCTGCTCGCCGGCGACGACCCACAGCGTGCCGTCCGGCGCGCGGTATGGCCACGCCAGCCCGGGTGGCAGGCCGAACGCGGCCGGGGCGCGATGCATGCGTCCGTCCGGTTCGCGATAGATCAGGCCGTCCAGCGTGCCGATCAGCAGCCGGCCTTGGTCGTCGAACGCCATGCGCGGAAAGCTGCTCTGCAGCGGCACGCCATCGCGCGGCGGAAAATACTCGAAGCGCCCATCCGGCCACAGGCAGCCCAGCCCGTGGCCCTCGAACAGCAACCACATGCGACCGCGCGCATCCATGGTCATTGCATGGATCAGCGCCTGCGGCCACTGTCCCTGCCGCTGCCAGTGCCGCCACTGCCCGTCGCTGCCGTGCCGCACCAGATTGCCGCGCGCATCGCTGAGCCACAGCGCCCCGTCGTGGTCGACGTACAAGGCGCCGACGCCATTGTCGGGCAGGCCGGGACGCGTGCTGCGGTCGATGATGCCGAATTCCAGGCCGTTGTAACGCACCAGGCCTTCCCAGGTGGCGAACCACAGGTAGCCATCGCGGGTCTGGGCGATATCGCGCAAGGAGTTGTGCGGCAGGCCGTTACGCGAGCTCCAGCTGTCGATCGCGTAGTCGCGCAATGGCGCCGTGCCGGCCGGTGCAGCCAGTGCCGCGAGTGAGCACAGCGCCAGCAGCATGCAGACGACGGCACCGAGCCAGCGCTGCGGCCGCTTGTCTCCCCGTGCCGACGCCTTGGCATCGCATCCGTTCTCGCCCGTCGACCAGGCCCCCGCCCCATCTCTCATCAGACATAACACGCCGTTCGCTGGCGATATGGTAGGCAAAAACGGGCACGCGCGCCGGTCAATCGTCGCACGCCTTGGTCAACGTCATGCGCGGCGGGCCACCTGCGCGCCCGGCACTGCAGCGGCAAGCGCACCGGCGCCGTTGTTTGCGCAGATCGGCCACTGCGTGGGTGCGCGGATCGAACCGCGCCGCATGCGCGATCTCGCCATGCCGATCGACCTGCGCTCGCCATTGGCACGCACGTGCGATGCAGAGTGGTTGGCGACACAGAGCGAACAGTCGCCAGCTGGATGCGGACGACGCGCAGCAAGCGCAGTGCACGGGTGGTGCGTGCCGAGTCGGGGCATCGGCCACGCCCGCGCCCACCTGGCGGTGAGCGCAGTCGTTTCGGTGGCCGCCTCAGGCGCCCAGGCGCTGGCGTACCGCTTCGAACAGGGTCACACCGGCGGCCACTGACACGTTGAGGCTTTCGATATCGCCCGGCATCGGGATCTTGACCAGACCATCGCAATGCTCGCGGGTGAGACGACGCAGGCCGTCGGCCTCGCCGCCGAGCACCAGCCCGACGTTGCCGCGCAGGTCCACGCTGTACAGCGACGCCTCGGCTTCACCGGCCAGGCCATACAGCCACACGCCCTGCTTCTGCAGATCGCGCAGGCAACGCGCCAGATTGGTCACCGCGACCACCGGAATACGGTCGGCCGCACCGGCCGAGGTCTTGCGCACGGTCGCGTTGACCGTGGCCGACTTGTCCTTGGGAATGACCACTGCAGTGACGCCGGCCGCGGCCGCGCTGCGCAGGCATGCGCCGAGATTGTGCGGGTCCTGCACGCCATCGAGGATCAGCAGCAAGGCACGTCCCTCGGCGGCGGTCACCAGCGCTTCGAGCTCGTTTTCGGCCCACAGCCGCGCTGCGGCATAGCGGGCGACCACGCCCTGGTGGCGCACCTGCCCACCGACGCCATCGAGTGCCTGGGTATTGACCCGGCGCACGTCGATGCCCTTGCGGCGGGCCTGCTCTTCGATTTCGATCAGGCGCGGATTCTTGCTGCCGGCCTCGATCAAGACCTCGCGCACGTTGTCGGCGTCGTTCTCGACGGACGAGGCGACGGCGTTGACGCCGACGATCCACTGATTCTGCTTGCTGCTCATTGCGCCGGATACGAAGAGATAAAGGGGAATGGTAGGGCCTGCGGCCTGCCACGTCACGGCCGGAGCGCAGACGGCGCTGGCGGCAAGGAGATCGCGGTGCTCCTGGGCCACGGCCAGAACTTCAGCACGCTGTACGGCCGATTGCGGGGATCGAAGATGGCGCTCGTACCGTTGTGATGGTGCCGGCACCTGCACGCACCCCGCTGTCGCGCGCCCCTGCGGTAGGCACTCACGCCTGCGGGCGCGGACTCACACTGGCCACTGCGCGGTATCGTGATCCGGGTGCTGCCTTGACACCACATCGGCCAGAAAGGTCAATGCGGCGACATCGTCCTCGGTGGTGCGCGCCGGTAGATCGGCCAATGCATCGACAAACGGCAGCTTGCGCTCCACCCCGTACTGGATCACCGGAGGCAACCGCTCGGGCGTATCGAACGCACCGGCAGCAATCGCCAGGCCGTCGGGCGCTTCATAGGTCAGCGGCGTTCCACATTCGGCGCAGAAGCCACGCAACACCAACGATGAAGAGGCGAAGCGCTTCGGCTCGCCGCGTGTCCAGCTGAACTCGGTACCGCGCACCGAAACCAACGGCGCGTAGTAGGCACCGAAGGCCTTTTGACACATGCGGCAATGGCAGATCGAGGCGTCCGTCAGCCTGCCGCGCACGTGGAAACGCACGGCACCGCATTGGCAGCCACCGCTGTACTCGATTGCTGCGTCCATCGTCGCCTCAAGCCTTGAAAGTGGGTATCCAGCGCGCGTTGCAAGCGTCTGCCCGCAACGACCTGCCGCTCATATCCGGCGGTCCGCACGCATCGCGAGCCGCCGTCGGACGGCGGCTCGCGGTCCTGAAGACGCGCTTAGTACTGCCTCTTCTTGCGCTTGGCCGGCTGAGCACTCGGCGGCGGCGGCGGTTCGGGCGAATCGCCGCGATCCTCTGCCAGGCGGAAGTCGATCTTGCGCTCCTCCATGCTGGCTTTCAGCACCAGCACCCGCACCGGATCGCCCAGACGGAACGTGCGGCCACGGCGCTCGCCACTGAGCGTCTTGCGAATCGGATCGAACTGGTAATAGTCCTGCGGCAGCTGGGTGACATGCACCAGGCCATTGACCTTGGACTGGGTCAACTCCACGAACAGGCCGAACCCGGTCACGCCGCTGATCACGCCATCGAACTGGCCGCCGACATGCTTTTCCATCCACGCGGCGCGATACCGCTCGTCGACTTCACGTTCGGCTTCGTCGGCACGCCGACCACGCTCGGAACACTGCAGCGACAAGGCCGCCATCTGACGCGGGGTATAGATGTATTTTTCCGGGCTGGCGCCGGTCAGGGCGTGCTTGATCGCGCGGTGCACCAGCAGGTCCGGGTAACGCCGGATCGGCGAGGTGAAGTGCGCATACGCCTCCAGCGCCAGACCGAAGTGACCGTTGTTGTCCGGCGAATACACCGCCAGGCTCTGGCTGCGCAGCAGCACCGATTCCAGCAGCGCCGCATCCGGGCGCGCACGCACCTTCTTCAGCAACTTGGTGTAGTCGCCGGGGCGCACCTTGCTCCATGCCGGCAGGCTCAGCTGGAATTCCTTGAGGAACTCCAGCAGGTCTTCGTACTTGCTCTCCGGCGGCCGCTCGTGCACGCGGTACGGCGCCGGCACATGCATGCTCAGCAGGTAACGCGCGGCCTCGACGTTGGCGGCGATCATGCATTCTTCGATCAACTTGTGCGCATCGTTGCGCACCAGCATGCCGGCCTGGGTGACTTCGCCGGTGTTGTCGAGCACGAAGCGCACTTCGGAGGTTTCGAACTCGATCGCGCCACGCTGCGTGCGCGCCTTGGACAGCACGTTGTACAGCTGGTGCAGGCGCTGCACCTGCGGCAGCAACGGGCCGATGAAGGCCTTGGTGTCGGCGTCGTCTTCGCCCACCGCCTTCCAGACCTGGTTATAGGTCAGGCGCGCATGCGAGTTCATCACCGCTTCGTAGAAACGCGAACCGGTGACTTCGCCGTCGCGCCCCACCTGCATGTCGCAGACAAAGCACATGCGGTCGACCTTGGGCATCAGCGAGCAGATGCCGTTGGACAGCGTCTCCGGCAGCATCGGCACCACGAACCCCGGGAAATACACCGAGGTGGCACGCTTCTGTGCTTCATCGTCCAGCGGCGTGCCCGGACGCACATAGTTGGACACGTCGGCGATCGCCACCACCAGACGGAAACCGTCGACATTGGGCTCGCAATACACCGCGTCGTCGAAATCCTTGGCGTCTTCGCCGTCGATGGTGACCAGCGGCATCTGCCGCAGATCCACGCGCCCGCCGATCATCTGCGGCTCGACCACCAACGGCACTGCCGCGGCCTCGTCCAGCACTTCCTGCGGAAATTCGTGCGGCAGCTCATGGCCGTGGATGGCCATCTCCACCACCAGCGACGGGGTGAGCTTGTCGCCGAGCACCGCGATGATCTTGCCGATCGCCGGGCGCCGCGCGTCCGGCGGCGCGATCAGTTCGCACACCACCAACTGCCCTTCGCGCGCCTCGCCGATACCGTCAGGTGCGATCTGCACGTTGCGTTGCACGCGCTTGTCGTCCGGGTCGACATAGGCCACGCCATGCTCGTAGAAGAAGCGTCCGAGCATGCGCGACATGCGGCGTTCGAGCACGCGGGCGATCGCACCTTCGCGACGGCCGCGGCGGTCGATGCCGGTGACGTTGGCCAGCGCACGATCGCCGTGCATGACCTTGCGCATTTCATAAGGCGGCAGGAACAGGTCGTCGCCACCCTCGTCCGGCTTGAGGAAACCGAAGCCTTCCGGATTGGCGATCACCACGCCGGCGATCAGGCTGGTCTGCTGCACCGGCGCGTAGCCGCCGCGACGGTTCTGCACCAGCTGCGCTTCGCGCACCATCGCTGCAAGGCGCTTGCCCAGCGCGTCGATGCGGTCGCTGAGATTGAGTTGTTCGGCGATTTCCTCGGCGGTCTGCGGGCCATCGCAGGCGTCGAGCAACTGCAGGATGGCCTCGCGGCTGGCGATCGGCTCGGCGTAGCGCAGTGCCTCGCGGTCGGCATGCGGGTCCTTGAACTCCGCCGCCGGCGCGGACGCTTCGGTCGGCGCCTGCTGGAAGCGTTCCGGCGGCGGCGCCGGCGGACCGCTCTTGCGCGGATGCGGTGCGCGTGGTGCCGGCGGCGTGGGCAGCGCAGGCGCTACCGGCAGCTCTGGCGAAGCGTTGGCGGCCTTGTCGGCAGCGCGTTTGTTGGCGGACTTGGTCGACGCACCGGCGGCGGCGCGGACCAGGAAGTCCGGCATCCAGCCCGGCAACTTCTGCTTTTCGGCGGTGGTGGACTCGCCCGGGCTGGTGGACTTGCGGCGACTGGGCCGATCGGAATCTGGGGTGTTTTTCTTTGTCATTGCTTACATGGTACCCCTTGCGGCCGCGCCATGGGCGGCACGCCTCGCCTGGCCGGTCGCAATTGCCTGCCACCAGGCATTGACAAGCCCGCCGGGAGTCTGCAAAATTCGCGGCTCACCTGCCCAGGTGGCGGAATTGGTAGACGCACTAGCTTCAGGTGCTAGCGGGGGCAACTTCGTGGAGGTTCGAGTCCTCTTCTGGGCACCAGTTTAAAAAGACCTCCGAGCGATCGGGGGTCTTCTGGTTTCTGGGGTCCGAAAAGTTCTGCTGGTAGCCGTGCGCCTGCGTTGCCGGCCGATGGCAGCCCGCTATTGATCGGCGGCCGGCGCTTCATTCCGCTCACGCCATGACGCGGCAACCGTGCAACCGGATAGCCTGCTACACGACAGCAGCGCCCTCTTCGACGCCGCTGCCCTGACTCCGCAGCGCAGGACGGCCTATGGCGTTGCCGTGATGCCTGCCTCGCGCAGCGCCGTGGCCCAGATCGCGTACCCGGTCTCACTGGGATGGGTGCCGTCGGGCATCAGCGCCTCGGGCAAGGTCCCGTCCGGCTGCAGCATCCGAGGACCGATGTCGACCAGACGCACGGACCGATCCTTGCCATAACGCGCGGCCAGCAGCCGATTGGTCTCGGCAATGGGCGCGCGCTGCGCATCCCCGGCATCGCGGCCGCGCGGCATGATCGCCATCAGGATCAGCTGACTCCTGGGCAAACGGCGACGCACCTCGCTCACCACCGCCTCCACGCCCTGGGCGGTCTCGGCCGGCGTGGAGGCGCGCGCTTGCGCGGTGCCGGTGAGGTTGTTGGTGCCGATATGCAGCACCACCCAGCGCGGATCCAGGCCGTCGAGCTCGCCCTGGCGGATGCGCCACAGCACGTTCTGGGTGCGGTCCCAGCCAAAGCCCAGATTCAGCACCGGGACCCTGCCGTACAACCAGCTCCAGGACTCGGGGCCACTGACACGCGTGGCCTGCGGTGTGCCGGCCCAGAAGTGCGTGATCGAATCGCCGATCATCACCACCTCGGGCTTGAGCGTGCGCGCTGCGGCCAGCGCCGCATGGTGACGCGCATACCAGTCGTAGGAGTCCTGCTCCAGACGGTCGACCGGAATCAGCGAGGTCGCAAAATCGCGGCCCAGCGCGGCAACCGGCTTGACCGGCGGCTCGCCCAGCAGGCGCGCCAGGGTCGGCTCGATCGCCTCGGCCAGCATGCGCTGACCTTGCGTGTCCGGATGCAGGGCAGCAGCCGGCGGGCGGAAGCGGGTGTCGTAAAACAGCTCGGTGCGCAGCTTGCCGTCGCGCTGGAAGATCGACCCCACATCCAGATAGGTCACGCGTGGATTGTCGCCATAGCGCACCGCCAGGCCCTGGTTGATCTGCGCATCGCGGCGCGACTTCTCGCCGGAGATGTCGCTGGGCAGCACACCCACCAGCAAGATCTGGGTGCGCGGCAATTTTTGTTCGATCGCCGCCACCACCGCATCGATACCGAGCTGGGCCTGCTCCGCGGTCTGGCCGAGGTGGCCGGTGTTGTTGGTACCAATCAATACCAGCGCGACCTTGGGCTGCAGGCCATCGACCTCACCATTGGCCAGCCGCCACAGCACGTTCTCGGTGCCGTCGCCGCTGAAGCCCAGGTTGAGCGCGCCACGGCTGCCGTAGAAGGTCTGCCAGGTCGGCTGAAAATCCTCGTCCGGTGCCTTGGCTTTTTCGTAGTTCTGGGTGATCGAATCGCCGATCAACAACAGCGGCGTGTCGGCGTGCTGTTTCACCTGCTCCAGCACCTGCGCATGCCGCTGCGCCCACCAGGCTTCCTGCAGGCGGTCGGTGGGCACGATCGAAGGCGGTGGCGTTTGCGCACTTGCCGCAGCGCAGACCAGCAACAGCCCCCAACACACCAGCACCGGAACACAGGCCGACAACGAAAGGCGGGAAAACACAGCGTGCAAGGACCGGGGCATGCGCGCACCAGAGGCCAGAGAAGCTGCGATTGTGATCCGCGCGCGCCGCGCGCGACAAGGTCGGGCGCAACTACGCGCGATGTAAGACTGTGACGTTGCTTGCGGTGTGCCGGCGCCAGGCCAATGACACGGTGCCTCTGTGACATCTGAGCGCCCACGTTTGCGTAGGAGCGCGCTTGCGCGCGATGGGGCGTTATCGAGAACGCCGTTTCGCGCGCAAGCGCGCTCCTACACAGGGTGAGGCAATCGCCAGCGTCACGGTGCCGGATCGACTGCTGCGCAGCTCGGGCCGATGGTGTCGACCGCGGCGTACTGCCGGATCAGGCCCTTCAGCGCAAGCCGGTCTCGCCACGCGCGATCACCAGGCGCTGGATTTCCGAGGTGCCTTCGTAGATTTCGGTGATCTTGGCGTCGCGGAAGTAACGCTCCAGCGGCATTTCCTTCGAATAGCCCATGCCGCCGTGGATCTGCACCGCCTGATGGGTGATCCACATCGCCGCCTCCGAGGCGGTGAGCTTGGCCACGGCCGCTTCGGTGCCGAACTTCTGGCCCTGCCCCTTCAACCAGGCCGCGCGCAGCGTCAGCAGCAGCGCTGCATCCAGCTTGCACTTCATGTCGGCGATCTTGGCCTGGGTCATCTGGAAGGTGCCGATGGCCGCACCGAAGGCCTTGCGCTCCTTGACGTAGGCCAGGGTCGCCTCATAGGCCGCACGTGCGATGCCGACTGCCTGCGAAGCGATGCCGATACGCCCGGCGTCGAGCACGCTCATCGCGGTCTTGAAGCCCTCGCCTTCCACGCCCAGCACTTCGTCGGGCTGGGCGATGTAATCGGCAAACTCGATCTCGCAGGTAGCCGAGGCACGGATGCCGAGCTTGGGCTCGGTCTTGCCGCGATGGAAGCCGGCGCGATCGGCGTCGACCATAAAGGCAGTGATGCCGCGCGAGCCCTTGTCCGGCTCGGTCACCGCAAACAACACGATGTACTTGGCGACCGGGCCGGAAGTGATCCAGCTCTTCTTGCCGTTGATCACGAAGCTGCCATCGGCCTGCTTGACTGCGCGGCAGCGCATCGCCGAGGCATCCGAACCGGACTGCGGCTCGGTCAGTGCGAACGCGCCGATCTGCGCGCCTTCGGCGATCGCGCGCACGTACAGCTGTTTCTGCGCCTCGCTGCCGTTCTTCAGGATGCCGGTGCAAAACAGCGAGTTGTTGACCGACACGATGGTGGAATGCGCGCCGTCGGCGGCGGCGATCTCGATCATTGCCAGCGCATAGCTGATCGGGTCCATGCCGGCCCCACCGTACTCGGCCGGCACCTCGATGCCCATCAGGCCGTTCTCGCCGAGCAGGCGGATGTTCTCCAGCGGAAACTCGCCGCTGCGATCGAACTGCTCCGCGCTGGGGGCGATCTTTTCCTGGGCGATGCGGCGCGCCACATCCTGGATCATCAATTGTTCTTCGGTAAAGCTGAAATCCACGTCGCACCCCTCCAGGCCTAGGCTGAGCGCCCATTGTAGCCCCAACCATTCGCATGCGTATGTAGTTGACCCCACACCCTGCCCGGCCGAAAATATCTCCATATCGCGATATAGAGATATTCATGGATCTGGAAGACTGGTCGGCGCGCCTGAAGGTATTTGCCGACGCCACCCGCGTCCGCCTGCTGACCTTGCTGGAGCAGGAAGAACTCACCGTGGCCGAGCTGTCGGCGATCACCCGCCTGGCCCAGCCGCGCGTGTCCACGCACCTGGCCAAGCTCAAGGAAGCCGGGCTGGTGCGCGACCGCCGCGCCGGCGTGTCGGCTTACTACCGTTTCGATGAGGTGTCGCTGGACCCGGCGCAGCGCGCCCTGTGGCTGGCATTGAGCACCGGCAGCGACGACCCGCTGCTGCGTCAGGACGCCGAGCGCGTGGCGGCAGTACTGGCCAACCGCGCCGCCGACCAGAACTGGGCCGATTCGGTGGCCGGCGACATGGAACGGCACTACTCCCCGGGGCGCACCTGGGAGGCGCTGGCGCGCACCGCCCTGCCCTTGCTGGAAACCGGCGACGTGCTCGACATCGCCTCCGGCGACGGCGTGCTGGCCGAGCTGGTGGCACCACATGCCACCCGCTACATCTGCATCGACACCAGCGCACGCGTGGTCGCCGCCGCCAGCGAGCGCCTGCGCAAGCTGCGCAATGTGGAAGTGCGCGAGGGTGACATGCATGCGTTGCCGTTTCCCGATGCCAGCTTCGACCTGGTGGTGCTGATGCATGCGCTCACCTACGCAGCCAAGCCGGCGCAGGCAGTGGCCGAATCCGCGCGCGTGCTGCGCCCCGGCGGCCGCCTGTTGCTGTGCAGCCTGGCCAAGCACGAACACCGTGCCGCGGTGCATGCCTATGGCCATGTCAATCTCGGCTTTGCTGCCAAGGAACTGCGCAGGTTTGCCGAGAAAGCCGGGCTGGACGTGTCCAGCCTGGAGACGGTGACGCGCGAGAAGCGCCCGCCGCATTTCGAGGTGATTTCATTGATTGCGGTGAAGCCGGGAATTGGGAACCGGGAATCGGGAATCGTTGAAAGCAAAGGCGCTGCTTCGCGGAGAGCTGAATCATGACGCAGGTATCCAATCCCCAATCTCCAATCCCGTTTGCACTGCCCTGGCTGCATCCCGAGCGCGCCGCCAGGCTCACTGCCGCGCTCGCCGAACGCATCCTCATCATCGACGGCGCGATGGGCACGATGATCCAGCGCCACGATCTGCAGGAGCGCGACTACCGCGGCAGCCGCTTTGCCGACGGTTACGACAGCGCGCAGGTGCACGTACATGGCCCGGGCTGCGATCACGCACACGCGCCGGAAGGCCACGACCTGAAAGGCAACAACGACCTGCTGTTGCTGTCGCGCCCGGAGATCATCGCCGGCATCCATCGCGCCTATCTGGACGCCGGTGCCGACCTGCTGGAAACCAATACCTTCAACGCCACCTCGGTGAGCCAGGCCGACTATCACCTGGAACATCTGGTCTACGAATTGAACAAGGCCGGCGCGCAGGTCGCGCGCGCCTGCTGCGACGAAGTCGAGGCGCTGACCCCGCATAAACCGCGCTTCGTGATCGGCGTGCTCGGCCCCACCAGCCGCACCGCCTCGATCAGCCCGGACGTCAACGACCCCGGCTACCGCAACACCAGCTTCGATGCCTTGCGCGACACCTACCGCGAGGCCATCGACGGCCTGATCGACGGCGGCGCCGACACGCTGATGGTGGAAACCATCTTCGACACGCTCAACGCCAAGGCCGCGCTGTATGCGATCGAGGAAGTGTTCGAAGCGCGCGGCGGGCGCCTGCCGGTGATGATCTCCGGCACCATCACCGATGCCTCCGGACGCACCTTGTCCGGCCAGACGGCCGAGGCGTTCTACGCCTCGGTCGCGCACGGGCGGCCGATGTCGGTGGGCCTGAACTGCGCGCTCGGTGCCAAGGACCTGCGCCCGCATGTGGAAACGCTGGCGCAGATTGCCGACGCCTACGTCAGCGCGCATCCCAATGCCGGCCTGCCGAATGCTTTCGGCGAGTACGACGAAACCCCGGAAGAAATGGCCGAAACCCTGCGCGAATTCGCGCAGGCCGGCCTGCTCAATCTGGTCGGCGGCTGCTGCGGCACCTCGCCGGATCACATCCGTGCGATCGCCCAAGCGGTCGCCGACCTGCCGCCGCGGCAATTGCCTGGCGCGCAGGAGCTGGCAGCGTGATGCAGAGCGATGCCACTCATCCGTCCTTCGGGCACCTTCATCCGCATGCGGGGGAAGCAGGCGTGCAGCGCCGGATGATTGCGGACGACTGCGTCCCGTCACTTCCTTTTCCGATCCGGGCTAGCAACGCGGCCGCCCCTCTTCAGAGCATCGCATGAGCACTCCCCGCCACACCCGCCTGTCCGGCCTGGAACCGCTGGTCATCACCCCGGACCTGTTGTTCGTCAACGTGGGCGAGCGCACCAACGTTACCGGCAGCGCGCAGTTCCGCAAGCTGATCAAGGAAGAGCGCTACGAAGAGGCGGTGGAGGTGGCGCGCCAGCAGGTCGCCAACGGTGCGCAGATCCTCGACGTCAACATGGACGAGGGCCTGATCGATTCGGAAAAGGCGATGACGCGTTTTCTCAACCTGATCATGTCCGAGCCGGATATCGCGCGCATTCCGGTGATGGTGGATTCGTCCAAGTGGAGCGTGATCGAAGCCGGGCTGAAGTGCCTGCAAGGCAAGAGCGTGGTCAATTCGATCTCGCTCAAGGAAGGCGAAGCGCTGTTCATCGAACAGGCGCGCAAGGTGCTGCGCTATGGCGCCGCCGCGGTGGTGATGGCCTTCGATGAAGTCGGCCAGGCCGATACCTGCGCGCGCAAGGTCGAGATCTGCACGCGCGCCTACAAGGTGCTGACCGAGCAGGTGGGCTTTCCGCCGGAAGACATCATCTTCGACCCGAACATCTTTGCCGTGGCCACCGGCATCGAGGAGCACGACAACTACGCGGTGGACTTCATCGAAGCCACCCGGCAGATCAAGCGCACGCTGCCGCATTGCCATGTTTCCGGCGGCGTTTCCAACGTGTCGTTCTCGTTTCGCGGCAACGAGATGGTGCGCCAGGCGATCCACTCGGTGTTCCTGTTCCATGCGATCAAGGCCGGCATGGACATGGGCATCGTCAACGCCGGCGGCATGCCGATCTACGACGAGCTCGACCCGGAACTGCGCGAACGCGTGGAGGATGTGATCCTCAATCGCCGCAAGGACGGCACCGAACGCTTGCTCGAAATTGCAGAGCGCTACAAAGGCAGCAAGGGCGCGGCGAAAGTCGAAGACCTGGCTTGGCGCGAGAAGCCGGTGCGTGCGCGGCTGGCGCATGCGCTGGTGCACGGCATCGATGCGTTCGTGGAAACCGATACCGAGGAAGCGCGCCAGCAGTCCACCCGCCCGCTGGACGTGATCGAAGGCCCGCTGATGGACGGCATGAACGTGGTCGGCGACCTGTTCGGCGCCGGCAAGATGTTCCTGCCGCAGGTGGTCAAGTCCGCGCGTGTGATGAAGAAGGCGGTGGCGTACCTGCTGCCCTTCATCGAAGCGGAAAAGCTGCGGACCGGCGATGTCGGCAAGTCCAACGGCAAGATCATCATGGCCACCGTCAAGGGCGATGTGCACGACATCGGCAAGAACATCGTCGGCGTGGTGCTGGCATGCAACAACTTCGACGTGGTGGATCTGGGCGTGATGGTGTCGGCGCAGGTGATACTGGACCGTGCACGCGCAGAGAATGCGGACCTGATCGGCTTGTCCGGCCTGATCACGCCGTCGTTGGAAGAGATGTCGCATGTCGCACGCGAGATGCAGCGGCAAGGCTTCGAGATTCCGCTGTTGATCGGCGGCGCCACCACCTCGCGCGCGCACACTGCCTTGAAGATCCACCCGCATTACGCCGCCCCCACCGTGTGGGTGAAGGACGCCTCGCGCGCGGTGGGCGTTGCGCAATCGCTGATCTCGCGCGACCTGCGCCAGGCCTTCGTCGCCGCCAACGATGCCGACTACGCAGAGATCCGCGCGCGCCATCGCAATCGCGGCGACGCCAAACGCCTGGTGTCGCTGGAAAAGGCACGCGCACAGCGTTTCGACGGTGATTGGGACACCTACACACCGCCCGCCCCGCGTCAGCCAGGCCTGCACGTGTTCGACGACTATCCGCTGCAGGAGTTGATCGAGCTGATCGACTGGACCCCGTTCTTCCAGGCCTGGGAGCTGGCCGGCAAGTTCCCGGCGATCCTCAGCGACGAGGTGGTCGGCATCCAGGCCAGCGAGTTGTACCGCGATGCACGCAAGATGCTGCGCACCATCGTCGCCGAAAAATGGCTGACCGCGAAGGCGGTGTTCGGGCTGTGGCCGGCAAACAGTGTGGGCGATGACGTGGAAGTGGTGCTGACAGACCACCGGGATTCGGCAAACGGGATTGGAGATTCGCAGCAGCCCGGCCAATCCCAAATCCCGAATGCCCAATCCCGGCAGCTCTTGCACTTCTTACGCCAACAAGTCGACAAACCCGTCGACCGCCCCGACTTCTGCCTGGCCGATTTCATTGCGCCCAAGAGCAGCGGCAAGCAGGACTGGATCGGCGTGTTTGCGGTCACCGCCGGCATCGGCATCGAGCCGCATGTGGCGCGGTTCGAAGCCGCGCACGACGACTACAATTCGATTCTGCTCAAGGCCCTGGCCGACCGTCTGGCCGAGGCGCTGGCCGAGCGCCTGCATCAACGCGTGCGTACCGAATTCTGGGGCTATGTGGAGGATGAGACGCTGGACAACGAGGCGCTGATCGCCGAGCGCTATCGCGGCATTCGTCCGGCACCGGGGTATCCCGCCTGCCCCGAGCACAGCGAAAAGCGCACCCTGTTCGACCTGCTCGATGCCGAGCGTCATACCACGATGACGCTGACCGAAAGTTTCGCGATGCTGCCCACCGCAGCGGTCTCCGGCTATTACTTCAGCCATCCCAAGAGCCAGTACTTCGTGGTCGGGCGCCTGGGTAAGGAACAGGTGGCCGACTACGCCAAACGCAAGGGCATCACCGTGGCACTGGCCGAACGCTGGCTGGCATCGAATCTGGATTACGACCCGGAATAAGCACAGCCGCAAACTGCAGATATCGCAGGAGCGCACCCGGGCGCGACGAGGCTTTACCGGTAAAGCCTCGTCGCGCCCGGGTGCGCTCCTACGTGGCGCCGACGCATTGCGCGGCGGCGCCCTTGATCACGCCAGCATCAAGCAGCCGGCCGCAACACGTTCAAGACCTCGTAGCAGGCGCCCATGGTGTGGTAATCGGTCTTGCCGGCGGGGCTCTTTTCGTCGCTGTACTTGCGGTTGTCCGCATCCAGAATGCGGTACCACGCACCATAGCGGTGGTCGATCATGTGCTCCCAGCAATACGCCCAGAGCTTGTCGTACCACTGCCAATAGCGCGGCTCGCCGCTGCGCTGCGCCAGCAATGCCGCCGCCGCCAGCGATTCGGCCTGCACCCAGAAGTACTTGTCGTCATCGCAGACCTTACCGTCCGGGTCGAAGCCGTAATACAGCCCGCCACGCTGCGCATCCCAGGAGCGCTCCACCGCCACATCGAACAGGTGTTGCGCGGTCGGCAACAACCAGTCGGTCGGTGCGTAGCGATCCAGCAGCATCAGCAGCTTGGCCCATTCGGTCTGATGGCCCGGCTGGAAACCCCAGGGGCGGAACAGGTGCTTGGGATTGTCGCGGTTGTAGTCCCAGTCGATGTTCCAATGCAGATCGTAGTGTTCCCACACCAGACCGTCGGCCTTGGCTGCCTGGCGCCGGGTCATGGTGTCGGCCAGCGACAGCGCACGGTCCAGGTAGCGTTGCTCGCCACTGGCTTCGTACGCGGCGATCATCGCCTCGCACATGTGCATGTTGGCGTTCTGGCCGCGGTAGCTGGTGAAGTTGAATTGCGCATCGGCCTCGTCGCGGTACAGGCCGAATTCCGGCTCCCAGAAGTGCTTTTCCAGCAGCTGCCAGGTCTCGTCCATCCATGCGCGCGCCTCCTCGACACCCGCCTTCAGGCCGCACGAATACGCCAGTAGCACGAAGGCCACGCCGTAGCAGTGATTCATGTCGTCTTCGACCACGCCGTCACGCAGGGTCCATGCGTAACCGCCGGTGGCCGGATTGCGATGCACGTTGCGCAGATAGTCCAGGCCGTGACGCACCGCCTGCAGGTACTGCGCATCGCCGAATTCGCGATACGCCATCGCGTAGTTGAAGACGAAGCGCGTGCTGCTGACCAGATGCCGATGCCCGGCATCGTAGATCGAACCATCGTCGCGGAAATACTGGAAAAACCCGCCCGCCGGGTCGATCGCGCGCGGGTGGTAGAACGCCATGGTGTCGGCGATATGCTGACGCAGTACATCGGCCGAACGGAAATCGGGTGCGGGGCTCGCAGGCAAACGGCTCATGATTGTTCCTGGATCAGGGAATGGACTTCATCGACGCTCGGCATGGCCGCAAACGCGCCCTTGCGCGTCACCGCCAGCGCGCCGACCGCCGCGGCAAAGCGGATCACCTCGGTGATCGCAGCGGCATCGCCGGACAGCTGCTCCAGCGTGGATGCACGCGTCGCCAGCTGAAACAGCAAGCCACCGACGAACGCATCGCCCGCTGCCGTGCTGTCGCGCACCTGCACGCGGAAGGCCGGTACCTGACCCGAATCGGTGCGTGTCTGCCAGTGCACCGGGCCACCACCGTCGGTGACCAGCAACCAGCTGGCCTGGCCCTGCCAGAGCTTGCGGGTGACCGCGCTGGCGTCGCCATCGAGCGTGCCGGCCAGGTAATCGAGTTCTTCGCGCGAGAGCTTGACCACATCGGCAAGCGCCAACGCCTCCCACAGCAGTGCAGCCGGGTCCACATCCTGCGGCCACAGCATCGGGCGCAGGTTGAGATCCAGGCTGACGATGGCGCCATCGGCGCGTGCGCGGCGCATGCCGTCCAGCGTGCATTGCGCGATCGCAGGCTCGGTCATGCTGTTGGAACACACATGCAGCACGGCAGCCTGCGTGAAGCCGTCCGCGGCGAAATGCTCCGGCCGGAACAGCAGATCCGCCGCAGGCGGACGATAGAAACTGAAACTGCGTTCGCCGGCTTCATCCAACGCCACGAAGGCCAGCGCGGTCTTGGCCTCATCGGTGCGCACGATGCCATCGGTGGCGACACCGGCCTGCTGCAGGCTCTGCAGCAGAAAATCGCCGAACATGTCGCGCCCCAGCATGCCGACGAAATGCGCTGCGCCACCCAGGCGCGCCACCGCGACTGCGACATTGGCCGGCGCACCGCCGGCGTATTGCGCAAACGTGCGCGCCTCATCCGGACCGGCCTGCGGCAGTGCCAGCATGTCGATCAAGGCCTCGCCAAAACATACCACCCGGTTCTTCAAGGCATTCATGCGCGTGCCTCCGCCAGTGCGCCGCGCAGACGCGAGCCCCAGATGCCGTAGAACACGATGTACAGGTAGCACACCAGCGGCAACACGAACGACTCGTGCAGACCGATGCTGTCGGCCAGCAGGCCCTGCAGATACGGCACGATGGCGCCGCCGACGATGGCCATGATCAACAGGCTCGAGGCGCGGCCGGTCAGCGGCCCAAGCCGCTCGATGCCCAGCGTAAAGATGGTCGGGAACATGATCGAATTGAACAGACCGATCGCCACCAGCGCATACACCGCCAGCATGCCGCCGCTGGCCATGGTCAGGCCCAGCAGCAGTGCGTTGATCCCGGCGAACACCGACAACAGCACGCGCGGCGACAACTTTGCCAGCAAGGCCGAACCGATGAAGCGGCCGATCATCGCCAGCGTCCAGTACGCCGACACGTAGTGGGTCGCTTCGCGTTCGGTGAACCCGCCGATCTGCGGCAACGAGAAATAGTTGACCATCAGGCTGCCGATCGCCACTTCCGCACCGACATAGAAGAAGATCGCCAATACACCAAAACGCACATGCGGATGCGCCAGCGCATCCAGCAGCGAATGCCTGCTTTCATCCTTCTGCGCGCCCGCATCGGTCAGGGCCGGCAGACGGAACAGGAACACGAAGATCGCCAGCAGAAACAGCACGATGCCCAGACCGATGTACGGCCCCTGCACGGCTTGCGCTTCCTGCACGCGATAGGCCAGTTGCTCGGCTTCCGGCAGCACCTTGAGCTGGTCGCCGCTCATCACCGTGTTGGACAGGATCAGCCAGCCACCGAACAGCGGCGCGATCGCGGTCCCCAGCGAATTGAGCGCCTGCGCCAGGGTCAAGCGGCTGGACGCACTGCGCTCCGGACCCAGCAGCGCAACATACGGGTTGGCCGCCACCTGCAGGATGGTGATGCCGGTGGCCAGCACGAACAGCGCGCCGAGAAATGCGCCATAGACGCGCAGTTCGGCTGCGGGCCAGAAGCCCAGCGCACCGACCGCGGCAACCGCCAGCCCGGCCACGATGCCTTGCTTATAGCCAAGCCTGGCCACCAGCCAACCGGCCGGCAGCGACATCAGGAAATACGCGCCGAAGAAGGTGAACTGCACCAGCATCGCCTGCGCGAAGTTGAGTTCGAATACCGCCTTCAGATGCGGGATCAGGATGTCGTTGAGGCAGGTGAGAAAGCCCCACATGAAGAAGATCGTGGTGACGACCGACAACGCAACGCCGTTGTTGACGGGCGCCTTGTTGCCGCTAGGCGCTGTGGACTGCGTGGAAAGGGAAACCATAGGAATTGCCTGGTCAGCGGCCTGAGGCCTTGGTGGGGGAATGGGCGGGAGAATCGCTGGGGGAGTGAAGCGGAACCACGGAGCTCAACGCGCTGGCGCTGCTGGCGCGGATCTTCAATTCGACTGCGGCGGTCAGGCGCTGCGATGCAAGGGTGGGACTCCCGATACGCTGCAACACCAATTGCGCAGCCTGGCGCCCGCGCGCGCGCGGATCTGCGGCCAGCGTGGTCAGCGCGGGCGTGAACAACGCGGCTTCGGCGATATCGTCGAAGCCGGTCACCGCGAAATCGCGCCCCGGCACGATGCCATGCATCGCCAGCGCGGCCATCAGGCCCAACGCGACGCTATCGTTGTAGCAGACCGCCGCAGTTGCGCGATCGTGATCGGCGCTGTCCAACATGCGACCGGCGCACAGCGCAGCATCCTGTCGATTCGGTGCGGATTCAACGTAATGCACGGCCAGACCGGCGTCGGCCATCGCGCGCGCGTAACCGGCACGGCGTTGCCGGCAGGAACTGGATTCGGCATGGCCACCGAAGAACACGATGCGCCGATGGCCTTGCGCGATCAGATGCGCGCAGGCAAGCAACGCGCCCTGCTCGTTGTCCAGCGCCAGCAGATCCCAGCCCGCGCCCTCCACTTCGCGGTTGAACAACACCACGTTGTGCTGACGTCCCAGCACCTGGGTCAGCGCCTGTGCCTGGCTGCCTTCGGCCGGCGACAGGATGATGCCGGCAGGGGTGTGCTCCATCAACGAGGTCAGCACCGCCTGCTGGCGCTGCGTCGATTCGCCGGTGCTACCGAGCAGGGTCACATAACCCGCCGCGCCCAGCGCTTCGTCCACGCCTGCGGCGAATTCGGCAAAGAACGGATTGGACAGATCGTTGATGACCAGCGCGATGCTGGATGAGGTGCGGCAGCGCAGATTGGCCGCAGCACGGTTGTAGACGTAGTGCTGCCGATCCAGTTCGGCCTCCACGCGCGCGCGCGTGCTCGCATGCACCAGCGGGCTGCCGCGCAGCACCAACGACACCGTCGCGCGCGATACGCCGATGGCACTGGCGATATCGCGCAGGGTCACCGCCCCGCGTCCGTTACGGCGCGCGTCGCCGTCCTCCGAAGCGGAGGGCGCCGGTTTGGCACGCGTCACGTTGCCGACCTTGCAATGGGAGAAGTGCGCATGCATCTGGCGTCGATTGGATCGATCCAATTAGGCCTTTTCCGGGCACTCAATGCATGCGGCAGTGCAACATGGAAAGCGGCCGCGACGCTGCCGCCGCCTTCCATCTTGCCATCACTGAAAGGCAATCGACAGGCCGATCCCGCCCTGCCAGTCCGGGCTCTCCGAGGTCAGCCCGCGCAGCACCGAGACATCCAGCTGCATCGCATGCGGCAACTGCCAGGCACCGCCGGCGCCGGCCACGCGCGAATGCTCGCTGCCGGTATCGAAGCCTGCCTCGACATAACTGCTGAAACGCTCGCCGGAAAAGAACGTGTAGTTGGGCGAGAAGGTCCAGGTATGCCCGTCGCTGTCGCGCGCATAGTTGACGTATAGCGCCAGTGCGCGCTGCTGGGCCAGATCCCAGGACGCGGTCACGCCCAGTTCGCGCGCGTAGCCATCGCTGAAGGCAGCGCTGCCGGTCGGCACGCTGTAGCTGCCGAGCGCGGCCCAATGAAAGCTATCCGACTGCGACGGCAATGCCACCTTCAGGCCGATATGGCTATCGCCTCCGCCACGCACATGCGCACCGCCACCGTGCTGCCAGTTGTAGCTGTCGCTGCCGACCTGCAGTTCCACGTTCTGGAACAAGCCCAGGCGCAGCACCGTATCGGCGGTGTACTGGGTGATTCGCTGCCCGTCGCTGCGATCGGTACTCGCATCCGGCAGACCCTGCTCCCAGGCGAACACGCCTGGCTGCAGCACTTCGGCGGCAAACGGGATGCCGGGACGGTCGAACGCAGGGGCATCCTCCGTCTGTGCAGCGGCCTGCCCACTCATCCCGCATAACGCAAACATGGCAGCGGCCAACACCGTGGCGCGCGTCGCCTGCAAACCCGAAGCGCCACGCGCGGTGGAGGCAACCGACGCAACGGCACGGGACTTCAACACGTTCGACAACATGGACATACGCGGCACCATCGGCAGAAGTGGGCAGTGACGCAGTGGGCACCATGCCCGGCTGCGTCGACAGTAACGCGGCGATGGTGCCGCGCGCGCCGTGACCGGCCCGTGTATCGCCAGCGGCACGTCAACCTTTGCTGAGCAGCCGGTCCTTTATTGAGCCACCGGTGCCGACGCCGGCAAGCCGCGCAGATGCGCCGCGAAACCCGGCAGCAGCACACGGTTGCCATACCCGCTCAAGTGGTCGGCATCGAAGAACAGCGGCCGGCCATGCTGTGTCGGCGCGCACGCCTGCGCATCGCACAGCGATGGCAGCGGGTCCCAGATGCTGGCGCCCCCTAGCCCGGATGCGATGCGACGCAATCCATCAAGTGCCGGCGCGCGATAGTCTTCCATCGCCTTGCGCTCGATCTGCATGCCGTTGGCGCAGATCGCATTGCCACGGTTGAACCAGTCCGAACACCGGTAAGGCGGTGCCCTGAGCACCGGTTTGGGCGCTTCGAACACGACCAGAACGCCCCGCGCCTGCACCGGTGCCAGCAATGCGATCGTCGCCGCCACCGTCGCATCGCGCTCGCGCTGTGCCGGCTCGCTCTGCAGCGTGGCGATATTGCCGTGCAGGTCGAACAACACGTCCTGCTCGGCCAGCCGCGGCACCCGCAAACCAGGCAGGAACAGCACATCGCCCGCACGCGCCCTGCCCGCCACGTCCTCCAGCGCCGGTCGCAGGAACGCGTCGCAACCTGCGCCCTGACCACCCGGCTGCATCGATGCGACCGCACACCCGGCCATGCCATACATGCGCACGCTGCCGCCTTCCAGCAACGGAAAACGCCGCAGCATTTCGTTGTAGGCCAGCGCATGCGAATCGCCGATCACAAAGACCTGGCGCTGACTGGCCGCAGGACGCGAACACTGCCCGCGCGCGAAGATGCGCACCGGCTGCCCGCCCACCGATGCGTTGCTGGCGATCAGGCGGCAGTCCGGCAGCTCCTTGCGCAAGCCGCGCGCATACGCATACCAATCCAGCGGGTGGCGGCTGACCACACTCAACGAGGTATACGGCGTCGACTTGATCACTGCCGATTGCCCGCCGACGGCCAGCACCAACGCAGCGAGGCCGGCCATCACCACGCGCACGTTCGACCAGCCACCCATACGCCGATTGCGCCAGGGCAGTTCCACCCAGCGATACGACGCCGCCGCGCAAACAACCGTCAGCACCAGCGCCAGCAGCTTGGCCGCCACCGCATCCAGCCCGATCGTCCAGCGCAGCAGCACCAGCACCGGCCAGTGCCACAGATACAACGAATACGAGATGCGCCCGATCGTCACCACCGGCCTGGCGGACAACACGCGCCCGATCCAGCCCTCGCTGTGCCGATGCAGCAACGCCAACACCACCAACGTGCCAACCACCGGCCACAGGCCATCGCTCCAGGGCGAATGCCCAGGCCGCGCATTCCACAGTCCGTTGCCGATGCCTGCCAAGGCCAACAGCAACAGCACTGCGCGCAACGGTGCAGGCAGGCCGATGCCTGCTGCGAACACACGCTGCCCGTCGCGGCGGCGCAGCAGTGCCATCAGCTGAAACAACACCACGCCGGCACCCAGTTGCCAAAAGCGTGCGGTGGTCAGATAGAAGGAAGTGACCTCGTGTCCCGGCACCTGCGTGCGCTGCCAGGCATAGCCCAGCGAGGCCGCGCTGGCGAGCGCGAACAGGCCCAGCGACCAGGCACGTCCGGCACCGCCACGCATCCAGGCCAGGAACATCCACGGAAACAGCAGATAGAACTGCTCCTCCACGCCCAGCGACCAGGTCTGCGTATACGGATTGAACTCGGCACGCGGCGAGAAATAATCCTGGCCGACGCTGGCCAACACCCAGTTGCTCAGCCCGAGCAAGGCCATGCGTCCAGTCTTGGTGCTGGCTTCGCTCAGCCACGACTCGGGAATGAACAAGGTCGAAAACAGCGCGGTGACCAGCACGCAGACCAGCAAGGCCGGTGCGATACGCCGCAAGCGGCGCGCATAAAACCGCGCCAACTCGGCGGCCACCGCAATGCGCGGCAATCGATCGACAGACGCACTGACCACAAACCCCGAGATAACGAAAAATATATCGACGCCGGTGAAACCACCGGGCAACCAGCTGGCGTCCAGGTGATAGGCGATGACCGACAGCACCGCCAATGCACGCAATCCGTCGATATGCGCGAAGTAAGCATTCCCTGTCGCCGAGCGCGTCATCCTGATCCTCGAAGTTTCGTCACTTGCACATAAGCGGCCGCCCCTCATCGCGAACGGCCGAGCGGCGCACTCTAAAACGCATACGGGCCGCCATGCAGGAAAACTACATCTCCCGCCTTGACGCATCGACCGCATCCACTTGGCGGCCACGCAATCGGGTTGACCACCACTCAACAGATGGGCACCCATCTGGTGCCCATGTGCCAACGCAAACCTATCTACGCAGCGTTACCAGACCAGGTCGTCGGGCACCTGGTACTGGGGATCGGCATACGGGTCTTCGCCAGCCGGCGCATTCGGGTCCACCTTCAATGCCACCGATGGCGCGAATACCGCTTCGGCTTCGGCCAGTACCTCGGCAGTCACCAATAGGTAACGACCGTTGAGCTGCAGCACGCCAAGCTCGCCGGCGTTGAGCGCCTTGAGCTGATCGGCAGTCACGTAGATACGCTTGATCTTGCCGCCATACGGGAAATGCCGGGCGATATCCGCATCGGCATGATTGAGCCCCTTGTCCTTGAGCAGCTCTTCGAGCTTGGCCTTGGCCTCGCGACGCAGGCGTGCTTCTTCCTGTTTCAGCCGCTCGGCTTCGATACGCTCGTCCTTCTCGCGTTGTGCGCGGATCGCATAGGCCTTGGCCAGGTCGATGTCCTCACGCGTGCGTGCCGGCCTGGGTCCGCGGCGGTCGGCCGTGGACTGCGGCGGACGTTGCGATCCTGCCGGCTTGCCATCGTTGCGACGCTCCGGCCTGCCGTCATTCCTGCGCTCGCCCTTGCCGTCGGTCGCCGCAGCGGCATGCGGCCGCTGCGGTCCCCTGGCCTGGCCGCCCGGCTTGTTGCCGCCGGGCGCAGGCCTGCCACCGTTGCCATGTTGACGGGCGGCAGGCCGTGCGTCGGGTTTGCGTTCGGGCTTGGGCGCGGACTTGAAGCCCAACCCAAGCAACTGGTCACGTAAGGTATCGCTCATGGCGGTGGCAATCTGCAATCAATAATGCGGAGGCGGCGGTTCATCCGCTGCGTCGGCAAACAACGTGGAGCGCACCTTGCCCAGATCCTCGAGCAGGTGGCGGATCAGTTCGGCATTGCGGGCGCCCGTCAAACGGGCGTCCGCAAGTGCTTCACTCAGTTCATTGAGCGCCTGCTCCTGAAAGGACAGGCGCGTTTCCAGTTCAACCAACCGCGCGTCCAGTTCCTGGTCGCGCGGCGAGAGTTGCTCATGCATGCAACGAACGGCCTCGTCCGATGGCGTAGTAGGCCAGACCTGCGGCTTCGATTTCCTGCGGGTCGTAAAGGTTGCGGCCGTCGAACACGACGTCGTCCTTCAAGGCCTGCTTGATCTTGCCGAAATCCGGGCTGCGGAACTGCTTCCACTCGGTGACCACAACCAGGGCGTCGGCGCCTTCCAATGCGGCAAATGCCTCATCGCAGAAGGTCAGGTCGTCACGCTCGCCGAAGATGCGCTTGGCTTCATGGGTCGCTTCCGGGTCGTAGGCACGCACGGTGGCACCGGCTTCCCACAACTGCTCCATCAAACGGCGGCTGGACGCGGCACGCATGTCGTCGGTATTGGGCTTGAACGCCAGGCCCCACACCGCGAAGGTCTTGCCGGCAATGCTGCCGGTGCCTTCGGCGCCGTAATGCCGCTGCACCAGTTCGAACAGGTGCCCCTTCTGCGCGTTGTTGACGCTTTCCACCGCGTTGAGCAGGGTTGGCTCCATGCCGTACTGTTCGGCGGTCTTGGCCAGTGCCTGCACATCCTTCGGGAAGCACGAGCCGCCATAACCGGCGCCGGGGTAGATGAAGTGCCAGCCGATGCGCGGATCCGAACCGATCCCGTTACGCACGTGCTCGACGTCCGCGCCGACACGCTCGGCAATATTGGCGATCTCGTTCATGAAACTGATCTTGGTCGCCAGCATTGCATTGGCCGCGTACTTGGTCAGCTCGGCCGAACGCACGTCCATCTCCACGATGCGGTCGCGGTTGCGGTTGAACGGTGCATACAGACGACGCATGCGGGCAATGGCCGCCGGCTTCTTGGCGCCGATCACGATGCGATCCGGACGCATGCAGTCGGCCACGGCGTCGCCTTCCTTGAGGAACTCGGGGTTGGAGACCACATCGAACTCATGGTCCACGCCGCGTGCGTCCAGCTCTTCCTGGATCGCCACGCGCACCTTGTCGGCGGTGCCGACCGGCACGGTGGACTTGTTGACGACCACCGAGGGGCCATCGATATGGCGACCGACGGTACGCGCAACCGCCAGCACGTACTGCAGGTCGGCACTGCCATCCTCGTCCGGCGGCGTGCCCACGGCGATGAAGGTGATTTCGCCGTGCGCAATCGCCTCGGCCGCATCGGTGGTGAAGCGCAACCGGCCAGAGGCGTGGTTGGCTTTCACCATCGGCTCCAGGCCGGGTTCATAGATGGGAATCACCCCACGATTGAGACCATCAACTTTCGCCTGGTCGATATCCACGCAGATAACGTGATGACCTACTTCCGCCAGACAGGTACCGGTGACAAGACCAACATAGCCGGTACCAAAGATCGCAACTCGCATGGGTGGGGGTACTCCTGTGGGGGATCAGGGAAGGATACCCATCAGTTCGACATCGAACGTCAACGTTGCGTCTGGTCCGATCGGCCCCCCCTGCGTGCCGTTCGGGCCATAGGCCAAGTTGGATGGAATCCAGAAACGGTATTTCGAACCGACCGGCATCAACGCGACGCCCTCGGTCCAACCTGCAATGACTTGATTCAGACCGAATTCGGCCGGCTGGCCGCGCTGGTAGGAGCTGTCGAACACCTGCCCGTTGAGCAGCTTGCCTTCGTAGTTCACGCGCACCGTGTTGGTGGGCATCGGACGCTCCCCGCTGCCCTGGCGCAGCACCATGTACTGCAGGCCCGACGCGGTGGTGATCACGCCCTTCTCGGTCTTGTTCTTGGCCAGGAAGGCATTGCCTTCCTCGCGATTCTTGGCACCGGCAGCGCCCTGCTTGGCAGAGGCGAACGCCTGCATGGTGGCAGCGGCTTCCTGCTGGGTCAGACGCGTGGTGCCCTTGGCGAACACGGTGCGCACCGCTTCCATCAGGATCGACAGGTCGATCTCGTCCTTGATGCCGGCCAGCGACGGACCGACCGCGCGATCGCCGAGCATCAGGCCGACATTTTCCTTGGACGGCGCGGCCGGCGCGCTACCCGGCGCCATGCCCGGAACCTGCTGGCCGTTACGCGCCGCCAGCGCGGTGCGCAGTGCGGTGTCGGTAGCCTGGGTCTGCTCGTCGGACAACAGCGGCTTGCCGCCCTTGAATGCATTCTCGATGGCGCGTTGCAGTGCGCTCACATCGATGTCCTGGGCAATCGGCTCGAACGAACGTGCCACGTCCATACCGATGGCGTAGCTGACGTTGTCGCGCGTGCTCTTCTCAGACGATGCATTCAAAACTGGCTTCTCCTTGGTGGCCGCTGCGGCCGGTTGCTGCGACATCGCCGGCATCGATGCCGACAGTGCCACCATCAGTAGCGACGCCGCCGCGCCGCGCTTTCCCATCTTCATTCGATGCACTTCCCGAAAGTGAAAAGACACGCCGACGCCGGCGCTGAATGCGCATTGTCGCATGTGCGCGTGGCCTTGCGAGCGCCGTGCTCAGCGCGACGGCGCGTTGAGCTCGCGTTCGATTGCCGCCAGCACGCTCGGATCGTCCGGTTTGATCTTGCTGGGGAACTGCGCCACCACCCGTCCATTGCGCCCGATCAGATACTTGTGGAAGTTCCAGCCCGGCGCCACACCCGTGGCCTGGGTCAGGCGCTGATACAGCGGCGTGGCCTGTGCACCCAGCACATGCACCTTCTCAAACATCGGGAACTTGACGCCATAGGTCAGCGTGCAGAATTCCTGGATCTGCTTCTCAGATCCGGGTTCCTGCCCCTGGAAATCGTTGGACGGAAAGCCCAGCACCGAAAAACCGCGGCTGCCGAAGCGCTGGTTGAGCGCCTCCAGCCCTTCGTACTGCGGCGTGTAGCCGCACTTGCTGGCGGTATTGACCACCATCAGCACCTTGCCGCCGTAGGTACGGTTCAGGTTGATTGGCGCCTTGCCGGCCAGCGGCCGGTAATCCAGATCCAGCACCGGCGCGCCGGCGGCCAGCGCCGAGGCGGAGAAAAAGCCAGCGAATACAACGACCAGCAGACGCTTGAGCAACATGAGCGATCCCTTTCGATAGGTCCGGGCCACCCGCCGACGCGGGGTGCCATCAGTTGGGTATGACAGGCAGTTGACTGCCTGCGTGTCGGTGTTATAGTTGAATACAACACCAGTCATCCAACGCAGGGGAAAGCATGAACAGCACACGCTTCACGCGACCAGCTCCATTGCTGCTGTTCGGCAGCGCCCTGTTCGCCATTGGTTGCCTGGGAGCCGCTTCCAGTCAGGTCACGGAATCCGGCGCCGATTATGGCGTGTCGGAGGCGGTTACGGAAAACGCGACAACTCCCCCCGAGGCGCGCACCCGGCCCAGCCGGCACCTGCGCGCTTCGCTGTCGATGCCCTATTTCTCCTTCGCGCAGGTTCTGCGCCCACGGAGCTGACCATGAACGACATCCAATGGAGCGACGGCGCTCCTATCTACCGCCAACTCAAGGAACGGGTGATTGCCATGATGCTCGATGGAATCCTCAAGCCTGGCGACGCCCTGCCCTCGGTACGGCAGGTGGCGGCCGACTACCAACTCAATCCCATCACCGTCTCGCGCGCCTACCAGGAACTGGCTGACGAGAACCTGGTGGAGAAACGCCGCGGCCTGGGCATGTTCATGACCCCGGAGGCCGCACAGAAATTGCGCGGCAGCGAGCGCGAGCGTTTCCTGAATGAAGAATGGCCCGCAGTGCTGGAACGCATCCAGCGCCTGGGACTGTCCATCGACGATCTGTTGCCACAGGGAAAAACACCATGACCGCCGTCTCCTCCGACCATGTGGTCGACGCACGTGGCCTGCGCAAGGCTTACAAGCATCGGCTCGCGCTGGACAACACCAGCTTCACCATCGCCGCCGGGCGCATCGTCGGCCTGATCGGCCCCAACGGCGCCGGCAAGACCACTGCGCTCAAGGCGGTGCTGGGGCTGACCGATTTCGATGGCGACCTGAGCGTGCTCGGCATGGATCCGCGCACCCAGCGCAACGCACTGATGAACGAGGTCTGCTTCATCGCCGACGTGGCGGTACTGCCGCGCTGGCTGCGGGTTGGCGAGGCGATCGACTTCGTCGCCGGCGTGCACCCGCGCTTCGATCGCGCCAAGTGCGAGCGCTTCCTGGCCAATACGCAGCTCAACCGCAAGTCGCGGGTGCGCGAGTTGTCCAAGGGCATGATCGTGCAGCTGCATCTGGCGCTGGTGATGGCCATCGATGCCCGCATCCTGGTGCTGGACGAGCCGACGCTGGGCCTGGACATCCTGTATCGCAAGCAGTTCTACCAACGCCTGTTGGAGGACTACTTCGACGAGCAGAAGACCATCATCGTCACCACCCATCAGGTCGAAGAGATCGAACACATCCTCACCGATGTGATGTTCATCCGCGACGGCCGCATCGTGCTGACCGCCGACATGGAAAACGTGGCCGAGCGGTACACCGAAGTGCTGGTGGGTGCCGAGCATCTCGACGCCGCCAGAGGCCTGCAGCCGATCGACGAGCGCAGCCTCCCGTTTGGCAAGACCGTGATGCTGTTCGATGGCGTGCCGAAAGCGCAGCTCGCCCGTTTTGGCGAAACCCGCAATCCCGGCCTTGCCGACCTGTTCGTTGCGGTCATGAAGGGGACCTACGCATGAATGCACTCACCCACCAAGCTTCTCCCGCACGCACGTTCGGCTGGCTGCTCAAACGCGAGTACTGGGAACACCGTGGCGGTTTCGTCTGGGCACAGATCATCACCGGCGGCATCGCGGTGTTCTTCGCGCTGCTGGGCGCGGTGATCGGCGCGATCAGCGCGCGTCGCAACATGATCGGCGACAGCATCACGATGGACGATCTGGCCGAATACACGCGCACCCTGGGCCAGGTCGGCGACGGCCTGCTGCTCGGCGGCATCGGCATCGCCTCGGTGGTCCTGGCGTTCGTGGTGTTCTTCTATTCGCTGGGCAGCCTGTACGACGACCGCCGCGACCGCAGCGTGCTGTTCTGGAAATCGCTGCCGGTGTCCGATGTGCAGACGGTGCTGTCCAAGGCCGCCTGGGCGCTGCTGCTGGCGCCGCTGATTTCCATCGTGATCGGCGTGCTGGTCGGCCTGGCACTGTGGCTGATCGCCATCGTGGGCGCCTCGATCGCCGGCGTCCCCAGCCCCTGGGCCCTGGCCACCCATTCGCACCCGTTCGCGTTGCTGTGGCTGTTGCTGAAGACCGTGCCGATGAGTCTGCTGTGGGCGTTGCCGACAGTGGGCTGGCTGATGTTCTGCTCGGCCTGGGCCACCAGCAAGCCGTTCCTGTGGGCGGTGCTGTTCCCGCTGCTGGCCTGCGTGATGCTGAGCATCCTCTCGGCGATGCCGGGTATCTCGCTGCCGATCGGCTGGATCTGGTACATCGTCGGCTACCGCGGCCTGCTCAGCGCCCTGCCCGGCACCTGGTCGCCGCGCGCGGTCAGCGGCAACCTCGACAGCAGCGCGATGCAGAACCCCAGCGATCTGGTGCAGTGGGCGCTGCAGCACACCGACAGCGCACGGGTCTACGGCAATCCGGACATCTGGATCGGCGCTGCAATCGGCGTTGCCCTGATCGCCGCCTCCATCTACCTGCGCCGTCGGCGCTCCGAAGCCTGAAGGACATCCCATGCGTCGTCTGCTGAGTCTGGCCATCCTGTTCGCCGTGCCCGGCGCTGCGTTCGCCGAGGAGCAATGCAAGTTCTCCGAGCCGCGCAGCCTGGAGTTGAAACTGAGCGGAGTGAAGTCGGTGCTGTTCGAGGTCGGCTCCAACGATCTGCATCTGGACGCTGCGCCGGGCAACGGCGGGCGTTTGGGCGGCCGCGCCTGCGCCGCCAGGGCCGAGCTGCTCAAGGGCCTGACCGTCACCCAGAAGCGGGTCGGCGACAAGCTGGTGGTGACGCTGGCCGATGACCGCCCGCTGCGCATCTCCATCGGCGACAGCTATTCGTACCTGGACCTGCGCGGCAGCGTGCCGGACACGCTGCTGGTGCAGTTCGACGTGGGCTCCGGTGACGCCGAGATCAGCGGCGCTGCGGCCGTGAGTGCCGATGTCGGTTCCGGCGACATGGCCATCCGCCGCACCAGGGGCCGGGTCACCGCCAAGGTCGGTTCCGGCGATATCGAACTGGAAGAGATGGGGTCGCTGCGCGTGCTGGCGGTCGGCTCGGGCGATCTCAAGGCCAGGCAGGTGCATGGCGCGGCGGAGGTCGGCAAGGTCGGTTCGGGCGACGTCAAGCTGCGCGGCGTAGCAGGCAACGTCAAGTTCGGCACGATCGGCTCCGGCGATGTCGACATCGATGATGTGCAAGGCGATGTCGGCGTGGAAGCGGTCAACTCCGGCGCCCTGAGCGTGCACAAGGTGCGCGGCGACGTCAGCGTCGCGCATAAGGGCAGCGGCGATATCGACGTCAGCGATGTGGCCGGCACCACCCGCGTGCCGACCGACAACTGACCACTGCATTGACCATTCAAGAGGGGGACGGCTGATGAAACTGTTGATTTGTGCGGTACTGGTGGGCGCGCTGCTGGTCGGCTGCGGCAAGTCCGAACCCACGGTCGTGGTGTCGGGCAAGACCAACGCGAACGGGGTGATCTTCAACGGCAAGAGCCTGACGCTCCACCGCGACGGCCTGCCCGCAGCCACCATCGGCGCGGATGGCGCGCTCAGCATCGCCGGCAAGCCGGTGAGCCTGAACGATGCGCAGCGGCAGGCGATGCGCGCTTTCTACGTGCAGATCCAGGGCGTCGCCGATAAAGGCATCGACATCGGCACGCAGGGCGCGGCCTTCGGTGCGCATGCCGCCGGCGAAGCGCTCAAGGGTGTGCTCAGCGGCAACACCGACCAGATCGGCGACAAGATCGAAGCGCAGGCCGAAACCTTCAAACACACTGCGATGCAGATCTGCGATCAGCTGGCCAAGCTGCGCAACGCGCAGGACGCCGCCGCGCAACTGGTGCCGGCATTCGCGCCGTACTCGACGCTCACCCAGCACGATATCGACGACTGCCGCAAGTAAGCGCGGCCTTGATCGCCGCTGCGCCCGCATCGACGGGCGCAGCGGCTGACCGGAACCTTATGGATCGTCACGCCGATTGCTGCGCGCACGCTAGGTACCCGATACCGCCTGCGACATCTTGTCAGCCGCGCCATGTGCCGCAGGCACCGATCGGCTGGCCGGAGCGGGATTACACTAGTGCGCTCCCCTGAATCCGGCGACCCCATGAACAAGTTGGTGATGCTCTGCATGGCGCTCCTGCTATGCGCCCTGACCGCCTGCGGCGACCAGTCGTCGCGGCGCGCCGAACGCGGCAAGCCGCGCGTTGCCATCACCACCCAGTCGGTGATGATCCGCCGCCCACCGGCCGCCAATGCGGAAATCACCCCGGACGGCACGCTGAAGATCGACGATATCGCGCTGCCGCAGAAAGAACCGACGCGCGCCAAGTTGCAGCTGCTGTTCGGGCACCTGCAGATGCTGCGCCAGCAGGCCGTCAACGAGGCTGGCGCGGACCCGGAATACAAGTCGATCAAGCTGACGGCCACGCCGGAGATCCAGAAGCTCAGCGGCGAATTGCTCGATGAAATCCCGTCGCTGCAGCCGTATCGCGAGAGCTTCGGCAACGTGCAGGCCGAGCGGCACTGAGTCCTGGCGACGCCGCGGATTCGCGCAAACCCATGTAGGAGCGCACCTGGGCGCGACGGGGGCTGTATCGACAACGCCCATCGCGCCCAGGTGCGCTCCTACGCACGCACGCTGCGGTGGTCAGCCACCGCCGCCCGTGCTGCCGGCCTGGATGCCACCGCGGGTCAGCGCAGCCGGGTCCAGCAAACGGCGCAGATCCGCCTCAGTGAGCCCGCTGTCTTCCAGCGCCACGTCCAGCACCGGGCGCTGTTCCTTGTAGGCACGCTTGGCGATCGCCGCGGCCTTCTCGTAGCCGATGATCGGGTTGAGCGCGGTGACCAGGATCGGATTGCGGTCCAGCGCCTCGCGCACACGCTCCTGGCGCACCTTCAACCCGGCAATCGCGCTATCGGCCAGCAGCCGCGCCACATTGCCCAGCAAGTTGATCGAGTCCAGCAGGTTGTAGGCGATCAACGGCAGCGTTACGTTCAACTGGAAGTTGCCGGTCTGCCCGGCCACGGTGATCGCGGTGTGGTGGCCGATCACCTGCGCGCAGGCCATCACGGTGGCTTCGGGAATCACCGGGTTGACCTTGCCCGGCATGATCGAACTGCCCGGCTGCAGCGCCGGCAACTCGATCTCGCCCAGCCCGGCCAGGGGGCCGGCATTCATCCAGCGCAGGTCGTTGGCGATCTTAATCAATGCCACCGCCAGCGCATTGAGCTGACCGGACAACTCCACCGCGTCGTCCTGCGCAGCCAGGCCTTCGAACTTGTTGTCGGCACTCTCGAACTTGAACTTGCTCAGGCCCGACAAGGCCTTGGCCACCTTGCCGCCAAAACGCGGATCGGCATTGATGCCGGTGCCGATCGCGGTGCCGCCCAGCGGCAGCCGGCGCAGGCGCTTGAGGGCATCGTCGATGCGCTCCTGCGCCGAACTCAGCTGCGCCGACCATGCACCGAATTCCTGGCCAAAGGTCAGCGGCATCGCATCCATCAGATGCGTGCGCCCGGTCTTGACGACCTTGTCCAGCCCCTTGCCGCGCTTGTCGATGGTCTTGCGCAGATGCTTGAGCGCCGGCTGCAGGTGCTCCTGCACCGCCAGCAACGCCGACACCCGGATCGCGGTGGGCACCACGTCGTTGGAACTCTGCCCGAGATTGACGTGATCGTTGGGATGCACCGCGTCCTTGCCGGCGCGCGTGGCCAGCGTGGCGATCACCTCGTTGGCATTCATGTTGGACGAGGTGCCCGAGCCGGTCTGGTAGACGTCGATCGGAAACTGCGCGTCATACGTGCCGTCGGCGACCTGCAGTGCTGCGTCCTGCACGGCCTTGCCGATCGACTTGGGCAGCAGGCCGAGTTCGGCATTGACGCTAGCAGCAGCGGCCTTGATCAGCCCCAGCGCGCGGATGAAGCCGCGCGGCATCGGCTGGCCGGACACCGGGAAATTCTGCACGGCACGCTGGGTCTGCGCGCCCCACAAGGCATCGGCGGGCACCTGCAGCTCACCCATGCTGTCGTGTTCGGTCCTGAAACGTTCGCTCATCTGCACTCTCCGCACATGGTTGGTTTGTGGTGATGGATGGCTGGCAGCGGGCGTGCCCACGCTGGCGAGGCTGCCTACGATACTCGCTCGCGGCGTTGCGACCGTGTCGTCGCAAGCCGTGGGCTAGACTGCCCAATGATCCATACGAGGTACCACGCCGCCATGGGCGACGACCCTGATTGTAGAAACGCATCGTTTGCGTCTTGCTTGCTTGCACACTGCCCCGGCACTTGCGCGCAGCGGCTGACAGGCAGCGTCAACGCTGTTACGCGACAAGGGGGCCGACGCCATGTTGGGTAACGTGCTGCTGTTGTTCGTCGCATTGCTGCTGGTGCTGTTGAACGGCTTCTTCGTCGCCGCCGAGTTCGCGCTGGTCAAGCTGCGCCACACGCAGGCGGTGGGCCTGGCGCAGAACAACGGTTGGCGTGGGCGGTTGTTGCTCGGGGTACATGCGCATCTGGATGCCTACCTGTCGGCGTGCCAGCTCGGCATCACCCTGGCCTCGCTCGGCCTGGGCTGGGTCGGCGAGCCGGCCTTCGCGCATCTGCTGCAGCCGTTGTTCGATACCGCCGGCCTGTCGCCGGAAGCGGCACAGTTCACCGCACTGGCGATCGCCTTCAGCCTGATTTCGTTCCTGCACATCGTGCTGGGCGAACTGGCGCCCAAGACCATGGCGATCCGCCGCCCGGAGCGGATGTCGCTGTGGACCGCCGCGCCGCTCTACGTGTTCTATTGGCTGATGTACCCGGCGATCTGGGTGCTCAACACCAGCGCCAACCGCCTGCTGCGGGTGCTGGGCTGGGGCGATGTGGAGCACCAGTCGCATCGCTATTCGCGCGAGGAGCTGATGCTGATCGTCGGCCGCCAGGATCCCAACGCCGCCACGCCCGATCACGGGCTGGCCCTGATGAGCCACGCCCTGGAACTGCCCGACCTGGTCGCCGGCGACCTGATGCGTCCGCGCGAGCACCTGCGCAGCCTGCGCGAAGGCATGACGCTGGAATCGGTGCTGGCCGAGTTCAGCGAGTCGCGCTACAGCCGCTACCCGTGGTTCGACGCCGATGGCGAGCAGGTGCTGGGCATCCTGCATACCAAGGATCTACTGGTGGCGATGGCACGCAGCCAGGATCTGGACGATCTGCGCCCGTTGCTACGCCCGCCCACCCTGCTGACCCTGGAAACCCCGATCCCCAGCGCGCTGGAGCAGTTCCGCACCGGCACCACCCATCTGGCGCTGTGCGTGGAGGAGGAGGGCCGCATCCTGGGCTTCTTCACCCTGGAAGACCTGCTGGAAGTGGTGGTCGGCGAGATCGAGGACGAGCACCGCCACGTGGTGCGCGATGCCCCGATCCGCAGCCAGGACGGCTCGCTGCTGGTGGCCGGCAGCACCTCGATCTTCCGCCTGGAACGTCTGCTGGGCCAGGACCTGAGCGCGCCGGACCACGTCAATTCGGTCGGCGGGCTGATCGTGCACCAATTGCAGCGGCTGCCCGAAGAAGGCGAAACCCTGGAGCTGGACGGCCACGCACTGACGGTGCGGCGCATGGCCGGGCACCGGATCCAGGCCATCACGGTGCGGCCAATCGGCGAAGCCGGCGCCGGGGCGGCGTAGAATACGCACCCCCGCCAGCCTCCCAGTGCCCTGCCCATGTCGGATTCCGCCCTGCTCGCCCTGTCCCCGCTCGACGGCCGCTACGCTTCCAAAGTGGATGCGCTGCGCCCGATCTTCTCCGAATACGGCCTGATCAGGGCGCGGGTCAAGGTCGAGATCGAATGGCTGCTGGCGCTGGCCGCCGAGCCGGGCATCGCCGAGCTGGCGCCGTTCTCGGCCGCCGCCACCCAGACCCTGCGCCGCCTGGCCGACGACTTCAGCGTCGGCGATGCCGCGCGGGTCAAGCAGATCGAGCGCACCACCAACCACGACGTCAAGGCGGTGGAATACTTCATCAAGGAACAGCTCAAGGACGATGCCGAGCTGGGCCCGGCGCTGGAATTCGTGCATTTCGCCTGCACCAGCGAGGACATCAACAACCTCAGCTATGGCCTGATGCTGGAACAGGCGCGCCGCGAGGTGCTGCTGCCCACGCTGGACGGCATCACCGCCAGCCTGCGCACCCTTGCCCATGCCCAGGCCGGCCAGCCGATGCTGTCGCGCACGCATGGCCAGACCGCCTCGCCCACCACGCTGGGCAAGGAAATCGCCAATGTGGTCGCGCGCCTGGAGCGGCAGCGCAAGCAGATCGCCGCGGTCGAACTGACCGGCAAGATCAACGGCGCGGTCGGCAACTACAACGCGCACCTGGTGTCGTACCCGGAGCTGGACTGGGCCGGATTTGCGCAGCGCTTCGTCGAGAGCCTGGGCCTGGTGTTCAACCCCTACACCACCCAGATCGAGCCGCACGACAATGTGGCCGAAATCGGCGACGCCAGCCGCCGCGTCAACACCATCCTGATCGACCTGTCGCGCGACATCTGGGGCTACATCTCGCTGGGCTACTTCAAGCAGAAGCTCAAGGAGGGCGAAGTCGGCTCCTCGACCATGCCGCACAAGGTCAACCCGATCGACTTCGAAAATGCCGAAGGCAATTTCGGCATCGCCAATGCGCTGTTCGAACATTTTTCCGCCAAGCTGCCGATCAGCCGCTGGCAGCGCGACCTCACCGACTCCACCGTGCTGCGCGCGCTCGGCACCGCGTTCGGCCATACCCAGGTCGCGCTGGATTCGCTGGCCAAGGGCCTGGGCAAGCTGACCGTCAATCCGCAGCGCCTGGATGCCGATCTGGATGCGGCCTGGGAAGTACTGGCCGAAGCCGTGCAGACGGTGATGCGTCGCCACGGCCTGCCCAACCCCTACGAACAGCTCAAGGCGCTGACCCGCGGCCAGGGCATCACTGCCGCGTCCATGCAGGCCTTTGTCGAGAGCCTGCAGTTGCCGGAGCAGGACAAGCAGCGGCTGCGGGCGCTGACACCGGGTGCCTACACCGGGCTGGCCGAACAGCTGGCGCGCGCGATCTAAGCAGCGGTATCCATCCACCGGTATCACGCCCTTGTATCCAGCTGTCAGGAGTATTGCCATGGCATTGCGCGCGCTGCTGTCTGTCTCCCTGCTTGCGTCGGTGGCCTGCGGATTGCTGGCCTGCGGGAAGCAGGCCGCTCCCGACTCGCAGCCCGACCCTGCCGCGCCGCACGCGCCGGCCGGCGTGGCGGCCGCACCGGTTCCGCCGGTTCCGTCAGTTCCGTCAGTTCCGAGCATGGACGGCGCCACCCAGGTCGCCAGCAATGGCGAGCGGCCGACACTGATGGTCACCTCGACCAGCGGCACGGTCAGCTGCGACGGCCATAATGTCGATCTGACCGGCCAGAGCGCCAATCTGGTCCTCAAGGGTGACTGCGGCACGATCGCGGTGCTGGGCCAGCATGCGATCGTGCAGATCGAGCGCGCCGAGGCAGTGCGCATGGTCGGCAACGATGCCCAGGTCACCCTCGCCGGCGATGCCAGCACCATCGAACTGTTCAGCCGCACCTCCACGCTCAAGGCCGGCCGCATCGGCACGCTGCTGGTGCCGGGCGACGACAACCAGGTACAGGCGCAGGCGATCGCCTCCGCCACGCTGCACGGCCGCGGCAACCGCATCACCCAGCAATCCGGCACTGCGATGGTCAACGACTACGGCAGCAACAACCAGATCTCCACCCGCTGATCTGCTGACACCGAGACACCCAGCTGCATCCCCGGCCCTGCATGGCCCGGACGCGCACCGCAACCTCACCGCGACACCCGCATGCAAGGCAGCGCATGGCGGGCTGGGCGACAATAAGCCACCTCGCCGGCCGCACCGCGCCGGCCCTCCAGTCGGACCCGTGACACCATGAAAAAGACCCCCGCAAAAAAGATCGCCGCCAGGAAAGGCGCGCCACTGGCCTTCGAGATCCATGCCACCCGCGACCAGCCGCTGGGCATGCCGGTCGAGCGCTTCCTGCGCAACTACTGGCACAAGCACCCGCTGCTGATCCGCAACGCGTTTGCGGACTTCCAGTCCCCGCTGCAGCCCGAAGACCTGGCCGGCCTGGCCTGCGAAGACGGCGTGCTGGCACGCCTGATCAGCCACGACCGCGCCACCGACGACTGGAACGTGCGCACCGGCCCGTTCCAGGAAACCGACTTCCCCGGCCTGCCCGACCATGACTGGACCCTGCTGGTGCAGGACGTGGACAAGTGGGACGCCGACGTCCGCGCGCTGCTGGAACAGTTCCGCTTCCTGCCGCGCTGGCGCATCGACGACATCATGATCAGCTTCGCCGCCACCGGCGGCTCGGTCGGCGCACACGTCGACCATTACGACGTGTTCCTGCTGCAGGGCCAGGGCCACCGCCGCTGGCAGATCGACGCGCGTGCGCAGCAGGGCCGCAAGGCCGCGCCGCTGGCGTTCCGCGACGATGTCGAGCTCAAGCTGCTGCGCGACTTCAAGCCCACCCACGACTGGGTGCTGGGCCCGGGCGACATGCTGTACCTGCCGCCACTGGTGCCGCACCACGGCGTGGCCGAAGACGCCTGCCTGACCTTCTCCATCGGCACCCGCGCGCCGTCCTCGGCCGAGCTGATCGGCGACTACCTGGACACCTTGATCGCCGATGCCGACGAGGCCGTGCGCTATCACGACGAAGACCTCAAGGTGCCGGCCGATCCGTACGAGATCGACGTCACCGCGATGAACCGCGTGGTCGAAGCGCTCAACGCGCTGCGCATGAACGACCCGGATCGCCTGGGCGACTGGTTCGGCCGCTTCATGACCACCTACCGCGCCTCCGGCGACGTGATGCCGGCACCCGAACCGATTCCCCGCGAGGCCGTCGAGCAGGCGCTGGAAGAAGGCGTGCTGCTGCACCGTCACCCCTGGTCGCGGCTGGCCTGGCGGCGCGCCAAGCGTGGCGCCACCCTGTTCTGCAGCGGCCTGGAATTCGCGCTGTCGGCCAAGGATGCCGCACGCCTGGCCGCAGCCGAAGAGATCGACGGCACGCTGTATGCGCAGCTGTCCAACCGTGGCCGCGAGGTGGTGCTGGAGCTGCTGGCGCAGGGCCATTACCAGCGCGCCCACGAGGACCCGGAGGACGACATCGAGGACATCGACGACGACCAGGGCCACGTCCTGAGCCTGTCGGGCGACCACGACGATGCCGACGCCGGGGCCGACACGCCGGACGCGGACGATGACATCGACGCCGAGGCCGACGTCGAGCAGGTCGCCGATGCCGCTGACGGCCCGGCCCAGGCTGAGGAGGCC
Organism: Xanthomonas sp. LMG 8993; assembly: GCF_009835065.2. Lineage (NCBI taxonomy): Bacteria > Pseudomonadati > Pseudomonadota > Gammaproteobacteria > Lysobacterales > Lysobacteraceae > Xanthomonas > Xanthomonas sp. LMG 8993. The sequence continues at coordinate 534,488 of NZ_QVIF02000001.1, read as the reverse complement.
GAACAAGGCGAGGATGCCGACCAGGACGACGACAGCGGGCTGGCCGACGACGACGCGGCATCGGACGCTGGCGACGACGACGGGTCCGACCAGCGCGCATGAGTTCCCAGGCCGGGCTGCAGATCGTTTCGCTGGAGGCGGCGTCCGACGCCGCAGCCCTACGTGCGCTGCGCCTGGCCTGCGGCACCGGCAGCACCGAGGACAGCGCTGCCGACTGGGACGCCCTGGACCCGCTCAGCCTGCACCTGGCGCTGCGCAGCGAGGACGGCCAGTTGATCGGCTCGGTGCGGCTGACGGCGGATCGGCGCATCGACCGGCTCGGCGTGCTGCCGGGCTGGCGCCGCCGCGGCCTGGCCGACCGGTTGCTCGCAGCCGCCGTCGCCAGCGCGCAACAACGCGGCTGGCCCGGCCTGCAAACCCGTGTGAACACAGACGCCGAGGCCGTGTTCGCACGCCTGGGCTTCCTGCCGGACACCTCTTCCGACCGGCACCCCGCTAGCGCGGCAACGGCGGACGATCGTCCGGGCAGGCCGCTGCACCGCCGTCTCGACGGCCCGATGGCGGTGGACGACCTGCGCGCGGCCCTGGCCGCCACCACCGGCCTGCTGTACGCCGCACGCCGCCAGGTGCTGATCTATACGCGGGCACTGGATCCACCGCTGTTCGACAACCCCGCAGTGCTCGATGCGCTGCGCCGCTTTGCCACCGCCCGCCACGACAAGCGCGTGCAGGTGCTGGTGCAGGACACCGCCGTCGCGGGCGCCAACAGCAGCGCGATGCTGCGGCTGGCCCAGCGCCTGCCCAGCGTGTTCCGCTTCCGTGCGGTCAGCGATCCGGTCGATGCCAGCTATGCGTCGGCCTATGTGGTGGGCGATGACGCCTACTACTTTCGTCCAACAGGCCATCGCTTCGACGATGGCGAAACCTGGCTGTCGGGCGCGGCGCGCAGCCGCCAGCTGGAGCGCGAATTCGCGCAGATATGGGAGCGCAGCGCGCTTTGGAACGAACCGCGCGCACTCGGCATCTGAGACCGCAGCGCCCTTCGCACGTAGGCGCCAGGCGCTTGCACCTACCCGTCCGGTCAGCTGGCAGACGCCCCCTCACTAGCGCAAGGGGGTATAATTTTTCGAGATTTGAGACCGACCGACAGGGCATCTCGCCCCGCCGCTTCCGCACAATCATCCCCACAGCAGACCCGACTTACCATCGTGGATAATCTCCTAAAGCAGTTCGCACAGTCATCGCAGCTCGCCGGCGGCAACGCCGCCTATATCGAGGATCTGTACGAGCAGTACCTCGTCGCCCCGGACAGTGTTGACCCGAAGTGGAAGAGCTATTTCGATGGCTTCAAGGGTCGCGATGCCGGTGATGTGCCGCACTCGGCAGCCATTGCCCACATCCTCACCGCCTCCAAGCAGGCTGCCAACGCGGGCACCGGCGCAGCGGCCAGTGACGAGCGCGAGCGCAACGTCGGCCGCCTGATCACCGCCTACCGTGCACGTGGCCACCTCGGCGCGCAGCTCGATCCGCTCGGCCTGACCCCGCCGGTCAACCCGCCCGACCTGGACCTGCCGTTCCACAGCCTGTCGCAGGCGGATCTGGACAGCGAGTTCAGCACCGGCGGCGTCGGCGGCCAGCCGCGCATGAAGCTGAAGGACCTGCTGGCCCGCCTGAAGGCGACCTACGCCAGCACCATCGGCGCAGAGTTCATGCACATCCAGGAATTCGACCAGCGCCAGTGGATCTACAAGCGCCTGGAAGATGCCGGCGGCAAGATCGCCGGCGACGCGGCCAGCCGCAAGCGCACGCTGGAGCGGCTCACAGCCGCCGAAGGCCTGGAGCGCTACCTGCACACCAAGTACGTCGGCCAGAAGCGCTTCTCGCTGGAAGGCGGCGACGCGCTGATCCCGATGATGGACGAGATCATTCGCCAGTCCGGCAACGATCAGGTCAAGGACATCGTGATCGGCATGGCCCACCGCGGCCGCCTCAACGTGCTGGTCAATACGCTGGGCAAGAACCCGCGCAAGCTGTTCGACGAGTTCGAAGGCAAGTTCGAGCACGCCCACGACGACCGCGCCCACACCGGCGACGTCAAGTACCACATGGGCTTCTCGGCCGACATCGCGGTCGGTGGCGACAAGCAGGTGCATCTGGCGCTGGCCTTCAACCCCTCGCACCTGGAAATCGTCGACCCGGTCGTGGTCGGCAGCGTGCGTTCGCGTCAGGAACGCTTCGGCGATGCCGAGCGCAAGAGCGTGCTGCCGATCCTGATCCACGGCGATGCCGCATTCGCCGGCCAGGGCGTGGTGATGGAACTGTTCCAGATGTCGCAGGCGCGCGGTTTCGCCGTCGGTGGCACCGTGCACATCGTGGTCAACAACCAGATCGGCTTCACCACCAGCGCCCGCGACGACGCCCGTTCCACGCTGTACTGCACCGACGTGGCCAAGATGATCGGCGCGCCGGTCTTCCACGTGAACGGCGACGACCCGGATGCGGTGATGTTCGTGTCCAAGCTGGCCTACGAATTCCGCCAGCAGTTCAAGAAGGACGTGGTCATCGACCTGGTCTGCTACCGCCGTTGGGGCCATAACGAGGCCGACGAACCGGCAGCGACCCAGCCGGTGATGTACCAGACCATCCGCAAGCACAAGACCACCCGCGAGCTGTACGCCGCCAAGCTGGAAAGCGACGGCGTGCTGAGCGCCGACGAGGCCAAGGCTCTGGTCGACGGTTACCGCAACAAGCTCGATTCGGGCGAATACACCACCGAACTGGCGACGCGCAAGCCGGACGAATTCGCCATCGACTGGTCCAAGTATCTGGTCGGCACCGCTGCCGATCCGGTCGACACCCGCGTCAAGCGCGAGCAGCTGGACCGTCTGGCCAAGCTGATCACCACGATTCCGGAAGGCGTCGAGCTGCATGCGCGCGTCGGCAAGATCTACGACGACCGCGTCAAGATGGCGGCCGGCGAGCAGGCCGGCGACTGGGGCTTTGCCGAAAACCTGGCCTATGCCACCTTGCTGGCCGAAGGCCACAAGCTGCGCCTGGTCGGCCAGGACGCCGGTCGCGGCACGTTCTTCCACCGTCACGCGATCCTGCATGACCAGAAGACCGACAGCTATCACCTGCCGCTGCGCCAGCTGGTGCAGAACCCCGAAGACGCCACCATCATCGACTCGCTGCTCAGCGAAGAAGCGGTGATGGGCTTCGAATACGGTTACTCCACCACCGACCCGAATGCGCTGTGCATCTGGGAAGCGCAGTTCGGCGACTTCGCCAACGGCGCGCAGGTGGTGATCGACCAGTTCATCGCCGCTGGCGAAGCCAAGTGGGGCCGCATCGCGGGCCTGTCGCTGTTCCTGCCGCACGGCTATGAAGGCCAGGGCCCGGAGCACAGCTCCGCGCGTCTGGAGCGCTTCCTGCAGTTGTGCGCGCTGGAGAACATGCTGGTCTGCGTGCCGACCACGCCGGCGCAGTGCTTTCACATGATCCGCCGCCAGATGCGCATGACCACCCGCAAGCCGCTGGTGGTGATGACGCCCAAGTCGTTGCTGCGCCACAAGCTGGCGGTATCGAGCCTGGAAGAACTGGCCGAGGGCGAGTTCCAGCATCTGATTCCCGACGCCAAGGCCGATGCCGGCAAGGTCAAGCGCGTGGTGCTGTGCTCGGGCAAGGTCTATTACGACCTGCTCGAAGACCAGACCAAGCGTGGCCAGGACGACGTCGCCATCCTGCGCGTGGAGCAGCTGTATCCGTTCCCGCGTGCGCAGCTGGCCGCCGAGCTCAAGGCCTATGCCAACGCCACCGACGTGGTGTGGTGTCAGGAAGAACCGCAGAACCAGGGTGCGTGGTATCAGATCCGCCACCACCTGAACTTCTGCCTGGCCAGCGGCCAGAGCCTGCATTACGCCGGCCGTGCCCGTTCGCCCTCGCCTGCCGCCGGCCATATGGCCGACCACATCGTCGAACAGCAGAAGCTGGTCGCCGATGCGCTCCTCAATCCGTTCAACGACCAAGTCGCTGAATAACTCACCTTCCCCAAAGAACGAAAACCCTAGGACGCTCCCCGAATGGCCACCGAAGTCAAAGTTCCGGTACTGCCCGAATCCGTTTCCGACGCCACCATCGCCAGCTGGCACAAGAAGGCCGGTGAAGCGGTCAAGCGCGACGAGAATCTGGTCGACCTGGAAACCGACAAGGTCGTGTTGGAAGTTCCTTCGCCGGTCGACGGCGTGCTGAAGGAAATCAAGTTCGAAGCCGGCAGCACCGTCACCAGCAACCAGATCCTGGCGATCATCGAAGAAGGCGCCGTGGCTGCGGCCGCACCGGCCGACGAGAAGAAGGCCGAGGCACCGGCGCCGGCCGCTGCTGCCCCGGCCGCCGCGCCGGCCCCGGCTGCTGCCGCTGCGCCTGCCGCTGCATCCAAGTCCGCTGCCGATGCGCTGCCGCCGGGTGCGCGTTTTTCCGCGATCACCCAGGGCGTGGATCCGGCGCAGGTCGAAGGCACCGGCCGTCGTGGCGCGGTGACCAAGGAAGACATCGTCAACTTCGCCAAGGCTGGCGGCGTGGGCAAGGCGTCCGGCGCCCGTCCGGAAGAGCGCGTGCCGATGACCCGCGTGCGCAAGACCATCGCCAAGCGCCTGATGGAGTCCAAGAACTCCACCGCGATGCTGACCACCTTCAACGAGGTCAACCTGGCCAAGGTCTCGGCCGCACGCAAGGAGCTGCAAGACGAGTTCCAGAAGGCGCACGGCATCAAGCTCGGTTTCATGAGCTTCTTCGTCAAGGCCGCCGCCAACGCGCTGCAGCGCTTCCCGCTGGTCAATGCCTCGATCGACGGCGACGACATCATTTATCACGGCTACAGCGACATCTCCATCGCCGTGTCCACCGACAAGGGCCTGGTCACGCCGGTGCTGCGTAACGTCGAGCGCCAGTCGTTTGCCGACGTCGAACAGGGCATTGCCGACTACGCCGCCAAGGCCCGCGCCGGCAAGCTGGGCCTGGACGATCTGCAGGGTGGCACCTTCACCATCACCAACGGCGGCACCTTCGGCTCGCTGCTGTCGACCCCGATCATCAACCCGCCGCAGAGCGCCATCCTGGGCATGCATGCGATCAAGGAACGCCCGATCGCCGAGAACGGCCAGGTCGTGATCGCCCCGATGATGTATCTGGCGCTGTCCTACGACCACCGCATCATCGACGGCAAGGACTCGGTGCAGTTCCTGGTCGACATCAAGAATCAGCTAGAAAACCCGGGCCGGATGTTGTTCGGTCTGTGATGAAAGCCGGGATTGGGGATTCGGGATTGGGGATTGGCGAGAGCCGCCCTTTCCCAAGCATCCCGCTTTTACGAATCCCCAATCCCCAATTCCCAATCTCGTGAGCGAAGAATGAGCGAACAAGAACAATTCGACGTCGTCGTCATCGGTGCCGGTCCGGCCGGTTATCACGCTGCGATTCGCGCGGCCCAGCTGGGCATGAAGGTCGCCTGCATCGACGCGGCTATCGGTAAGGATGGCAAGCCGGCGCTGGGCGGTACCTGCCTGCGCGTGGGCTGCATTCCGTCCAAGGCACTGCTGGATTCCTCGCGCCAGTTCTGGAACATGGGCCACCTGTTCGGCGACCACGGCATCAGCTTCAACGACGCCAAGATGGACGTGCCCACCATGATCGGCCGCAAGGACAAGATCGTGAAGCAGTTCACCGGCGGCATCGCGATGCTGTTCAAGGCGAACAAGATCACCCCGTACTACGGCTTCGGCCAGCTGCTGCCGGGCAACATCGTCAAGGTCGCACAGCACGAAGGCGGCGAGATCGAACTCAAGGGCACCAACGTGATCCTTGCGGCCGGCTCGGAATCGATCGAGCTGCCGTTCGCCAAGTTCGACGGCGACACCATCGTCGACAACGTCGGCGGCCTGGACTTCACCTCCGTGCCCAAGCGCCTGGCCGTGATCGGCGCCGGCGTGATCGGCCTGGAACTGGGCAGCGTGTGGAAGCGCCTGGGCGCCGAGGTCACCATCCTCGAAGCGCTGCCGGATTTCCTGGCGCTGGCCGATGCCGAAGTGGCCAAGACCGCGCTGAAGGAATTCAAGAAGCAGGGCCTGGACATCAAGCTCGGCGCCAAGGTCAGCAAGACCGAGATCACCGGCAGCGGCGATGCCAAGCAGGTGGTGCTCAGCTACACCGACAGCGCCGGCGAGCAGACCCTGACCGTGGACAAGCTGCTGGTGGCCGTGGGCCGCAAGGCCGCCACCAAGAACCTGCTGGCTGACGGCACCGGCGTCAAGGTGACCGACCGCGGCCAGATCGAGGTCGATGGCCATTGCCATACCGGCGTCGACGGCGTGTGGGCCATCGGCGACTGCGTGCGCGGCCCGATGCTGGCGCACAAGGGCTTCGAGGAAGGCATCGCGGTCGCCGAGCTGATCGCCGGCCTGCCCGGCCACGTCAACTTCGACACCATTCCGTGGGTCATCTACACCGAGCCGGAGATTGCCTGGGTCGGCAAGACCGAGCAGCAGTTGAAGGCCGAAGGCGTCGCCTACAAGGCCGGCAGCTTCCCGTTCGCGGCGATCGGCCGTGCCGTGGCCATGGGCGAGCCGGCCGGCTTCGTCAAGGTCATCGCCGATGCCGAAACCGACCGCGTGCTGGGCATGCACCTGGTCGGTGTGGGCGTCTCCGAGCTGGTCCACGAAGGCGTGCTGACGATGGAGTTCAACGGCTCGGCCGACGACCTGGCACGCATCTGCCACGCCCACCCGACGCTGTCCGAAGCGATCCACGATGCCGCGATGGCAGTGAGCAAGCGCGCGATTCATAAGGCCAACTGACCGGGATTGGTGGATTCGGGATTGGGGATTCGCAACTGCGGCTCTCCGTCCCGGCCCTCTCCGGCAATGACATGGCGCCGGGTGAAAACCCGGCGTTATGTTTTTCAAGCCAGGCAATAACTCAAACAATTCAGCGCGCCCCCTGCCGATGGCATCACCTGCAATCAGCAGCGCTGCCTCGCTTTTACCAATCCCCAATCCCAACTCCCGAATCCCATGAAAAGCATCTGCGTCTACTGCGGTTCCAATGCCGGCAACAAACCCGCCTACGCCGAGCGCGCCACTGCGCTGGGCCAGCGCATCGCCGAGCAGGGCCTGCGGCTGGTGTATGGCGGCGGCAATGTCGGGCTGATGGGCACCGTGGCCAATGCGGTGCTGGCGGCTGGTGGCGAGGTGACCGGGGTCATTCCGCAGCAGCTGGCCGATTGGGAAGTGGCGCACCGTGGGCTGACCACGCTGGAAATCGTTGGCTCCATGCATGAGCGCAAGATGCGCATGTTCGAGCTGTCCGATGCCTTCGTCGCCCTGCCCGGCGGCTTCGGCACCATGGAAGAGATCTTCGAGATGCTGACCTGGCGCCAGCTCGGCATCGGCAACAAGCCCTGCGCGTTCCTGGATATCGAAGGGTTTTACGCACCGCTGATCGGCATGATCGATCGCATGGTGGAAGAGCGCTTCCTGCATCCGGACCAGCGCAGCGACCTGTGGTACGGCGCCGATATCGAACAGATGCTGGAGTGGATGCAGCACTACACGCCGGCGCAGGCCTCCAAGTGGATCGACGAGAAGCGCCGCTCCACGCTGGTGTGATGCGGGGCGACGCCCGCTCCCTGTCCCATCGCCTGCCAGGCCCGGCGTCAGGCACGCGCCTCAGTAGGCACGCAGCGGCGCTGTAGTCATACGTCAGCTGCGTGGAAGTAGCCACGCACCGGGCCATGTCCCACTTATGCGGCCATCGCTCCGGCGCGATGCCGCACCCGGCGGCGCTGCCGTGTCAGGCACCGCGTCACGTTGTTCACCAAGTCGACAGAGCAACGACAGCGCCCTGACGCAACTGCCCGGGAGCTCGCGCGCTCATTGCACATCCGTCCAGACGCAACGCGCTGCCCAACCCCTGCCGATCTGCAAGCTTGCAACGGCAGTCACGATGGCTGCAGCGTCCGGCACGAGCGGCTCGCATAGAATGGCGATGATGCTCGATACCCTCGCCGCTGACGCGCACCACAGCCTGGACATCAAGCACAGTCGCTTTCTGGCCAATGCTGCGGCACTGGACTCTCCCGCGCAGGCGCTGGAGATCGTGCAGCGCGTCTCCGTTGCCGATGCCACCCACAACTGCTGGGCCTACCGATTCGGGCAGGACTACCGTTCCAGCGACGATGGCGAGCCCAGCGGCACCGCCGGGCGGCCAATTCTCGCGGCCATCGATGGCCAGGGCTACGACCGCGTGGTGGTGGTGGTCACACGCTGGTATGGCGGCATCAAGCTCGGTGCCGGTGGGCTGGTGCGTGCCTACGGCGGCGCTGCGGCCGAATGCCTGCGACTGGCGGCGCGACAGCCGTTGATTGCGTTGTCGCTGCTCGACCTGCAATGCCGGTTCGACGACCTGGGCCTGGTGCATGCTGCCTTGAGCGCCTTCCACGCCGACAAGCTGGACGAGCACTTCGACGCGCAGGGCGCGGCACTACGCGTGCAACTGCCGGCCGATCAGCTGGCCGGCTTGAAAACGCGCCTGTGCGACGCCACTCGCAACCGTGTCCATCTCTCATCACCGGAAGCCGCATGAACCAGCCAGCCGCCGCCAGGCCCAACCCGTTGCGGAAGCTTGGCAGCCTGCGCACCTTGTGGCCGTTCGTGCAGCGCCAGCGTGGCCTGTTCGCCGCCTGGCTGATCGCACTGGCCATTTCCTCGGCCGCCACATTGAGCCTGCCGGCGGCGGTCAAGCAGATGATCGACCATGGTTTCTCCGGCGGCTCGCAGATCAACCACGCCTTCGCGCTGTTGTTAGCGGTGGCGGCGGTACTGGCAGTGGCAACGGCCGCGCGCTTCTATTTCGTCGAGCTGCTAGGCGAAAAAGTGGTGGCCGACCTACGCGGCCGCCTGTATGCGCATCTGATCGGGCTGGACGCCGGCTTCCATGATCGCAGCCGCAGTGGCGAGCTGGTGTCGCGCCTGTCGGCCGACAGCGAGCTGCTGCGCGGGATGATCGGCACCACCATGTCGGTGGCATTGCGCAGCTTGGTCACGGTGATCGGCAGCATGGCGATGTTGTTCGTCACCAGCCCGCGGCTAGCCGGCTTCACCCTGATCGGCATTCCGCTGGCGGTGATGCCGATCGTGCTGGGCGCACGCCGCCTGCAGAAGATCTCGCGCGCCAGCCAGGACCGCGTTGCCGATGCCAACACGCTGGCGGCCGAAACGCTGGGCGCGGTGCGCACCGTGCAGGCGCATGCGCGCGAGCGCTACGAGAGCCAGCGTTTCAGCCAGGCCCTGTTCGCCGCGATCGATACCGCACGGCTGCGCATCCGCACCCAGGCCACTGTGACGGCGGTGGCGATCATGCTGATCTTCGGCGCCATCGTCGGTGTGCTGTGGCTGGGCGCGCACGATGTCATCGCCGGACGCATGACCCCCGGCACGCTGGGACAGTTCGTGTTGTACGCGCTGATCGGCGGCGGCTCGGTCGGTGCCTTGGCCGAGGTCTGGAACGAGTTGCAGCGCGCGGCCGGCGGCATGGGCCGGGTCGGCGAACTGCTCGACGAGCGGCCGGCGATCGTCGCGCCGGCCACGCCGCAACCCTTGCCACAGCCGCTGCGCGGCGCGATCCATTTCGATCAGGTGGTGTTCCATTATCCGCAGCGCCCCGATGCGCCGGCGCTGGATGGCTTCGACCTGCATGTCCATCCGGGCGAAACCGTGGCGCTGGTCGGGCCCTCCGGCGCCGGCAAGAGCACGGTGCTGGCGATGTTGCTGCGCTTCCACGACCCGGTCAGCGGCAGGCTGCGTATCGACGAGGTGGACCTGCGCGATACCGACCCGGTACTGCTGCGCGAACGCATCGCCCTGGTGCCGCAGCAACCCACGCTGTTTGCCGCCAGCGCCGCCGACAACATCCGCTATGGGCGCCTGGATGCCAGCGATGCGGAGGTGCAAGCCGCCGCCGCGGCCGCCGAGGCCGACAGTTTCATCCGCGCGCTGCCGCAGGGCTACGCCAGCGAACTCGGCGAACGTGGCACGCGCCTGTCCGGCGGCCAGCAGCAACGGGTGGCGATCGCGCGCGCCTTGCTCAAGGACGCGCCGATCCTGCTGCTGGACGAGGCCACCAGCGCGCTGGATGCGCAGAGCGAACGCGCCGTGCAGCAGGCGCTGGACCGGCTGATGGAAGGCCGCACCACGCTGGTCATCGCCCATCGCCTGGCCACCGTGCTCAAGGCCGACCGCATCGTGGTGATGGATGCCGGCCGCATCGTCGCGCAGGGCACGCACGCGCAGTTGATCGCCGAAGGCGGCCTGTACGCGGAGCTGGCGCGGCTGCAGTTCATCGATCAATGACGCCTGGGTGACACCGGCGTGTGCTGTCATGCCAGCGTGTCCGCGGCAGCGGCCCGGGCCGATCCTGCGCCCCCACGCGCCCCCACCTGACGACGTCACGCATGCCCCGCCCCCGAACCACCATTCGCCAACTCAGTTATTTCGTCGCGCTCGCCGACACCGGCAGCTTCACCCGCGCCGCCGAGCAGATGGGCGTGTCGCAACCCTCGCTGTCGCAGCAGATCCGTGCGCTGGAAACCATCGTCGGCGCCGCGCTGTTCGAACGTGGCGTGCCGGCCATCCTGACGCCGTTGGGGCGCGACCTGCTCGAGCGCGCGCGCAGCATCCTGCTGGACGTCGCCGATCTGGAAGAGGTGCGCGCCACCTCGGCCGACACCTTGATCGGCACCATCCGGCTCGGCGTATCGCCCACGCTGGGCGCCTACCTGATGCCGAGCCTGGTGGCGCGCCTGCACCGCGAACATCCGGCACTACGCGTACACGTGCGCGAAGGCCTGCCGACCGCGCTCGCCAGCGGCCTGACCAGCGGCGTGCACGACCTGATCCTGGCGCAATTGCCGGTGGCCGGGCGCGGCCTGCACAGCGAGCGGCTGTTCCGCGAACCGCTGCACGTGACCATGGCCGCCGATCATCCCTTGCGGGCCAAGACCTGCATCACGCCGGCCGATCTGCGCGGCGCCAACCTGCTCACCTTGATGCCAGAGTACCGCCTGGCCGAACAGGTGGCGGCGATCGCCATGGACGTCGGTGCCAATGTGCTGCGCGATTACGAAGGCACCAGCCTGGATGCGATCCGCCAGATGGCCGGGATGGGCATGGGTCTTGCACTGCTGCCAGAACTGTATGTGCGCCAGGAAATCCGCGAGGGCGACGATGTCGTGGTCCGGCCGATCAAAGGCGGACGCTACTATAGGGAGATAGGGCTGTTGTGGCGGCAGGGCGCAGGACGCGCGCCGGCCTTCGGCCTGATCGCCGATCTTCTGCGTGCGGTGGCCGCATAGGAAAATCCTATGCCTCGAATAAGTGCTGCGGCCTTGTTCGCCAGCTGCAACTCGTCAATGCTTCATTGAACTCATCAACGGAAATCGAATGGCGGGCAAGCAGATCGGATGGCGGGAAGCGGGAGCCTGGCTGGCGGAAATCGTCGGGCCGGACATGCCCTATGTGCGCCTGGCCATGGTGTACGGAGTCGCGATCAGCCTGCTGTCGCTGGCCACGCCGATCTCGGTGCAGTTGCTGATCAACAGCGTGGCCAATACCGCGCTGGCGGCGCCGCTGTGGACCCTGTCGAGCCTGTTGCTGGGCCTGTTGCTGCTGGTCGCCGGCCTGAGCGCGATGCGGGTGTGGATCATGGCGCTGTTCGAGCGCCGGCTGTTCGCACGCGTGGTGTCGGAAATCACCGTGCGCGCGGTGCATGCGCAGAATCCGTTCTTCGCCGACCAGAACCGCGGCGACATGTTCAACCGCTACTTCGATCTGGTGGTGGTGCAGAAAGCGGTGCCGAGCCTGGCCATCGGCGCCTTCACCATCGTGCTGCAATCGGCGGTCGGGCTGATACTCACCAGCTTCTACCACCCGTTCTTCCTGGGCTTCAATGCCTTGCTGCTGCTGGTCATCTTCGGCATCTGGATGATCTGGTCGCGCGGGTCGATCCGCACCGCGGTCGACCTGAGCCATGCCAAGCACGAGGCCGCGCGCTGGCTGGAAAGTGTCGGCGGCTCCAACGGCTTCTATAAATCCAGCCGCCACCTCAACTTCGCGATGGACCGCTCCGAGTCCGTCACCGCCGCCTATGTCGACCGGCATCGGCGCCACTTCCGTTACAGCTTCACCCAGACGGTGGCGTTCCTGCTGGTCTACGCGATCGCCAGCGCGGCGCTGCTGGCGCTGGGCGGCAACCTGATCCTGCGGGGCGAGCTGTCGATCGGCCAGCTGGTGGCAGCCGAGCTGATCCTCAGCGCGGTCTTTTACGGCATCTCGCAACTCGGTGCGTACCTGGACGCGTTCTACGACCTGGTGGCCAGCTCCGAGGAACTGTCGCTGCTGTTCGCCATCCCGCAGGAACGCGCGGTCGTGGCACCCGGCAAGACGCCCGGCAACAGCGCGGTGCGCCTGGACGGGGTGGTGATCGACGGCGCGCGTTTCGATTTTTCGCTGGCTGCCGGCGAGCAGTTGGTGACGATCGCCGATGGCGGCGCGGAGCGGCTGCTGGCGATGATCCTCAAGCGCCACGTGGTCCCCGATCGCGGGCTGGTCATGGTGGGCGGTGCGGACCTGGCCACCTTCGACATGTATCTGCTGCGCTCGGAAGTGACGGTGCTCGACCGGCCGACCATTGTCGAGGTCACCATCCGCGAATATCTGGCGCTGGCGTCGGCCGATGTGAACTCCGAAGCGATGCTGGAGGCGATCGATGCGGTGGGCTTGCGCACCCGTATCGCCGCGCTGCCGCAGGGCCTGGACACGCGGCTGGCCGCCTCCGGCTACCCGCTGTGGATCGGTGAAGTGATGGCCTTGAAGCTGGCCAATGCGCTGCTGGTGCGCCCGCGCGTGCTGATGCTGTCGCAGCTGTACGACCTGATTCCCGCCGACCGCCTGGCCGGCGTGCTGCGACGCCTGAAGGCGGCCGGCACCACGGTGCTGCTGTGCACCGGGCGGCCGGAAGACATCACCCTGGATGGCTGGTTCCACCTGCAGCCCGAGCGACAGCAGCGCTTTGCCACCCGCACCGAACTGGTCGCCTCCACGCAGGAGGCAAACGATGCAGCACGCTACTGATCGCAACGCGCACTTCCCCACCCTGGCGGCGATGCGCCCACCGAGCATTGCCAAGGCGCTGGCCTGGATGCTGCTGATCGGCATTGTCATTGCCAGCGCGATCCTGGCGCTGGCGCCGTGGGTGCAGACCGCCAGCGGCAAGGGCCAGGTGGTGGCGCTGGATCCGGGCGACCGCCAGCAGCAGGTCACCGCCTTCGTGCCCGGCCGGGTCGAGCGCTGGTATGTGCACGACGGCCAGCATGTCTCGCGCGGCGATCCGATCGCGCGTGTCGGCGACCTGGACCCGGATCTGCTCGCCCGCCTGGCCAGCGAGCGGGCCCAGGTGCAGGCGGAAATCACCGCGATCCAGCAATCGCGCGCGGTTGCCAGCATCGATGTGGCACGCAGCAGGCAATTGCTCGCCGAGGGGCTGGCCGGCCGCCGCGACTTCGAGCTGACCCAGATCAAGGTCGCTGAGGCCGATGCCAAGCTGGCCGAATCGCGCGCCAAGCTGACCCGCATCGACATCCAGTTGAACCGCCAGTCGGCGCAGTTGGTGCGCGCACCGCGCGATGGCCGCGTGCAGCAGCTCAACGCCGCCAGCGGTAGTGCGATGGTCTCGCCCGGCACGGTGCTGGCGGTGATCGCGCCGGAGCGGGTGGAGCGCGCGGTCGAGCTATATATCGACGGCCGCGACGTGCCGCTGATCCGCCCCGGCCGCCCGGTGCGGCTGGAGTTCGAAGGCTGGCCGGCGATCCAGTTCAGCGGCTGGCCGTCGGTGGCGCACGGCATGTTCGATGGCCGCGTGCGCGCCATCGACCCCAATGCCGCGCCCGACGGCCTGTTCCGCATCCTGGTCGAACCGCAGCCGGGCAAGCCGGCCTGGCCGGCGCAGGAATTCGCCCGCCAGGGCGGCAAGGTGCGCGGCTGGGTGCAGGGCGAAACGGTGAAGGTGGGCTACGAACTGTGGCGCCAGCTCAACAATTTCCCGCTGGAGTTTGGCCGCCGTCCGGCAGCGACGACGACGCAGGATGAGGGCAAGGCCAAGGCGGCGCCCAAGGCCGAAGACGACGAGACCGGCAAGAAATGATCCGCCGTCTTGTCGCCTTGCTGATCGCGCTCGTACCGGGCATGGTCGCCGCCCAGACCACCCCGCTGATGCTGGACGAAGTGCTGCGCTCCTCTGCACGCTCTTCCCCGCAGATCGTCGAAGCGCTGGCCAAGGTCCGCCAGGCCGAAGGCAAGGGCATCTCGGCCGATGGTGCGTTCGATACCGTGTTTGATCTCGACGGCCGTTCGCGCGAGGCCGGCTACTACGACGGCAGCACGATCGAAAGCACCGTCAAGCGTCCCTTCGATGACAACGGCGGCTACTACTACGGCGGTTACCGCTCCTCGCGCGGCGCGTTCCCGGTCTACGAAGACAAGTCCTACACCGACCGCGGCGGCGAAGTGAAAGTCGGCGCGCTGTATGCGTTGCTGCGCGACCGCGTGGTCGACGAACGCCGCACCCGCCGCAGCGTTGCCGGTGGCGATATCGATGTCGCCCAGTACGAAGCGCAAATGGTCGCCATCGGTGTGCAACGCCGCGCGGTGGATGCCTACCAGAGCTGGGTCGCGGCCGGCCTGAAGCTGCGCGCGTACAACGACCTGCTGCAGCTGGCCGAGCAGCGCCGCAATGCGATTTCCCGGCAGGTGACGCTGGGCGCGCGGCCCACCATCCTGCTGACCGAGAACGACCAGAACCTGGTCCGCCGGCGTGCCCTGGTGGTGCGCTCGGAGCAGGACTTCGCCAACGCCGCCAATGCCTTGTCGCTGTACCTGCGCGACGATGCCGGCATGCCGTTGATCGTCTCCACCGAGCGCCTGCCGGCCGATACATCGGCGCTGGAAGGTCTGGCCGGTGCCAGCAGGATCACCGCGCCGGTGGAGCGCCCCGATTACCGTGCGGTGCTGACCCGGATCGACCAGGCCACCGCGCGGCTGATGCTGGCGCAGAACGATCTCAAACCACGCCTGGATGTCAGCTTCGAGGTCAGCAAGGACCTGGGGGCGCCGGGTGTGGGTGGCCCGAACCGCTCGCCGACCGATGCGATCATCGGCTTCCGCTTCAGCGTGCCGCTGGAAAACCGCACCGCCAAGGGCAAGGTCGCCGAAGCACGCGCCGAGATCGAGGCGCTGGATCAGCGCAGCCGCTACCTGCGCGACCAGATCACGGTGGAGGTCGAGTCGATCGTCATTTCGCTCACCGCTGCCGAGCGGCTGGCCAAGATCGCCGACGAAGAACGCAGCCTGGCCGACCGCCTGGCCGTGGCCGAGCGCCGACGCTTCGAACTGGGGTCGGGCGATTTCTTCCTGGTCAATCAGCGCGAAGAAACCGCCAACGATGCCCGCGTGCGCCTGATCGATGCGCAGGCGCGCATTGCCTCGGCGCGTGCCGAGCTGGCAGCGGCAACGGCCGACCGGGACGCGTTGCAGCTGAGCCGTTGAGCAGGCTTCTGGCCGGCTCGCCAAACGGTGCCGCAGTGCGCAATGACGCCCGGGTAACACCTGCCTGCGCATGCTCGCCTGCACCGGCCCGGCGCCGGGCGTGCGGTCCCTGGCGGCTCGCACTGCGACCCTGAAATCCTTCGGAGGTGCGTATGTCTTTCCGGCAATTTCCCGCAATCGGTGCAGATGGCGAGTCCTACGTCATCATCGAATTCCGCGACGAGCTCGAATCCCGCAACGGGCAGCAAGGCCGCATGCAAGCGCATACGGCGCCACGCTACGAACTGCCCGATGGCCGCCGCCTGCAACGGCAGGGCCAGCGCTTCATCACCGATGGTGGCGAGCTGCGCCTGTCGACGCCCTGAAATAGCACTGGTCATTTTTTGACCAACCCGTCCGTAGCCGTTGCAGCGCAAAGGCTGCGCACAGTTATCCACATGCTTGTGCAGGTTTCATCCACACCCTATGTGGATGAAACCGGTGCGCGTTATTTGGCATTGCGCCGAGCGACAATCACCCTCGCCCTCGATGCATCGCATGCGGTATCGCTCGGCCAGCACATGATCGGCGCCTGACATCTGCACCCTGCTGCGGCCATCGACAGTGGGCAAGCCCACGGCCGCCCTGCACTGTTGCTACCCGTTGCGGTCGGAACGCTCCAGCACCCGTCCGATGCCGCTGCGGTCGATTTCGCTGGCCGCCTGCGCCAGCGCCGCGCGATCGCTACCCGGCTCGAACCCGATGCGGAAATGCAGCTCGCCCACCGGCGTGCGCGAGGAATGGATCGACGACAGGTTCACCCCATGCTGCTCGAACACATGCAGCAAGGCACGCAACGAGCCGGGCTGGTCTTGCGGCAGATACACGCTCAAGGTCAGCGGTTCGGTGAGGTCAGCCAGCAGGTAGCCCACGCGCTCATAGGTGTAGTTGCCGGCCGCGAGCGATTCGCCCTGCAGCGCCTGCGCGTTGTCGTCCAGGAACCGGGCGCGAAACTGCGCGCGCGCCGCATCGTCGCCCTGCGCGACCAGGGCGCGCAGCTCCTGCAGTTGCAGCAACAGCCGATCGAGCATCTCGCCGACATAGGGGTTGCCGAACTGGATGTCTTCGTAGATCGCCGGATTGAGCGAGAGGATGCGTGCGATCACCGCGGTATCCAGCTCGAACGAGGCCGAGCGATACGGCATCAGCGCGCGCAGCTCGCCGAGCAGTGGCGCGTAGTCGCGCAAGGTGCCGGCCTGCGCCAGATGGGTGGCGTGCACCATTGCCTGCACCAGCGCCATCACGCGGTCGTGGTGCTCGGGCGTGGCGTACACGCACTCGGCCTGCAACGCGGTACACAGCGCCTGTACCCACGTGGACCAGTGCTGCACGCGTGCCTGGCAGACCACCATCACCCGACCTTTCAAGGTGGGCGATTTGGGCGGTGCGGTCATCGGATGCAGGCCGACGACCTCGGCCGGCGAGGCCAGCATCGCGGCGACCGGTGCCTGCTTGATCGAGGTGACATCCATCCACAACTGCGACGCGGCACGCGGGCCGGCAAGATCCACATAGCGCTCGATCAAGCCGGCGGTGTGGCGGATCGGTGCAGAAAAAATCAGCACGTCCGCACGCTGCGCCAATGTGGCTTCGTCGATGTCGCCATCAACGGCCGGATCGAAGCCGATCACCTCCAGCCGCATGCGCGTGCGCAGGAACTGCGCCAGCCAGCGTCCGTAGGCGCCGGCGATGCCGACGATGCCGACCACCGGCTGCGCCATCACGCCAATCGCTCGACGGCAAAGCGCGGTACGGCCGCGAGTGCGGCCGGCGCGGCGGCCAGCACATCGAACTCTTCGAAGCCTGCAGCCAGGGTCGCTTCCAGCGCGCTGTGCACGCCGCTGAGCGCATGCCCCACCGCCAGCTCGAACGGCACCTCGCGCAGCAGCAAACCAATCAGCAAGGCCATCAGCACATCGCCGGTGCCGGCCACATCCACCGGCAGATGCGGCGTGGCCCATCGATACACCGCCGTGTCGCTGACCGCCAGGGTCACCAGCTCACCGGCCGCACCGGCCACGCTGTGCGCAAGCACCCATTGCGGGCCGCGCGCCAGCAATGCGCGCGCGGCGACGATGGCATCGTCCTGCTGCAGACTCGGCAAACCGGTCAGGCGCCCGAGCTCGAACGCATTCGGCGTCACCAGCCAGGCATGCGGCAACAGCCGCTCGGCGAAGACGCGCTCCAGTCCAGGCTCGACATACGGGCCGGTGTGCGTGTCGCCGATCACCGGGTCCAGGCAATACCGCAGCTGCGGCGCCAGCGGCAGGGTCTGCTCGAGCCAGTCGGCGAATGCCTCGCCATTGGCCAGGCTGCCGAAGTAGCCGGAGACCAGCATGCGCGCACGCTGCGGCAGGCCGCGCTCGGTGGCACCCAGCAACAGGTCGGCCAACCAGTCGGCCGGCAGGATACGGCCGCGCAAGGTGGCGTAGAACGGCGCGTTGCTCAGCAGCGTGGTTGGCACTTCCGCCACCCGCAGGCCCAGCGCACGCAACGGCGGCACCGCCGCGCTGTTGCCGGCATGGCCGTAGACCAGTTGCGATTGCACCGAGATCACATCGATCGGCGAAGGACCATCCGGGCGCTGGCGGCGACCGTGGACGAGGTGACTGTCGGGGGCATTGTTCATCGCCGCATTTTACGCCAGCGCCACCGCGCGCCCGGCGTCGATCGATGCGCCCACCGTCCGCTCGCCGCTGCACGCGCCGCCACCAGGCCGGTCTGTGCGCCGGCAGCAGTCGCTATCGCTCTTACCTTTACGGGCTCCCGCCGCACAAACGCAAATGCCGGCCCCTGGGGCCGGCATTCGTAGGGAGAACTTCGCTCAGCCGTGCAACTCTCCGGGCATTCGGAAGCGGGCATCCGCTCCCACGAATCCCGAATCGCCACACTGGCGCACTACCCCGGCAGGCCGGGCCACACCGCCCTTACGATTCCCCAATCCCGATTCCCGACCCCCGGCCTCAGGACGTCATCCGATCCCAGAAGCCCTTGACGCCATCGATGAACGTGGCCGACTTGGGCGAATGCTTGCGGGCATCCTCACCGGTGAACGTGGCCTCGAACTGCTGCAGCAACGCGCGCTGGTCGGCGGTCAGATTCACCGGCGTTTCGACCACCACGCGGCAATACAGGTCGCCTTCGGTACGGCTACGCACCGAGCGCACGCCCTTGCCGCGCAACCGGAACAGCTTGCCGGTCTGGGTTTCGGCCGGAATGCGGATTTCCGCCTCGCCGCCCAGGGTCGCCACACGCACGGTGTCGCCGAGCGCCGCCTGCGAGATGCGGATCGGCACTTCGCAATGCAGGTCGTCGCCGTCGCGCTGGAAGATCGCATGCTCGCGCACGCGCACCTCCACATACAGATCGCCCGGCGGCGTGCCAGCCGGACCGGCCTCGCCCTCGCCTGCCAGACGGATGCGGTCGCCGGTATCCACACCGGCAGGCACCTTGATCGACAGCACCTTGTCTTCTTCCACGCGACCGGCGCCGTGGCAGGTCTTGCACGGATTCTGGATCAGCGTGCCGCGCCCGTCGCAATGCGGGCAGCTCTGCTGCATGGCGAAGATGCCGCGCTGGATGCGTACCTGGCCGCGTCCGTGGCAGGTCCCGCACACTTCCACCTTGCCGTCTTCCGAACCGCTGCCGTGGCAGGGCTCGCACTCGATCAGGGTCGGGATCTCGATGCGGCGCTCGATGCCAGCGACGGCTTCTTCCAGATCCAGTTCCAACACGTAACCGACGTCGGCGCCACGTCGCGCAGCGCGCGGACCGGCGGCGCCACCGCCGAAAATATTGCCGAAGATATCGCCAAAGATATCTCCCATGTCCGGGCCACCCGGCCCACCACCACCGCCCATGCCGTGCTCGAACGCAGCGTGGCCATGCGCATCGTAGGCACGGCGCTTGTTGCCATCCGACAACACTTCATAGGCTTCCTTGCACTCCTTGAACATCGCCTCGGCAGCAGCGTCGCCTGGATTGCGGTCCGGGTGGTGCTTCATCGCACAGCGCCGATACGCCTTCTTCAGCTCCTCGTCGCTGGCGCCACGGGCAACGCCCAGCACTTCGTAGTAATCGCGTTTGCTCATAAGCCGGTATTGGGGATTCGTGATTTGAGATTCGTTGAAACGCAAAAGCGGACAGCATGCGCTGGTCCGCCTTGGCGACGCGACGCGTAAAGGATATCGGGATGGGGATCGGCACCTTTAGCGGCTGCCAATCCCCACTCCCGACTCCCAAATCACGGCTTACTTCTTGTCGTCCTTGACCTCGGTGAACTCGGCGTCCACCACGTCGTCGGCGGCCTTGGAGGCCTGCGCGTTGCCGCTGGCCGCATCGGCGTTGCCGCCCTGCTCTGCCGCGGCGGCGGCGGCGTACAGCGACTGGCCGGCTTCTTCCAGGGTCTTGCTGCGGGCCTCGATCTGCGCCTTGTCGTCGCTCTTCATGGCGGTTTCCAGATCCGACAGCGCCGCTTCCACCTTGCCGATCACATCGCCACCGACCTTGCTGCCATGCTCGGTGATCGCGGTGCGGGTGGCGTGGATCAGGCCATCGGCCTGGTTACGGGCCTGCACCAGTTCCTGGAACTTCTTGTCTTCCTCGCGGTTGGCTTCCGCGTCGGCGACCATGCGCTGGATCTCTTCGTCCGACAGACCCGAACCGGCCTTGATCTCGACCTTCTGTTCCTTGTTGGTCTTCTTGTCCTTGGCCGACACGTGCAGGATGCCGTTGGCGTCGATGTCGAAGGACACTTCCACCTGCGGCATGCCGCGCGGCGCCGGCTCGATGCCGGACAGGTCGAACTTGGCCAGCGACTTGTTGAAGCGGGCCTGCTCGCGCTCACCCTGCAGCACGTGCACGGTCACGGCCGACTGGTTGTCCTCGGCAGTGGAGAAGGTCTGCGAGGCCTTGGTCGGGATGGTGGTGTTCTTTTCGATGATCTTGGTGAACACGCCGCCCATGGTTTCGATACCCAGCGACAGCGGGGTCACGTCCAGCAGCAGCACGTCCTTGACGTCGCCGGCCAGCACGCCGCCCTGGATCGCAGCGCCCACGGCCACGGCTTCGTCCGGGTTGACGTCCTTGCGCGGTTCCTTGCCGAAGAAATCGGCAACCGCCTGCTGCACCTTCGGCATGCGGGTCTGACCGCCGACCAGGATCACTTCGTTGATGTCGCTGGCGCGCAGGCCGGCATCGTTCAACGCGGTGCGGCACGGCTCGATCGACTTCTTGACCAGGTCTTCCACCAGCGCTTCGAGCTTGGCACGGGTCAGCTTGATATTGAGGTGCTTCGGGCCCGAGGCATCGGCGGTGACGTACGGCAGGTTCACTTCGGTCTGCTGGCTGGTCGACAGCTCGATCTTGGCGCGCTCTGCGGCGTCCTTCAGGCGCTGCAGTGCCAACGGATCCTTGCGCAGGTCGATGCCCTGATCCTTGTTGAATTCGTCGACCAGGTACTCGATGACACGGTTGTCGAAGTCTTCGCCGCCCAGGAAGGTGTCGCCGTTGGTGGCCAGCACTTCGAACTGCTTCTCGCCATCGACTTCAGCGATTTCGATGATCGACACGTCGAAGGTACCGCCGCCCAGGTCGTACACGGCGATCTTGCGGTCGCCGCCGTTCTTGTCCAGGCCATAGGCCAGGGCGGCCGCGGTCGGCTCGTTGATGATGCGCTTGACGTCCAGACCGGCGATGCGGCCGGCGTCCTTGGTGGCCTGACGCTGGCTGTCGTTGAAGTAGGCCGGCACCGTGATCACGGCCTCGGTGACCTTCTCGCCCAGGAAGTCCTCGGCGGTCTTCTTCATCTTTTCCAGCACGCGCGCAGAGATTTCCTGCGGCGCCATGCGCTTGCCATCGCTGGTCTGCACCCAGGCATCGCCGTTGTCGTGGGCAAGAATGCCGTACGGCACGTGCGAGATGTCCTTCTGCACTTCGGCGTCGGTGAACTTGCGGCCAATCAGGCGCTTCACCGCGTAGAAGGTGTTCTTCGGGTTGGTCACCGCCTGGCGCTTGGCCGAGGCACCGACCAGCACTTCGCCGTCCTTGGTGTAGGCGACGATCGAAGGCGTGGTGCGGTCGCCCTCGGAATTTTCGATGACGCGGGCCTTGCCGCCGTCCATGATCGACACGCACGAGTTCGTGGTGCCGAGGTCAATACCAATGATCTTGCCCATGGATACGCTCCTGATGATTCTGTAGCTGTGTCCGGCGACGCCGGGTCTGGCTGAGATGTGGGGGTGGTGCGCAGGTGTTCAAGCCACCTGCACGAATCTGCGTTTCGCGCATGCGCCCGGCAGTTCAGCCGGGCGCTGCGGTTCAGTCGTGCTTGGCCACGACCACCAGGGCCGGGCGCAGCAGACGCTCGTTGAGCAGATAGCCTTTCTGGAACACCTGCACCACGTGGCCCGGGGCGATGCCCTCGGCCTCGCCCTGGCTGATCGCCTGGTGCTGGTCCGGGTTGAACGGCTGGCCGACCGGGTCGAGCAGGGTCAGGCCGTTGTCGGCCGCAACCTTGAGCAACTGCTTGTAGGTCATGTCCAGGCCATCGCGCAGCGGGCTGGGCTCGGTGCCGGCCGCAGTCAGCCCGGCATCCAGGCTGTCAAACACCGGCAGCAGCTCGCCCAGCAGCTTCTCGTTGGCGAACTTGCGTGCGTTCTCGACATCGCGGGCGATGCGCTTGCGCTGGTTTTCCAGATCGGCCCGCTCGCGCAGGGCATCGGCCTTGACCAGCGCGATCTCGCTGCGCAGCGACTCGATCTCGGCCTTGAGCGGATCGGTCTCGGGTGGGTTCTGGGACAGGTCTTCGGAGTCGAATTCGGGGTGGTCTTGGTTCATGTGCAGTTCCCGGGCAAGCGGAACGCCCGCCCCAACGTCACCCCGTATGTGGGCGCGCGCGCGCGTTTCAAGCAAAACGATCGTATCGATCGCTGCCGCTTATCGCGTGCCGGGCGGCTCCATGGCCGCGCCCAGCACCTGGGCGGCGGTCTGCACCAGCGGAATCACCCGGTCGTAGGCCATGCGTTTGGGCCCGATCACGCCCAGCACGCCCAGCACCTGGCCATTGGCGGCATACGGCGCGGTGACCAGCGAGACATCGTCCAGCGACAGCATGCCGGTCTCTTCGCCGATGAAGATGCGCACGCCCGGCGCCTGGATGGTGCGTTCGAGCAGCTGCAGGATCTCGCGCTTGCTGGCGAAGGCCTCGAACAGCTCGCGCAACCGGTCCAGGTCCGACAGGTCCTGCACGCCCATCAGGCGGGTCTGCCCGGCCATCACCATGTCGTCGGCGTCGGCCGGCACCAGCGCCTCACTGGCCAGATCCACGCTGTGGGCCAGCAGCTGCTCCATCTCGTTCTTTGCCATGCGCAGCTCGCGCAGCAGCGAAGCACGGATGTCCGACAGCGCGCGGCCGGCAAATTGCGCATTGAGGTAATTGGCCACCCGCTCCAGCTCGGCCGGTTCGTAGGCCCGGCGCGGCTCGATCACCCGGTTCTGCACCTCGTTGTCGGCAAACACCAGGATCGCCAGCACCCGGCGCGCGTCCAGCGCCACAAAGTCGATATGCCGGAACGCAAACTGCTCGCGCCGCGGCGCACTGACCACGCCGACGAAATGGCTCATCGCCGACAGCATCTGCGAGGCGCTGCCCAGCAGCGACTGGGTGCCGTTGCCGCTGGCAAGCTCCGCGCGCAGGCGGCGCACTTCTTCCTCGCCGGGCGGCTGCATCTGCACCAGGCTGTCAACGAACACCCGGTAACCGTGCGCGGTGGGCACCCGCCCGGCCGAGGTATGCGGAGAGCTGAGCAGCCCCACATCCTCCAGATCGGCCAGGATGTTGCGGATGGTGGCTGGGCTGACGTCCAGCCCGGCGTGCTGGGCCAGCGTCTTGGAGCCGACCGGCTCGCCATCGCGGATATAGCGGGCAATCAGCGTCCGCAGCAGTTGGCGTGCGCGGGGATCAAGCGTTGGGGACTGGGACGCGCGCATGGGATCATCCGGTGAGACTGGGCATAGATAATGTCTGGCCCTGCGGTTGGCAAGCGTCTTATTCCCTGCCCGCCGCTCCCACCCTAAGCTTCCCCAAAGCGTTCACACTCGATCCCATGCTCAGACACCTCTCCATCAAGGATTTCGCCGTCGTCCGCGCCACCGAACTGGAATTCGGGCCAGGCATGACCGTGGTTTCCGGCGAAACCGGCGCCGGCAAGTCGCTGATGGTGGACGCGCTGGGCTTCCTGTCCGGGCTGCGCGCCGACAGCGGCGTGGTCCGCCACGGTGCCGACCGCGCCGAACTGTCGGCCGAATTCCAGCTACCGGCCCAGCACCCGGGCCTGACCTGGCTGTCGGACAACGAACTCGACGACGACGCGCAATGCCAGCTGCGCCGGATCATCCGTGCCGATGGCGGCTCGCGTGCCTGGATCAACGGCCGCCCGGTGACCTCTTCGCAACTGGCGGAGCTGGCCTCGCGGCTGGTGGAGATTCACGGCCAGCACGAACACCAGGCCCTGATGGCCCGCCACAGCCAGCTCGCCCTGCTCGACGCCTACGCCCGCAACGGCGCGCAGCGCGAGCAGGTGCGCCAGGCCAGCCAGCGCTGGCAAGCCCTGCTGGACGAACGCGATGCGCTGTCCGCGCAGGGCGATGTCTCCGACCGCATCGGCTTTCTGGAACACCAGCTCAGCGAACTGGAACGCGAGGACCTGGACCCGGCCGCGATCGCCGCGCTGGACGTCAATCATCGCCGCCAGGCGCACGCCACCGCATTGATCGGCGCCTGCGACAGCGTGGCCCTGCAGCTCAATGGCGACGACGGCGCCTGCGCGCTGGGCCTGCTGCAGGACAGCCGCCATGACCTGGCGCGCGTGGCCGAGCACGAGTCGCGCCTGGGCGAGGTCGATGCACTGCTGGACAGCGCGGTCATCCAGATCGAGGAGGCGCTGGCCCTGCTCGACCGCGTGCGCGACGACCTGGAGGCCGACCCGGCCCAGTTCGAGGCGATGGAGCGCCGGCTCGGCCGCCTGCACGATCTGGCCCGCAAGCACCGCGTCACCCCGGACGAACTGGCCGCCCAGCGCGACCGCATGAGCCTGGAAGTGGAGAGCCTGCGCGGCGCCGACGAGCGCCTGCAGCAGTTGGACAAGCATATCGAGGCGGCGATCGGCGTCTGGCGCAGCGCGGCCAGCAGCCTCAGCGCCAGCCGCACCACCGCTGCCGAGGCCTTGTCGGCCGCCACCACCACGCTGATCGGCGAGCTGGGCATGGGCGGCGGGCAGTTCCTGATCCAGCTGCAGCCGCAGGACACCCTGCGCCCTGACCCCAACGGCGCCGAGCGGGTGGAATTCCTGGTCGCCGCCAACGCCGGGCAGCCACCGCGCGCATTGCGCAAGGTCGCCTCCGGCGGCGAGCTGTCACGGATTTCGCTGGCGATCGAGGTCGCCGCGCTCGGGCTGGACAGCGTGCCGACCATGGTCTTCGACGAAGTGGATTCCGGCATCGGCGGCGCGGTGGCCGACATCGTCGGGCAAAAACTGCGCGCCCTGGGCGAAGAGCGCCAGGTGCTGTGCGTGACCCACTTGCCGCAGGTGGCCGCCAAGGGCCACGCGCACTATCGGGTCAGCAAGGCGCCGGTGGACGGCATGACCCAGAGCGCGGTCGAACTGCTCGGCCCGCAGGCGCGCCAGGAAGAACTGGCGCGCATGCTGGGCGGGGTGGAAGTCAGCAAGGAAGCCCGCGCGGCGGCACGCAAGCTGCTGCAGAGCGCCTGAGCCGCCGGGCGCTGTCTCGGCCGCCATCGGGGGTGACCAGGCAGCCGATGGCGGCAAACGCACAAGGCGGCCGAAGCCGCCTTGTCGTTGCCGCACTACCACCGGCTTGCCGTCAGCGCGGACGCTTCTTGCGCACGTACAGCACCAGCGAGTGCTCTTCCAGCTCATAGCCATGCTGGGCGGCGATCTGCCGCTGCAAGGCCTCGATCTCTTCGCTCTCGAACTCGATCACGTGGCCGGTATCCACGTCCACCATATGGTCGTGATGGCCGCCGCGATCCAGCTCATAGACCGCCTGGCCGCCTTCGAAATTGTGCTTCAGCACCAGACCGGCGGCCTCGAACTGGGTCAGCACCCGGTACACCGTGGCCAGACCGATTTCGTCGCCATGGTCGAGCAGCTGCCGGTAGATGTCTTCTGCGCTGAGATGGTGCTGGTTGCTCTTCTGCTCGAGCAACTCCAGGATCCGCATCCGCGGATGGGTCACCTTGAGCCCGACTTTGCGCAGGTCGTGGGTTTCCATATGTTCTCCGTTCATTGGCGATTTAGCGCCAGCTGCCATCAAACGGGTCGCGGCGACCGGCGGGAGTGTATCATCGGCGTGATTTCCTCAGCACTTAATCCCCGATGCGTAATCTCCTGCTGGTCGCCGCCGTTGCTCTCTCCACCGCTGGCTGCGGCATCATCTACAAGCAGCCGATCTACCAGGGCAATCTGATCAAACAGAATGCCGTGGAGCAACTGCAGGTAGGCCAGAGCAAGCAGCAGGTCAGCGCGTTGCTGGGTACCCCCTCGATCCCCGATCCATTCCATTCGCAGCGCTGGGACTACACCTCCACCCAGCGTGTGGACCGTCTGGCGCGCACCGAGATCAAGAACTTCACCGTGTTCTTCGAAAACGAGCAGGTCGTTCGCTGGGAAGGCGATTATTTCCCCTCGCAGGACGAGCAGCTGGCCAAGTCGGCACCCAAGCAGTTCGGTCGCAATCTGGCCCGCGACAAGAAAAAGCAGCGCGGCCGTTGATGCGCTCGGTCGCGCACTGCGCGATCGCCTGAGTGTCGCCGCACCAGAAAACGCATCCGTTTGAACGGATGCGTTTTTTATTTGCCTGGTCGCAGAGACGTGTTCGGTCAGGAACTGCAGCGCTGATCTGGATATCGACATCCGCGGTTTTCCGTCAGCCGTCTTGCGGCGACAGGCGCCTGCCCAAGCCACAGGCTGCGCTCGCTAGCCCAGATCATTCAACAGAAGAGCTCGCTGTTGCGCACGGCGCACATGCATCGCAGTGCCGGCCAACAGCTATCCGTTGGGACCGGCCTTTTTGCTCGGTCCGGCACGGCGACGCCGTGCCTCCTTCGGATCCAGCAGCAGCGGCCTGAGCAATTCCACCCGGTCGCCGTCGCGCAGCACCTGATCCGCGCGTGCAATCAGCCCATGGATCGCCTGCGCGGCAGGCGGTCGATCCGGTGCCAGACCGGAGGCGGCAATCGCCTCGGCCACGGTAGCGCCCTCGGCCAGCTCCAGCGATACCGAACTGCAGCGGTCCGGCCAGGCCAGCACGACGTCGATCCGCATGCTCAGACGTCGCCGCGATCGGCGACCCGCACGAAATCGTTGACCATGCGGTCGGCCAGGCCTTGAAAGCCCAGCGCTAGCGCCGGACCCAACAGCCGCGAGCTGGTTTCCACTTCCAGGGTCAGGCTGACCTTGCAGGCGTTCTCGCCCAGCGACTGAAACTCCCACAGGCCTTCCAGGCGCTTGAACGGCCCGTCGCGCAGATGCATGACGATGCGCTGCGGACGTTCGAGCACGTTTTCGGTGGTGAACCAGGTGCGGAACGACCCCAACCCCAGATCCAGCCGCGCCACGATATGCGCCTGGTCCTGTTCAAGCACCTGCGCAGCATCACACCAGCCGAAACGGCGCGGATAGGCGGCAACATCATTGACCAGATCGAACATGCGGGTGGCGCTGTGTTCGACCAGGGCGCTGCGACGGATGGTAGGCATTCGCTAACTTGTGAAAGACAGAAGATCGTTTGATGACGCCGAATCGGCGACAATGGCGGCATGAGCAAGAAACCAGCCAAGGATAAAGCAAACGGCGCGACGGCCACGAAAACCATCGCGCTGAACAAGCGTGCGCGCCATGAATACCACCTGGAAGAGCGCTACGAAGCCGGCCTGGCCCTGCAGGGCTGGGAGGTCAAGGCGATCCGCGCCGGCCGCGCCAACATCATCGACGGCTACGCCTATGTGCGCTCCGGCGAGATCTTCCTGATCGGCGCCCAGATCACCCCGCTGATCCAGGCCTCCAGCCACACCGTGCCGGTGGAACGCCGCGATCGCAAGCTGCTGCTGCACCGCCGGGAAATCGACAAGGTGCTGAGCAGCGTCGAACGCGACGGCTACACCCTGGTGCCGACAGCGCTGTACTGGAGCAACAACAAGGTCAAGCTGGAAATCGCGCTGGCCAAGGGCAAGCAGAACCACGACAAGCGCGACGCCGCCAAGGACCGTGACTGGCAACGCGACAAGCAGCGCGTGATGCGGCGGCATAACCGGGATGCGTGAGTAGCCGGGATTGGGGATTCGGCATTGGGGATTGGTAACGGCAAATCCATTCGCAGCCGGCGTTTGCATGGCTCTCGGCCCCGGCGAGCAACGCGGCGCGTAGAACCCATGCTCTTGCGAATCCCCAATTCCTAATCCCGAATCACGTCGCTCCAAGCATCCGCATCAAATTCGGCACTCCCCTGCCCTGCACATAGCGATCGCGTTGCAGGTCGGTGCTGGTGTCCAGCATCAGCTGCTTGACCCGATCCGGGAAGCCGATGAACTCGCGGCGGGCGGAGAGGAAGCCGGCCAGCACGCCGGAGACGTGCGGTGCGGCCATGCTGGTGCCACTCATCTCCACCATCAGGCTGGCCGGATCTTTCGGGTCGAA
Organism: Xanthomonas sp. LMG 8993; assembly: GCF_009835065.2. Lineage (NCBI taxonomy): Bacteria > Pseudomonadati > Pseudomonadota > Gammaproteobacteria > Lysobacterales > Lysobacteraceae > Xanthomonas > Xanthomonas sp. LMG 8993. The sequence goes on along the minus strand of NZ_QVIF02000001.1, from coordinate 506,086 downwards.
ATCGTAATAGGCCGACAGGATCTTTTCGCCCGGCGCCACGACATCCGGCTTGCCGCGTCCATCGGCGGTCGGCCCGCGCGACGAAAAATACGACACGCCGTAATTGTGCGGGCTGCTCTTGTGCACCGAGCCGACCACGATGGCGTCTTCCAGATTGCCCGGGTCGCTGATCGACAGATCCATGTTGGCCGGATATGCATCGCCGTCGTTGCGCATCAACCAGGCCAGGCCTTCGTTGCCGGCGGCCACCACCACCAGCACGCCTTGCCGCCATAGCCGCCGCAACTCGTTGCACAGCGGCGTAAAACCGCAGCCGTAGCTCTCCGGATCGAAGTAGCCGCCCAGGCTCAGATTGACGCCATGGATGACCAGCTCGCCGGCGCGCTCGTTGATCGCTGCGACCTGCTGCACCGCCTTGATCATCCAGGAATCACGGCCGTTGCCGGCATCGTCCAGCACCTTGAACCCGTACAGCTGGGTGTCCGGCGCCATGCCGGCAAACTCCAGCGGTTTGCCCGGGTTGCCCTGCGCGTCGGGAATCACCGCGCGGCTATGGCCGGCGATGATCCCGGCGATATGCGTGCCGTGCCCGTGCCGATCCAGCCGAGCGAAGGCATCGCCGTCGGCGCGCGTCAATCGCCTGGCTGCCCCCCGCCGCGTGCAATCCCATTGCGCCACCACCGTGTCGCGCTCCCCCTTTACGAAGAAATGCGGGTGACTGGCTGCGATACCGGTGTCCAGCACCGCCCAGCCGATCTGTTGCCCGCGCGCGCGATACGCGGTGCGCGCCGCATCGGCATGCAGGACGTTGCCGGACACGTTGATCAACGCGCGCTTGCCGGCATCGCGCCACACGCGCCGGAATCCCAGCGCGCGGTAGCGGTCCTGCAGCGATTCGATCTCGAACCGCGTCAGCCGCGCCGACACAAACCGCTGCAAGCCATCTTCCAGCTCGATCGCCTCGTCCAGCGCATCGCCGCTCAAGCCGGTGGTCGCCGCAGCGGTCTGGCGCAACTGCGCCAACAGCAGCGCACGCGTGGCGGCCGGGTCGTCGCCCAGCAACCGGCGATCCAGCTCGATCAGCACCTCATGCCGGTACTCGGCGCCATGCGCTTCCAGCTGCTCGCTGAGATCCTTGATCAGCACCGCATTGGAGACCGGTTGGTCGAAGCCGACGCCCACCGCTTCGCGCACCGCCGCGCGCACCTGCGGAATCGACAGATAGCCCGAGCCCGAATGCGCGTTGTGCTGCCAGTCCGGATTCAGGCGCGCGCCCGCGAGGTTTTCGAAACGCCCCTTGGCGTTGGCGATGTCGTCGCCGAGATCCGGATCCAGCGCGATCGGGTCGCGCGTGTCGGCCACGTTGATCCAGCGCCGTACGCACGCGGGAAACGGCAGCTTGCGTGTGCCGGTCCAGCGCTTGAACATGCTGCGCACCTGCGGCAGGCCCAAAGGCGAGCCCAGGGTCAGGAACAGGCTGACCTCGCACTCGGCCGCCTGGAGCTGACGCAGCACGTCAAAGGCGATCATCGAGCCCTGGCTGTGCGCCACCACCACAAACGGCCCGCCACCCGAGCGCAACCGCTGCGTCAGGCTCTCGCGCATCAACGCCGCACGCTCGGGCACGAAGAACAAATCGTGCACGTCCTGCAGCAGCGCGGCGGAGATCAGCCGCAGCAGTACGCGGTTGATCGCATCGATCGGACCTTTGGCCTGCACCTGGCCCGCCGCCGGCATCGCGGGCGCGGCATCCAGTTCGTCCAGCAAGCGGTGCAGATCGACACGCTCTTGCTCGCTCTGCGCCAACGCATCGGCAAGCAAATGCAGATCCTGCTCGCCTGGCACCAGCCCAAGCGTGCTCAGGGCGCGCTGCACGCTCTGATTGAGCGCCGGGCCGACATCGCGCGCATCGCAGTTACCGGGTTCGGCAACCGGATAGCGCTCGCGATTGACCCAGTACGCCAGGCGCGTGCGCTCGCCCATCGGCCGCCCGAACAAGGCCTTGTCCCACTGACAGCGCAGCACCTCGGCCGGCGGCTTGTTGCCGATGCCATGGATGTAGATCACGGTGCGCGCCTTGCCCTGCACGCGCGTCAGTACGGTGTCCTGCGCTTGCTGCTGCGCAGCCTTGGCTGCGCGTCGAGGCCTGGGGGCGTCGACGCCCGATGCGCGTTTGCGGGGCGTGCTGCGTGCCTGCCGCGGACCTGGGGACTTGCCTGTCGCCATCGTTTGGCTCCTTGATTACCAGACTTTTCCGTCCGATAGGACTGAAGCCACTGTAAGCGCTGCACGTCTCACCACTTGTGACAGGGCGCTCCGATCCCTACACTGACCAGGTCAGCGTTTTGATGCTTTCCCCGGGGGTGCACTGGTTTCGACGGGGGTCGCGAAGTCGCTTGGCGCATGCCGAGGGGGCAGCTTTCCTCGTTAATCCAGCAGCAAACTTTTAGTTGCCAACGATGACAACTACGGTTCGGACTTCGCTATCGCCGCTTAATTGGCTTTAGTTGTAGTTCTACAGCCGCCTTAGGCGAACCCCCGAACCTACTTGTGCCCGTGCTCGTAGGTGTAGGGTCATTATCACGGAACCATCGGTAGTGGCTGCCTGTCAGCTACCGGTTAGATAAAGCAGGCTGGTTTCCAGGTGCGCTTTGCCAACCGTGCTGCCTGGGAATGAGATCCAACGGAGGGCTAAGCATGTAGTGCTGGGGATGGAGTGCTTCCGGACGGCGGTTCGATTCCGCCCACCTCCACCAAACAACGGTCCTAAGACGACCGACTAAGGCCGGGACTCCTCGATGCAGAGGGCTTCCGGCCTTTTTCATGGGCGATACCCTGCCGTGGTGACGCATGATCGGCAGCGACATGGCGCTGACAGAATGCCGCATCGCGTCTCGCCCGACAGCCCCTGCATCGCAGACGGCGGCGGGCTTACCTGCTGAGTCAATTAGTGACGTGGGCGGTCTGTTCGGTGCATTCGGCGGATGCGGCTGCGACGACGCTGTCCGCGTCATGCGCAGGCACTGCATCGCCACGCAGTTGATCGAATAGCGCGAGCAGTTCGGTGGCTTCCTGCTGCAGCAGGGCCAGGGCACTTTTGTTGGGCTCTTGCATGTCGCTTCCGTCCAAGACGCTCCCCAGCGTTGTTCAGGGCTGAAAGCAAACCGTATGCCAGCTGGTGCGGTGCCGGCATGGTCGATGCGACCGGGCACGCATGCCGCTCACGCGGACTCGAGCTGCCGCTGCGCTTCGGCATGCATCGCTTCCAGCGTCACCATGCCGGCAACCCGGGCGGCGGCCATGGCGCTGCGGTGGTCGGGAAACGTGGCAGACAGGGCGCTGCCCGCCAGGTCGCCGGCGCTGCCGGCCCCAATCTGGGCGATCTGCCAGTCGGCGACCCAGCCGCGGCTGGGGCCATCGCCCCGGGCAGCGCGACAGGTCAATCGATAGCTACCAAGGAAAATGACCACTCTGTTGCCCGGCTCGGTGACGAGCATGAAGGATACCGTCGTGCCGGCGCCGGAGCGACCTCAAGCCCGTCCCGCAGCTGACTGACAAGCGAAGTGGAGCATGGGCACGCGACTTGCATCAGCCTCAACCAGACAATCGATGTCAGGGGAACACGGTGTTAACCAGGAACGCAAAACGTCACGCCGCCGGCGCCTTGTTGCTTGGCGGGGTGATCTTCGTCCTGATCGGCGTGGGCGGTTATTTCACCACGCAGCGCTCGCTGGCCGATGCCGGCTGGGTGACGCATACGCAGGAAGTGATCGCCAGCATCGACGAGATCCAGGCCGGGATGCTGTCGGCAGAGTCGTCGGTGCGTGGCTATGTCCTGACCGACAATGAAGCGTTTCTCGGGGTGTACGCCGATGCGATCGGGCGGCTTCCCGAGCGCATCGTGCGGCTGGATGCCCTGGTGCAGGACAACCCGGTGCAGCGGCGCAACGTCGTGGCGCTCGGACGCCTGGTGGACATGCGCCTGGTCCAGATCAATGACCTGTTGCACAGCTATCGCAAGCAGGGCCTGGATGGCGCGCGCGCCTCGATCGCACGCGGCGTGTTCCAGACCTCGTCGTCGCTGCGCCGCCAGGTGCAGACCATGACGGAACTGGAGCGCCAGCAACTGGTGAAGCGTACCGACACCAATGCGCGCAGCGCGCAGTGGGTGCTGTGGGTGACGGTGGTCGGGATTTTCAGCGGCTTGCTGGTGATGTTGCTGGCCTACCGGTTGCTGTCGCGCGAACTGGAACGACGCGTGCTCGCCGAAGACGCGGCCAGCACGACCAGCGAACGCCTGATCGAATCGTTCGCTACGCTCGAACGCACGTCGGCCGGGCTGGAGGCGCTGGCACGTTACTCGGGCCTGCTGCAGAACTGCCGCAATGCCGAGGAAGCGCTGGAAATCACCGCCCGCACGATCGCCCCGCTGATCCCGGGCGCGGCCGGCGCGGTCTATTTGCTGCGCGCCTCGCGCGATCGTGCCGAACAGGTGGTGGCCTGGGGCACGATGGCCGACGACGACAACGCCAGCATCGCCCCGGACACGTGCTGGGCCTTGCGCCGCGACCGCACGCATGTGGTGGAAGACGCCAGCCAGGGCATGCTCTGCCAACACATCGGCGCCAATCTTCCGGCGCATGCGAGCACCGCCTGCATCCCGCTATCGGCTCAGGGCACGCAACTGGGGATGCTGGCGCTACGCAGCGAGGATCCGCGCGATCTGGCCTCGTTGACCGTGGCCGAGGCCGCAGCCGAACAACTATCGCTGGCGTTGCACAACCTGCGCCTGCGCGAGACGCTGCGCCAGCAATCCATTCGCGATCCGTTGACCGGTCTGTACAACCGCCGTTATCTCGAAGAAGCGCTCAATCACGAACTGGCGCGCTGCACGCGGCGGGCCCTCCCCTTGTCGGTGCTGATGCTGGACGTGGACCACTTCAAGCAGTTCAACGATCTGCACGGCCACAGCGGCGGCGACCGCGTGCTGGCGGCGATCGGCGAATTCCTGCTGGCGCAGACGCGCGGCGAAGACATCTGCTGCCGCTATGGCGGCGAGGAGTTGACGATCATCCTGCCGGAAGTGGATCTGGCGACCGCCTGCAGGATGGCCGAGAAGCTGCGTGCCGGCATCGAAACGCTGCAGGTGATGGCCGATGGCGTGTCGTTGCCGAAGGTCAGCGCCTCGTTCGGTGCGGCCAGCTTTCCCCAACATGCGGGCAATATGGCGCAGTTGCTGCGTCGCGCGGACGAGGCGCTGTACCGCGCCAAGCAGGCCGGACGCAATCAGGTAGTGAGTGCGGGCGCCGCAGCCGCAGGCTGAGACATGCCGTTATCAGATTGGACCTGCGTCTGCGGGCATACCGACGCGCCACGCGCGCCCGCAATGCAGGCGTTGCACTGACCGCGCACAGCGGGCATCAAGCGCAACTGCGCCCATCCGCATCGGTTGGAATCAGGCCGGCACCCGCCAGCATGTTGTCGACGCGGGTCCGCACATAGGCCGCGTCCTCGGCCGCGGCACTGCTGAGCACGGCCTGGGCACGCGCCTGAAAATCGAGATAGTCAAAATCCGCGTCTTCATCGGCCGATAGCTGCGGCAGTTCGTCCTGCAGCGCGTCCAGGCGCATGTCGAGTTCTTCGCGTGTGGGCATGGCAGACTCCGACGGCAAAGACGCTACGGTTGCGGCACGGCCGTCAAGGATGTGCGAAGCCCGACCCGGCAACGCTTCATTTTCCGACCCGCTGCCGCGGCGCGTGCACGCTCAACTTTCGCAAGGCTCCGCCGATAATGATGCCGACTCCTATAGAACCTTCCCTGTGATCCTCCACCTGCGGCGGGATTTCCGTCTCGGCATCGTCAAGATGCTGGGGCCGATCACCGCGCTGTTGCTTTGCCTCTATGCGGTGTACCTGGCCATTACCGGTCAGGCGCTGGCCTGCCTGATCACCGCATCGCTCGGTGTGCTTGCGATATGGCGTGGCTGGAAGATGCGCGATGCAGAGCGCACCGGCGCTGGCGGCGTGTGGCTGGCCTCGATCAATGTGGGCGGCTGTCTGGTGGCCTGCTGGACCGGCGGCGATGGCGCCCTGCCCTGGCTGTTTCCAGTGCTGGCCACCAATTACTTCCTGTGCGGCCCGCAACGCGCCGTGCTGCTGAGCCTGCCGCTGCTGGCGGCGCTGCTGCTGTTGCCGGGCCTGATCGTCAGCCCCGGCCAGGGCGTGTCGACGGTCGTGGTGACGCTGGTGACGCTGGCGGTGGGGTATGCGTTCTCGCTGCGCATGCAGGACGACCGCGTGCATCTGGAAGAGCTGGCCTCGCTGGATGCGCTGACCGGCCTGCCCAACCGGCGCATGCTCGAGCGTGCGCTCACCCATCAGATCGACCGACGCCAGCCGAATGAACGGCTCAACAGCCTGATCATTCTGGATCTGGACCATTTCAAGGAGGTCAATGATCTCTACGGGCATGCCGCAGGCGACGCCGCGTTGTCGGATCTGGCCACGATCCTGCGCTTCGAAGTGCGCGAGCCACACCAGGTGTTCCGCTTCGGCGGCGAAGAATTCGTGGTGCTGTTGCGTGCCGGCTCCCTGCAGGAACTGGAAGCTGCCACCGAGCGCCTGCGCAAGGTGATCCGCAACGGGCTGCGTGGCCCGGGTGGGCGGATCACGGTGTCGCTGGGCGCGGCCCGCCATGACGGCGAAACGCATTGGCAGGACTGGTTTTCGCGTGCCGATGCGGCGCTGTATCTGGCCAAGAACGGCGGCCGCGACAGCGTGCGGGTTGCCGACTGAGCGCAGCCCTCGTGTGATCGGCCGGTCGGCAGGCGTTCCGACGGTCGCCCGGAATCCAGCCGCCGTATCGGCCGACGAAGCGTTGGCGCAGCCGGGTGCCTGCAGGACGACCTGACGGCCGCCCTGCAGGCCTGCCTCACCGATTGAGCACGGCCACCGGTGCCGCAGGTGCTTCGCCCTGCTTCCAGCCGCCCAGCGCCTTGTACACACCGACCACGCCGACATTCACCGCGGCCTCGGCCTGCGCCAACGCATCGTCGGCGGCCAGCTGGGTGCGTTGCGCGTCCAGCAGGGTCAGGAAGTCTTCCGAGCCCTCGCGGTAGCGGATCTGCGCCAGTTGTTCGGCACGTCGCGCCGCATTGGCCTGCTCCACCACGATCGCCAGGCGTGCCTGCTGGCGGCCGTAGCCGATCAAGGCGTTCTCGGTGTCTTCCAGCGCCAGCAACACGGTCTGCTGGTATTGCGCCAAGGCACCGTCGGCCTGCGCCTTGCTGGCACGCAGGCGGGCACGCACGGTGCCAAAGTCGAATGCCGCCCAGCTGATCGACGGGGTGATCGACCAGGCCTTGCCGCTGCCCTCGGTCAGCCTGGCCGCGTCGCCGGACAGGAAGCCGACAAAGCCGCTGACGCTGATGCGCGGGAACAGATCCGCGGTGGCCACGCCGACCTGCGCGGTGGCAGCTGCCAGGCGACGTTCGGCGCTGCGCACGTCCGGGCGCTGACGCAGCAATCCGGCGGTATCGCCCAAGGGCAACGCACGTGCGAACGCCGGCGTGGTGCGCGCCACCAGGGTGGCGTCCAGGGCATTGGGCGCCTGGCCGAGCAGCACCGCCAGGCGATGGCGGTACTGCGCCTCGGCGGTTTCCAGCAACGGAATGTCCGCCTCGATCGCCTTCAGGCGCGCCAGGCTGCTCTGCACATCCAGTTCGCTGCCGGCGCCCAGGTCCCAACGCGTCTGCGTCAGCCGCTGGGTGTCGTGCAGGTTGGTCAGCGTGCGCTTGGACACCTCCAGCTGCTTTTGCGTACCGCGCAACTCGAAGTAGTTGCGCGCCACTTCGGCAGCGACGGTGACCTGCACGTCGAGCAGGCTGGCCTGCTCGGCTTCCAGATCCGCACGTGCCGCTTCCGAGGCGCGCCGCTGGCGGCCGAACAGGTCCAGCTCCCAGGCCGCATCCAGACCCAGGGTGGTCTGCTCGGTGAGGAAGCGCTGGTTGCCGGCAACCACCTGCTGTTGTTCGCGTCGATCGAAGCTGCCCTGCGCGGTGATGTGCGGGGCCTGGTCGAGGCGACGCTCGACGAACACCGCGCGTGCCTGCTTGACGCGCGACACGGCGATGCGCAGATCGTGGTTGGCGAACAAGGCATCGCGCACCAGTTGTTCCAGCACCGGGTCGTCGAACTGCGACCACCAATTACCGACCGGTGATTCGCCGCTGAAGGCCGCATCCTGCGCGCCCTGCAAGGTCACCGCGGCCGGCGGGTCGGGCCGGTAATCCGGCCCCACCGCGCAGCCGCTGAGCACCAGCGCAGCCAGTGCCACGCTCAGAAAGGTTCTTACCATGGCAACACTTCTCCCAGATGCGTAAAGCTGCCGGTGGCGCCGTGCGCGTCGAGCAATGCCATTTGCACGCTGCTGTGCGCGCCCTGCTCCACCTCGATCTCGCCGCCGCCACCGTTCATGTCGGTTTTGACGTAGCCCGGATGCACGGTGTTGACCTTGATGGCGGTGTCGCGCAGCTCATGGGCCAGGTGCACCGTCCAGCTGTTGACCGCGCTCTTGGAGGCGTCGTAGGCGGGAATCTTGAAGTCGTAGATCGGCGAACCGGGCTGGGTATGCAGGGTCAGCGAGCCGAGCATGCTGGACACATTGACGATGCGCCCGGCCAGCGAGCGACGCAGCAGCGGCAGGAACGCCTTGGTGACGCTGACGACCGCGAACAGGTTGGTGTCGAAGGTGCGCTTCCACACCTCCAGGCTCTGCTGCGACGGCGTGCGCTGCATGTCCTCGATCATGATGCCGGCGTTGTTGATCAGGATGTCCAGGTGGCCATGGCGCTGCTCCACCGTGCCGACTGCCGCAGCGATGCTGATGTCGTCGTTGACGTCGAGCTGGATGGCCTCCACCGGCAGGCCTTCGGCCTGCAGCTTGAGTGCGGCGGCGACGGCATCGTCGCGCTTGCGCCCGGCCAGCAGCGTATGCACGCCGGCCTGGGCCAGTTGTCGAACGGTTTCCAGGCCGATGCCGCGGGTGGCGCCGGTGACCAATGCGATCTTGTGGTTGCTCATTTCAATGTCCTTGTACTGCGAATGGGAATTGGGGACGACGCACTCACGCCTTGAGGTGATCGTGCGCGACGGTGGCCGGTGCAGCGGGTTCGCGACGGGTGACCCACTTGCGCAGCGCCACGTAGAACACCGGGGTCAGGAACAGGCCGAACAAGGTCACACCGAGCATGCCGGCGAACACGGTGATACCGGTGACCGAGCGCACTTCGGCGCCGGCGCCATGCCCGAACACCAGCGGCACGGTGCCGGCGATGAAGGCGATGGAGGTCATCACGATCGGACGCAGACGCAGGCGGCAGGCTTCGAGCGCGGCCTCGACGATGCCCTTGCCGTGCATTTCGAGTTCGCGGGCGAACTCCACGATCAGGATCGCGTTCTTGCACGCCAGGCCCATCAGCACCACCAACCCCACCTGCACGAACACGTTGTTGTCGCCGCCGGTGAGCCACACGCCGAACAAGGCCGACAGCAAGGTCATCGGCACGATCAGGATCACCGCCAGCGGCAGCGTCCAGCTCTCGTACAACGCAGCCAGCACCAGGAACGCCAGCAACACCGCCATCGGGAACACGATCAACGCCGAGTTGCCCTGGGTGGATTGCTGATAGCTCAGGTCGGTCCACTCGATGTTCATGCCGTTGGGCAACACCTTGGGCGCCATGCCGGCCAGCGTCTGCATCGCCTGGGTGGAGGAGAGCACGCGCGGGTCCGCTTCACCGATCAGGTCGGCCGCCGGGTAGCCGTTGTAGCGGATCACCGGATCCGGGCCGTAGGTCTGGCCCAGTGTAACCATGCTGCCGATCGGCACCATCTGCCCACGATCGTTGCGGGTGCGCAGGTTGGCGATGTCTTCGACACTGTCGCGGAACTGTCCGTCGGCCTGGGCGATCACCTGATAGGTGCGACCGAAGCGATTGAAGTCGTTGATGTAGGACGAACCCAGATAGGTCTGCAAGGTGTCGAACAGGTTGGTCAGCGGCACGCCCTGCGCCTTGGCCTTGTCGCGATCGACCTTGGCGTCGAGCTGCGGCACATTGGCCTGATACGTGCCGATCGGGAACTGCATGCCCGGCGTCTGCGAGATCGCACCGGACATCGCATTGACCGCACTCTGCAACTGGCCATAGCCCAGGCCGGCGCGGTCCTGGATGTACAGCGAGTAGCCCGAGCCCTGCCCCAGGCCCAGGATCGGCGGCGGCATGAACGCAAACGCAAAGCCCTGCTGGATCTGGCTGATGCGGGCGTTGATCTCCGCGTTGATCTGCGCCGCAGTGCGGCTGCGCTGGCTGAACGGCTTGAGCGTCAGGAACACCGTGCCGGTATTGGGCGTGTTGGTGAACTGCAGCGGGTTCAGGCCCGGGAACGCAATCGCGTGGTCCACGCCTTCGGTCTGCAGCGCGATCTGGGTGATCTGACGGATCACTTCGTTGGTGCGTTCCAGCGAGGCGCCTTCCGGCAACTTGGTTCCGGCAATCAGGTACAGCTTGTCCTGGGTCGGAATGAAGCCGCCCGGCACCACCTTGAACATGAAGCCGGTGACCACCAGCAGCAGCACATACACCGCGAACACCGCGCCACGCTTGCCCAGGGTGCGCGAGACCGCGCCCTGGTACTTGTGCGAACTGCTGTTGAAGAAGCGATTGAACGGACGGAACAACCAGCCGAACAAGCGATCGATCAACCGCGACGGGCCATCCTTCGGTGCGTCATGCGGCTTGAGCAACATGGCGGCCAGTGCCGGCGACAAGGTCAGCGAATTGATCGCCGAAATCACCGTGGAAATGGCGATGGTCACCGCGAACTGCTTGTAGAACTGGCCGGTCACGCCCGATAGGAACGCCATCGGCACGAACACCGCGCACAGTACCAGCGCGATGGCGATGATCGGCCCGGACACCTCGCGCATCGCCTGATGCGCAGCAGCCAACGGGGCCAGTCCTTCTTCGATGTTGCGCTCGACGTTTTCCACCACCACGATCGCATCGTCGACCACGATGCCGATCGCCAGCACCAGGCCGAACAGGCTCAGCGTGTTGATCGAAAAACCCAGCAGGTAGAGCGCGGCGAACGTACCGACCACCGACACCGGCACCGCCAGCAACGGAATGATCGAGGCGCGCCAGGTCTGCAGGAACAGGATCACCACCAGCACCACCAGCAGCACCGCTTCCAGCAGCGTGTGCACCACCGCGCTGATCGAGTCGCGCACGAACACGGTCGGGTCGTACGCAGCCGACCACGCCATGTCCTGCGGGAACTGCTTTTCCAGCTCGGCCATCTTGGCGCGCACCGCATCGGACAATTCGATCGCGTTGGCACCCGGCGACTGGAACACGCCCATGCCCACCGCGTTCTTGTTGTCCAGCTGCGAGCGCAGGGTGTAGTTGCCCGCACCCAGTTCCAGGCGCGCCACATCCGACAGGCGCACGATCTCGCCGCTGTTGCCGCTGCGGATCACGATGTTGCCGAACTCTTCTTCGGTGGTCAGGCGGCCCTGCGCATTGATCGACAGCAGGAAGTCGCTCTTGTTGGGCATCGGCTCGGCACCGAGCTGGCCGGCGGAAACCTGCACGTTCTGCTCGCGGATGGCCGCCACAACGTCGCTGGCGGTCAGCCCGCGCGCGGCGACCTTGTCCGGATCCAGCCAGATGCGCATGGCGTAATCGCCGGCACCGAAGATCTGGATCTGGCCCACGCCCGGCAGGCGCGACAGTTCGTCCTTGACCTTCAAGGTGGCGTAGTTGCTCAGGTACAGCGAGTCGTACTTGCCCTTGGGCGAGGTCAGATGCACGACCATGGTCAGCGTTGGCGATTGCTTCTGCGTGGTCACGCCCTGGCGCCGTACGTCCTCGGGCAGACGCGCCTGCGCCTGACTGACGCGGTTCTGCACCTGCACCTGCGCCTGGTCCGGATCGGTGCCCGGCTTGAAGGTCACGGTGACCACCAGCACGCCATCGGAGCCGGCGACCGACTTCATGTACATCATGTCTTCCACGCCGTTGATGGCTTCCTCAAGCGGCGTGGCGACGGTCTCGGCGATGACCTTGGGGTTGGCGCCCGGATACACCGCACGCACCTGCACGCTCGGCGGTACCACTTCCGGGTACTCGCTGATGGGCAGCAGCGGCATGGCGATCAGGCCGGCAGCAAAGATGATGATCGACAGCACCGCGGCAAAAATCGGCCGGTCGATAAAAAAACGGGAAAAGTCCATTGGGGTGGTCCTGAAAGAGGTTGCCGCCGGGTGGCGGCGCGGCACAGCGGGCCCGGACCGGCCTTGTTTCAAGGCCGGTTGTCACGGGTGCGATGCAGCGATGAATCAGTTCGACGCGGTGCGCTTGTCCGGTGCGGCGGCCATGGCCACGGTCTTGGCATCGACCGGCATGCCAGGCATGAAGATCTTCTGCACGCCATCGACCACCACGCGGTCGCCGGCGGCCAGTCCCTTGCGCACGATGCGCAGGCCGTCGGCATTGCGGCCCAGCTCGATGTCGCGCCGTTGCGCCTTGCCGTCCTTGTCGACCACGTACACGTACTTGCGGTCCTGATCGGTCAGCACGGCCTTTTCGTCGACCAGCATGGCCTTGAACTGGCCGCTGCCCAGCAACTGCACGTGTGCATACAGGCCTGGCGTGAACTGGCGCTGCGCGTTGTCCAGCACCGCGCGCACGCGGATGGTGCCGGTGCTGCGGGTCACCTGGTTATCCAGGAAATCCACGCGCCCGGTATGCGGGAAGCCCTGCTCGCCGACCAGGCCGATGCGCACCGGCAACTCGCCGCCGCGCGCATCCGGACGCTCGCCGTTGCGGGCCATCTGCGAATAACGCAGGAAGGTGCCTTCGTCGGCATCGAAGTACACGAACACCTTGTCCAGCGACACCAGCGTGGTCAGCACGCTGGCACTGTCGCTGGCGGTGACCAGATTGCCGGCGGTGACCATCGCACGCCCGGCGCGGCCATCGATCGGCGCACGCACGCGGGTCCAGTCCAGGTTGAGCTTGGCGGTATCCAGCGCGGCCTGTGCGGCCAGCAGATCGGCGTCGGCCTGATCGGCGGCAGCGCGGCGCTGCTCCCAGGTCTCGGTCGAAATGGCCTGCTGGTCGGACAATTTGCGGGCGCGTGCCGCTTCGCTGCGGGCCAGCGTGGACTGCGTGCGTGCACGCACCAGCGCCGCGTTGGCACGCGCGAATTCGGCACGGTAGCTGCGGTCGTCGATGCTGAAGAGCACATCGCCCTTCTTCACTTCGGCGCCTTCGACGTAGTTGACCTTGTCGATATAGCCGGACACGCGCGGGCGCAGCTCGACGCTTTCCACCGGCTCGATGCGGCCGCTGAATTCGTCCCACTGGCTGATCTCCTTCAGCAACACCGGGGCGACGCTGACGCTGGGCGGCGGCGGCGCGCCGGTCTCGGCAGCCTTGCTGCCGCAACCGGCCAGCACAACCGCGAGTACGGCGCCCGTCAATACAGTACGCAAGGGAAAACGGAACGGGGTGGCGTTCGGGGTCATGGGGAAATCTCTCGGGTGGGGATGGGAAAATGCAGACCGGCGAGCCGGTCGGCCGAAGGAGCGGCGTGCAGGCGACGGCTGACGGTCACGATGGCTTGCCCGGGCTGGCCAGGCCCGGCGATCAGTGAAACTGCGGCACGGCCGACATCCACGGCGCGGATCCATTCCGGACACGCGTCCTTGGCGCGGCCCGGCGTACACACCGGCTGCTCGACCGACAGCAGGTGCACGCGGACGCCGAGCGGCTTGGCTTCCTCGTGCAGGACCTGGGCGAGCATGCGGGTGGCGGCAGCAGCAATCGAGGTATCGCCGTGCGCGGCCCAGGCACGCAGCGCGCAGGGGCTGCCCAGCAACAGGTAGCGGCCACCGCCCTCGGCCTCGGCCAGCAGCGGCAGCAGATGCCGCGCGGCCGCCAGGTGCGGCAGCACATCGCGCTCGATGCGGCGACGCAGCGCAGTGACCGGGCGGTCCAGCAGGCGGCCGGCCTTGAGCGGGCTGCCCACGCTGGCGATCACCGCCGCCAGCGGACGCGGGCGCTGGGCCAGTTCGCCGGCCAGCGCCTGCGCCGAAGCGTCGTCGGCGACCGAGCCCTGCAAGGTTTCCAGCAGCGGTGTATTGCCATGCTGCGCGCGCAGCGCGTCGAGCTTGGCGGCGTCGCGTCCAATCACCAGCACCGGCATCCGGGCATCGAGCAAGGCGGCGACGATACCGGCGCCGACATTGCCCGCGCCGCCAATGACGGCTGTCTCGGATTGGACCATCCCGGTCATGGGACTTTCACTCCCGACATCGGGACAATTCCGCGCTGCGCCAGACGCGCCGACAGTCCAGTCCGCTGTGTCGGAGCGCCGCCGGCCTGACGCCGGGGCGATGCCGAAAAAGCGCGCGAAACGCCGGTACGCGGGCTTCTCGCCGTGGAAACCACTGGATCGAAGGCACCTTCGATGGCGCTACGCGATGTCGACGACAAGCCGAAAACATTGCACAACCACATGGCCGTGCTCCTGCATGGAGGGGATGCCGCATAAGTTAGGCCCCAAACCAGCACTTGATTAGTCCGGATTTAGGGGAATAATCGTCCCGTAAGCGGTCTAATCCCTCCTGACCCCCGGAAGGCAGTCCCCATGACTCACGATCTCAACGACACCCTGATCTTCGTCAAGGTGGTCGAACAAGGCAGCTTCATCGCCGCCGCCAACGCGCTCGGCCTGCCCAAGACCACCGTCAGCCGCAAGGTGCAGGAACTGGAAACCCGCCTGGGTGCCCGCCTGCTGCACCGGACCACGCGCCGCATCGGCCTGACCGAAGCCGGCTCGGTCTATCACGAACATTGCCAGCGCATCGCACGCGAACTGGAAGAAGCCGAGAGCGCCGTCGGGCAATTGCAGTCCGGTCCGCGCGGCTGGCTGCGCTTCACCGTGCCCTACTCGCTGGGCATCACCTGGATCGCGCCGTTGCTGGGCGAGTTCCATGCGCAATACCCGGAAATCCAGCTGGACATGCATCTGGGCAACGAGAAGCTGGACCTGATCGGCGGCGAAGCCGATCTGGCACTGCGCGTCGGCGCGCTGCCCGATTCCAATCTGGTGGCGCGCAAGCTCGGCAGCCTGCGCACGCAGGTCTTCGCCAGCCCGTCCTACATCGAGCGCTATGGCGAGCCGCTGCATCCGGACGAGCTGCAGTTCCATCGCACGCTGGCGCTGCGCAAGAACCGCAACGTGCACAACAACCGCTTTTTCTGGTCGCTCAGCGACGGCAGCGATGTGCGCGATTTCCCGGTCAATCCGTTGATGGTGGCCAACGATCCGGCTGCGCTCAATGGCGCGGTGCTATGCGGCGAAGGCTTGCTGTTGACCGGCGATGTGATGGCCAAGCCCTTCGTGCAATCGGGTCTGGTGCGCCGGGTGCTCGCGGGTTGGACCGGGCCGGAGGTGGACTTCAACGCGGTGTTCGCCGGCGGCCGCCTGGTCTCGCCGAAAGTGCGCGCTTTCGTGGACTTCCTGGTGACGCGGATGAACTTCGACGCGGACTACATGATGGCGCAGTGCCCCGCGCGTCTGGCCGCGCAAAAGGCCGACAACGATGCAAAGATCGAGGTCGGCGCAGACGCGGAACTGCGTGCAGAAGGCAAGCGCATCCTGGAAAACGTCACGGCGTAGTCCGTAATCAAATAGTCGCCTAATGGGGCACCCTCCCTCGGGACAAGGTGCCCGAAGGGCGATGGGGAGACGTTGCCCGTACAAGCGAAAACGTCCCGGCTGCTACAAATCCCGAATCCCGAATCCCGAATTCCTGCAGGGGTGTCGGGGCCATCCGGCGCCGGTACTGCTTGTCGCGGCGAATCACCATGACCGTTGTCGACCGATGCAATCCTGAAGCGACCGCGCGCGCGCTTTAGCGTGGTCTGGAGATCCGAAGCTGCGTTGGTCAATGCCTAGCGATAACGTCTAGCTGCAAGTCAAAAGATCAGTCGGTCGAGTGCGCGGTGCCCTCACCGCTTGCGGGACACGCCGTGAATCCGTCCATGGAGGCTCCTCGGCGGCATCCATGCCGCCGAGGGTCCCGCAACCGGCAAGGACACCGCACCAGAGAGTTGGTCGGCTGCTTTTTTAAGGATTGTTACTCGGCTTGCGATAGCAGATGCGACGTTTGTAGCTTGCGTGTTGAAAGCACGTTTGTTGCTCGGTTTGCGATGGGAAAATGGCGAGAGGTTGATCGAACACTTAGTGCTCCGAGCAACCTACGGCTTGCCTTGCTTGCAACCACGCACACCGACCATCCCGACAGGTCCTTGCCCGCCCACCGTCGCGGGACCTTACGCGGCATGGATGCCGCGTAAGAGCCTACACGGACGTACTTGCGGCGCGTCCCGCGATGGTGGGCGGGCAAGGGCCCTGCAGAAAACCCGCAGATCGGCAGCTTTGCACCCGATGCGCGCCTGATCAGAAATTCGTAGCGCAAAAAAACAGGCCGCTTTCGCGGCCTGTCTTGCTTACCCATCGCGGCTCGTCAATCGACTCGCCACGATTCAGTGAGGCAGACTCAACGCATGCCCGTGTTGTTCCCGGCACCCTCCGAGCGCAGCGGGATCAGGCGGATTTCGACGCGGCGGTTCTGTGCGCGGCCGGCATCGGTGCTGTTATCGGCGATCGGGTAACGCTTGCCGGCGCCCATGGTTTCCATGCGCTCACGCTGCACGCCTTGTGCGGTCAGATATTGCGCGACCGCGCCGGCGCGTTCTTCGGACAGACGCTGGTTGACCGCGTCGCTGCCGACGCTGTCGGTGTGACCGACCACTTCCACCATGGTCTGGTTGTACTCGCGCAGTGTGGACGCCACGCCATTGAGCGCGCTGTAGAACTGCGGCTTCAATGCAGACTTGCCGAAGTCGAAGGTGATGCCGTCGGGCAGGTTCAGGGTGATGTTGTCGCCCTGGCGCTGCACTTCGATCCCGGTGTTGGCGGTGCGCTCGCGCAGTGCGCGCTCCTGGCGATCCTGGTACTGGCCAACCGCCGCGCCACTGAGCGCGCCGATGCCGGCACCGACCATCGCATGCTGACGACGCTCGGTGGCGCTGTCGCCGGTCAGCAGACCAGCGGCCACGCCGATCGCTGTGCCGATCAGCGCATTGCGGCCGGTGCGGTTCTGCTGTTGGGTCTGCTCGCCGTACTGGTCGCGCTGCACATACGAGCCGCCGGTGGCGCAGGCGGACAACGCAATGGCGCTGGCCAGGGCAACGGCAAGGCTCTTGGTGGCTGCTGGGGACATGGTGTTCTCCTGTGGCCGGACCATCCGGCACTCAATCGTGTCGGCGAGGATAAACAGGCCAACGCGACTGGCGCATGATGAAACCGACCGCCGATCGCGCGCGGCTAGTGTTGCATTCAGGAAAACGTTTTCTGCTCGGACAGCGGCATGCCCACACATAACGCATTCGGTGATGTGCGAAACAAGCGTCGCAGCGCACGCATGCAACGCTGCAGCCTTGTAGAAGAGAACACGCAGAAGCGAGCATCAGCTGACCACGCAATCAGGATGTCGCTCGCGCTTAGCCGCGCGTTTTTGCATACGCCGCCAGCGCCGCATCGCGGCCTTCGGCCAGGCCGATGATCGGCGTGCGCGGATACTTCGGTGCCAGACGCGCCAGCGACAACGGATGCAGCCACGGTGCGAAGCGCTCCTTCACCGCAAGCTTGCCGAGCTCAGGTACCCAGCGCGTGATGTAGGCGGCCTGCGGATCGAACTTCTCCGCCTGCGTGACCGGATTGAACACACGGAAATACGGCGCTGCATCGGCGCCGGTACCGGCCACCCATTGCCAACCCAGGGTGTTGTTGGCCAGGTCCGCATCCACCAGGGTGTCCCAGAACCAGCGCGCGCCTTCGATCCAGTGCACGCGCAGATGCTTGCACAACAGGCTCGCCACGATCATGCGCACGCGGTTGTGCATCCAGCCGGTGTGCCAGAGCTGGCGCATGCCGGCATCGACGATCGGAATGCCGGTGCGGCCCCGCTGCCAGGCCTGCAATGCGACCGGGTCCAGCTTGGCCCAGTCAAAGCCTTCGAAACGCGGGTTGAGATTCTGGTTTGTGGTGTCGGGAAAATGGTGCAGCAGGTGATACGCAAAATCGCGCCAGCCCAGTTGGCGGATATAGCCGTCGATCTCGGCACCGTTGCGTGCGTTGCGATTGGCTTCCAGCGTGCTGGCGATCCGCCAAGGCGCAATCTCGCCGAAATGCAGATGCGGCGACAACTGCGAGGTGCCGACCCGGTCGGGCCGGTCGCGGTTTTCGCGATACCCGGACAGCGCGCCGTCGATGAAGATTTCCAGCATCTCGTGCGCGCCGGCCTCGCCGGGCTGCCAGTGTTCCCAGAAGCCTCGGTCCCAGTCCAGCGCCGGCAGCAGCCCCAGCGTGTCCAGCGCAGCGCTCTTCAAGTGCGCAGGCAACGGCGGCAGGCTGCGCGGTGCCGGCACGGCAGCCGGCAATTGCAGCTGCGTAAGCGCATTGCGCCAGAACGGGGTGAACACCTTGTAGGGGCCGCCCTGCTGCGTCGTCAACTGCCATGGTTCGACCATCAGTGCGGAGTTGCAGCTCTGCACTTCGATCCCGCGCTCGCGCAGGCTGCGCTTGATCTGCGCATCGCGCGGCTGCGTGGCCGGCTCGTACTTGCGGTTCCAGTACACCGCCACCGCCTTGGTCTGCGCGATCACCTCATCCAGCACCTGCGCACTGTCACCGGCGCGCATCACCAGACCGCTGCCGAGCGCGCGCAGGGCCGCATCCAGCGCCGCAAGCGAGCGATGCCGCCAGCTCCGCGAGGCGGCGCCCGGCGTCCACTCGCCCTCTTCGTGCGGCGCATCGATATACAGCGGAATCGGCTGGTGCCCTGCATCCAGCGCAGCCTGCAAGGCCGGGTTGTCCTGCAGGCGCAGATCGCGACGGAACCAGACGATGGCGTAGGACATACAAGCTCGGCAGCGGCGATGAGGCGCGCAGCATAAGCCAGCAGATGCAAGGATGGCGCGATGCCGCAGCGACGGATTGTCGCCCGGCATCACGCAGGGGGTTTATTCGAAACTGCCCACCGAATCGTGGGCCAGATTGTCGAATCGGGTGTATTCGCCGAAGAACTTGAGCTTGCACGACCCGGTCGGTCCACCGCGGTGCTTGCCGATGATGATCTCGGCCAGGCCCTTGTCCGGCGAATTTTCCTTGTTGTAATAGTCGTCGCGATAGATGAACACGATCATGTCCGCGTCCTGCTCGATTGCGCCGGATTCGCGCAAGTCGGCCATCACCGGGCGCTTGTCGGTCCGTGTTTCCAGCGAGCGGTTGAGCTGCGACAACGCAATCACCGGCACGTTGAGCTCCTTGGCCAGGCCCTTGAGCGAACGCGAGATTTCCGAGATTTCGGTCGCGCGGTTTTCACTGTTGCCCGGCACCGACATCAGCTGCAGGTAGTCGATGACGATCAGGCCCAGGTCGTGCTCGCGCTTGAGTCGGCGGCACTTGGAGCGCAGCACTTCCGGCGACACGCCCGGCGTGTCGTCGATGAAGATCTTGGTTTCCTTCAGCATCTTGATCGCGCCGGTCACGCGCGCCCAGTCCTCGTCTTCCAGCGCGCCGGTACGCAGGCGTTGCGCATTGATGCGGCCATTGGACGAGATCAGGCGCATCGCCAGCTGCGATGCCGACATTTCCATCGAGAATACCGCCACGCCCTTCTTGGATTTGATCGCGGCATATTCGGCGATATTCAGCGCGAACGTGGTCTTGCCCATTGCCGGACGCGCGGCCAGGATGATCAGGTCGGTCGGCTGCAGGCCGGAGGTCATCGCATCGAAATCGTTGTAGCCGGTCGGCAGGCCGGTGATGTTGCCGCCGTTTTCGAAACGGCTGCGCAATTCCTCGAAGGCGTCCTTCAGCGCGCCCGGCATCGCCACGAAGTCGGTGCGCCCGCGCGCGCCGGCCTCGGCGATCTTGAACACCGCTTTTTCCGCCGACGACAGCAACTCCACGCTGTCGCGCCCCTCCGGCTGGAAGCCGTCGTTGACGATGGTGGTGCCCACTTCGATCAGCTGCCGCAACACCGCCTTGTCACGCACGATCTCCGCGTATGCGGCGATATTGGCTGCCGAAGGCGTGGTGCTGGCCAGCTCGATCAGGTAGGCGCCATCGCCGACCTGCTCCAGCTTGCCCTGCGATTCGAACCACTCGCCCAGGGTTACCGCATCGAAGGGGCGGTCCTTCTCGTTCAGTTCGCGAATCGCACGGTAGATCAGCCGGTGATCGCGGCGGTAAAAGTCGTTTTCGGTCAGCTGGTCATTGACCCGGTCGAACGCATCCGGCGCCAGCATCAACCCGCCGAGCACGGCCTGCTCGGCCTCGACCGAATGCGGCGGTACCCGCAACTGGTCAAGCCGCGGCTCGGGACGATCGTAATCGTCGTCGTCGCGATCGCGATTGCGCTTGGAACGGAAACCAGGACGAGCGGACATGGACAAACAGACCTGACGCGAGGGAGACGAGGGCAGGAAGCATAGTCATCGGCGGCGCCGACGACCATGCACAACTCTGTGGATAACTGGTGGACAGCCGGTGCATCACCGTTCTACGCGACCGCTGTCGCAACCACCGAGACGCTTGCTGCGCCTGGGTTTGCGCCGCATTACCGGTGCCGGTTGACAGCTGTCTCCAGGCCCAACGCCGCTGTGGTCAACTCAGTGCTTAGACTGTTCGACCAGGCCCAGGAAGGCGTCGACGAAGCCCTGCAGGAACTTGCGGCTGTCGGCATTGGCAACCTGGTCGTCGGCACCAAACAGGCCCTCCTTGTACTGCAGGAAGACTTCCGGCTGGCCAAGCACCCGCATGTCCAGATACGACAGCACATTGCGCAGGTGCTGCTGCGCGGTGGCGGTGCCGATCGCCCCGACCGAGATGCCGACCACGGCGGCCGGCTTGCCCGCAAACGCGCTATCGCCGTAGGGGCGCGAGCCGGTATCGAGGGCGTTCTTGAGCACGCCGGGAATCGAGCGGTTGTACTCCGGGGTGACGAACAGCACCGCGTCAGCAGACCGGATCTGTTGCTTCAGCCGCGTGCCTTCTGCCGGGTAATCGCCATCATGGTCCTGGTTGTACAGCGGGATGTCGCCGATCTCCACATACTCGAACACGGCCTTGTCGCCGGCCAGATGCTCCAGCGCGCGCGCCAGTTGGCGGTTGTAGGACGCTGCACGCAGGCTGCCGACCAGCACGGCGATGGTGATCTTGCTCATGGGGAACGCTCCATTGGGGGAATCAGCGCCCGACTCTAGTGAGCCTGGCGCTCAGACCCGGTGAAGCGCGGCTGCCTCAGCGGCCGATCGCGGCGCGTTGGGCGCGCCAATGCACCTGCCAGGCCTGGAACATCAGCACCGTCCACAGATGCGTATGCCATTTGCGCTCGCCGCCGTTGAAGTCCCTCCACAGCCCGGCGACGGTGTCGGCGGCGAACACGCCGTCGCGCTCGAGCGTGGCGTGCGCCAGCAGATCGTCGGCCCAGCCGTGCAGGTCGCCACGCAACCAGGCACTGACCGGCGCACCGAAGCCGCGCTTGCCGCGGTAGACCATCGGGTCGGGCAGATAGCGGCACAGCACGCGCTTGAGCAGGTACTTGCTGACCCCGTCGCGGTACTTCAGCGACAGCGGCAGCGACCAGGCGAACTCGGCCACCCGCCAGTCCAGCAACGGTGCGCGCGCTTCCAGCCCCACCGCCATGGTGGTGCGGTCCACCTTGCACAGCAGATCGTCGGGCAGATAGGCGGCGAAGTCGGCCAGCATCATCGCGTCGGCCGGCGTGCCGGAACCGTGCAGTGGGTCGGCCAGGCTGTAGAAACTGTCGGGCTCGGTCGCGCCCAGCACCACCGCGGCCGGATCGCGCCAGCGCGAGATGCGGTTGCGGTAGATGTCGCCGATGCCGCGTGCGCCGGCCTCGGCCACCAGCGCGGCCAAGCCGCCGGTGCGCGAAGACTCGCCGTTGCGGCGCGCCGCCAGCGCCATCAAGCGCCGCAGCGGCCCCGGCACCAGCCCATGCATGCGCCAGTTGCGCAGCGCACGCTGGTAACGGCCGTAGCCGAAGAACAATTCGTCGCCGCCATCGCCGGACAGCGCCACCGTCACCCCGCCGCGCGCCAGCCGTGCGACCAGCGCGGTCGGCACCTGCGAGGCATCGGCGAAGGGCTCGTCGAACATGTCCGGCAGGGTCGGCACCACCGCCAGCGCGTCGGCGCCGCTGACATACAGCTCAGTGTGGTCGGTGTGCAGATGCGTGGCCACTTCGCGCGCCAGCGGCGCTTCGTCGTGATGCGAACCTTCGAAGCCGATGCTGAAGGTATGCACCGGCTGGGCGCTCTGCGCCTGCATCATCGCGGTGACGATCGACGAATCGGTGCCGCCGGACAGGAACACGCCCACCGGCACGTCGGCCACCATGCGCAGCGCCACCGCATCGCGCAGCACGGCATCGAGCTGTTCCTCGGCCTGTGCATCGCTGCCGGTGAACGGCGCCGCCAGCGCGCGCTGCATCGCCTCGCGCGCATTCCAGAACGGCTGCTGCGCCTGGTCCGGCCGATGCGCCGCCGCGCCGGCCGCCACCATCTGCGCATCCAGCCGCAGCACCCGCCCGGGCATCAACTTGAAGGTGCGCTCGTGGATGCAGGCCGGCGCCGGGATGTAGCCCAGCCGCAGCAGCAAGGTCAGCGCATTGCGATCGACCCCGTTATCGAAGTCCGGGTGCTGCCACAGCGCCTTGAGTTCGGAGCCGAACACCAGGGTGTCGCCGGCCCAGCCGTAGTACAGCGGCTTCTTGCCGACACGGTCGCGGGCCAGATACAGGCAGTTGTCGCGCTCGTCCCACAACGCCAGCGCGAACATGCCGTTGCAGCGGGTCAGGGTGTCGTCCAGCCCCCACTCCACCACCGCCGCCAGCAGCACTTCGGTATCGGAATGACCGCGGAAGCGGTGCCCGAGTGCGGACAGCGCCGCGCGCAGCTGCGCGAAGTTGTAGATCTCGCCGTTGTAGGCCAGCACATACCGGCCATCGGCCGAGCGCATCGGCTGATGGCCCAGCGGAGACAGATCCAGGATGCTCAAGCGTTGATGCGCCAGCGCCACGCCGGCCTGCGCATCGCACCAGGTGCCGGCATCGTCGGGGCCGCGATGACGCAAGGCCGCGCCCATCGGCCGCACCAGCGCATCGAGTTGTTCGCCATGCATGCGTGGCGAGGCCAGCAGCAGTCCAGCCAATCCGCACATCGTCAGTGCTCCTGCCGGCAGCGCATGCCGCTCATGCCGTCACCGCGCCGGGCGCAGGCGCCGGCATTGCGATAAAACCGGGTACTGCCTGCACGCGCTGCAGCCAGGCACCGATCGCCGGCCAGCGCTCCAGATCGAAGCCGCCGTCCTCGGCGCAATGGGTGTAGGCAAACAGCGCGATATCGGCGATGCCGTAGTCGCTGCCGGTAAACCAGCGGTGCTGCTGCAGATGCTGCTCCATCACGGCCAGCGCCTGCTCGCCGCGGGCGCGCAGCTGCGGCAGTTCGGCGCGGCGCGCGGCATCGCGCGGCGTCCACAGGCTGATGAACCGCGCCACCGCGACATACGGCTCATGGCTGTATTGCTCGAAGAACATCCAGCTCAAGGCCTGCGCGCGCTGCCACGCGTCGGTGGGCAGATACGGAGTGCCTTCGGCCAGCCAGAACAGGATCGCGTTGGATTCGGTCAGCACGCGGCCGTCGTCGCGCTCCACCATCGGCACCTTGCCGTTGGGATTCTTGGCCAGATACGCGGGCGTGCGGGTTTCGCCGGCGACGCTGTCGACCTCGACCCAGTGATAGCGGCTGCCCAGTTGCTCCAGCAGCAGGCGCACCTTGTAGCAGTTGCCGGAACTGGACATGCCATGGACGGTCAACGGGGGACGCACGGTCGACATCAAGCTGGCTCCGCGGCAGCAACGAGGGGCTGGCAGTGTCACAGCCCCGGGGGCCTTTGCAAAGCCCTGCACCGATTCTGCTGCAAGGCGTGGCCGCGGTTGCGTGCGCTGCCGGCAGCGCGGCTCAGCGCATCACCACCAGCGCCACCGGCACACCCAGCACGGCGACCAGCATGCCCAGCACCGACAACGTCAATGCCAGCGCACCGAAGGCCCGCGCGCGTGCGCAGCCGGTCGCACCGGCAACCGCCTGGACCGCAGCGATCGACCACCACAGCCCGCCCAGCAGCAGCATCAGCACCGCCATGGTCACCTGCGCCAGCCCGGCCGGATCGTGCACACCGGTTCCGAACAGGACGATATCGCCGCCAACCGCGGCCAGTGCCGCCAGCAGGCAGACCAGCCATGGCAAGGCACTGCCCAGCAGCGCCGGCAGCAACACCGCAAACTCCGCAGTGCCGCCCATCCAGCGCAGCATCCACTGCAACAGCACACAGCCCACCAGCGCAATGGCCAGCATGATCGCCACGGCGATGGCATGCACCCACAACGGCTGCGGAGACACCCACATCCAGCTCGAGAGCACCAGGATCAGGCCGAACACGCACCACGCGCTCCAGCGCGCGCCGGCCTGCGTGTGCAGGCGCTGCGCAACGGTGTGCGGATCAAACAGCATCCCGCCCAAGCCGCCGCCGCGCCACCAGGCCAGGCATGCCAGCACCAGCACGATCAGCGCCAGCAGCGCGGCCAGCGGATAGACGAAGACGTGCATCTCCAGCGGCTGTCTGCGCGGCTGCGGCTTGAGGTCGTGATTGAAGTACAGCAGGTCGCGGGCACGCTCCATGTCGGCGGCTGCACGCTTCACGCCGCTGGCGGGAATGCGGTCGGACAGCCGTTGCCATTCGCCGACGATGACGATGCGTCCTTCGTGCGTGGAGACCGTGCGCGAGAACCGGAACCACGGGTTGGCGACCACCTGCGTATCGGCTTGCACCCGCACCGCCGGGTCGACCCGCACCCGCACGGTCTGCCGCGCCAGCCGCGGGCCGCCCAGCGCCAGCGGGCTCTTGCGCGCCGCCGTGGGCAGGGCGTCCATCCATTCGCCGAGCTGGAACAGCGGAAAGCCCAGCTCGTCGCCCTCGTCGGTCGGCCACTCCAGGCGGTAGGCCTCGTGCGTGCGCACGTTCAACACATCGGCCGCGTCGATGGTCGGCACGCCGACCTGCGTCAGCGCGGTGTAGTACTGCTGCATGAATTCCAGATAGTGCTCGCCGACCGCCTGCGCACCGTTGTCGTCGAAGCTGGTCGCCACGCGCTCGCCGCGTCCCTGGCGATACGTGGTGTCCACGGTGAAGGTCGCCACGCGCTGCGGCTTGCGCAGCGAGATCACGACCTCCTCGTCCACCTCGACCTGCGGCAGCGTCGGCATCGGCGATGGCACCGCCACCAGATCGCGCTGCCCGGCCACGACCGGCAGGCCAAGCACGAACGGCAACGGCCGGCGTTGCGCCAGCGGGCCCTCTTCGCGGTCGCGCGTGGCATCCACCCATACCTCGCCCTGCGGCAGGTGCGCGCGCACCACCACGTGGTCGAACGCGTAGGGACTGGGCAAGCGCAGATCCAGCCCGTGGCCCTTGTCGCTGCTGACCAGCACCGGCTCGGCGCGGATGCCGGCCAGCTGCAGCAGCGCGATCAACAGCGTCGCCTTGTCCTTGCAGTCGCCGTAGCGATTGCGCAGCGTCACTTCCGGTGTATGCGGCGCGTGGGAGTTCTCGCCCATGTCCAGGCCGACGTAGCGGATCTCGCCCTGCACGAAGGCCACTGCACGCAGCAGTGCGCCCTGCGGGTCGTCGCGGCGCAGCTGCAGGTTCTGCACCATCCCGTCGGCAACGCGCGCGTCCTTGAACGCGTGCGGATACAACTGCGCTGCCCATGCCGCCACTGCCGCCCAGTTGCCGGCAGTGGAGACTTCGATCCGGCCATACGGATCGACATCCTCCGGGGTATCCTTTTCTTCCTGCACGGCGGGCAGGTCGCGTGCGGCGATGTCCAGTGTCGCCACATCGCCGGTGCGGCTGACGTTGCGGCTGAAGCCGGGAGCAGTCACCCGCCACTGCAATCCCATGTCGGCCGGATGCCGCACGCGCACCCGGCGCTCGCCCAGCGCTACGCCATAGCGCGCATCGAACACGTCGTAATAGCCCTTGCCGAACACCGGATTGCTGCCGGTGATGGTCACGCCGTAATCGACCCGGTCGCCCACGCGCAGGTCCGGCAAGGTGATCGACAGCGTCAGCGCGCCATCGATCAGCCCGTCTTCCAGTCCGCTTTCGCGGCGCAACCGGGCGTAGTGCGCCTGCTTGCGCATGTCGATGCGCTTGCCGTCACGCCAGACCTCCAGGCTGTTGAGCGCCAGCTGCTGGTACTGCGGCTGGTAATCGATGGAGATCTGCCCGGCCTCGTCCAGACTTTTCGCACGCTGCACGGTGTAACTGAGGCGGCGATAGGCCTGCGGCGCCGCGCCGGTCAGATCAACCTGGTCGGATACCAGCTCATAGCGCAACCCGCTGGCACCGGGCACCTTGTCGGGCACCGCATCGGCGATGACCCAGGCCGGTGGCGGCGCCATGCGCGGCGCCTCGCTGGCCTGTGCCGGTGCGATCACGCTCGCCACCACCGCCAGCACGCAGCGCATCCAGAACACGCCACGCAGGCGTCGCCTCCCATCCCTGTCGATCAACACCCACTCCTCGTCAAAACGCATTGAGTCCCGTCAGCGCACGCCCGACCACCAACTGATGCACGGTCTCGGTCCCCTCGTAGGTGATCACCGATTCCAGGTTCAGCGCATGCCGGATCGCCACATGTTCGGTGGTGATGCCGGCCGCGCCCAGCAGATCGCGGCACTCGCGCGCCACATCCAGGGCCATGCGGCAATTATTCCACTTTGCCAGCGAGATCTGTTCTGGCCGCAGCTGGCCGGCCTGCTTCAGCCGCCCGAGCTGCAGCGCCAGCAGCTGCGCGGTGGAAATCCGCCGCGCCATGTCGGCCAGCTTGATCTGCGCGCTCTGCGTGGCCGCCAGCGGCCGGCCGAACAGGATGCGCTGCCCGCTGTAAGCCAATGCCTCGCGCAGACAGGCCACCGCCGCGCCGATCGCGCCCCAGGCGATGCCGTAGCGCGCCTGATTGAGGCACCCCAGCGGCGCCTGCAGACCGGCCGCGTTCGGCAGGCGCATTTGCTCCGGCACGTAGACGTTGTCCAGGAACAAGCCCGAGGTCACCGATGCGCGCAGGCTCATCTTGTGCGCGATGTCCTGTGCACTGAAGCCGGCGCTGCCGGTCTCCACCAGAAAGCCGCACACGCCGTCATCGGTATGCGCCCAGATGATCGCCAGGCCGGCAATGCTGCCGTTGGTGATCCACATCTTGGCCCCGTTCAAGCGCCAGCCGTCGCCCTGCCGCACCGCGCGCGTGGTCATCGCGGCCGGATCCGAGCCGCCCTGCGCTTCGCTCAGCCCGAAACAGCCGATCAGTCGGCCGGCTGCCATCTCCGGCAACCAGCGCTGGCGCTGCTCGTCGCTGCCGTAGGCATGGATCGGGTACATGCACAGCGAGGACTGCACGCTGACGAAGCTGCGCAGGCCGCTGTCGCCGCGCTCCAGTTCCTGGCAGATCAATCCGTACGCCACCGCGCCCAGGCCCGCGCCGCCATCGCGGACCGGCAGGCTGGCGCCCAGCAGGCCGAGCTCCGCCAGTTCCGGTACCCATTCGCGCGGAAAGCGCCCTGCATCGAAGGCATCGCCGATCGCCGGCAGCACCCGCGTATCGGTGAAGCGCGCCACCGCATCCTGCACTGCCCGCTCTTCGTCGGTCAGCAGCGCACGTACATCGAACAGATCATCGGGGCGCACCGGCATGTCGGCTTCCACTCCAGGAGAAGTGGCGATTATCAGCCAGTTGCCGGCCGAACATGGCGGCGACCTGTTCAGCGCACGGACGTCGTCACCGGCGCCTGAAAACGAAAAGAGCCGGCAATGCCGGCTCTTTTCCTGCCAACCAGCGATCCTGGGCGGATCGCTGCCAGCGGTTTACTGACGCGTGCTGCCCGCATCCACACGAACGCCCCTGTCACCGGCGGTCGAAGCGGTCTGGGTCACCAGCTGACCGTCGACCACCGGCAGGCGATCGCTGGCCGGCTTGTCGTTCATGCGCACGGTCTTCTCGAAACCGTCGTAGCGGTAGGTCACGTCGTAGGCCACCACGTTGTCGGCATCGCCCAGCGAGATGCGCTCGCCCGGCTTGCTGTCCATGCGCATGGTGCCAGTGGTGCCGTCGGCATTGCGGTAGGTCACGTCGTAGCCGACTACGCGCGAGGACTGCGAATTGGCATTTTCGGTATGGCACTGGCGCTCGGTGCGATCCACCACGCGGCCGCCGACATGATTGCGGTCCACGCGGTTACCGACCATGCCGCCACCGACCGCACCGGCCACCGTGGCTAGCTTGCGGCCGTTGCCGCCGCCGACCTGGTTGCCGAGCAGACCGCCGATCACCGCACCGGCGACGGTGCCGCCAACATTGCCGTCGCGCTCGGGCAGACGTTCCTGCACCACCACGTCGCGGCAGACTTCGCGCGGCGAGGAGCTGGTGGTGGTTTCGCGGATGGCCGCGCTGTTGACGACCTGCGCATACTGCGGCTCGCGCTCGGTGATCGGGGCGACCTTGACCACGTCGGCATATTCCAGACCACGTGGTGCCGGCTCGCCGTTGGCGACGAAATCGCCGGACGACGGGCGATTGTTCATGAAGGCGGCCGTGGCCACGCCTCCAACCAGCAACGCACCAGCAGCGACCAGTATAGTTGTCGTATTGCTCTTCATGATCCAGCTCCGTGCGGACACGCCGCGTTGTTGACGGCGTGATTCCAGCACGCGAACCCTGAACAAAAACGCCCTCGCTCATGAACGCCGCAGTTAAGTTCAGCTAGCGGTTATTTCATGCACTTCTAACAGCCGGAGCATCCGCATGCGCAATCCCATCACCTCGCGCGCCCTGGAGTGGGCCAGCACCCTGCGCTACCCCACCTTGTTCAAGCTGGCGGCGGCGCTGTTTCTTGTCGACCTGGTGATGCCCGATCCGATCCCATTCCTGGACGAGCTGCTGTTCGGTCTGACCACGCTGCTGCTGGCCAACTGGAAGACCCGCAAGGCACCGCTGCCAGCGCCGGTGCGCCGCGATTGATGCAGTTGGTCGATAGCCACTGCCATCTGGATGCCGGCGAGTTCGACCACGACCGCGCCGCGGTGATCGCACGCGCGCGGGCAGCCGGTGTCGTACAGCAGGTGATCCCGGCGATCACCGCCGCCAGCTGGCCGGCACTGCGCTCCGTCTGCACCCTGGCCCCCGGGTTGCACCCCGCCTACGGGCTGCACCCGATTTTTCTCGATCAGCACCGCCCCGAGCATCTGGAGCTGCTGGCCGAGTGGATCGAGCGCGAGCGGCCCTGCGCCATCGGCGAGTGCGGGCTGGACTTCTATCTGGACGGGCTGGACGCGCAGATGCAGCGCGATTATTTCGACGGGCAACTGCAGCTGGCCAAGCGCTTCGAGCTGCCGCTGATCGTGCATGCGCGGCGCGCCACCGAAGAGGTCATCGCCCGCATCAAGGCCGTGGGCGGTCTGCGTGGTGTGGTGCACAGCTTTGCCGGCAGCCCCGAACAGGCGCAGCAATTGTGGAAGCTGGATTTCATGATCGGCCTGGGCGGCCCGGTCACCTACCCGCGTGCCAATCGCCTGCGCGGCCTGGCCGCAACGATGCCGCTGGACTGGCTGCTGCTGGAAACCGATGCGCCGGATCAGCCCGACGCCAGCATCCGCGGCCAACGCAACGAGCCGGCCTACCTGCGCACGGTGCTGGACTGCATCGCACAGCTACGCGGCGAGGCGGCCGAGCACATCGCCGCGCAGACCACCGCCAACGCGCGGCGGTTGTTCGGGTTGCCGGGCTGAGCGCACTGCCCGTTGCCGCATGACACGGCAACGCGCACTCACCCCGCCGAGGCAGCCTCGGCAACAGGCCTGGCAGCAGCCACCTTCGGCTTGAGCAACATCTCCAGCGCCTTGCCCACCGCGACAAACGCAAAGGTGCCGGTGATATGCGTGGCTGCGCCCAGCCCGGCTCCGCAATCCAGCTTGAGCGTGGCGTCGGCATCCAGCTGCGGACGGATGCCGCAGACGCTGCCATCGGCCTGCGGGTATTTGACGTTCTCCAGCGAGTACACCGCCGGCACGCCGAAATAGCGCTGCGGATTCTTGGGGAAATTGAACTCGCTGCGCAGCTTCTTGCGGATCAGCGCCAACATCGCGTCGTGTTCGGTGCGCGAGACATCGCGTACCCGCACCAGGGTGGGATCGGTGCGCCCGCCCGCGGCACCCACCGTCAGCAAGGGCAACTTGCGTCGGCGACACCAGGCGATGGTTTCCACCTTCACCCGGAAGCTGTCGCAGGCATCGATCACCAGGTCGAACGCATCGCCGAGCAGCTGTTCGATATTGCCGGCGGTGAGAAACGACTCCACCGCGTCGGCGTCGATTTCCGGGTTGATCGCCACGCAGCGCTCGGCCATCGCGCGCGCCTTGTTGCGTCCGTACTGCCCGGCCAGCGCCGGCAATTGCCGGTTGGTATTGGACACGCACAGGTCGTCGGCATCGATCAGGCGGATATGGCCGACGCCGGTACGCGCCAGCGCCTCGACCACCCACGAGCCCACGCCGCCCATCCCCACCACCGCCACGCGGCAGGCGGCCAGCCGCTCCACCGTGCCGACTCCGTATAGCCGGTCGATACCGGCAAAGCGTTCACGCCATTGTGCTTTCATCGGCCTATTTTACGCGCGCCGCTCAGCGCGCGCCCATCGACCTATTGAAGCTCGTGTCCACCGGAGTTCCGTCCATGCCCGCCCCACCCACCGAACAATCGCGCGCGTCCCGCTATGCCTTCCTGCTGGTGCTGGGCATCCTGATCGGGCTGGTGTGCACGGTGATGGTGGCGCGCGTGCTGCAGGCCAGACGCAACCCGGTGCCGGACAGCCTGATGCAGGTGATGGCTTACCAAGTGCGCGCCCTGCAAGCCGATACCGATGGTGGCTGCAACTCCACACGCCAGCGAGCGCGACTGCAATCGTTGCGCCTGCTTGCCGGCGAACTGGAGCCGGCCTTTCCGGACATCGGCGAGGACCGCCGCTTCGGCGAGCATGCCAGCGCCCTGCGCACGGTCCTGGACCAGGCACAGCGCACGCCGCCAGCGGATTGCGCCGCGCTTGCCGCACTCAGGCCACAGATCAATGACGCCTGCGAGGCCTGTCATCGCGACTTCCGCTAACCCGCCATTGCACCGCCGCATCGATGCTCACGGCGGCGGTGGTGAACAGGACGCTCGGGTTTCGTTAAGCCTGGAGTGATCCAGTTGGCAGACCGTTCACCCTGACCAACCCAGGATGACGTCGCCGCGGCCCTGACCGCTTTTTCGAACCACCCCGGAGAGACCTCATGAAGACCCGACTGCTCGTCATTGGCCTGGCTGCAACCGCGACGCTGGTTGGCTGCGCCACCTCCCAGCCCCAGTACGGCAGCTACCGCGGCGACCGCGGCTACGACCAGGGCTACTCGCAGCCGCAGGCACGCTGCGTGGATTGCGGCATCGTGACCCGCATCGATGAAGTCGGCCCGACCCGCAGCGCTCCCACCGGCACCGGTGCGGTGCTCGGCGGCATCGTCGGCGCGGTGGCCGGTCGCCAGATCTCCAAGGAGACCGGTGGCAGCAAAGGCAACAAGAACGTCTCGGCCGTGGCCGGTGCCGCCGCCGGCGCGCTGGCGGGCAATGCGATCCAGAACAACGTCACCAGCGACAGCTTCGATGTGCAGGTGCGCATGGACGACGGCCGCGTGATCGTGGTGAACCAGCGCGACCTGGCTGGCGTGCGCGAAAACGCCTACGTGCGCGTGGTCAACGGCAAGGTCGTGCTGCGCTGATCGGCGCGCTTACCAGTAGCGGCCAGTAAAACCACTGCGCTCACCGCTAGATCCGCGCAGTCGGCACCCGGAATCGACATGCATCCACGTGTACTTCGATTTCTTCGTGCCCGCCTGACCACTGCTCGCTACGTTCAATTCGCCAGTGTTGGCGAATGACAGAAAGGCCCGGCGACGGGCCTTTCTGCTGTCTGCACGATGGCCGCGGTGTCGCACCGCGCTCAGACCACCTGCACTGCATCGGCCTGCAGGCCCTTCTGTCCCTGCACCACGGTGAAGCTGACCTTCTGGCCTTCCTTGAGGCTCTTGAAGCCCTGGATCTGGATCGCACGGAAGTGGACGAAGACGTCCTCGCCGTTTTCGCGACTGATGAAGCCAAAACCCTTGGCATCGTTGAACCACTTCACGACACCATTCTCGCGTTCGATATTGGACATCTCGACTGACTCCCTACGACACTGTGATGGACTGACGGTGGTGGCTGTGATTGCAAGGAGGAAGCGAGGTACAAGGATGTAGCGGATCGAACGATCTACCGCATCAGGCCACGATTCACGGTGACCGCTGCAAACAGCAGCGCTGGCAACTTAACCCGCACCAAACGAATTTTCAAGCACCTCTTGCGCAATTTTGTCAAGCCTGAAACAGGACATTTTTAAACATCATGGACATCACCGTCGTCTACTACATCCTGGCTGGCGTGCTGGTCCTGATCGGCCTTGCCGGGGTCGTCCTGCCGGCGCTGCCAGGCCTGCCACTGGTGTTCGCGGGACTGCTGGTGGCCGCCTGGGCCGATGGCTTTGCCCATGTCGGTTGGGTGGCGCTGGTGATCCTGGGCCTGATGACGGCGTTGTCGTTTGCGATCGACTTCCTTGCCACCGTGTACGGCGCCCAGCGGGTCGGCGCCAGCAAGGCGGCACTGTGGGGCTCGGTGATCGGCTCGGTCGTCGGCATCTTCTTCATGCCGATCGGCTTGTTCGTCGGGCCGTTCGCCGGCGCGTGGCTCGGCGAGTATTGGCAGACCCGCAAATCCGACCAGGCCACCAAGGTCGGCTTCGGCACCTGGCTGGGCATCGTGTTCGGCACCGCGACCAAGCTGGCACTGGGCCTGTGCATGCTGGGCGTGTTCGCGATCGCCTGGTTTTTCTAGCGGATTTCCAGCGCTCACAGACGGTGATTGGGTCGACTGGTCTCCCGGACACTGACGACGCAGGCAGCCACGCGGTCGCAGACAGCTGCCGATTGCAGGCGTCGCCCGGATGTTATGCCACCGTGTACACACCGCGTATGCAGGCGCGACCGTTAAGCTTCGCATCTGACGCGCCTGCCTGGCGCCTTTATTCGGCCAGACTGCCCATGTCCAAGCACCGCACCCGTCCCTTGATGCTGATTGCCCTGGCGGCCGCGCCGCTGGCGCACGCACAGGAAATCGCCCCCACCCCCGCCTCGCCGCAGGCCTGCACTTCCGTCACCTCGGATGCGGCACGGCTTGCCTGCTACGACCAGGCGCTGGGCTATACCCCGCAGCTGACCGCCGAGGCCGATGCCGCCGCGCAGATCGCCAAGCAGAAAGAGTCCAAGCCGCAGGACGAGCGTGCCATCAGCCGCGTCGGCGACTTCTTCCGTGCCGACGGCCAGGATCAGCCCAAGGCCGAGGCGGTCGCCAATGCTGGCCGCGGTTCGTTGCTGGACCGCCGCTGGGAGCTGGCCAAGGACTCCAAGCTGGGCACCTTCCAGTTGCGCGGCTACAAGCCGGTCTACCTGCTGCCGGCATTCTGGACCAGCGACTCCAACCGCGCCCCGCAGTCGCCGAACCCGGCCAACTCGGTGTCCACCCCGCAGCAACTGGACAGCACCGAACTGAAATTCCAGCTCAGCTTCAAGACCAAGGTGGTCGAGGATCTGTTCGGCGACAACGGCGACATCTGGATGGGCTACACCCAGAGCTCGCGCTGGCAGGCCTACAACACCGATGCCTCGCGCCCGTTCCGCGAAACCAATTACGAGCCGGAAGCGATGCTGGTGTTCCGCAACAACTACAGCCTGTTCGGCTGGAAGGGCCGCATGAGCGGCATCAGCATCAACCACATGTCCAACGGCCGCGAAGATCCGCTGTCGCGCTCCTGGAACCGGGTCATCCTCAACATCGGGCTGGATCGCGAGAACTGGGCACTGACGCTGCGCCCGTGGTTCCGCATCAAGGAAGACCGCGCCGACGACAATAATCCCGATATCGAGGATTACATGGGCCGTGGCGACGCCACCCTGGTCTACAACAAGGACGGGCATGAAGTGGCGTTGATTGCGCGGCATTCGCTGCGCGGCGGCGACCGCTCGCATGGCTCGGTGCAGCTGGATTACGGCTTCCCGATCACCAACCTGCTGCGTGGTCACGTGCAGGTGTTCGACGGCTACGGCGAAAGCCTGATCGACTACAACCACAAGGCCACCTACATCGGCCTGGGCGTGTCGTTGCTGGAGTGGTTCTAAGCACATCGCACCGCTGCGCTGAGCAACGTCGAGACCATTGAAAAGCCGGCATGCGCGCATGCCGGCTTTTTTGCGTCCGGGATTGCAGGCCTGGAGCGGTAGACGTGGCAGGCAGTCGTCAGCTCGGCGCGCAGGAATTGCAGCGCATGCCGATTCCGGACATGGCCCACGCCTGCCTGGCGGTGAAAGCAGCAGCTTGATAGCCGCTTCTGGTTCCGCAGCGCTGACGATCACGCTGCCCCGCGCATATATAGGCTGCTCCGCACCCTCCGCACATATAAAAAAGACAGCGCAGGAGATCATCCTGCGCTGTCTTCATGAAACGGCTTTGGCAGCGATCAGACGTCGAAGAAATCGACCTTGCCGTCCTTCAAGGTGTAGTACGCACCGACGACGCGGACATTGCCCGCGCGCAGCGGTTCGAGCAGCGCCGGCTCGGACGCGCCGCGCAGGCGGTCGACGGTGCGCTTGACGTTGGCCTTGACCGAGGCCGCCAGCAGGTCGTCGCCGCCCTTGCTCTTGGCGGTCAGCACGGCCGGGACGATCGGCTCGATCATCGCGCCGATCGCGCCCGGGAAGAATGCGTTCTTTTCCACCACCGACACCGCCGCGGCGACCGCGCCACAGCTCTCGTGGCCCATCACCACCACCAGCGGCACGCCAAGCTGGCTGACCGCGTATTCGATCGAGCCCAATGCCGTGGTGTCGACGGTATTGCCGGCATTGCGGACGATGAACATCTCGCCCAGGCCGCGCCCGAACAGCAGCTCCGGCGGCACGCGCGAATCCGAGCACGACACTAGAATCACGAACGGGGTCTGCCCCAGCGCCAGTTCCAGACGGCGCTTGCTGTCGGAAATGACCTTCTTGGGGCGGTTTTCCACGAAGGCGGCGTTGCCGTCACGCAGCACCTGCAATGCCTGCTCGGCATTGAGATCGGTCTTCTTCGACGGCGCCGCGCCTGCGGCGAACGGCAGTGACGCGGCGGCGGCCGCGATCGGCGCACAACAGGCACATTGCAGCAGTTTTCGACGGGATGCGGAATGCGACATGGACGAGCCCCTGCTCTCTGGTTGTGCCGCGATCGTACACCGCGGCAGGCGCGGCACCACGGCGTGGCTGGACCTTATGTCGACACGATTTCGCAGCCCGCGCCCCCCCGGGTTCAGGTCCAGTCCTTCAGCCCCTCGCGGCGATAGGTTTCCTGAAATGCCGGGCGGGCTTTCATTCGCTGCGCATGCGCCTGCAAGGCCGGCCAGCTATCGCTGGGACGGGGCATGTTGCGCGACCAACGCATCATCATGGTCAACATGAAATCGGCCGCCGACAGGGTCTGCCCGAGCAGATACGGGCCGTTGGCCTGCAGGTGCGTATCGACCCGGGCCCAGGCCGCCTCCAGTCTGGCGCGCGCCTGGGATTGCGCGGCTTCGGCGTGCGCGGCACCGGCCGGCTCGTCCGGATAGAACCAGGCCCGGTACGCCGGCTGCAAGGTGTTGGCGCAGAAGAACATCCACTGGTAGTACGCCGCACGCTCGGGAGTGCCGAGCGGCGGTGCCAGCCCTGCTTGCGGATGCAGGTCGGCCAGATGCAGCACGATCGCGGCCGCCTCGGTCAGCACGTGTCCGTCGAGCACCAGCGTCGGCACCACGCCGGCCGGATTGAGCGCCAGATACTGCGGGGATTTCTGTTCGGCACGTTCGAAATCCAGCGGATGCAGTACGTGCGGTACGTCGAGTTCGATCAGCAGCCAATGCACGACCAGGGCTGCGGTGCTGGGGGTGTGGTACAGCGTGGCGCTCATACGGATTCCTGAGTCGGTTGGTGCAGGCGAGCTTGCGTGGTTCACAGCGATTGTCCTCGCCCTGGTGGATGCCATCGAAGACCCGCGCGAGGGCAGTTGGCCCGCTGCGACGGATTCCGTACATCGTCGCAGCGGTTTCAGCGCGGCGCCACCGCGGCGCTGCACCTGCGCTCGCCGGCCCGGTCGGCGCGGCATTGCCTGGCACTCTGGTTGCACTGCGCGATGCAACAGCCCGCACTGCGGGCGCGCTGGCTGGCGCCCTTATTCCACCACCACCGGAATCTTGCCGATGCGCGATTGCCATTGCCGCGGGCCGGTCTTGTGCACCGATTCGCCGGTGGAATCCACCGCCACGGTGACCGGCATGTCCTTGACCTCGAATTCGTAGATCGCTTCCATGCCCAGGTCTTCGAATGCCAGCACGCGTGCGGCCTTGATCGCCTTGGACACCAGGTACGCCGAGCCGCCGACCGCCATCAGATACACGGCCTTGTTGTCGCGGATCGCCTCGATCGCCGCATCGCCGCGCTCGGACTTGCCGACCATGCCCAGCAGGCCGGTCTGCTCCAGCATCTGGCGGGTGAACTTGTCCATGCGCGTGGCGGTGGTCGGGCCGGCCGGGCCGACCACCTCATCGCGCACCGGGTCGACCGGGCCGACGTAATAGATGAAGCGGTTGGTGAAGTCGACCGGCAAGGTTTCGCCCTTGTTGAGCATGTCGATCATGCGCTTGTGCGCGGCGTCGCGGCCGGTCAGCAGCTTGCCGTTGAGCAGCACCACCTCGCCCGGCTTGAAGCTGGCCACTTCCTCACGGGTGATGGTGTCCAGGTTGACCCGGCGCGCATTGGTCGGGTTGTAGGTGAGCTTGGGCCAGTCTTCCAGCGACGGCGGGTCCAGCATCACCGGGCCGCTGCCGTCCAGGGTGAAGTGCGCATGGCGGGTGGCCGCGCAGTTGGGAATCAGCGCCACCGGCAGGTTCGCCGCATGGGTCGGGTAATCCTTGACCTTGATGTCCAGCACCGTGGTCAGGCCGCCCAGGCCCTGCGCGCCGATGCCGAGCGCGTTGACCTTTTCGTAGAGTTCCAGCCGCAGTTCTTCGGCGCGATTGGACGCACCGCGCGCCTGCAGGTCGACGATGTCGATCGGCTCCATCAGCGCTTCCTTGGCCAGCAGCATGGCCTTTTCGGCAGTGCCGCCGATGCCGATGCCGAGCATGCCCGGCGGGCACCAGCCGGCGCCCATGGTCGGCACGGTCTTGAGCACCCAGTCGACGATGGAGTCGGACGGGTTGAGCATGGCGAACTTGCTCTTGGCCTCCGAACCGCCGCCCTTGGCCGCGACGATCACTTCGACATGGTGGCCAGGCACGATCTTGGTGTTGACCACCGCCGGGGTATTGTCGCGGGTGTTGGTGCGCTTGCCGGCCGGGTCGGCCAGCACGCTGGCGCGCAGCTTGTTGTCGGGGTGGTTGTAGGCGCGGCGCACGCCTTCGTTGACCATGTCTTCCACGCCCATCGTGGCGTCGTCCCAGCGCACCTGCATGCCGATCTCCAGGAACACGGTGACGATGCCGGTGTCCTGGCAGATCGGGCGATGGCCTTCGGCGCACATGCGCGAGTTGATCAGGATCTGCGCGATGGCGTCCTTGGCCGCCGGCGACTCTTCGCGCTCGTAGGCAGCGGACAGGTTCCTGATGTAGTCGACCGGGTGGTAGTAGCTGATGTACTGCAACGCGTCGGCGACGGACTGGATGAGGTCTTCCTGCTTGATCGAGGTCACGGCTGGCTCTACGGCTGGCGGGGGCAATCCGGCCATTTTAGTCGAAACTCCCGGCGTGTCCGGGCGTTGCGTCAATCGAGGCGATTGATCGGGCCTGCGATCGCGCGCGGGGGCTGCCCCGCGGTACGGGCACACTGCAGGCCATCGACCGCATTGCCTTGCACGCGTGCAGTCGGCAGCGCACGCAGTCCGCCGTGGGCGCGGTGCACCTCCAACACCCCGCGCCGACGCGTGGCGCTGCACACTAAGCCGATGTCAGCCTCCCGTTCCGGCGCCCCTGCGCCTGCCGCTCCCCGTACCGGCCCCACCCTGCGCGAGCGCCTGGATGCGCTGCGCAACCTGCCGCCCTTCCTGCGCCAGATCTGGCAGACCAGCCGCTGGCTGAGCGCCAGCAGCATCGGCTTGCGCGTGCTGCGCGCGTTGATGCCGGTGGCCTCGTTGTATATCGGCAAACTGATCATCGACGAGGCCATCCACCTGGTCGGTCAACCGCCGGCCTTCGACTCGCTGACGCAGGCGCTGGGCAGCGGCCGGCTGAACCGGCTGCTGGAATTGCTGGCGCTGGAACTGGCCCTGGCGATCGGCTCGGACCTGCTCGGCCGGCTGGTCGGCTACGCCGATGCCTTGTTGTCGGAGCTGTTCAACAACGCCGCCAGCGTGCGCCTGATGGAGCATGCCGCGCAGCTGGATCTGGAGGACTTCGAAGACCCCGACCGGCAGGACAAGCTGGATCGCGCGCGGCGCCAGACCATGAACCGCATGAACCTGATGAGCCAGCTGTTCGGCCAGGTGCAGGACGCCATCACCGTGGTCAGCCTGGCGGTGGGCCTGGTGGTGTACGCGCCATGGTTGATCCTGCTGCTGGCGATCGCGCTGATCCCGGCCTTCATCGGCGAGGCGCATTTCAATGCGCTGGGCTATTCGCTCAACTTCCAGTGGACACCGGAGCGGCGCCAGCTCGACTACCTGCGCCAGGTCGGCGCGAGCGTCGAGACCGCCAAGGAAGTCAAGATCCTCAACCTGCACCGCTTCCTGATCGCACGCTATCGCCGTCTGGCCGACAAGTTCTTCCAGGCCAACCGCGCACTGGCGCGCAAGCGCGCGTTGTGGGGCGCATTGCTGGCCGCGCTGGGCACGCTGGGCTACTACATGGCCTATGGCTACATCGCCTGGCGCACCGTGCGCGGCGATTTCAGCATCGGCGATCTGACCTTCCTGGCCGGCAGTTTCCTGCGCCTGCGCCAGTTGCTCGAAGGTCTGCTGATCGGGTTCTCGCAGGTCGCCGGCCAGGCCTTGTATCTGGACGATCTGTATTCGTTCTTCAACATCGTGCCGGAGATCCGCTCGCGCCCGAACGCGCTGCCGGTGCCGCGACCGATCCGCCAGGGCTTCGTGTTCGAGGACGTGGGCTTCCGCTACCCGGATGCCGAGCAGTGGACGGTGCGGCATCTGGATTTCGAGCTGCGTGCCGGCGAAGTGCTGGCGCTGGTCGGCGAAAACGGCGCCGGCAAGACCACACTGGTCAAGCTGCTGGCGCGGCTGTACGACCCGGACGAGGGCCGCATCCTGCTCGATGGCCGCGACCTGCGCGACTACGACCTGGACGATGTGCGCGCCAACCTGGGCGTGATCTTTCAGGACTTCGTGCGCTATCACCTGAGCGTGGGCGAGAACATCGGTGTCGGCCAGGTCGATGCGATGGACGATGCGCCACGCATCCGCGCCGCTGCGCAGCGTGCGATGGCCGGCGAGCTGATCGACAGCCTGCCCGATGGCTACGACCAACTGGTCGGGCGCCGCTTCAAGAACAGCGTGGACCTGTCCGGCGGGCAATGGCAGAAGATCGCCATCGCCCGCGCCTACATGCGCGATGCGCAGCTGATGATCCTGGACGAACCCACCGCCGCCCTGGATGCGCGCAGCGAGTTCGAGGTGTTCCAGCGCTTCAAGGAGCTGTCGGACAACCGCACCGCGGTGCTGATCTCGCACCGCTTCTCCAGCGTGCGCATGGCCGACCGCATCCTGGTGCTGGCCGCGGGCCGCATCGAGGCCAACGGCACCCATGCCGAACTGATGGCCCAGGGCGGGCGCTATGCGGAGCTGTTCGAATTGCAGGCGGCGGGGTATCGGTGAGGCCGGGGATTGGGCATTCGGGATTGGGGATTGGTAAGAGCTGCTGGCTCATGCGCGAGCCCGGCGCGTCCGGGACCCAGGATCTGCTCTTGCGAATCCCCAATCCCGACTCCCGAATCCCAGCCGGCCAAATGAGAGCCCCTCTCATTTGGCCTGCTTGAGGTAGAATTGCCGGGTACTCTTCCCACGACACTTACCGGTATGTCTTCCGCTTTCGGCACCGAAACGGTGCTTGAGGTCCGTCACTGGACCGATGCCTACTTCAGCTTCACCACCACCCGCGATGCCGGCTTCCGCTTCGAGAACGGGCAGTTCGTGATGATCGGTCTGGAGACCGAGACGCGGCCGCTGCTGCGCGC
The DNA here is from genome assembly GCF_009835065.2 of Xanthomonas sp. LMG 8993. Taxonomy (NCBI): domain Bacteria; kingdom Pseudomonadati; phylum Pseudomonadota; class Gammaproteobacteria; order Lysobacterales; family Lysobacteraceae; genus Xanthomonas; species Xanthomonas sp. LMG 8993. Next base: position 465,433 of record NZ_QVIF02000001.1, on the reverse strand, counting down.
TTACTCGATCGCCAGCGCCAACTGGGAAGAACACCTGGAGTTCTTCAGCATCAAGGTGCCGGACGGCCCGCTGACCTCGCGGCTGCAGCACATCCAGCCGGGCGACAAGGTACTGGTCGGCAAGAAGCCCACCGGCACGCTGCTGATCAGCGACCTGCACCCGGGCCGCAACCTGTACCTGCTGGGCACCGGTACCGGTCTGGCGCCGTGGTTGTCGGTGATCAAGGACCCGGAAACCTACGAGCGTTTCGACAAGGTGATCCTGACCCAGGGCGTGCGCTTCGTGCAGGATCTGGCCTATCGCGACTACTTCGAGCGCGAGCTGCCGCAGCACGAATTCCTCGGCGACATCCTGCGCGAGAAGTTGCTGTACTACCCGGCGGTGACGCGTGAGGCGTTCGCCAACCAGGGCCGCCTGACCGAGCTGATGGCCGACGGCCGCATGCAGCAGACGCTCGGGTTGCCGCCGCTGGATCCGACCAACGACCGCTTCATGATCTGCGGCAGCCCGCAGATGCTGGCCGACCTGCGCAGCTTGCTGGATGCGCGTGGCTTCCAGACCTCGCCACGCATCGGCACGCCGGGGCATTACGTGTTCGAGCGCGCCTTCGTCGAGAAGTGATGCGGCGCGCGCGAAACGCCCGCGCGATGCGGCGTTTACGCAGACCGCGACGCCGGCATGCACTATCGTAGGAGCGCACCCGGGCGCGACGAAGCGTTCCCGGGAATGCCTCGTCGCGCCCAGGTGCGCTCCTACGATTCAACTAGCGCGCGCTCGATGTCCGCAGCCAGCGCGTCCGGTTTGGTGGTCGGGGCGTAACGCTCCAGCACCGCGCCATCGCGGCCGATCAGGAACTTGGTGAAATTCCACTTGATCGCCTCCGATCCCAGCACGCCGCGCTGTTCGCGCTTGAGCCATTGCCACAGCGGATGCGCGCCGCTGCCATTGACTTCGACCTTCTCGGCCAGCGGAAAATCCACCGCGTAATCGAGCGAGCAGAACTGGCGGATCTGCGCGGCATCGCCCGGCTCCTGATGACCGAACTGATCGCAGGGAAACCCGATCACCACCAGACCACGCTCGCGATAGCGCTGCCACAGCGCCTGCAGGCCTGCGTACTGCGGAGTAAATCCGCATTTCGAAGCGACATTGACCACCAGCACCACCTTGCCGGCGTAATCGCGCATCGAGCGGGGCCGGCCTTCCAGGTCGGTGAATGCGAACGTGGAGATATCGCTCATGGCTGCCCTGAAGTATGCGAGGTGGGCAGCGTAACCCAGCAGCCGGCAGCGTCGCATCGCGGTCGCCGAGCGCGTCATCCGGAAGAGGCGTTTTTCAACGCATGCGTCGCCGCAGCCATCTGACCCTTCCCGCTGGTTCCGACCGTTGCCGGCCGCTACCACGGCGCGCTACCGGCCAGCATCCGTCAGGCGGACTGATCGAGACATCGCTGCCCGCCGAGCAGCCGGAATGCAGCCGGGTGGAACACGCCGCACCGTAGACAGGCAGCGCCCGCCCGGCGGCGGCATGCGCATGGTGTCATCGGTCGTGTGCACACAAGACCAGCAACGCTCGTGCCCGCCTGATGGCATCGTAATGACCGTGCAGCCATGCCTTTTGTCACACGCCTGTCCGGCCCGGCTGGGGTAGCCTCGGCGGTTCGCACTTTGGAGCCATCCTCTTGACCACCCGTCTCGCCTTTGCCCTGGCCGCCTCCCTGGGACTTGCCATGCCGTCCTACAGCATCGCCGCACCCGCCACCACGCAGGCCGCCACCCAAGCCAACCCCTTCTTTGCCGACAGCACGCTGCCGCTGCACTACCCGCAGTTCGACAAGATCAAGGACAGCGATTTCGCACCCGCTTTCGACGCCGGCATGACCGAGCAGTTGAAGGAAGTGGAAAAGATCGCCAACCAGAAGGCCAAGCCGAGCTTCGACAACACCCTCATCGCGCTGGAAAAAAGCGGCGCCACGCTGGATCGCGCCACCACGGTGTTCTTCAACCTGGTCGGTGCCGACACCAACGACGCGCGCAAGAAACTGCAGGCCGACTATTCGGCGAAGTTCGCCGCGCACCGTGATGCAATCTCGCTCAATGGCAAGCTGTTCGCGCGTATCCAGACCCTGTACGACCAACGCAGCAAGCTGGGCCTGGACGCCCAGGGCGTGCGCCTGGTCGAGAAGTACTACAGCGATTTCGTACGCGACGGCGCCAAGCTCTCCGATGCCGACAAGACCACGCTCAAGGCGATGAATGCCGAGCTGGCCAACCTGGGCACCACCTTCAGCCAGAACGTGCTGGCGGAAGTGAATGCCGCCGCCGTTGTCGTCGATGACGTCAAGCAGCTCGATGGCCTGTCCGAGGAGCAGATTGCCGCTGCCGCCGAAGCCGCCAAGGCGCGCAAGCTCGACGGCAAGTACGTGATCGCGCTGCTCAACACCACCGGCCAGCCGCCGCTGACGCAGCTGAAGAATCGCGAACTACGCAAGAAGATCTACGATGCCTCGGTGTCGCGTGGCAGCCACGGTGGCCAGTACGACAACACCGCACTGGTGGCGCGCATCATGAAGCTGCGTGCCGACAAGGCCAAGCTGCTCGGCTTCCCGACCTACGCTGCCTATTCGCTGGAAAACCAGACCGCCAAGACACCAGAGGCGGTCAACGCGATGCTGGGCAAGCTGGCGCCGGCGGCGGTGGCCAATGCCAAGCGCGAGGCCGCCGATCTGCAGGCGATGATCGACAAGGAGCAGAAGGCCGCGCGCAAGCCGACGTTCAAGCTCGAAGCCTGGGACTGGGCCTACTACAGCGAGAAGGTGCGCCAGGCCAAGTACAACTTCGACGAATCCCAGCTCAAGCCGTACTTCGAGCTGAAGAACGTGCTGGAAAACGGCGTGTTCTATGCGGCCAATCAGGAATACGGCCTGACCTTCAAGCAGCGCACCGACCTGCCGACCTACCGCGACGACATCACGGTCTATGACGTGTTCGACGCCGACGGCAAGCAGCTGGCGATCTTCATCGCCGACATGTATGCACGCGAATCCAAGCGCGGCGGTGCCTGGATGAACTCCTACGTGTCGCAGTCGGCGCTGACCGGTTTCAAGCCGGTGGTCGCCAATCACCTCAACATCCCCAAGCCACCGGCCGGCCAGCCGACGCTGCTGACCTGGGACGAGGTGACCACCATGTTCCATGAGTTCGGCCATGCGCTGCACGGCATGTTCTCGGACGTTAAATACCCGTATTTCTCCGGCACCAGCGTGCCGCGCGACTTCGTCGAGTTCCCCTCGCAGGTCAACGAGATGTGGGCCGACGAGCCGTCGATCCTGAAGAACTACGCCAAGCATTACCAGAACGGCACGCCGATGCCGCAGGCGCTGCTGGACAAGGTGATTGCCGCCTCCAAGTTCAACCAGGGCTTTGCCACCACCGAGTATCTGGGTGCGGCCATGCTCGATCAGAACTGGCACCAGATCAGCGCCAGCCAGGTGCCCGATGCCGCCGGCGTGATGGCATTCGAAGCCAAGGCCCTGCAGCAGGACGGCATCGCCTACGCGCCGGTGCCGCCGCGCTACAAGACCCCGTATTTCAGTCACATCATGGGCGGTTACGCGGCCGGTTATTACGCCTACATCTGGTCGGAAGTGCTCGACGCCAACACCCAGCAGTGGTTCAAGCAGCACGGCGGGCTGAGCCGCGCCAACGGCGATCGCTTCCGTCAGACCCTGCTCTCGCGCGGCGGCAGCGTCGATGCGATGGAACTGTTCCAGAACTTTGCCGGCCATGCGCCGCAGATCGAGCCCCTGCTCGAGAAGCGCGGCCTGAGTGCGCAAGGTGGCGATGGCGCCACGCCGGAAGTGCCGCAGTCCAAGCCGTAATCGCACTGCGTTGAAACCAAGACGCCACCCGGAGCGATCCGGGCGGCGTTTTTGATGGTCGCGATGAAGCGGGCTGCGCGAGCCGCAGCCGCCGCGCTCAGAGCTCGACCGAATCCACGCCCTCGAGCAATTTCCTCAACAGCTTTTCCAGCCGCACCTGCTCGGCATCGCTGATGCTGGAGGTCTCTGCATTGAGCAGCGTGCAGGCGTCGGGAAGCAGGCTGTTGATCAACGCCAGGCCTGCCGGCTGCAAGGTCAGCATGATCTTGCGCCGATCGTCCGGGCTGCTGCCACGCGCGATCAGGCCCTTCTCGCACAACTGATCGGTGAGCCGGGTGATGTTAGCCGGCTTTTCGCTGGCGGCTTCGGCCACTTCGGTGGGCGTGATCGCCTGCTCCGGGGTGCCGTAGAGCATCATCAGAATCTCGTATTCCGGCGGGCTGATGCCGTATGGCTTCAACCGCGCGCACCCCTGCGTATGCAGTCGCTTGTAGAGGTGCTTGATCAGCCGCACCAGAACGGCCGGTTCACGCGGAAACGCCGGATAGCGCACACAGGTGTGGTCCACGCGACTTGCGGTTGGATCGAAACTACTCATATCACCCGTTTGCTTACATTACTGAATGGCCAAGCCATTCAATCACATCATCTGTGGGGTGACACCTCAGCGTGCGAAGAGATGTACATATTCCGGCGCGACCGAGGCCAACACTGTCGAGGCAGCGACCTCGGCCGTTTGCGTCCCATCCGAATACGGCCCGACCTGATACGGCGGAAACACGAACCGAAGCGCGGTGATCTGCCCTGCCGGATTGAGCACCGGTACGAACTGGGCAAAGTTGTCGACCTGCGCGGCAGTGCCTTCGGCAATCATGCGATCGGCAGAGGCCAGCTGCTCGGCCTGTTCTTCGACCGGCACGCGATCGGCCTCCACGCGCTGGCTGGCGGCGTTGTGCAATTGCACGGCCACCTCGCGCCCGATCCTTTCCCAGCCTGCCGGATCCGGAATCAAGGCCTGCGCGGTCAATTGCTTGCGCTCCTTGACCAGCCAGACGAAGCGCGCCACCAACGGCTCGCCATGCGCACCACCGGTATAGCGGCTGCCGTCGGCGGACACGACGATCAGGTCCGGTGTCTGCAACACGGTCTCGAACGCCAGCGACAACTCGTAGGGTGCGGCCGGCTTGTCGTTGCCGAGCCCGGAGACCGCTTCCATGAGCTCGGTACGTGCTGCCTGCGCATAGCTGCGGATCAGTGCGGTCAGCTCGGGAAACGCGTCCAGCCCGCGCGGATAACTGATACCCACCATATAGGCGGGCGCGTGCTCGATCACATCCTCCAGCGGGCCGCTTTGCACCAGCACGGGCTCGGCCGGCGGTGCCGCGGCGGCGGCGGCGTCAGCGGCCGGCTGTGCCGATTCGGCCGTCGTCGGCTCGCGCTGCGTACATCCTGCCAACACGGCCAGCACCAGCAAGCCCCGGACTGCGTTCACTCCTGACAACCGCCCCATTCCCACCTGCTCCCCATCGATACATCTGCAAAGACACGCTGCCGGCGATCAGGCCAGCAGATCCTGAAACTGTTGGTGCCGCCGGATATACGCCTCGGCATAACTGCAGGCAGGTACGACCTTGTAGCCCTGCTGGCGCGCATGCGCCAAGGCAGCCTCCACCAGCACTGCGGCAATGCCGCGTCCACCGATCGCGTCGGGCACATGCGTATGGGTGATGGTCATGCGCTCACCTTCCAGACGGTATGCCAGTTCGGCATGCTGTCCATCGGTGTCTACGCTGAAGCGCTGCTGCGTGGAATCGTGGTCTGCCTGCACTGTCGCTGCCTCCATGGTGGTCTGCACGAGGCAGTGACGATGGCGAGCAGTGTGACCAGCGCGGCGCCGCGCCTGCGTGAAAATGAATCGATGCTGTGACCGCCCGCGCAGCCTGCCGAACTGGCACTTAAGTTCGCTCGCGCCGCGCCGATAGCTGAGCCGAAGGCGCCCGTTGCAAGCTGGGCCGGCGCGATCGCCGATGCCTTCGCCTTATCTACGAGGAGTCACCGCATGCACAACGATTCGGCAGGACACGGCGCAGACAGCGATAGCTCGCTGCTGGAAGGCCTGTTCCAGTTCGCCATCAAGGGCGACACCCACAACCCCGACTTCGCGCAGCTCAACGACACGGTGTACCAGCGCCTGCAGCAGGCCTACGGGTCGGTGCCCACCGGCAGCGTCGCTGGCGACCAGAACCGCGACGCGGCCTGAGCCGGCATCGCACCACTCGCCAGGACCGCTCGCGCACTCGCCGCGATGGTCCTGGTCCGGTCGCCCGACGCGACCTGCCCATCCCGACACCTTTGACCTAACCGCGCGTGCCACCGGTTGCCGGCGGTCGGTTTGCCAACCGGTCAGCCGAAACGCGGATGGGACAGCTGCTCCATGAATACCTGCAGCACGCGCGGCTCCATGATCAGCATGAACATCACGCCGAACGCGGCACCGGCCAGGTGCGCGCTGTGGTTGATGCGATCGCCGCCGCGGCGGTCCATCCACAGGCTGTAGCCGACATAGAACACCGCGTAGATGATCGCCGGCGCCGGAATGAACAGCACCAGGATGATGGTCCACGGCTGCAGCAGGATGAAGGCGAACAACACCGCCGACACCGCGCCGGAGGCGCCCAGGCTGAGATAGTTCGGGTTCTTCTGGTTCTTCAGATAGCTGGGCAGGATCGAGACCACCAGCGCCGCCAGATAGAACAGCGGATAGGTCAGCACGCTGCCGGTCAGCTGGGTCATCACGTTTTCGATCACCCGGCCGAAGAAGAACAGCGTGATCATGTTGAAGACCAGGTGGCCCAGGTCGGCATGGATGAAACCGTAGGTGACCAGGCGGTCGTACTGCTTGTGCTTGTCCAGCGCCGGCGGCCACAGGATCAGGCGGTCGGCCAGCTTGCGGTTGTTGAACGCCATCCACGAGACGATGCCGGTGATGGCGATCAGGATCAGGGTAATCATGCGGACCTCAGGCAGAACGGTAATTGTCGACCATGCGATACCCGCGCGCGTACAGGCCGAAGGCCAGTGCCGCCAGGAACGCGAAGGCCGCGAAGAAGAACATCAAAAATGCCGCTTCGCTGAGCCCAGTATCGGCGATGTGGGAGGTCACCGTGGCGTTGCGCACTGCCACGTTCGACAGCAGCACCCATAGATTGCCCACCGTGGTGGTCAGATACCAGAAGCTCATCACCACGCCCTTCATGGACGGCGGCGCCTGGCTGTAGGCGAACTCGATCCCGGTGGCCGACACCAGCACCTCGCCGAAGGTCAGCAGCGCATAGGGCAGGATCTGCCAGGCAATATGCATCGGCTCGCCGCCGTCCATGCTGATCTGGATGGCACCGACCGCGATCCAGGCCAGGCTGCTGAACGCGATGCCGCAGGTCATGCGGCGCAGCGCGGTGGGCTCCCAGCCGCCACGCCGCAGCAGCGGGTACAGCACCAGATTGTTGAACGGGATCAGCAGCATCACCAGCAGCGGATTGAGCGCCTGCATCTGCGAGGCGGTGAACCAGGCCGGCATCGTCATCTCGCGCCCCTGCAGGACCCAGGTCGAGGCCTTCTGGTCGAACAGTGAAAAGAACGGCGTCACCAGCGCGAAGATCACCAGCACCCGCAGCAGCGCGCGCACGCCTTCGACCGCGGTATCGGGATGGATGCCGCGCGCGCGCTCCAGCTGCCACCAGGTGCCGCCGCCGATGCCGGCCAGCAACAGCACCAGCGCCATGCACAGGCAGATGACGATGCCGAGCTGGTCAACCAGCGCAAAGCAGGCCAGCGCCAGCAGTACCGACAGCACTGCCAGCATCAGCCCCGGACGTCCCTGCCCCGGCGCCTGTGTCAGCAATGCGGTGCGCACCACCGCACCGAAGCCGTGCGGGTCCTTCGGCGGCAATGGCACCCGCACATAGCGCCTGCGGCCCAGCCAGAACACCAGCGTGGCCACGAACATCAGGATGCCGGGAATGCCGAATGCCCACGCCGGGCCCAGATTCTTCAGCGCCAGCGGGATCAACAACGAGGCGAACAACGAGCCGAAGTTGATGATCCAGTAGAAGCCGTCGAACACCACCTTGGCCAGGTGCTTGTTGGACTGGTCGAACTGGTCGCCCATGAACGAGGCCACCAGCGGCTTGATGCCGCCCGCCCCCAGCGCGATCAGGCCCAGCCCGAGGAAGAAGCCGTTGCGGCTGCCTTCGAACAGCGCCAGGCAGGCATGCCCGGCGCAATACACCAGGCTGAACCACAGGATGGTGTTGTATTTGCCGAAGAAGCGATCGGCCAGCCAACCGCCGAGCAACGGGAAGAAAAACACCCCGATCATGAAGCTGTGCAGGATGTGCTTGGCCTCCGCCTCGCGGCCGGGTCCGCTGACCTCCTGCAACAGCAGCGAGGTGATCAGGAACTGCACCAGGATGTTGCGCATCCCGTAGAAGCTGAAACGCTCGCAGGCTTCGTTGCCGATGATGAAGGGTATCTGGCGCGGCAGCCGCGCACCGGCAGTGGGGCCCGGCAAGGTGGAAGTGGTCAAGGGCAGTCCGGTCGAGCAGAAAACACGCGCTATCGTACCGGCGGCCGCCGGTTGGCCGCCATCGCGACCATTGGATAAGGCCCAAGGTGCACCGCTGCATGCATCGAAGTCGGCGCGCTCGTTGCCACCGTTGCGGTGCGCCTGACACGTCCTCCGGCCCAGGCGTGCCAAAAAAACCTGTCGGTACGCCGCAACCACGCCGATCACACGCAAGTCATGACGCAGTGCAGATTGGCCTGCTGCGCCGGCTCGGCTACATTGCAAACGTTTTCCTGGAACACTGGACCGCTGGATGCCCCGCTTCACCCGCCTGGCCCTGAGCCTGTTGCTGCTGACCACCGCCCCTGCCGCACTGGCCGCCGAACCGCTGACCACCCAGGCCGAGCGCAGCGGGTTTGCGCAAACCGGACGCTACGATGAAGTCATCGCGCTCTGCGATGCCTTTGCGCAGCGCTACCCGCAGGCGGTGCGCTGCATCGAGTTCGGTACCACCCCGGAAGGCCGGCCGATGAAGGCGCTGATCGTCTCCACCAGCGGCGCACTGGATGCCGACAGCGCTGCGCAGCGCAAGTTGCCGGTGGTGCTGGTGCAAGGCGGCATCCATGCCGGCGAGATCGACGGCAAGGACGCGGGCTTTCTGGCCTTGCGCGAATTGCTGGACGGCAAAACCGGCAAAGGTGTGCTCGACAAACTGGTCTGGGTGTTCGTGCCGGTGTTCAACGTCGACGGCCACGAGCGCTTCGGCGCCTGGAACCGACCCAATCAACGTGGCCCCGAGCAGATGGGCTGGCGCACCACCGCGCAGAACCTCAATCTCAATCGCGACTACCTCAAGGCCGACGCGCCGGAAATGCAGGCGATGCTGCGGCTGGTGCAGCAGTGGGATCCGTTGATGTACGTGGACCTGCACGTCACCGATGGTGCCAAGTTCGAGCACGACGTATCGGTGCAGGTGGAGCCCGTGCACGCCGGCGATGCCACGCTGCAACGCGACGGCACGCGCTGGCGCGATGCGGTGATTGCCGACCTGTCCAGACAGGGCTCGCTGCCGCTGCCGTATTACCCCTCATTCGTGCACGAGGACGACCCGACCTCGGGCTTTGCCGACGACGTGTCGCCGCCGCGGTTTTCGCATGGCTATTTCCTGTTGCGCAACCGCTTCGGCATGCTGGTGGAAACGCACTCGTGGAAGACCTACCCGGTGCGCGTACGCGTCACCTGCAACGCCATCGTGTCCGTGCTGCAGCAGGCCGCGCGCAACGGCGCCCGCTGGCGCGCCGATGCGCTGGCGGCCGATCAGCGCGCCACCAGGCTGGCCGGCGAGATGGAGCCGTTGAGCTTCGCTGCCGGCCCGGCCGCACGCACCGTGGCCTTCCGTGGTTACGCCTACACGCGGACGCCCTCGCCGATTTCCGGCGCGTTGATGACGCGCTACGACGAGACCAGGCCACAACTCTGGAAGGTGCCGTTACGCGATCAGATCAAGCCGGACGTGGTGGTCGATGCGCCACGCGGCGGCTACCTGGTGCCTGCCGCGCAAGCGGCGCTGGTGGCGGAGAAACTGCGCCTGCACGGCATCGCCTTCGACACCATCGCCACCACTGCCGCCCATCCGGTGCAGAGCTTCCGTGCCGACAAGGCAACGTTTGCCGCGCGTTCCAACGAAGGCCACCAGAACCTGGAGATCACCGGGCAATGGCGCGATGAAACCCGCACCGTGCCGGCCGGCTCCTTGTTCGTTCCGATCGCCCAGGCCAGGTCGCGCCTGGTGATGGCGATGCTGGAACCGCAGGCGCCGGATTCACTGCTGCAATGGGGCCTGTTCAACACCGCATTCGAGCGCAAGGAATACATGGAGGACTACGTCGCCGAAGAGGTCGCGCGCGACATGCTCGAGCGCGACCCGGCAGTGAAGGCGCAATTCGAACAGCGTCTGGCCAGCGATGCGGCCTTCGCGGCCGACCCGAAGGCACGCCTGGAATTCTTCGCGCGCCTGCACGCCTCCTGGGACGAGCGCTACCGCCTGTATCCGGTGCTACGCACGGCACAGACGCAGTTCTGAGCCGGCGCCCGCTTCCGGCAAACACCTGATTCGGCGCGCACGCGCGCCTTTCGAACCCGGGCACCGCGGTGCCCTCCCTGATTGCAACCGCACCACAAGGACCACCCGTGCCCCATCTCGATATGAAACCGTTTACACACTCCAGTCCACGCCGTCTTGCGTTGGCCATCGCCCTTGGCGTCAGCACCGCGTTTGCCGCCCCGCTCGGCGCACAGACCGCCGCCGCAGCGCAGCCGTGGATGGACACCGCGCTGACCGCGGACCAGCGCGCCGACCGTCTGCTCGCGCAGATGAGCGAGGACGAAAAATTCCAGATGCTGCGCAGCTACTTCGGCCTGGGCACCGACAAGATTCCCAAGCCCGAGGGCGCGCTGGGCTCGGCCGGCTATGTCCCCGGCGTCCCACGGCTGGGCATCCCGGCGCAGCAACTGGCCGATGCCGGCGTGGGCGTGACCAATCCCGGCGGCATCCGCAAGGGCGACTTCGCCACCGCGATGCCGTCCGGCCCGTCGACCGCGTCGAGCTGGAATCCACAGCTGGCCTATGCCGGCGGCAAGACCATGGGCCGTGAATCCTGGCAGCAGGGCTTCAATGTGCTGCTGGCTGGCAGCGTCAACCTGCAGCGCGACCCGCGCAACGGACGCAATTTCGAATATGCCGGCGAAGACCCGCTGCTGGCCGGCACCATGGTCGGCGAGTCGATCCGCGGCGTGCAGAGCGAGCACGTGCTGTCGACGATGAAGCACTACGCGCTCAACGACATGGAGACGCGACGCAATTTCCACAGCGCCGAGATCGGCGAGCAGGCGATGCACGAATCGGACCTGCTGGCGTTTGAGATCGCCTTGAAGATCGGCGACCCGGCCTCGGTGATGTGCTCCTACAACAAGATCAACGGCATCTACGGCTGCGAGCACGATTACCTGCTCAACCAGGTGCTCAAGCAGGAATGGAAATACCCCGGCTACGTGATGTCCGACTGGGGCGGCGTGCATAGCGGCTCCAAGGCGGCCCTGGCCGGACTCGATCAGCAATCGGCTGGCGAAGTGTTCGACGCGGCGGTGTTCTTCGACGCGCCGTTGCGCATGGCGGTGTCGGCCGGCGTGGTGCCGCGCGCGCGCTTTGACGACATGGTCAAGCGCGTGCTGCGCAGCCTGTTCGCGCATGGCGCGTTCGATCATCCCACCCAGCGCCAGCCGATCGATGGCAAGGCCGGGCAGCTGTCCGCGCAGCATGTTGCCGAGGAAGGCAGCGTGCTGCTGCGTAACGAGCAGGCCACTTTGCCGCTATCCAAGGAGGTGCGCCGCATCGCGGTGATCGGTGGGTATGCCGACAAGGGCGTGATGTCCGGCGGCGGTTCCTCGCGTGTGGACTACACCATCAACGGTGGCAACGCCGTACCCGGCCTCAATCCGACCACCTGGCCCGGCCCGGTGATCATCCATCCGTCCTCGCCGCTGCAGGCGCTGCGCGCCGCGTTGCCGAACGTGCAGATCGATTATGTCGACGGCAAGGACCGCGCTGCCGCGGCACGCGCGGCCAAGGCTGCCGATGTGGCGATCGTGTTCGCCACCCAATGGTCGGCCGAATCGGTGGACCTGCCGGACATGCAATTGCCCGACAACCAGGATGCCTTGATCGAGGCGGTGGCCAAGGCCAACCCCAAGACCACCGTGGTGCTGGAAACCAACGGCCCGGTGCGCATGCCCTGGGCCGAGCGCGTGCCGGCGGTATTGCAGGCGTGGTATCCCGGCATCGGCGGCGGTGAGGCGATCGCCAACCTGCTGACCGGCGCGGTGAACCCTTCCGGCCATCTGCCGGTGACCTGGCCGGTGGACGAATCGCAGCTGCCGCGTCCCTCGATCCCGGGCCTGGGCTTCAAGCCGGCCAAGCCGGGCGAAGACAGCATCGACTACGCCATCGAAGGCGCCAACGTCGGCTACAAGTGGTTTGCCGCGCGCAAGCTGACCCCGCGTTATCCATTCGGCCATGGCCTGTCGTACACGCAGTTCCGCATGGGCGGGCTGCGCGTGGAAGCCAACGGCAGCCAGCTCACGGCGAACTTCGAGGTGGAAAACATCGGCCAGCGCGAAGGCGCCGCCGTGCCGCAGCTCTACGTCACCCTGCCCGACGGCCATGCCACCCCGCTGCGCCTGATCGGCTGGCAGAAGCTCACGCTCAAGCCGGGCGAAAAGCGCGCCGTGCAGGTGATCGCCGAACCCAAGACGCTGGCCGACTTCGATGCCAAGGCGCGTCACTGGACGATTGCCGCCGGCACCTATCGCGTGCAGCTGGCACGTTCGGCAGGCGAACCGGTGCAGAGTGCGGAGGTCAGCTTGCAGGCGGCGCAGCTGCCGTAATCCGGTGTGGTGGCGGGCATGCAGTGCGCATGTCCGCCACGCTGTCTTCTCCCGTCGCCGGCAGGCACCGGCCACCACGAAAAATTTGTGCCGGATGCGTTGACAGCGTCGCGCGCAACTTGCACAATTCGCGTCCTGAGTCGCCCAGGTGGCGGAATTGGTAGACGCACTAGCTTCAGGTGCTAGCGGGGGCAACTTCGTGGAGGTTCGAGTCCTCTCCTGGGCACCACGACTCACGGTAGATCGTAAAAAACCCCGCTCTGGCGGGGTTTTTTGCGTCTGGGCCATACGATTCACGATGGTGTGCGGCATCGGTGATGTCTGCCGATCGGCAGCGTCGCAAGGGCGCGGCGTCAGTGACTTTCGACACGCGACCACCTGTTGCCGCTGTGGCGACCATGCGCAACGCCTCCACGACGGCAGCACGCGCCATGCGCATCCTCCTCTGGCTTGCCCTGCTGCCGGCCGTTGTCAGTCCGCATGCACGGGCACAGCAGACCGACAAACACGATGCCCCGCGCCATCGCGCGCAGGTGTCTTCGCAGCAATGCGGTCTGGGCACGCCGTTCAACGTGCTCGCCGACAGCGGCGGCATCTGGCTTTACCGCGACAGCGATTGGCCACGCGAAATTTTCTTCCACGGCGGCGAACTGAGCATCGACCACAAGCTGCAGCAGACCAGCACGGCCGATGCACGACGCCTTGGGGAGATGGAACAGCGCACCCGCGCACTGATGCCGCAGGTTGCCGGCATTGCCTATCAGGTGATCGACCTCAGTTACGACGCACTCGGCGGTGTCATCGAGGTCATGACCGGCAGTGCGCTCAACGCCCGCAAGATCGAACGGCTGCGCAAACGCGCACGCGCGTATGTCGACGGCACCCTGGGCAAGGGGCGTTGGGAGCAGAAGGCCTTCGACGGCAACTTCGCAAACTACGTCGAACACGAAACCGAGCAATTCAAGGGCAGCATCGCGCGCCACATGCTCTGGCAAATCGTCACCGGGCGTTCGGACGGAATCGACAAACGCGCCCAACAGATGGAGGGCCAACTGGATGCAAGGCTGGATGCCCAGGCGTCCACCATCGAGGCCAGCGCCAACGCGCTATGCACCCAGGTGCAGGCACTGCGTCAGTTAGAGGACGCGCTCGAGTTCCGTTACCAGGGCAAGCGACTGCAACTACTCGCTCCCCTGCAGGACGACACGCCGCGCCATGATACCGAACATGCCGAACCGAAGCCCGACAACGGCGACGCACCACCGAACCGCGCAGTCGGGCTGCAACCAGCAACAAACAGCTGAGGCCTCACGCCCTCGGTCGGATCATTGTTCCCCTGGCGGGGCGGGCATGTCCTTGATGCCCTGCCGGATGGCGCTTGAACGGGCGAGATCTCCGCTTGCCTCATACGCCTCGGCAAGGCTGTCCAGCATTGCGGGACGCCGGAAACAGCAACACATTGAGCGCGAACACACGAATCTCCGCATCTGCGTCGGTCAAGGCCGCAGCGCCCTCACCGCTCCAAACGGTTTGCTGGTTGCTCTGCGAAGCGCTACGCACGCCGACCATATTGACTGGCTCTTGCCCGCCCACCGCCGCGGGACCTTACGCGGCATGGATGCCGCATAAGCGCCTACAAGAACGTACTTGCGGCGTGTCCTGCGAGGGTGGGCGGGCAAGGGCCCTGCAGCCAAGTCGCAGATCACGCGCTCTGCACTAGACCGGCATGAAGTCGTGGTCTTAGCCGACGTTAGAGCGGCCAAGCACCTTGTCACCCGCGCCTAATGCCCACCCGCCGCCGCTGCACCACCGGCACCCGCACCGAACGGCGGTTTGGCCAGCCACAGGAAGAAGATGATCGCCAGAAACGTCCAGCCGAGCAGGTAGAAGATGTCGTTGAAGCCCATCTGCGAGGCCTGGTGATTGATCATGTTGTTGAGCGAGGCCGCGCCGCGTTGCAGGTCGCCCTGCCCCATCGCGGTGACCTGCTCCTGCATGCCCGGGGTGTAGACCGAGATGTGTTCGGTGATGTGCGCGTGGTGCACCTGGGTGCGGCGTGCCCACAGATAGGTGGTCAGCGATGCGGCGAAGCTGCCGCCCAGGGTGCGCAGGAAGGTGGCCAGGCCGGAACCTGCGGCGATCTCGCGACCGTCCAGGTCCGAGAGCAGAATCTGCAGCACCGGCATGAAGAACAAGGCCACACCCACGCCCATCACCAATTGCACGGTGGCCACATGGCTGAAGTCCACCTGCAGGTTGAAGTTGGAGCGCAGGAAGCTGGTGAACGACAGGAAGATAAAGGCGACGGTGGCGAGCATGCGCAGGTCGAAACGCAGCGCGTACTTGCCCACGAATGGCGTCATCAGCACCGGCAGGATGCCGATCGGCGCGGTGGCAAGGCCGGCCCAGATCGCGGTGTAGCCCATGTCGCGTTGCAGCCATTGCGGAATCAGCAGGCTCACGCTGAAAAACGCCGCATAGGCCACCACCATCGCCAGTGTGCCGGCGCGGAAGTTGCGATGCCGGAACAGCTTGAGATCGACGATGGGATCCTTGTCGGTGAGTTCCCAGATCACGAACACCACCAGCGCAACAGCAGCGACGCAAGCCAGCACCACGATCTTGTCGGAAGAGAACCAGTCCTCGTCGTTGCCCAGGTCCAACACCAGCTGCAGCGCACCGACGCCGACCACCAGCAGGATCAAGCCGATGTAGTCCATGCGCGGCTTTTCCAGCTGCTCGGGGCGATGGCGCAACTGCGAACCCACAATACTGCTGGCGATGATGCCCAACGGCACATTGATCAGGAAGATCCATTCCCAGCTGTAGTTGTCGGTGATCCAGCCACCCAGGATCGGCCCGGCGATCGGCGCCACCACGGTGATCATCGCCAGCAAGGCGAGCGCCTGCCCGCGTTTTTCGCGCGGGTAGATCGACACCAGCAGGCTCTGGGTGATCGGGTACATCGGCCCGGCAACAAACCCCTGCAGCGCGCGCGACACCACCAGCATGCCCATGCTCTGGGCCAGGCCGCACAGCAACGAGGCCACGGTAAAGGCCAGCGTCGACCACACGAACAACTTGGTCTCGCCGAAGCGGCGGCTCAGCCAGCCGGTCAGCGGCAGGGCGATCGCGGTGCTGACCGCGAACGAGGTGATGACCCAGGTGGCCTGCTGCGAGCTGGCGCCGAGATTGCCGGCGATGGTCGGCAACGAGACGTTGGCGATGGTGGTGTCCAGCACCTGCATGAACGAGGCCATCGCCAGGCCCACGGTGCACAGCGCCACGCTCGCCGGGCGAAAGCCGGCGGCGGGTGCAGGTGCCGAGGGACCGCCTGGCGCGGTGGGAGCTTGCGAAGACATGCTGGCTTAGCCCGCCTTGGACGCAGCCTGCGCAGGCAGGTTGTCCTGGATGATGCGTTGGATGTCCGCGTCGGCGGCCTGCAACTGCTGCGCATACACGTCGGTGGAGAACACCGCGCCATTGGCGAACTTGGTCGGCAGCACGCTGCCCTGCTGGTCGTGCAGGTTGACGTCGACCTTCATCGACAAACCGATGCGCAGCGGATTGCCGGCCAGTTGCTTGGCATCCACCGCGATGCGCACCGGCACGCGCTGCACGATCTTGATCCAGTTGCCGCTGGCGTTTTGCGCCGGCAACAGCGAGAACGCGCTGCCGGTGCCCAGGCCCAGGCTTTCGATGCGGCCGGTGTAGTCCACGCCGCCGCCGTACAGATCCGAATGCAGTTCCACTTCCTGGCCCAGGCGCATGTGCTTGAGCTGGGTTTCCTTGAAGTTGGCTTCCACCCACACCTGCTCCAGCGGCACCACTGCCATCAGCACGCTGCCGGGCTGCACACGCTGGCCCAGCTGCGCCGAGCGACGCGCCACGTAGCCGGACACCGGCGCGATGACACCGGTGCGCGCATGGTTGAGATAGGCCTGACGCAGCTGCGCGGCGGCAGTCTGCACGTCCGGCTGGTTGGCCACCGCACTGTCGTCCACCAGTGCGCGGTTGCGTTCGAAGCTCTCGCGCGAACCGCTCACCGCCGCTTCGGCAGCGGCCAGTTCCTCGCGGGCATGCGCCAGTTCTTCATTGGAGATCGCGCCGCTGGCGGCCAGATCCTTGCGGCGTGCGAAGTCGGCACGTGCGCTGCGCAGGCTCACCTCGCGCGAGGACAGTTCGGCCTGCGCGCCTTCCACGCTACGGTACAGACCACGCACCTGGCGCACGGTCTTGGCCAGATTGGCCTCGGCCTGCTGCAATGCGACTGCGGTGTCGGCCGGGTCCAGCTGCACCAGCAACTGGCCGCGCTCCACGCGCATGCCGTCTTCGGCGCCAATGCTGACCACGGTGCCGCCGACCATCGGGGTGATCTGCACCTGGTTGCCCTGCACGTAGGCGTCGTCGGTGTCCTCGTGCCAGCGGCCGACCAGGAAGTACCACACCACAAGACCGATGATCGCCAGGATCACCACAATGGCCACGATGCGCAGCGCCGCACGGCGCTTGCTGGGCGCGGCCGGCGCAGGTTGGGAAGAAGTTGGAGTCGTCTGGCTCATCGTCGCTGTCTCAGGAATTCGGTTGTGCGGAAGTGGTCGCGGCGTGTGCGGTATCGCGCGCAGGTTCCGGCGTGAATCCGCCGCCCAGGGCACGCTGCAACCTCACCGAGGCCAACAGTTGTTGCGATTGCAGGCTGGCCATGCGCTGGCGTGCGAGCAGCAATTGCTCCTGCACGCTGAGCACTTCCAGGTAGCTGCCGATGCCGGCGCGGTAGCGCTGCTGCGCCAGTTCGAAGGCGGCGGTCACGGTCTGCACGGCGTCGTCCTGCGCGCGCGCACGCTGCTCCAGCGAACGCACGGCGTTGACCTGGTCTGCAACCTCGCGCAGGGCGTCGATCACCTTCTGGTTGTAATCGGCCACCGCCAGGTCGTATTGCGCATCGCTGCCGGCCAGATTGGCGCGCAGCTTGCCGCCATCGAAGATCGGCAGGCTCAGCGCCGGCGCAACCACGCCGAACACCGAGGCGCTTTCCAGCAACTGGCCGACATCGCGATTCACCACACCGCCCAGCGCCGTGATGTTGAAGCTGGGGTAGAAGCGGGTCTTGGCGGCGGCGATATCCTGATCGGCGGCCTCCACGCGCCAGCGCGCGGCGACCACGTCGGGGCGGCGGCCCAACAGGTCGGCAGGCAGGTTGCTCGGCAGCTGTGTGGCGATGGCCGCCCCCAGCGTCGGGCGCGCGATCTCCAGCCCGCGATCCGGGCCCTGCCCGGCCAGCGCGGCCAGGGCGTTGCGGGCCTCGTCGATCTGCTGCTGCGCGGACTGCAACTGCTGCTGCGCCGACGGTACGCGGGCCTGCGCCTGGCGCACCTGCAGATCGCTGTCGATGCCGGCGCCGCGGCGTTGCCGGGTGAGCTCCAGGGTCTTCTGCACGCGGGTCAACTCATCGTTGGCCACGTCGTGCAGGCGCCATGCGTAGTCGAGCTGCGCATAGGCTTCGGCGATCGCCGCCGACAGGTTCAGGCGTGCCGCCTGTGCGTCCACCTCGGCCGCATGCGCCTGGTCCACCGCCGCTTCCCAGGTGGCGCGCTTGCCGCCCCACAGGTCCACGCCATAGCGGAAGTCCAGCACCAGTTGGCCGTTGCCGCCGAACTTGCCGCCGCGCTCCTCGCCCACCATCGATTCGGGCAACTGCACGCCCGCATAGCCGCCGGACACCGACAGGCTGGGGCCGCGATCGGCCTGCGCGCTACCGATGCGCGCCTGCGCCTGACGCAGGCGCGCATCGGCCGCCGCCAGGCTGGGACTGTGCTGCAGGCCTTCGGCGATCAGCGCGTTCAATTGCGCATCGCCCAGTGCGCGCCACCAGTCGCTGGCCGGCCAGGCGGCCGGGCTCAGGTTGGCCTGCGCGAGGGTGCGCTCGGCATGCAGCGCGCCCGGCTCCAGCATGGTGCCCTGCGGGGCAAGCCCACGGCTGCTGGCGCAGGCGGCCAGCGCCAGCGTCAGCGCAGTGAGGACGAGCGGCCGCGCAAGCTGCGTGGAGCGCAGGCACAGCATCTGGATCGGGGAACTAGCAGCGTTCATGAGTTGAGTGCATCGCGGACACGGATGAGAAGAGAGGTGAGTTGTTCGCGCTCGGGCGGGGCCAGATCGCGCAAGCCATGCTCGATGGCGCGCTCGCCGCGCAGCTTCAGGCGCTCCCACAGCGCCACGCCCTGCTCGGTCATGACGATCTGCAGCGCGCGCCGGTCCTGCGCATGTGGCTCGCGTCGCACCGCACCAAGCGCTTCGAGCTTGTCGAGCAGGCGGGTGACCGCGCTCGGGGTCTGGTCCAGCGCCAGCGCCAGTTCGTTGGCCGTGCAGGGCGAGCGCACCGCCAGGATCTTCAGGCCGACGTAGTGGCTGAAGCCGAAGTCCGGCAGCTCGCCCTTCATTTCGGCATCGAGCTGACGCATCAGCGCATCGCGCACCTGGCGCAACAGCAGGCCGAACGACGGCGAGGCGGTGGAGAGGTCATTCATGGCGGGCTATTTTCTTCCGAAAAATATATTTGTCAACGCAAATATTTCTAACGGGATTAAACCGCCAGCAAGGATCGTCACCTTACCCGCCTCTGGCGCTGGCCTGGTAATACAATTGCGCCAATGATTGTCGAAAATCCGCCAACCACACGCGATGCCCTGCCGCCCGGCGTGCGCGACAGCTTCGAATGGGCCGACGGACCGGAGGTGATCGCGTTCCTGGCCGACCTGCGCGCGGTATGGGCGCCGGAGACGGTTCGGCATGCGCATGTCCGCGGGCAGCTGATGTATGTGGAGCACGGCGTGCTGACGGTGCACACCGAGCAGGGAACCCTGTCGCTGCCGCCGGGCTGCGCCGGCTGGATGCCGCCCGGCCAGCAGCACACCGTGGAACTGGCCGGGCCGCTGCGCGGCTGGGGCGTGGTGGTCCGGCCGGACGCCTGTGCCGCGTTGCCCGCGCAAGGCGGGGTGATCCGCCTGACCGGGCTCGCCCGCGAGGTGATCATGCGCGCGGCCGACTGGCCGCTGGGCCAGCCGCTCGACCCCGCCCGGCAACGCCTGGCCGCGGTGCTGCTGGACGAACTGCACCAGGTGCAGATCGACCACCTGCACCTGCCGATGCCGGCCGACCGGCGGCTGCTGCGCATCGCCCGGCAGTTGCTCGATACCCCGGCCGACCCGCGCCCGCTGGACGCCTGGGCCGACTGGGGCGGGCTGTCGGCGCGCAGCCTGAGCCGGCATTTCCGCAGCGAGACCGGGCTGAGTTTCGCGCAGTGGCGGCAGCAGGCCCGGCTGGCAGAGGCGCTGCGGCGGCTCAGCCAGGGCAGCCCGGTCGCCGAGGTCGCCGACCAGCTCGGATACAGCAGCCCCAGCGCCTTCGTCAGTGTGTTTCACCGCCATTTCGGCGCTCCACCCACGCGTTATCTGGCCGGCACGCATGCGCGCGGCTTGGCATCCCCCGCCGCATCCGGATAATCGGCGCTCTTCGAGCTCGCGCCACGGCGCGGGCTCCTCTTTCGTAGGACCTGGCTTTACATGACCGATCTGACCCGCCCCACCTTCCACGGCTTCGAGCAGCTGCCGCTGCGCGAGTACGCCGAACGCGCCTATCTCGACTATTCGATGTACGTGGTGCTCGACCGCGCCCTGCCGTTCCTGGGTGACGGCCTGAAGCCGGTGCAGCGGCGCATCATCTTCGCGATGAGCGAGCTGGGCCTGAATGCCGCTGCCAAGCCGAAGAAATCCGCGCGCACCGTGGGCGATGTGATCGGTAAGTACCATCCGCACGGCGACAGCGCCTGCTACGAAGCGCTGGTGCTGATGGCGCAGCCGTTCTCGTATCGCTACCCGCTGATCGAGGGCCAGGGCAACTTCGGCTCCACCGACGACCCCAAGTCGTTCGCGGCGATGCGCTACACCGAATCCAAGCTGACCCCGATCGCCGAGGTGCTGCTGGGCGAAATCGGCCAGGGCACCACCGATTGGGCGCCCAACTTCGACGGCACCTTGGAAGAGCCGACCTGGCTGCCGGCGCGCCTGCCGCACCTGCTGCTCAACGGCACCACCGGCATCGCGGTGGGCATGGCCACCGACGTGCCGCCGCATAACCTCAACGAGATCGTCAGCGCGCTGCTGCGCCTGCTCGACAACCCCGATGCCACGGTCGCCGAGCTGTGCGAACACGTGCTCGGCCCGGACTACCCGACCACCGCCGAGATCATCACCCCGGCGGCCGATCTGCGCGCAATCTACGAGACCGGCCACGGCAGCGTGCGCGCACGCGCCACCTACAAGAAAGAACACGCCAACATCGTCATCGATGCGTTGCCGTACCAGGTCTCGCCGTCCAAGGTGATCGAACAGATCGCCCAGCAGATGCGCGCCAAGAAGCTGCCATGGCTGGAAGACATCCGCGACGAGTCCGACCACACCAGCCCGGTGCGGGTGGTGCTGGTGCCGCGCTCCAACCGTGTCGATGCCGAGCAGCTGATGGGCCACCTGTTCGTCACTACCGACCTTGAGCGCAGCTACCGCGTCAATCTCAACGTGATCGGCCTGGATGGCCGCCCGCAGGTCAAGAACCTCAGGCATTTGCTGAGCGAGTGGCTGAGCTTCCGCAGCGACACCGTCACCCGCCGCCTCAACCATCGCCTGCAGAAGGTCGAGCGCCGCCTGCACCTGTTGGAAGGGTTGTTGATCGCCTTCCTCAACCTGGACGAAGTGATTCGCATCGTCCGCAGCGAGGACGAACCCAAGCCGGTGTTGATCGCGCGCTTCGCGCTCAGCGAGGAACAGGCCGAATACATCCTGGAAACCAAGCTGCGCCAGCTGGCGCGCCTGGAAGAAATGAAGATCCGCGGCGAGCAGGAAGCGCTGGCCAAGGAACGCGCGCAGATCCTGGCCATCCTGGAAAGCAAGACCAAGCTGAAGAAGTTGATCAAGGACGAGCTGACCGCCGACGCCAAGAAGTTCGGCGATGCACGTCGCTCGCCGCTGGTGCAGCGTGGCGCCGCGCAGGCGATCGACGAAACCGAGATGGTCGCCAGCGAACCGATGACCGTGGTGCTGTCGGAGAAGGGCTGGGTACGCGCGGCCAAGGGCCACGAGGTCGACCCGGCCGGCATGTCCTACCGCGAAGGCGACAGCCTGCTGGCGGCGGTGCGCAGCCGCAGCACCCATCAGGTGGCGTTCCTGGATTCGGAAGGCCGCGCCTATTCGACCGCGGTGCATACCCTGCCCTCGGCACGTGGCAATGGCGAACCGTTGACCGGCCGTTTCTCGCCGGCCTCGGGCGCGGCGTTCCAGGTCATGGCCAGCGCCGACAACGCCACCCGCTTCGTGCTGGCGTCCTCGCACGGCTACGGCTTCGTCACCCGCTTCGAAAACCTCACCGGCCGCAACAAGGCCGGCAAGGCGATGCTCAACCTGACCACCGGCGCGCATGTGCTGACGCCTGCGCAGGTGACCAATCCGCAGAGCGACCGCATCGTCGCTGTCACCAGTGCCGGCAATCTGCTGGCGGTGACCGCCAGCGATGTGCCCGAGCTGGACAAGGGCAAAGGCAACAAGATCATCGACATCCCCAAGGCCAAGCTCGGCACCGAGCGCGTGGTCGCGGTGGTGGCGGTGGCTCCGGGCAACACGCTGCTGGTGCGCAGCGGCGCACGCACCATGAGCCTGTCGTTCAAGGATCTGGATAGCTATGTGGGCGCGCGTGCGAGTCGCGGTGCATTGCTGCCGCGAGGGTGGCAAAAGGTGGACGGGCTGGAAGTGCAGTAACGGCTGTTCACCGACGTGGCGCGCAGCGGCGCGTTCGACGCTGCCGCTGCCTCGATTTACTGAGGCGCGGCAAAAGGTGGACGGGCTGGAAGTGCAGTAACGGTGATTCGCTGACGCGCCGCGCGATGGCGCGCTGGCCGTGCGGTCTTGAGCGACCCACAAATCTACCGCCAGCTGGACGCTGCCGGCGTTAGGGCATCGCGCCCTCGGCCAGGTTGGCTTGCAACGGCGAGGTCACGCTGAGGCTCAAGCTCTGCATTGCCTTGAGAGGTAATCGAACGGTGCGGATGCGTCGGCTGTAGAGCGAGAGACTGCGGCCTTGCTGCAGGGCCCTTGTCCGCCCACCATCGCAGGACACGCCGCAAGTACATCCCTGTAGGCTCTTACGCGGCATCCATGCCGCGTAAGGTCCCGCGACGGTGGGCGGACAAGGACCGGTCGAGATGGTCGGTATGGGTGGTTGTGAGCGCGGCGTGCGTGGTTGTGCGCAGTGCATGGCGCGCGGCGGTGTGGTGTGATCGCTTCCTTTCGATCTGCAGTGTGAGTGCCATTGGCTGCATCACGGCACTCGCCAACGCAAACCAACAAGACAACATCATGGACACAGATTTCTGGCTGCAACGTTGGCAGAACGGTCAGACCGGCTTCCATCAGGACCAGGTGATGCCGTTGCTGCAAAAGCACTGGCCGGGGTTGCAGCTGCCGCAGGCTGCCCGCGTGCTGGTGCCGTTATGCGGCAAGACGCTGGACCTGCACTGGTTGGCCGCACAAGGCCATCGCGTGCTGGGCGTGGAGATATCGCCGCTGGCGGTGACGCAATTCTTCGCTGATGCCGGCCTGCAACCGCAGCGCCACAGCAGCCGCGCGGGCGAGCACTTTATCGCCGGCCCGATCGAAATCATCTGCGGCGACGCGTTTGCACTGGAGCCAAGCGTGCTGGCCGATTGCAGCGCCGTCTACGACCGCGCCGCATTGATCGCCCTGCCGGCCGGCTTGCGCCAACAGTATCTGCACACCACGTACGCGCGCCTGCCTGCGGGATGCCGCGGGCTGTTGATCACCCTGGAATACCCGCAGGCCGAAAAGGCCGGGCCGCCGTTTTCGGTGGACGCTGCCGCGGTGCACGCACTGTTCGACACGCAATGGCAGGTGCAGCAACTGGAACGCCGCGACATCCTCGATCAGGAGCCGCGCTTCCGTGCCGATGGCGTCACCGCCCTGTCGACCGGCGTCTATCGTCTGCAACGCAACTGACGGTCGCGGGCGAACTTTGTCATCGACGATCGCTGCCGCCGGCGCAGCAGACGTTGCACAGGCAGCGCAGCGCGCGCCGATCAGGACCGCGCGGCGTTGCGCCACGCAATGGTTCGCACAACAGCGAAATGCGCGAGCAACACCGCCGCAGACCGCCGGCAGCTGACGCAGACCACGCAGCAAGGCAACGCACCGGGCGGCACCTGCCGATTGCAACCCTGCACTGCGCCTGCTCGGCGGCTGCGCAGTGCCCAGTCACCGGGCTCAGCCGGCGACGTGGCCCTTGTCGATCTTCGAGGTCTGATACAGCTCCAGGCCGATCCGCTTGATCAGGCCAAGCTGCTGCTCTAGCCACCAGGCGTGGTCTTCTTCGGTGTCCTGCAGCTGCTTGAGCAGGATGTCGCGGCTGACGTAATCGCCGTGCTCTTCGCACAGCTTCATGCCAGCGGCGAGATTGGCGCGCACTTCGTATTCCACGACCAGGTCGCGCTCGAGCATCTCCACCACGGTCTTGCCTGGCGCAAACTCGGCCGGCCGCATGTCCGGGTCGCCTTCCAGGAACAGGATGCGCCGCAGCAGCGCATCGGCGTGCTCGGTCTCCTCTTCCATTTCGTGGTTGATGCGCTCGTACAGCGCCATCAGGCCCTGGTCCTCGTAACGGCGCGAGTGCAGGAAATACTGGTCGCGTGCCGCCAGTTCGCCGCGCAGCAGCTGCTTGAGGTAGTCGACGACTTCGGGATGGCCTTTCATGATGTGCTCCAGCGACGCAATGCGCGCATGGTGCCCTAAGCCGCAGCGCAATGATCTAATCGGAATCACTTTCAGTTGCGCTTGCGGCCGGACCCGCCACGGTCATGACCGGCCACCACACTGTGACCGAACTCAAGGACTCGACAATGCGCAAATGGCTGGGCCGGCTGCTGCTGGCAATCGTGGTGTTGATCGTGGCGGCCGTGCTGGCCGTGTATCTGCTGATGCGTGGCAGCCTGCCGCAGCTGGATGGCAACAGCGCATTGCAGGGCCTGGCGGCACCGGTCAGCGTGCAACGCGACCGGCGTGGTGTGGTCACCATCGATGCGGCCAGCCAGGTCGATGCCATGCGCGCACTCGGCTATGTGCACGCGCAGGAGCGCTACTTCGAGATGGACCTGATGCGCCGCGCACCGGCCGGCGAGTTGTCCGAGCTGTTCGGCGCCGCAGCGCTGGACCTGGACAAACGCAATCGCGTGCACCGGCTGCGCGCCCGCGTGCATGCCAGCCTGGATGTCGCCGCCGGCAGCCAGCGCGCCGCGCTGCTGGCCTATACCGAGGGCGTCAATGCCGGGCTGGCTGCACTGCGCGTGCGCCCTTGGCCGTACCTGTTGCTGCGGCAGACACCGCGCGCGTGGACGCTGGACGACTCCATCCTCACCGGCATGGCGATGTATGCCGACCTGCAGGACAACGACAACCAGACCGAACTGGCTGCCGCCCGCATCCGTGCGGTGGTGCCGGCGGCGCTGGCGGCATTGCTCGACCATCAAGGCTCCAGCTGGGATGCGCCGCTGTTCGGCCCCGCGCAAGGCGACGCCGTGCTGCCCGACGCCGCCACGCTGGATCTGCGCCGCCTGCCGCATGCAGCCGCCACCGCAGGCGCCGAGCCGCCGACGCCGGGCAGCAACAACTTCGCCGTGGACGGCAGCCTCACCAGCGACGGCCGCGCCATCGTCGCCGACGACATGCACCTGGGCATGCGCGCGCCCAACATCTGGTTCCGCGCACGCCTGCGTTACCCGGACACCAGTGCGCCCGACGGCAAGGTGGACGTCACCGGTTTCACCCTGCCCGGCTTGCCGGCGGTGGTGGTCGGCAGCAACGGGCATGTGGCCTGGGCCTTTACCAACAGCTACATCGACACCGCCGACTTTGCGCGGATTGCGCCGGCCACGCCGGGTCATCCGCAAGCGCTCACCACCCATGTCGAGACCATTCGCGTGGCCGGCGCCGCGCCGGTGCGTTTTGCGGTGCGCGAGAGCGCCTGGGGCCCGGTCCTGCACGACAACGCCGATGGCAGCCTGCTCGCACTGCGCTGGGCTGCGCAGCTGCCCGGCGCGATCCGGCTGGACTTTGCGCAGATGAGTACGGCGGCCGATGTGCAGGCCGCCTTTGCAGTGGCCGATCGCTCGGGCATTCCGGCACAGAACCTGTTGCTGGCCGATCGCAGCGGGCGTATCGCCTGGCGGTTGATCGGTGCGCGCCCGGTGCGCAATGCCGGCTGTGGCCCGGGCGGCATCGCCGAACTGGCAAGCTCGGCGCAGGGTGCGGACGCGGCATCGCCTTCGGTTGCGGCAACGGCGGCATCGGCGCAGGGCGGCTGCCTGCCCTGGCCGGTGCGCAGCGACGCTGCCCCCGCCCTGATCGATCCTCCCTCGCACCGGCTCTGGACCGCCAACAGCCGCGTCGTCGATGCGCAGCAGTTGGCCACGCTCGGCAATGCCGGCTACGACCTGGGTGCGCGTGCGCAGCAGATCCGCGACGACTTGTTCGCCAGGCAACGTTTCAACGAGCTGGACCTGCTCGCCATCCAGCTCGACGATCGCGCCGTGCTGCTCACGCGGTGGTGGCAGTTGTTGCGCAGCGTGGTCGAGCACAGCAAGGACCCGGCCTTGCAGCAGATCGAAGCCGCCACCCGGCAGTGGGACGGGCACGCATCCACCCGCTCGACCAGCTACCGCATCGTGCGCGGCTTTCGCGGCATGACCATCGATGCAGTGGAAGCCGGCCTGCTGGCGCCGGCAAAAGCCGCGCTCGGCAAGGACTTCCTGCCGCCGCGTCGCGCCCAGCTGGAAGGCATCGTCTGGCCGTTGCTGCAGCAGCGGCCGGCGCATCTGCTGCCGCCCGCCTACGCAAACTGGGATCAGCTGCTTGCCGAGGCTGCACGCAATGCGCAGACCGATCTCGCTGCGCAGGACGGCGCCTTGAGCGAACGCACCTGGGGCGAACGCAACACCGCTGCCATCTGTCACCCGATCGCGCGCGCATTG
Source organism: Xanthomonas sp. LMG 8993 (assembly GCF_009835065.2). Classification (NCBI taxonomy): domain Bacteria; kingdom Pseudomonadati; phylum Pseudomonadota; class Gammaproteobacteria; order Lysobacterales; family Lysobacteraceae; genus Xanthomonas; species Xanthomonas sp. LMG 8993. Next base: position 438,465 of record NZ_QVIF02000001.1, on the reverse strand, counting down.
CCTGCGCTCGCCAAGCGCTGGCTGTGCATGCCGCCCGACCAACTGCCAGGCGATCGCGACATGCCGCGCGTGCAAGGCCCGGCCTTCGGCGCCTCCGAACGCATGGTGGTGTCGCCCGGCCACGAACAGGACGGCATCGTGCACATGCCGGGCGGCCAGAGCGGACACCCCTTGTCGCCGTTCTGGGGCGCAGGCCACGACGATTGGGTACACGGCCGGCCGACCCCGTTCCTGCCGACCGCGACCCGCTACACGCTGCAATTGCAGCCGAAATAGGCGTGGTCATTGCTGTCTCGAGCGTCGACACAGGTTTCGACCGTCGTTGGGGCTGGACGAACGCAAAATCGGTGTCTGCGTTCTGCCGATCGCACCTCGCACCTCGCACATCTGGATACCCAAGTACCCGCAGCCACGCCCGCCTACCGATCTGCCCAATCAAGCGAGCACAACATGCTAAGATGCATTTGATAACCATTCCCATTAGTGACCAATGCGCCCCACGCTCCTTGTCACCGCGCTCGCCGCTGTCTTGGCGTTACCTTCGCCCTGCGCCTTCGCCCAACAACACACCAGCACCTCGGCAACCGTCACCGACCTCGATGGCGTCGACGTCGTCGGCCGTGCGCAGACGTTGTACAAATCCGACGACGCCGCGGTGGCCACACGCACCGATACGCCGTTGTCGCTGGTGCCGCAGTCGGTGCAGGTGCTGCCGCGCGAACTGATCGACGACCAGGCCGCGCGCCAGATCACCGACCTGTATCGCAGCATCAGCGGCATCAGTTTCTTCAGCTATGCCGGCGTCACCCTGCGCGGATTCCGCCAGGAAAACGTGCTCTACGACGGATTGCGTGGCGATCCGTATGCCGGCTTCTCGGTGCCGCAGCTGTTCAATATCGAACGCGTGGAAGTGCTCAAGGGCCCGGCCGGTGCGTTGTACGGCGGCGGCGAACCCGGTGGCGTCATCAATTACGTCACCCGCAAGCCCGGCCATCAGGCCGCGCGTCGGGTGGAGCTGCAGGTGGGCAATCAATCCTTCGGGGCGGCCTCGTTCGAGGCCACCGGGCCGGCACGCGAAGACGGGCGCATTCGCTACCGCGTTGGCGCCTATGCCGATGGCGAGGATGGCTTTCGCCGCAACACCGATAGCCAGAGCCAGATCGGCGATGCGTCGGTGGCGTTCGACATCGGCCAGACCGGCGAGCTCACGCTGCAGTACACCGACATCACCCAGAACCTGGGCGGCAATCGCCTGCGCGGCGTGCCGGTGGACGACGACGGCAACTTCCTCACCGACCGTCGCTGGAACCACAACGAGCCCACCGATTTCCTCGACATGCGCGCCAAGGTGGCGTTCGCGCAGTACCGCTTTGCGCCGTCGGATGCATGGGATGTGGACATGGCGATGCGCTGGTTCAAGAACGACGAGCATCAGATCTATCACGAGCCGATGGGTCTGATCGACCGCGATGGCGACGGCACCGCCGAATGGATGACGCGGCAGCTGCGCAACCAGTTCCGCGACAACGATGCGATTTCCAGCAACGTCAATGCGGTGTTCCGCACCCGCATCGGCGCGATCGAGCACAAGCTGCTGATGGGCGCGGACTACTATCGGCTGGATGCGGATTTCCGCGCGCAGACCGCCAACACCGCAGACACCGGCCGCGTGCGTGGGCCGGTGCAGGGCATCGACCTGTTCAACCCGGTGTATGGACGCAGCGGCTTCTACGACTACGGCCTGGACAGCCTGCCCTGGCGCGCCACCAGCACCCGCAGCCAGCGCTATGGGGCGTATCTGCAGGACGAACTCACGCTGACGCCGCGCTGGTTTGCGATGGCCGGACTGCGTTGGGACGGCTTCAAGGACGACAACCGTCTGGACGGCTCGCGCGTCACCGGCAACGATCTCAGCTGGCGTGTGGGCAGCACCTTCGTGCTGCGCGATGGCATCAACGCGTATGCGAGTTATGCCAGCGGCTTCCTGCCGCAGGATGCGGCCAATCAGGACAGCAGCGTCGGCGGGCCGTTCGATCCCGAGCGCAGCACACAGTGGGAAGTGGGCCTGAAGACCGCGCTCAACGATGGCGGGCTGACGCTCAACACCGCGCTGTATCGCATCGAACGCAGCAATATCGTGCAGGCCAACGGCAGTATCGTCGATGGCGTCAATCAGCTCTCCGCGCTCGGCCTGGTACGCAGCGAGGGCCTGGAAGTGGATCTGCTGGCCGACCTCACCGAACGCTGGGTGCTCAACCTGACGTACGCCTACAACGATGCACGCGTGCTTGATGCGGGCACCAACGGCATCACCAATGCGTCCGGCGACCGCTTCGCCAATGCACCGCGCAACACCTTCGGTCTGTGGACGCGCTACGACCTGCCGGCCTGGAACTCGGCAATTGCCTTCGGTGCCGACTACGTGGGCGAGCGGGTCAGCCTGGAAGGCCAGCGCGTCAAGCCGTACGCCATCTTCGACATCAGCTGGCAGACGCAATGGGAAGCCTGGAAACTGCAGGTCAACGTCAAGAACCTGTTCGACAAGGTCTACGCCGCCAGCGGGTTCACCGAACGCACCGGGCACTTTCCTGGCGAACCGCGCCGTATCTACGCGCAGCTGGCCTACAGCTTTTAAGCGGGGCGAACAGGCGCCTGCCCGGGCCTTGGGCGATGCTGCAACTGTGACGCTGGTCGGCCAAAGCGGCCGCTGCACGCACAGTTGCGACCTCGACCACGGCCGTGCAATGAACCTGCGCCGAATCAGGCAGGCCGGAATCAGCCAGACTTTAACGTCCGGTGGGACACACTAGAGGCCGTCGCGATCTGCAGCGTGTTTGCGCACGATCGCCCTCCTCCCCCCACTGACCGGAATCCGCATGCCTCAGCTTGCCCGCTCCGTTTCCGCCCTGTTGCCCCTGCTCGTTGCCACTGCCTGCTCGGCAGCGCCGCCCGCCAAATCCGGCCCACCGGATGCGCCGGTCGCCGCCTGTACCGCCAAGCTGCGCCCCGGGCAGGATCTGCAGAAAGCCATCGACAAGCTCCCGCAAGGTGATGCACCTGCGGTGCTGTGCCTGGAAAAAGGCGAATTTCCGCTCAACGGCCTGGTCTCGATCCACCGCGGCAATCTCGTCTTGCGCGGCAAGGGCCCGACCACGGTACTGCGCATGGCTGATGGCGTGCAGCAACCGGCGCTGGTGGTCGGCGACTACGAAAACCAGCAGCCGACCGGCGTGATCCGCAATGTCAGCATCGAAGACATGCAGATCGTCGCCAGCACCGGCGACAAGGAATTCATGCCCGAGCGTCCGTACCTGAGCAATAGCGCGGTGGTGGTGCGTTCCGGCCAGGGCATCCGGCTGGCCGGCCTGCAGGTCAACAAGTGCCGCAGTGCCTGCCTGCTGAGCGAGTACGACACCCGCGAGATCACCATCGAAAACAACGATGTGTCCGGCGCGATCTGGGACGGCGTGTCGTTCAACCGCACCGCCAAGGTCACCATGGTCAACAACTACATCCACGACAACGTGGCTGCAGGCCTGACCACCGAGCATCTGGAAGACAGCGAGATCCGCAACAACCGCTTCGAGCGCAACGGCAGCCAGGGCATCTATCTGTCCGACGCGCGCCGCAACCGCTTCAGCAACAATCAGTTCGACGGCAACAAGGTCGCCGGCGTGTTCCTGGCCTGCGCCATCCGCTATCGCACACCGGAAATCCTGTGCTGGGACAACAGCATGAGCCAGGACAACGTGTTCGAGAACAACCGCTTCTCCAATACGCCGTTCACCTACACCATCGGTGTGGACCGCGCTGCCAACTGCACGGCGGCCGACTTCAAGCCGAACCTGTGGCGCAACAACCAGGCCGACGTGGCAGGCGTGGATATCGAGCCGCAGCGCTACGGATACTGCGTGCGCCACGAGTAATCGCCACCGCGGCCGGCAGCGCGTGAGCGCATGCGGGCCGCTGGAGTTTCAACTCCGATGCAGCAGCGTTATGACGCCAAGGCCTGCTCGTGCACGCCGGCAATCGCACGGCCGGACGGGTCGGCCATCGCGGCGAAGCTGGCATCCCAGGCGATCGCAGTCGGCGACGAACACGCGATCGACTTGCCGCCCGGCACCGTCTCCGCAGCCGCCTGGCTGGGGAAGAACTGTTCGAACAGCGTGCGATAGAAATAGGCTTCCTTGGTCTGCGGCGGATTGACCGGAAAGCGCTTGGAGGCGGCGGCCAGTTCGCGGTCGCTGACATGCGCGGCGGCATGCGCCTTGAGCCCATCGATCCAGCCATAGCCCACGCCATCGCTGAACTGCTCTTTCTGCCGCCACAGGATCGATTCGGGCAGATAGCCGGCAAACGCTTCGCGCAACACGCCCTTTTCCATCCGCGCAGCGCCGCTGCTGGTCTTGTCGATCATCTTGAAGCTGGCGTCCATGCGCATGGCCACGTCAAGGAACTCGCGATCCAGGAACGGCACGCGTGGCTCCACGCCCCAGGCCATCATCGACTTGTTGGCGCGCAGGCAATCGTAGTTGTTGAGTGCATCCAGTTTGCGTACCAGTTCCTCATGGAATTCGCGTGCGTTGGGTGCCTTGTGGAAATACAGATAGCCGCCGAAGATTTCATCGCTGCCTTCGCCCGACAGCACCATCTTCACGCCCATCGCCTTGATGCGCCGCGCCAGCAGGAACATCGGCGTGGAGGCGCGAATGGTGGTGACGTCATAGGTCTCGATATGGCGGATGACCTCGGGCAGCGCATCCAGGCCCTCCTCGAAGCTGTACTCGAAGCCGTGATGCACGGTGCCCAGTGCGGCGGCGGCGACTTCGGCGGCGGCCAAGTCCGGCGAGCCTTTCAAGCCGATTGCGAAAGAATGCAGGCGCGGCCACCAGGCTTCGGTGGTGTCGTTCTCCTCGATGCGATGACGTGCATAGCGTGCGGCCACCGCGGCGACCAGCGACGAATCCAGTCCGCCGGACAGCAGCACGCCGTACGGCACATCGGTCATCAACTGACGGTGCACCGCACGCTCGAAGGCCTCACGCAATTCCTGCAACTGCACCTGCACGCCTTCCACCTCGGCGTATTCGCGCCAGGAGCGCTCGTAATAGCGACTCAGTGCGCCGGTGGCGCTGTCGTACCAATGGCCGGGCGGGAACTGCGCCGCATCGGCGCAATCATCCACCAGCGATTTCAGTTCGGAAGCCACCCGCAAGCGGCCTTCACGATCATGGCCCCAGTACAGCGGCACCACGCCGATCGGGTCGCGCGCGATGATCACCCGCCCGGCCGCCTTGTCCCATAGCGCGAACGCAAAGATGCCGTTGAGGCGGTTGAGGTAGGAGGCTGGCGCATCCTCGCGGTACAGCGCGTTGATCACCTCGCAATCGGAGCCGGTCTGGAAGGCGTATGGCTGCACCAGCTCCTGCTTGAGCTCGCGATGGTTGTAGATCTCGCCATTCACCGCGAGCGCAAGCGCGCCATCTTCTGACAACAAGGGCTGCGAGCCGCCAGCCGGGTCGACGATGGCCAGCCGCTCGTGCACCAGGATCGCACCGGCGTCGACATACACGCCGCTCCAGTCCGGGCCGCGGTGACGCTGCCGCTGCGAACATTCCAGCGCCTGCCGGCGCAATACCTGCAGATCGTCACCGGGTTGCAGGCCGAAAATACCGAAGATGGAACACATGGAAACACTCCTGGATGAAACTGCGGGGGTTGGCGGCCGGTGGAAGAGCGTGCTGCACGAGAATGACACCCATAAAAAAACCCGCATCGGCCGATGCGGGTTTTCTGATTCCTGGGCGTTTGGTTTTACTTCGCCTAGTCGCAGACCCGCATCGGCCGCGCACGATTGTTCGCGCGCAGATTGTTGCGGTTGGCGTTATTGACGAGGTTGGGCAGGAGCGATGACATGACTCGACCGTATCCCGCTTTCGATGGCGGCGCAACTGTTGCGATGGCAACCAAGCCCGGCATCGCAGACCACGCCGCGGTCGCACCGGCGTATTGCGAGGATAATGACCGCCCCAACAATCGGCAGTAATGGAATGACCCCACGCATCGGACGCATGCCGCCCCTGGCCCTGTTGCTTGCAGTGTTGCTGCAGGCCTGCAGCAGCGCCCCTCCACGCACCGATCCAGTCTATCTGCAGCAGCTGGAACAACACGCGGCCGATGGCAGTTTCGACAGCGCGTGGAATGCGGCCGAACGCCTGGAGGCACGCAACGACCCGCGCGCCATCCACTGGTACGAACGTGCCGCTGCGATCGCCCCGTGGACGTTCCGCAACACCCGCGCCGAACTGGCGCTGGGACGGATCTGGGCAAGCGGGACGCTCTTCCATCCCGACAGCCCGTACATCGACCAACGCGTCGCATTACGTGCGTCGCCGCGCAAGGGCGAGCACTGGTACCTGGCAGCGGCCATGCATGGAAACCCGTATGCCATCGCCGAGCTCGCCAAGTTTCACCGCGACCGTGGGGAGGCGGCTGCGGCGTTGCGCTGGGATCTGCGCGCGACGATCTATGAGCGCTCCGCATCAGGATCGTCGGGGCTTCCCGCCGCCATCGCGCCAAGTGAAGGTGCATTGCACCCGCTGGTACGCGACATCCAGCGCCGCGCCCGTAACGGCGATGCCGAGGCGCAGGTCGATCTTGGCGCACTCCATGAAAAAGGAATGGGTGGCGTGGACAGAGATGGTACGGAGGCGCTGCGCTGGTACCGGCGCGCGGCGGACCAGGGCAATGTGTATGGTCAGTATTTCTCTGGTCTGCTGCTCGGACGCGGCAGCAGCGGCGTGACGCGCGACGTGGAGACGGCGGCAACCTGGTTTGCCAAGGCGTCCGCACAGACGTTCTATATCGCGGACGAATCGCATTGGCGCGAGGCGATCAAACCGCCGTTCTGGACGTTCGACTAGCCCCCCGAGCCTTGTGCGTCCATGCCACCTAGCAATGCAATGCAATGCAATGCAATGCAATGCAAGCGCGATGCTGCTGCAATCCCAAAGATCTTAGTGCAGCTTGGCGATGCCCGCGTCGCGCAGCAGCATCGGCATGCCGCAGCTGAACGCATGCCGTGCGCTGGCTGCGTAGTGTGTAAACCAGCGCGTGGCATGGGCATGTCCTGGCAACTCAGACCAGCAGGCGTTCGATCAGCGTGCGGTACAACGCCGGCAGCGCTTCCAGATCGGCCACGCGCACATGCTCGTCGACCTGGTGGATGCTGGCGTTGACCGGGCCGACCTCGATGCATTGCGCGCCCAGCGGCGCGATGAAGCGCGCATCGGAGGTGCCGCCGCCGGTGCTTTCTTCCGGCGGTGCGCCGGCAAACTGCCCCAATACCTCGCGTGCGACGCTGCGCAGGCGGCCTTCCGGTGTGTAGAACGGCTCGCCGCTGCGATGCCAGCGCAGCGCATAGTCCAGCCCGTGGCGATCCAGCAATGCGGTGATTTCCGCTTCCAGCCGCGGCGCATCCCACAGCGGGGTGTAGCGCAGATTGAAGGCCACCTGCAGCTCGCCCGGAATCACGTTATTGGCGCCGGTGCCGGCATGGATGTTCGACACCTGCAGGCTGGTCGGCGGAAAACTCTCGAAACCCTCGTCCCACTGCCGCGCCACCAGCTCGGCCAAGGCCGGCGCGGCCAGATGGATCGGATTGCGCGCCTTATGCGGATACGCCACGTGCCCCTGCACGCCTTTCACCGTCAGCGTGCCGGACAGACTGCCGCGGCGGCCCACGCGCAGCAGGTCGCCCAGCCGTTCGGTGGACGACGGCTCGCCGGTGATGCACCAGTCGATCGCCTGCCCGCGCGCACGGAACAGCTCGGCCACGCGTCGCACGCCGTCGATGGCATCGCCTTCTTCATCGGAGGTCAGCAACACCGCCAGCGTGCCGGCATGCTGCGGATGGGCGGCGACGAACTGTTCGGCAGCGATCGCGAAGGCGGCCACGCTGCCCTTCATGTCGGCCGTGCCGCGTCCGTACAGCACACCATCGCGGATCTGCGGATCGAACGGATCGCTGGTCCAGGCCTCGCGCGGCCCCGGCGGCACCACATCGGTGTGGCCAAGCAGCACCAGCACCGGCGCACCGCTGCCATGCGTGGCCCACAGATTGTCGACCTGGCCCAGGCGCAGATGCTCGCAAGCGAATCCGGCAGCCTCCAGGCGTTGCGCGAGCAGCACCTGGCAGCCGGCGTCGTCCGGTGTCACCGAGGCACGTGCGATCAGCTCACAGGTCAGTTGCAGTACGTCGCTGGTCATGCTCGTCCTTCCTATAAAAGATGCAGCTGGGCCGCGGGCATCAGCAGGTCGCCTGCCGTCCACGCCCCCGCCCCGCACAGGCCTGTACGGACCGATGACGCGGTGGCACCATCAGGCGATGTTGAAGCGTGCCTTGAACCCGTTGTCGGAGAAGCCCTGGCTGAGCGCGCCATCGTCGCTCACCACCACCGGGCGGCGGATCAATTGCGGGTATTCGCGCAGCAGCAGCTTCCATTCGGCGTCCGAACCCGGCGTCTTCTTGTTGTCGGGCAACTGGCGCCAGGTGGTCGAGGACTTGTTGATCAAGGCCTCGAATCCGCCGGCCTTGCCGGCCCAATCCAGCAACGTCTCCGGCGCGGGCGTGTGCTCGCGGTAGTCGACGAAGCTGTAGGCCACGCCGAAGCGGTCCAGCCACTTGGTCGCCTTCTTGCAGGTGTCGCAGTTCTTCAATCCGTAGAGCGTGGTCATGTCGTCGCCTTTTCGACTCCGCGGCGCGCGCTTGCACGCGCCAACAGGGTGGTTACCAGTTGATCGTGTTCCTGCCCATGGGCGGGCAGGAACACCACATCGGCACGTGTGCCGTGGAATTTCAGCGCCATCCGCCGCGGCGGGATCAGCCATGCGGCATCGACCGAGCGCAGCTCGGCCAGGTCCACACGCTGCGATCGTCCCTGCTGCACGATCTCCAGCGCATCGCCCGCATCGCGGACCTGCGCCCAGCGGCTGGATGCCCATGCCAGACGCAGGGTCATCAGCACCACCAGCGCAGGCGCCAGCCAACGCAGGACCTCCAGCTGCTGCGGCACGCCATCGCGCAACAGCGAGCCGGCCACGTAGAGCGCCACCCATCCCAACCACAGGGCCGGGATGCCCCAACGCACCCAGCCACTGAGCGGCCGCGACAGCATGGTGCCGCGTGCAGGCTGCGCAGTGCTCAATCGGCCAGGCCGCGCAGCAACTCGTTGACGCTGGTCTTGCTGCGCGTCTTGGCATCCACCTGCTTGACGATCACCGCGCAATACAGCGAGTGCGAGCCATCTTTCGACGGCAGCTGGCCGGACACCACCACGCTGTAAGGCGGCACGTAGCCGTAGGAAATCTCGCCGGTGGCGCGGTTGTAGATGCGCGTGCTCTGGCCGATGAACACGCCCATGCCGATCACGCTGTGGTGCCCGATGACCACGCCTTCGACCACTTCCGACCGCGCACCGATGAAGCAATGATCCTCGATGATGGTCGGGCTGGCCTGCAGCGGTTCGAGCACGCCGCCGATGCCGGCGCCGCCGGACAGATGGCAGTGCGCGCCGATCTGCGCACACGACCCCACCGTGGCCCAGGTATCGACCATGGTGCCTTCGCCCACATACGCGCCGATATTGGTGAAGCTCGGCATCAGCACCACGTCCTTGCCGAAATAGCTGCCGCGCCGCGCCACCGCACCCGGCACCACGCGCACGCCGGCCTTGCGGAACTCGGCTTCGCCGAAGCCGGCAAAACGCGACTCCACCTTGTCCCAGAACGGTGCCGGCTGCGCGTCGATCACGGCCATCTCGTTGACGCGGAAATACAGCAGTACGGCCTTCTTCAACCACTCGTTGACGCTCCAGCCGCCCTGCCCGTCCGGCTCGGCGACGCGGAACTCGCCGCTTTCCAGGCCGTCGATGACGCGGGTGACGATGGCACGGGTGGAGCCGTCGATCTCGTCGACGGTCAGGCTGGCGCGGCGCTCGAATGCACTTTCGATGCCGAACTTGAGTTCGTCAGCACCCACCGGCGTTGCAGCGCCGCGCACCGCCTTTTCGGCGATCGGCAGTTTCTTCGCGGCTGCAGCCTTCTTGGCAGCCGGTGCGGACACCACGCTGGCCGGCTGCTTGGCCACACGCGGGGCCGCACTGGTCGCCGGCTTGGTGGCGCTTTTCCTGGTGACCTGCTTGGTAACGCTTTTGCTAGCGGCCACGGGCTTGGCAGCCGCCGTGGTGGCCTTGCGCTTGTCGACGGCCGGCGCCTGGGGCGCCTTGCCGCTCTTGCTCGGCGCGCGCTTGGGCGCTGCGCCGGTGGGGGTCGCGCCCTGCTTGCGCGCGGTCTTCTTGCTGGTGGCCATGGGGGGTCTCCGAACGGACTACTCAGGTGGGATCGAGGCAGGCGCACAGCGCATCGCGCAGCGCCTGCCGGGCGGATTCGGGCAACGGGCGGTCGTGCTCGTCGGTGATCTGGAACTGGTCTTCGGCGCGCTCGCCGAAGGTGGCGATGCGCGCATCGTGCACACGCAGGTGTTGCAGGCGCAGCACATTGGCCACATCGGCCAGCAAGCCTGGGCGATCGGGCGCAACCAGACTGATGCGGGTGCGGCGGCCACCGGCGCTTTCGCTGAACTCCACGCGCGGCGCAAAGCGGAAGTGGCGCAGCTGGCGCGGCACCGCACGCCGCGAGGGACGCACCTTGTGCAGGTCGCCGGCCAGCACCTGGCGCAAGGCCGCGGCCAGGCGCTGCGGGTCGCCATCGGCGGAACTGTCCTGCGGCAGCACCTCGAACACGTCGAAGATCGCATCGTGCGGCGCATCCAGCACGCGGGCGCGATGGATGCCATACCCCTTGCGATCCAGCGTGGCGACGATCGCGGAGAACAACCCATCGCGATCGGGCGAATACACGAACACTTCCAGCGCGTCGTTGTCCGGTACCGCGCGCCGCGCCTTGACCAGGGTCTGGCCGATCTGCACCTCGATCAGCGACACCGCCTGCCAGGCCAGTTGCTCGGGACGGAAGCGCAGGAAGTTTTCATCCGGCATGCCGGCGAACTGGCGGTCGATGGTGGCATCGTCGTGGCCCTGCGCCTGCATCAGCGCGCGGGCGGACTCGCGCGCTTCGCGCAGGCGCTCTTCGCGCGGCGGCGGATGCTCCAGGCCCTCGCGCAGTGCGCGCCGCGCGGCGAAATACAGGTCGGCCAGCAGCCGGTCCTTCCACGCGTTCCACAGCTTGGGGCTGGTGCCGGCGATATCGGCGCAGGTCAGCAGGTACAGGTAATCCAGGCGCTCGCGCGTGCCGACCAGGGTGGCGAAACGGTGGATCACCTCCGGGTCGGAGATGTCCTGCTTCTGCGCGGTCACCGACATGCGCAGATGCTGCTCGACCAGCCAGGCCACCAGCGCGGTATCGCCTTCGCTGAGCCGGTGCGCCTGGCAGAACGCGCGCGCATCCACCGCGCCCAGCTCGGAGTGATCACCGCCGCGGCCCTTGGCGATGTCGTGAAACAGGCCGGCCAGCAGCAGCAATTCCGGCTTGCGCAGGCGCGGCCAGACTTCATGGGTGATCGAAAAACGCTCGTCGGCGCGACCGGCGGCAAACAGCGAGATGTTCCGCAGCACCATCAAGGTGTGCTGGTCCACCGTGTAGACATGGAACAGGTCGAACTGCATGCGCCCGGACACGCTGGCGAATGCCGGAATCCACTGGCCCAGCACGCCCAAACGCGCCATGCGGTTGAGCGACTCCACCGCCCGCGGGCCGCGCAGCAGCGCCATGAAGCGGTCGCGCGCGGTCGCATCGGCGACGTCGTAGGCCGGCAACTCGCGCAGCACCTCGGCCAGCGCGCGCGCCGTCAGCGAATGCAGCCCGCGTACCTCGCGATGCGCCGCCCATTGCGCGAACAGCGCAAAGACCTGCAGCACGTCGCCGCCCGGCCAGTCCTCTGCATCCGCAGCCAGATAGCCGCGGCGCAGACTGAAGCCCTCCCCGAGCGGCTCCGGCACCGCCTCGCCGTCGAACTGTTCTTCGAAACGCTGCAGCAAGCGGTCGCTGATGCGGCGGATCAATGCAGCGCTGCGGTAGAAGCGCTGCATCATCTTTTCCACGCCCAGGCTTTCCGGGTCGTCGGCAAAGCCCAGCCGCTCGGCAAGCGTCTTCTGGTAATCGAACCCCAACCGCTCTTCCGGCCGGTTGGCCACCAGGTGCAGGCCGAAGCGCAAGCGCGCCAGCTCCTCGCGCTCGCGCCGCAGCGCTACGGCCTCGTCGAAACCGACATGGCCCAGCCCGACCAGGGCCTCCAGATCCTTGACCCCGAACGCGCGCAGCGCCATCCAGCCCAGCGTCTGCAGATCGCGCAGGCCGCCGGGGCCGTCCTTGATGTCCGGCTCCAGATTGTCGGCGGTATCGCCGAAGCGCTGGTGCCGCGCCAGCAGCTCTTCGCGCTTGGCCTGAAAGAATTCGCGCGCCGGCCACACCAGTTGCGGCGAGATCGCTGCCGCCAGCGCGGCGCGCGCCTGGCTGCCGGCCACCAGCGGGCGCGACTCGATCAAGGCGGTCAGCACCGTCTGATCGGCCGCCGCGGCGGTGCACTGCGCCGGCGAGCGCACCGCGTGGCTGATCGGCAGGCCCACATCCCACAGCAAGGCGAACAGCCGCGCCAGGGCCTGCTCGTGCTGTTGCTGCACGCCGCTCTCGCCCAGCACCAGCACATCCACATCCGAGCGCGGGAACAGTTCGCCGCGCCCATAGCCACCCACGGCATGCAACGACAGCCCGGCATCGGCCGGAATGCAGCGCGTCCACGCATTGCGCATCAATTGATCGACCGCGCGGGCGCGCAAGGCCACCAGGCGCTCGATCGGCTCGCCCTGGTCGAAGCGCTTGCACAGCCGCATGTCGGCATGCACCAGCAGCGGGCGCGCTTGCGCGGCCCACTCGGCATCGCCGGCGACACCCGGGTCGGGTCGGTCCGCCGGCGTGGCCGTCATACCGGAGCGGGAGCGTTCGGCGACAGCGTCAGCACATCCACGCCGTCTTCGGTCACCGCGACCATGTGTTCCCACTGCGCGGACAACTTGCGGTCCTTGGTCACCACGGTCCAGCCGTCCGGCAGGGTCTTATGGTGGTAGGTGCCTTCGTTGATCATCGGCTCGATGGTGAAGGTCATGCCGGGCTTGAGCACCAGGCCTTCGCCGGGGCGGCCGTAATGCATTACCTGCGGCTCGTCGTGGTAGACCTTGCCAATGCCATGGCCGCAGTAATCGCGCACCACGCTGAAGCGCTCGGCTTCGGCAAATTTCTGGATCGCGTGGCCGACATCGCCCAGCGTTGCACCCGGCTTGACCGCACGGATGCCGCGCCACATCGCCTCGTAGGTGGTTTCCACCAGCCGCTTGGCCATCACCGACGGCGTGCCCACGTAATACATGCGGCTGGTGTCGCCATGCCAGCCGTCCTTGATGACGGTGACGTCGATATTGACGATGTCGCCGTCTTTCAGGACCTTGGCCGCGCTCGGGATGCCGTGACAGATCACGTTGTTGACCGAGGTGCACACGCTCTTGGGAAAGCCGCGGTAGCCGACGTTGGCAGGAATGGTGCCCTGCACGTTGACGATGTGGTCGTGGCAGATGCGGTCCAGCTCGGCCGTGGTCACGCCCGCCTGCACGTACGGCGCCACGACATCGAGCACCTCGGCGGCCAGACGGCCGGCGACCCGCATCAGTTCGATTTCTTCTTTGGTTTTCAGATTGACGCTCATGGCAGCGATTATCGCCGATTCGGGCTGAATCTGAACGACCCGCGCGGTTGTTTTTCATGCCGCAGCCGATCAGGCGCTCAGACGGACCGGGCAGCAGGAATCTGGCGGTACCGCGCATTCATGTGTGACGCACTACCGCGCGCGTCAAAAACTCAATGAACGGGGTCATCCGAGAGACATCGCAATTTCGGGAAAACTCTGAGGATAAACAGCGAGATAGCCAAATCATTCAGGGTAATCTTTGGCACAGCTGATGCATTGGAGGCAGGGCGACGAGTCGTCGCGTCACCAATGACCAGACCGGTCAAGGAAATGTCCATGCGTACTGTCCGCCCTGTCCTGCTGTCCCTCGGCCTGCTCTCGACCATTGGCGTTGCCACCGCAGCAGATACCACCACATTCAACGTCAAGATCGCCGTCACCAAGGCCTGCACCATCACCGCTGCCTCGGCGACGGACGTCGACTTCGGCTCGGTGTTGTCCACCTCCACCGCCAATGCCGACGCCAACGGCAGCGTGACCGCGCAATGCACCGCACTGACGCCGTACAACATTGCGTTGAGCGCGGGCAGCAATGCCGGCACCGCCAACGACGTCACCACCCGCCGCATGAAGAACACCGATGCGCTGGTCACCACCAACAACTTCATCGCCTACCAGCTGTACCAGGATCTGGGCCGCAGCACGGTATGGGGCAGCACCACCGGCACCAATACGCTGAGCCGCACCGCCACCGGCATCAACCAGGTCTATCCGGTCTACGGCCGCGTGACCAACCCGTCGGCCAACAATCCCGCGACCGGTACCTACCAAGACACCATCACCGCCACGATCGTCTACTGAGCGCGCGCATGCCATTGCACCACCGCCTGTCGTACCGGATGCCGGCCTGGCTGGTCACGGCCGGATTGAGCCTGACGCTGGCGCTTGGCAGCGGCGTGCCGTTGCAGCCGGCCCATGCGGCCAGCCTGCAGCTGGCGCCGACCTCGCTGACGCTGAGCGCACAGCAGTCCGCCGACGGGCTCTGGTTGAGCAACAGCGGCAGCGCGCCGGTGCAGGTCCAGACCCGCGCCTATCGCTGGACCCAGCGTGACGGCAAGGATCAACTCGACCCGACCCAGGAACTGCTGGTCAGCCCGCCGATGCGCACGCTGGCCGCCGGCGAGCGCCAGCTGATTCGGGTGATTCGCGCCGGGCCTGCGCCGACCGGCGAGGAAGCCTGCTACCGCATCATCGTCGACGAATTGCCCAACGCCGATGCGGATCGCAAGGGCATGCAGTTCGTGTTGCGCTACTCGGTGCCGATCTTCCTGCTGCCGCCGGGCAAGACCGAATCCACCCCGACCTTGAGCACGCAGGTGATTGCCGGCAGCGACGGCAATGCGCAGATCCAGATCAGCAACACCGGCAATGGGCACGCCCAGGTCGCCGACCTGCAGCATCGGGTCGATGGCACGACCAGGACGGCATTGAACGGGCTGGTGGGTTATGTCCTGCCCGGCCAGACCATGCGCTGGTCGCTGGGGGCACCGCTGGCCCAGTTCGGCCGCGGCACCATCATCGCAAGGATCAATGGTGAGGCGGACGAACGCACCTTGTTGGCCGCGCCAGCAGCGCCGTGATGCGGGCCGGCTGGCGATGACGCTGCTTGCGACCGCCACCTGCCTGGCACACGCCGCCTCCGGCGATCTGGCCGACATGGCGCCACTGTCCGATCAGGCGCCGCAGAACGTGGCGGCCCTGCCGCAGACGCTGTACCTGGATGTCAGCCTCAACCAGGCCGAGCGCGGCCTGGCACCGTTCGAACTGGTGAACGGCCACCTGCGCGGCTCCGTCGACACGCTGCGCAAGCTGGGCTTCCTCCTGGCCGACCGCCCCGCCAGCGAGCTGGTCGATCTGGATCGCCTGCCCGACGTGGAGGTGCGCTACGACGCTGCGCTGCAACGGCTTGCGTTGCAGGTGCCGCTGGCGCAGCTGTCGCTCTCCACTACGGTACTGAAGGCCGAACAGGTCTCACCGCCCAGCGCCACCGCCTCGCCGGGCATGCTGCTCAATTACGACCTCTATGCCACGCGCAATGCCGGGGCCAGCAGCGTGTCGCTGGCCACCGAAGTGCGCGGCTTCGGCATCGGCCGCGGCATGGTCGACACCACCGCGGTGTTCCTGGCCTACGACCGCCCGCAGGACCAGCGCTGGCGCAGCGAAGCGGTGCGCCTGGACAGCGCCTGGCAGATGGATTTCCCCGACAGCACCACCAGCCTGACGGTCGGCGACTTCTACAGCGGCTTTGTCGACTGGAGCCGCTCGATCCGCCTGGGCGGGATACAGATCGGCCGCAATTACGCCTTGCAGCCGTACCGCGTGCTCACTCCCACGCCAAGCTTCCTGGGCGAGGCGGTGGTGCCGTCGACGGTGGAGCTCTACGTCGACGGACTGCGCCAGTACAGCGGCCAGGTGCCGGCCGGCCCGTTCCAGCTGGCCGCGCAACCCGGCATCAGCGGCACCGGGCAGGCGCAGATCGTAGTGACCGATGCGTTCGGCCAAGTGCGCCGGTTGGACTTCGCCTTCTATGGCACGCCGCAACTGCTGGCGCGCGGCATTTCCGAATGGTCGGCCGGCATCGGCCATCTGCGCCAGGACTACGGCGTGCGCTCGTTTTCCTACGAGTCGCGCACGGTCGCCAGCGCCACGCTGCGCAAGGGCCTGCGCGATGACTTCACCATCGAAGCGCATACCGAGGCCGGCGGCGGCGTGGTCAATGCCGGTGCCGGCGGCGTGTGGCTGCTCGGCGCGGGCGGCGTGGTCAACGCGGCCTACGCGCATAGCCGGATGGATGCGCTGCGCGGCGGCCAGTACGTGCTGGGGTATGCCTGGAACAACCGTCGCTTCAACTTCACTGTCGGCACCCAGCGCACCCACGGCGACTATCGCGACCTGGGCGCGCTGCAGGGCGCGTTGCCGGCGCGCATCAGCGACCGCGCGGTGTTCGGCGTCAACGTCAATCCGATCGGCTCGCTGGGCACCAGCTATGTGCGGCTGAGCTACCCGCAAGGCGACACCTCGCGGTATGCGAGCCTGTTCTGGTCGCGCAGTTTCGGGCGCAACTGGGCGGCCAATCTGTCCGGCAACCAAAACCTGGATGTGCGCAGCGACCGTAGCCTGTACCTGTCGCTGTCGACCACGTTCGGCGAGTTGCGCCAGGCCAGCGCCTCGATGCAACGCAACGGCAACCGCACCGGATTCGTGGCCGATCTGAGCCAGCCGCTACCCGGCGACGGCGACCTGGGCGGGATCGGTTGGCGCCTGCAGGGGCGTGCCGGCGACGATGCCAACGGCGGCCTGGCCGAGCTGGGGTGGTTGAACCGCGTCGGCCGCTACAACCTCGGCGTCGCCAACCAGGATGGCGCCAACTTCGGCTATGCCAGCGCCAGCGGCAGCCTGGTGTGGATGAACGGCCGCGGCTTTGCCGCGCGCGATATCCAGGATGCCTTCGCGGTGGTCTCCACCGACGGCCAGCCCGGCATTCCGGTGCGGCTGGAGAATCGCCTGATCGGCGTCACCGATGCGCGCGGGATGCTGCTGGTCACCCCGCTGCAGTCGTGGCAGCGCAACCAGCTGTCCATCGACACCTTGAATCTGCCGGCGGACCTGCGCGTGGACCGCGTCGATACCGCGGTGACACCGCGCCAGCAGTCCGGGGTGGCGGTGCGCTTCGGCATCACCCGGGTGCGCGCGGCCATGATCGTGCTGCACGACGCCCAGGGCGTGCCGTTGCCGGTCGGCAGCGTGGTGCAACGCGAGGGCAACGCCGAACGCGTGGTGGTCGGCTACGACGGCGAAACCTATCTGGACAACCTGCAGACCGACAACCGCATCCTGGTGGAGCTGCCGGATGGCCGCTGCAGCGCGCGCTTCACCTACCCGACCAACCCCGGCGGCATTCCGCGGGTCGGCCCGCTGCCCTGCGTTCTCGAGCAGCAAACACCATGAGCCTGCCCGCACTGTGGCGCCTGGTCGTTGCGCTGGCGATCGCCACGTTGTGGCTTGCCCCCTGCCAGGGCGCGCACGCGGACACCACCTGCAGCGTCACCCTCGGTACCCCGCTGGCGTTCGGCAACGTGGCGGCCAACGGCACCACCGATGCGGTGGCAACGCTCAACGTCTCCTGCGCGACCGCAGCGCTCAGCGTGCTCGGCTATGCCCAGGTGAGTCTGTGCCTGGACCTCGGGCCGGGCAGCGCCAGCAACGGGCTGTACGCGCCACGCCGCATGCTCAACCCCACCAGCGACAGCCTGGACTTCCAGATCTACAGCGAGGCCACGCGGACCCAGGTCTGGGGCGCCACCGGGTCGACGACGCCCTCGCCGCGCCTGGTGACACTGTCCTACGGCGTTCCGGTGGTCACCGGCGGCTCGCAGACGGCCAGCATTACCCTGTACGGGCGCATTCCGGCCAACCAGACGCTGTCGGTCGGCAACCACACCAGCAGCTTCGGCGGTGCCGACACCGTGCTGCGCTACTCCTACAACGAAAGCGTCATCGGTATGCCGCCGGCGCCGAGCAGTTGCACGGCCGGCGGCAGCGGTGCCAAGACCGCCAGCAACGCCTTTCCGTTCACGGCCTCGGCCAACGTGCCGGCACGCTGCAGTACCTACGTCACCACCGACCTGGATTTCGGCAGCATCGCCGGCATCATCGATACCGCCATCGACCGCACCTCCACCATCAGCCTGTCATGCACCAACCGCACTGCCTGGAATATCGGGCTGGGCGATGGCATCAATGCCGCCGGCAACGTCCGGCGCATGCGCCACGCCAGCAGTGCCAACTACATCGCCTATGAACTGTATCGGGACGCCGGCCGCGGCAACCGCTGGGGCACCAGCATCGGTGTGGATACGCTCAGCGGCACCGGCAACGGAGTCGCGCAGACGGTGACCGTCTATGGCCGCGCGCCAGCACCGCAACAGCCCATCGCGGGTGCCTACAACGACACGGTGACCGTCTCCATCACTTACTGACAGTTAATAAAGTTCGCATTGGGGGCGTCGCTATTTGTTACGTCTCCAATGCAAACGATTGCCTTCATGACGCTGGTCACTTTGTTGAAGCGCCTGACGCTGGTCGCCCTCGTCTGCAGCGCGAGCTCTACCGCGGCCAACGCGGCCACCGCGCCTGGCCCGGAAAACTTCACCCTGCACATCGGCCTGCGTCTGCTCAGCGGCTGCGAACTGCGCACTGCGCCGCCGCGCGCCAGCTGTTCCAGGGGCACGCCGATGGCGATCGCCCCGCCGGCCGGCAGCGCCGACACCCCAGCCGCCGCCAGCACCGGGCAGGATGCCAGCGCACTCGCCGGGCCAACGCCTGCCGGCAGCGCGCCCATCACCACGATCGCGTTCTGACCATGGCCGCGTCTCGCTCCTGTTGCGGCCTGCTGGCGTTGGCGTTGGCCGGCCTGGCCATCGGTGGCAGCGCCGTTGCCGCCGAGATCGCCATCGCCCCGACCACCGCCCGCATTCCCGCCGACAGCGACCAGACCACCGTCTGGCTCTACAACCAGGCGGCCCTGCCATGGCGCGCCGAAGCCAAGCTCTACCGCTGGCGCCAGGATGGCGACCGCGAACTGCTTGAACCGGCCACCGCCGCCACCGTCAGCCCGGCACAATTCGAAATTCCTCCGCAAGGCCGGCAATTGCTGCGGGTGATCCGCCTGGGCCCCAGCCCGGTGCAGAGCGAAGACAGCTACCGCCTGGTAGTGACCCAGCATGCCTCCGGTAGCGACACCGCACTGCTGCGTTATTCCACGCCGGTGTTCGCCCTGCCCAGCCAGCCCGGCGACCTTCGCCCGCTGCTGCAGGCCAGCCTGTCCGGCCAGGGCAGCGGCCGCGCGCTGAAGGTCCACAACGCCGGGCTCGGCCATGCCAGGCTGGCCGACCTGGCCTACATCGATGCCGGCGGCACCCGCCGCAGCATCCGCGACGACCTTGCCGGCTATGTGCTTCCCGGCCAGACCCGCCAATGGTCGCTGCCCGCCAACGTGGCCGCCGACAATGGCCGCTTCGTGGCGCGGATCAACAGCGATATCGAGACGACGCTGGCGTTGGAGCCGTGAGCTCTGGGGATTGGGAATTCGGGATTGGGGATTCGGGATTGGGGATTCGCAAGAGCTGGCGCTTTGACCATCCTGGACCGACAGCGAACAACTGCCGCGACACACGGCCCGCCAATCCCGAATCCCGAATCCCGAATCCCGAATCCCTATTCCCCAATCCCGATTCGCCAATTGCGCCCGCCCGCTCAGCCAGCTATACTCCGCCGGCTGTTTTGCGTCTCTTGCGCATTGCGTCGTTCACGTCGGACGTCACCGACGAATTCACACCTGCCGCCGCCATCCGTGCCGGGGTGCCCCGCGAGGGGTTCGTCACGGAGGCGACAGGGAAGCCCAACCCCGGAATCGTTTGTGCGCATCCTTTCGCAAGGGCCCGCACATCCATGTGCGGACTCTTCAAAGCCCAGTCCGCGCACGTAGATTCCGCTATCAGGAGTTACTTCAATGCCCCAAGTCACCATGCGTCAGATGCTGGAAGCCGGCGTCCATTTCGGTCACCAGACCCGCTACTGGAACCCCAAGATGGCGCCGTACATCTTCGGCGCGCGCGGCAAGATCCACATCATCAACCTCGAGAAGACCGTTCCGCTCTTCAATGACGCGATGAACTTCCTCTCCTCGATCGCGCAGAAGCGCGGCACCGTGCTGTTCCTGGGCACCAAGCGCAGCGCGCGCGAGTCCATCAAGGAAGAAGCCGAGCGTTGCGGCATGCCGTTCATGACCCAGCGCTGGCTGGGCGGCACGCTGACCAACTTCCGTACCGTCAAGCAGTCGGTTGCCCGCCTGAAGGAACTGGAGTCGGCCGAGACCGACGGCACCTTCGACAAGCTGGTCAAGCACGAAGTGCTGGGTCTGCGTCGCGAGCGCGAGAAGCTGGACGCCTCGCTGGGCGGCATCAAGGAAATGAACCGTCTGCCCGACGCGATCTTCGTGATCGACATCGGCCATGAAGACATCGCCATCAAGGAAGCCAAGAAGCTCGGCATCCCGGTGATCGCAGTGGTCGACACCAACTACGACCCGGCCCTGGTCGACTACGCCATCCCGGGCAACGACGACGCCATCCGTGCCGTGCAGCTGTATGCACGTGCCGCCGCCGACGCCGTGCTGGAAGGCAAGGCTGCTGCGCCGAACTCCGCTTCGGTCCGCGAAGAAGAGTTCTCGGCCGAATCCGCCGACGAAGGCAAGGGCCGTCGCGCTCCGGCCAAGAAGGGCGACAAGAAGGCTGACGCACCGGCCGACGCTGCCGCTCCGGCTGCCGAGTAATCGGCCTGCAATGCGGCCGCACCATGCTGTGCGGCCGCAGCCCCGACGGGCCCAGCGCGGCCCGTCGCCGAGGCCACTGAACATTTCTACGGGGGCGGCCGGCCTGGCTGCGCCGTCTCCTACTGGCGGAACCCTCCGCCGCACGCATTCGTCCATATGAGGTAATTCCATGGAAATCACTGCTTCCCTGGTCAAGGAACTGCGCGAGCGCACCGGCGCCGGCATGATGGAGTGCAAGAAGGCACTCGTCGAAAACGCAGGCGACATCGACGCCGCTGCCGAATGGCTGCGCAAGTCGGGTCTGGCCAAGGCCGACAAGAAGGCTGACCGCGTTGCCGCCGAAGGCCGCATCGCCACCGCACAGGCCGGCGGCAAGGCCGTGCTGGTCGAAGTCAACTCCGAAACCGACTTCGTCGCCAAGGATGAGAACTTCCTGGCCTTCACCGAGACCGTGGCCACCGCCGCGCTGAACTCGGATGCCGCCGATGCCGAAGCGCTCAAGAGCGTCAAGCTCGACAGCGGCGAGACCATCGAAGAGCGTCGCGCCGCAGTCATCGCCAAGGTCGGCGAGAACCTGCAGGTGCGTCGCCTGGTCCGCATCGACAGCGCCAACAACGTCGCGGCCTATGTGCACGGCGGCCGCATCGGCGTGCTGGTCGAGCTGAAGGGTGGCGACATCGAGCTGGCACGCGGCATCGCCATGCACATCGCCGCGATGAACCCGCCGCACGTCAAGGCCTCCGATGTCCCGGCCGAGTTCATCGCCAAGGAAAAGGAAATCGAACTGGCCAAGATGTCCGAGAAGGACAAGGCCAAGCCGGCCGAGATCCTGGAAAAGATCATCAGCGGCAAGATCAGCAAGATCGTCAACGAAGTGACCCTGTACGGCCAGCCGTACGTGCTGAACACCGACCAGACTGTCGAGCAGGCCGTCAAGGCTGCCGGTGCCGAAGTGGTGGGCTTCCAGCGCCTGGCCGTTGGCGAGGGCATCGAGAAGGTGGTGGAAGACTACGCCGCCGAAGTGATGAAGCAGGCCGGCCTGGCCTGATCCTCGCCACTGCATAGAGAAAGCCGCGGCCTGCCGCGGCTTTTTTTTTGGCCCGACACTGTCGCGCAGGCCCCTGAAAGCGCGAAGCTGAAGCGAACGCATCCGCCGGGCCCGCGACCGGCCTCAACTCTACAGATGTGGTGGCGGTTGCCGCTAGAACTGCATGCCGACCAGGCTTTTCCGCCCCCCATCGCGCACGCGTTGCCGCGCGGCGACGGCGGAGCATGGCGTGCCCCATTAACGAGCGCAGCGGTATGCTTGCGCCCACCGTCGGCGATGACCCATGCAACCAGATCTACAGGCCGCCCTGCACTACTGCCGCAACCTGCCATCGCCCCCGGGCGTTGCGCTGCGCGTCATCGAGCTGGCGCAGGACCCCGACGTGGACATGACCACCACCGCCAACGTCATCGGCATGGACATGGCCCTGAGCGCGCGCATGCTGCGGGTGGCCAATTCGCCGCTGTACGCCAGCCGCCGCCGCATCGACAACCTCGGCCAGGCGCTGACCATGCTCGGCCTCAACGCGACCCTGAGCCTGGCGCTGGGGTTTTCGATGGTGCATGGCGTGCGCAGCACCTTTACCGCGCATCCGCTGCATGAGCGCATCTGGCGCCGCGCCGGCCTGTGTGCGCTGGCCAGTCGCATCCTCGGCCAGGCCTACGGCATCCGCAAACCCGAAGAACTCATGCTGGCCGGCCTGTTGCAGGACATCGGCAAGCTCGCCCTGCTGCAGGGCGCGCCCGAGCTGTATGCACCACTGCTGGAACAGGCGCCCGACAACGCCGCGCTGATCGAGGCCGAACGCGCGCATCTGGGCGCCACCCATGCCGAAGTCGGCGCCTGGCTCGCGCATCAATGGCAACTGCCGCCGTACCTGCAGAACGCCATCGCGCAGAGCGAGGAAGAGCCCGCCAGCCTGGAGCCGTTCATGGCCTGTGTCGCGCTGTCCGGACGCCTGGCGGACATCTGGCTGTCGGCCAGTGCCGTGGCCGCCACCGAACACGCGCAGCGCCAGGCGCAGGACGTGCTGGAACTGGATGCCGAACGCTTCGAAAAGGTGATCGAACGCATCGCCGAGTCGCTGCCCGAACTGGAAGCCCTGTTCGACATCCGCGTGCCGCAGCCCGAGCACATCCAGATGATCTTCGAGCAGGCCCGCGAGCTGGCGATGCTGCGCAGCCTGCGCGAGCTGCAGGACGTGGCCGAAGCGCGCCGGCATGCCGACGAATCGGAAAACCGCATGCGCCATCTGGCCGAACAGGCCAGCCGCGATGCATTGACCGGCGTGTTCAATCGCCACCAGCTCGGCACCGCGCTCGCGCACGAGTTCGAGCTGGCATCGCGCCAGAACTGGCCGCTGTCGATCGCCTTCATCGATCTGGACGACTTCAAGCGCGTCAACGATGCGCATGGCCATCTGGTCGGCGACGAGGTGCTGCGCAACTTCGCGCAGACGCTGCAGCGCATGGTGCGCACCAGCGACCTGGTCGCCCGCTATGGCGGCGAGGAATTCCTGGTGATCCTGCCCAACACCGCGGCCGAGGCGGCGTTGATGGTGGTCGAGCGCATCCTGGCCGAGACCGCACGCACGCCGATGGCGCAACTGCAGGGCGGCCCGCTGCACATCACCTTCTCGGCGGGACTGGCCACCCACGGCGGTGGCGACCGGCAGTTCGAGAGCATCGAGCATCTGCTGCAGGCCGCCGACAGCACGCTGTATCGCTCCAAACATCGCGGCCGCAACCGCGTTACCGCCTACGATGCGACCGACATGCCGACGCCGCAACCTCCGCGCGCGCACTGAGCAACGCATCACGGCATCGCCAACTACCGAATTTTTACCACGCCCGGTGACAGGCTTCCGCTAGACTTGCCGGCGTTTGCCGATCCCCCACACCGAGGTCTCCCCCATGTCTGAACTTGCCTATCGCCGCATTCTTCTCAAACTTTCCGGGGAGGCGCTGATGGGGGACGGGGATTACGGCATCGATCCCAAGGTCATCAACCGCCTCGCCCATGAAGTGATCGAAGCCCAGCAGGCCGGCGCGCAGGTCGCGCTGGTGATCGGCGGCGGCAACATCTTCCGCGGCGCCGGCCTGGCCGCCAGCGGCATGGACCGCGTCACCGGCGACCACATGGGCATGCTGGCCACCGTGATCAACGCGCTGGCGATGCAGGACGCGCTGGAAAAGCTCGGCGCCAAGGTACGCGTGATGAGCGCGATCAAGATCAACGATGTCTGCGAGGACTTCATCCGCCGGCGCGCGATCCGCCATCTGGAAAAGGGCCGCATCGCGATCTTCGCCGCCGGTACCGGCAACCCGTTCTTCACCACCGACTCGGGCGCGGCGCTGCGCGCGATCGAGATCGGTGCCGACCTGCTGCTCAAGGCAACCAAGGTCGACGGCGTGTACGACAAGGACCCGAAGAAGCATTCTGACGCAGTGCGTTACGACAGCCTGACCTACGACCAGGTCATCCTGCAGGGCCTGGAAGTGATGGACACCGCCGCCTTCGCGCTGGCGCGCGACAGCGACCTGCCGCTGCGCATCTTCGGCATGAGCGAGCCCGGCGTGCTGCTGCGCATCCTGCATGGCGAGCAGATCGGCACGTTGGTGCAGGGCCGGAGCTGAGGCCGGGAGTGGGGAATCGGGATTCGGGAATCGCAAAGGCGCGGTCCCGGAGACTGCGCTGACGCCTGACCGATGGCGATGCCGGGCGTGGAGTGGCACCCCAGGTGAACCGGCTGCGCAGGACTCTGCCGGCCGGCAAGTCTCAAAACGCAGTCCCGGCTATAATCTCCGGATTCAGCTCCACACGGATTCCGGCGATGCTCAACCAGATCAAACAAGACGCGCAGACGCGCATGACCAAGAGCATCGATGCTCTGCGCCATTCCCTGACCACCGTGCGCACCGGCCGCGCCTCTCCGGCGCTGCTGGACGGCATCAAGGTCAAGGCCTACGGCACCGACACCCCCCTCAACCAGGTCGCCAGCATCAGTGTCTCCGAAGGCCGCTCGCTGGTCATCAGCCTGTTCGACAAGGGCATGATCAAGGACGTGGAAAAGGCGATTTACGCCTCGGATCTGGGCCTGACCCCGACCGTGGTCGGCACCGTGATCCGTCTGAACCTGCCGCCGCTGACCGAGGAGCGCCGCAAGGAGCTCAGCAAGGCCGTGCATGGCGAGGGCGAAGACAGCAAGGTGGCCATCCGCAACATCCGTCGCGATGCCAACCAGCAGGTCAAGGATCTGCTCAAGGACAAGGCGGTCACCGAAGACGAGGCGCGCAGCGCCGAAGACGACATCCAGAAGCTCACCGACAAGGCCATCAAGGATGTGGATGAGGTCGTCAAGGCCAAGGAACAGGAACTGATGACGGTCTGATCGTGGCATCGCCTGCCATGCATCCAGCACCTTCCGCTGCCGCCGTGCCGCGCCACATTGCCATCATCATGGATGGCAACGGGCGTTGGGCACAGCGTCGGCGGCGTCCGCGCATGATCGGTCATCGCGCCGGCGCGCGTGCGGTCAATCGCACCATCGATTTCTGCCTGGAAAAAGGCGTCTCGGCGCTCACCCTGTTCGCGTTTTCCAGTGAAAACTGGGGCCGCCCGCAGGAGGAAGTCGATGCACTGATGAAGCTGTTCCTGCACGCGCTCGATCGCGAGGTCGACGAACTGCAGCGGCGCGGCGTGCAGGTGCGCTTCATCGGCGATCGCAGCCGTTTCGCTACGCCGCTGCGCGAACGCATGGCCGCCGCCGAGCGCGTCACCGCCGCCAATGCGCGGCTGGTGCTGAGCATCGCCGCCAGCTATGGCGGCCGCCAGGACATTGCGCTGGCCGCGCGGGCATTGGCCGAAGAAGTGGCCGCCGGCCGCCTGCAACCGCAGCAGATCGACGAAGCGCTGCTGGCCAGCCGCGTCGCGTTGGCCGATCTGCCGGCGCCGGACCTGTTCATCCGCACCGGCGGCGACACCCGCATCAGCAATTTCCTGCTGTGGCAGCTGGCTTATACCGAACTGTGGTTCACCGAAACCCTGTGGCCGGAGTTCGATGCCGGCGTACTGCAGCAGGCACTGGATGACTATGCCGGGCGCGAACGTCGCTTCGGCCTGACCAGCGCCCAGATCGCCGACAAGGCGACGGAGAGCTCCTCCGCATGACCAAGACCCGCGTGATTGCCGCGCTGATCATGGCGCCGCTCGCCATCTGCGCGATCGTGCTGCTGCCCACGCAATGGCTGGCGGCGCTGGCGGCGATCCTGTTCCTGACCGGCCTGTGGGAGTGGCTCAAGCTCTCCGGCATCGACGACAGCCTGCCGCGCACCGTGCTGCTGATGCTCAATCTGCTGCTGATGGTGCTGATGGTGTGGGCCTCGGCCGGCTCCATGGTGCTGTTCCAGATCGCCGCCCTGGTGGGGGTGGTCTGGTGGCTGCTGGCGCTGCTATGGCTGCGCTTTTTCACCTTCGGTGCCGATCACGGCAACGGCCAGGCGCGCGCGCTCAAGCTCGCCGCTGGCACCCTGGCGGTCCTGCCGGCCTGGGCCGCGCTGGTGCTGCTGCACGCCAACCCGGACAAGGGCAACCTGTGGCTGCTGACCGCGCTGACCATGGTGTGGGCGGCCGATTCGGGCGCCTATTTCGCCGGCCGCGCGTTCGGCAAGCACAAGCTGGCGCCGCGGGTCAGCCCGAACAAGACCATCGAAGGCCTGCTCGGCGGCCTGGTCGCCGGCATCGTGGTCGCCTGCGCATTCGGCTGGCTGGCCGGGCTGACCCTGGCGCACGTGCCGCAGCTGGTGCTGGTCTCGGCGGTGGCGGTGCTGGCCTCGGTGCTGGGCGATCTGTTCGAGAGCCTGCTCAAGCGCCACGCCGGCGCCAAGGACTCGGGTGCGGTGATTCCGGGCCATGGCGGCGTGCTGGATCGTATCGACGGCGTGCTCGCCGCCCTGCCGGTGTTCGCACTCGGCAAGGAAATTCTCGGATTCTAGGCATGGCTGGCTCCCCTCTCCGTCAGGTCGCCGTGTTCGGCGCTACCGGCTCGATCGGTGCGTCGGCACTGGATGTGATCGCCCGTCATCCGCAGCGGCTGCGCGCCAGCGTGCTGTCGGCCGGCAGCAAGGTCGACGAGCTGCTGGCGCTCTGCGTCACCCATCGCCCTGCGCATGCGGTGATCGCCGACCCATCCCTGTATCCGGCACTGCGCGACGGTCTGCGCGCGGCCGGATTGGCCACCCAGGCGCACGCCGGCTCCGACGCCCTGGACGCGCTGGCTGCCAGCGATGCCTGCGACACCGTGGTCGCGGCGATCGTGGGAGCGGCCGGCCTGCCCTCCACGCTGGCCGCAGCCCGCGCCGGCAAGCGCCTGCTGCTGGCCAACAAGGAATCGCTGGTACTGGCCGGCGAGCTGCTGACCCGCACCGCGGCGGCGGCCGGCGCCGAGATCATCCCGATCGACAGCGAACACAGCGCGATCTTCCAGTGTCTGCGCTCCTGCGACGCCAGTCGCGGCGTGCGCCGGGTGATCCTGACCGCGTCCGGCGGGCCGTTCCGCGGCTGGGACCGCGCCGCGCTGAGCGCTGTCACCCCCGCGCAGGCGGTTGCCCATCCCAAATGGTCGATGGGGCCGAAGATCTCGGTGGATTCGGCGACGCTGATGAACAAGGGCCTGGAAGTGATCGAAGCGCATCACCTGTTCGGCCTGCCCGGCGCGCAGATCGATGTACTGGTGCATCCGCAGAGCCTGGTGCACTCGCTGGTGGAATTCGTCGACGGCTCCACCCTGGCCCAGCTCGGCCTGCCGGACATGCGCACCACGCTGGCGGTCGGCCTGGCGTGGCCGGAGCGGGTCGAGTCCGGGGTTGCCGGGCTGGACCTGCTGACCCAAGGGCGGCTGGATTTCGAGGCGCCAGACACCGCCGCATTCCCATGCCTGCGCCTGGCCTGGGAGGCGCTGGAGGCCGGTGGAACCGCCCCTGCGATCCTGAACGCGGCCAATGAAGTGGCTGTTTCAGCGTTTCTTCAGGGCCAGGTGGGTTTCCTAGCGATTCCCGCGTTGGTCGAACACACACTGACAACGCTCCCACGGCACAATGCCGACTCCCTCGACACCCTGCTTTCTGCCGATGCGCAAGCGCGGCAGATCACCGAACGTGCCCTCGCCCATCACCGCCTTCATGCCTGATCGATTTACGCAGACGAGTTGCATCCATGGGTGATTTCATCGGTTCGGTCTGGTGGATGATCGTCAGCCTGGGCGTGTTGGTGACCTTCCACGAATTCGGCCACTTCTGGGTCGCGCGCCGCTGCGGCGTCAAGGTGATGCGCTTTTCGGTTGGCTTCGGCAAACCCCTGTGGAAGCGGCGCGACCGTCACGGCACCGAGTTCGTGGTGGCGGCCATCCCGCTGGGCGGCTACGTCAGGATGCTCGACGAGCGCGAAGGCGACGTGCATCCGGCCGAGCAGGACCAGGCCTTCAACCGCAAGACGGTGTGGCAGCGCATCGCCATCGTGGCCGCCGGCCCGATCGCCAACCTGCTGCTGTGCATGGCGATGCTGTGGGCGATGTTCGTGGTCGGCAAACAGGATTACTCGGCCACCGTCGGCCGTGCCGATGGCCTGGCCGCAGAAGCCGGCCTGACCCCGGGCGAGCGCATCGTGCGCATCGATGGGCGCGATGTCAGCAGCTGGAGCGATGCCAGCATGCAGCTCACCACCGCGGCGATGGACAAGCGCGATATCCACGTGCTGACAGCCACCGACGGCGCCGGCAACCGCGAGCACACGCTGCGGCTGTCGCAGCTGCCGGCCGGCTTTGACGAGCGCCGCGTGGCCTCGCTGGCCGGCATCGGCTGGCAGTTCATGCTGCAGCCGCCGGTGGTGGGCCAGGTGGTCGCCGGCTCCGCGGCGCAGGGGCTGCTGCAGCCGGGCGACCGCATCGTCGCCATCGACGGCCAGCCGATTCGCTCAGCCGACGAGATTCCCGCCCAGCTGCAGGCACTGGGCGCGCAAGGCGATACCGGCATGATCGAGGTCGCGCGCGGCGAAGACCGGCTGGCGCTGGAAATCGCCCCGCGCCGATCGCCGCAGGGCCAGTGGCTGCTGGGCGTGGGATTTGCGGCGGCTCAGGCGCCGGCCTACGACAGCCGCCAGCAGTACGGCGTGTTCGCCGCGGTGCCGGCGGCGATCCGTGAAACCGGCCGGATGACCGCCGATTCGCTGGGCATGATGAAGCGCATGCTGACCGGCCAGGCCTCGGTCAAGAACATCTCCGGGCCGGTCACGATCGCGCGCGCGGCCAACGCCTCGGCCGAACGCGGGCTCGACTGGTTCCTGTATTTCTTGGGATTGCTGTCGCTCAGCCTGGCGATCATCAACCTGATGCCGATCCCGATCTTGGACGGTGGGCATCTGCTGTATTACCTTATCGAGTTGGTCAAGGGCAGCCCGATCAGCGAACGGGCCATGATTGCCGGGCAATATGTCGGCCTGGCGGTCCTGGCCGGGCTGATGGGACTGGCGTTCTACAACGACATCCTCGGCCTGGTTCCACGATGAAGCTGCTCCACTCTTTCCGCCTGTTGTCGTCGTCATACGTCGGCATCCAGCAACACCCGAAATCGACTCCA
Source organism: Xanthomonas sp. LMG 8993 (assembly GCF_009835065.2). Lineage (NCBI taxonomy): Bacteria > Pseudomonadati > Pseudomonadota > Gammaproteobacteria > Lysobacterales > Lysobacteraceae > Xanthomonas > Xanthomonas sp. LMG 8993. The sequence goes on along the minus strand of NZ_QVIF02000001.1, from coordinate 408,637 downwards.
ACCGGATGTGACATGACGCGTCTTCCCACTCGCCGCCTGCTTGCCCTCGCTCTTGCCGCCGGCCTCAGCCTGCCAGTCGTTGCCCTGGCCGCAGAGCCGTTCGTTGCCAGCGACATCCGCGTCGACGGCCTGCAGCGCATCGCCTCCGGCACCGTGTTCACCTATCTGCCGGTGAACCGCGGCGACACCGTGGACGATGCCAAGGTCGCCGACTCGATCCGTGCGCTGTACCGCACCGGCTTCTTCGAGGACGTGCAGCTGGATCGCCAGGGCAACATCCTGGTGATCACCGTGAAGGAGCGTCCGGCGATCAACAAGCTCACCGTGACCGGCAACAAGGACATCAAGTCCGAGGAGCTGCTCAAGGGCCTAGGCGACATCGGCCTGACCGAAGGCGGCACCTTCGATCGCCTGAGCCTGGACCGCGTGACCCAGGAACTGACCCGCCAGTACAACAACCGCGGCAAGTACAACGTCGAGATCACCCCGACGGTGAGCCCGCTGGACCGTAACCGCGTGGATGTGGCGATCGCGATCAAGGAAGGCAAGGCGGCCAAGATCCGCCACGTCAACCTGATTGGCACCGAAAAGTTCGCCAACGAGGACATCCTGGAAAACTGGGAATCCAAGGAGCACAACTGGGCCTCGTGGTACCGCCGCGACGACCAGTACTCCAAGGAAAAGATGTCCGGCGACCTGGAGAAGCTCAACTCCTGGTACCTGGACCGCGGCTACGTGGACTTCAGCATCGACTCCACCCAGGTGTCGATCAGCCCCGACAAGCGCGACATGTTCGTCAGCGCCGGCGTCACCGAGGGCGAGCAGTACAAGATTTCCGAGATCAAGGTCACCGGCGACACCGTGCTGCCGCAGGCCGATATCGAGCGTCTGGTCATCCCCAAGGCCGGCGACATCTTCTCGCGTGCGCTGCTGGAGTACACCTCCGATGCGATCACCAACACGCTGAGCAACGTCGGTTACGCGTTCGCCAAGGTCAACCCGATCCCGACTCCGAACCGCGAGGACCGCACCGTTGCGGTGAACCTGCAGTTGGTGCCGGGCCCGCGCGTGACCGTGCGCCGCATCCTGTACAAAGGCAATAGCCGCACCTCCGATGAGGTGTTGCGCCGCGAAATGCGCCAGTTCGAAAATACCTGGTACTCGCAGGCGGCGATCGACCGTTCCAAGATCCGTCTGCAGCGCCTGGGCTACTTCGAGAGCGTGGACGTGGAAACGCCGGCGGTGCCGGGCAGCAACGACCAGGTCGACGTGGTCTACAACGTCAAGGAAACCACCTCCGGCAGCTTCGTGTTCGGCCTGGGCTACTCGCAGAGCTTCGGTGTGACCACCTCGGTGCAGTTGTCGCAGAACAACTTCCTGGGCGGCGGCAACCGGGTGGCGGTGGAAGCCTCGCGCAGCAGCTACCAGCAGCGCTACGCGTTCTCCTATACCAACCCGTTCTTTACCGACGACGGCGTGTCGCTGGGCTACAACCTGTCGTGGCGCTCGCTGGACTACTCGGACTTCAACACCGCGCAGTACAACAGCAAGAATGGCTCGGCGCAGGTGGTGTTCGGCGTGCCGATCACCGAGAACGACACCGTCTCGGCGATGGTCGGCATCGACAGCAACCAGATCAACACGTTCCAGGGCCAGACCCCGCAGGCGATCATCGACTACATCGATGCGGTCGGCACGCGCACCTTCCATGCCTGGCGCACCGAGCTGGGTTGGGCACGCGACACCCGCAACGACTTCTTCATGCCGACCCGCGGCATGTACCAGCGCGTCGGCCTGGAGACCACCCTGCCCGGCTCCACGGTCGAGTACTACAAGCTCAACTATCAGATTTCCAATTACTGGCCGATCATTCCGGCAATCGTGTTGAACACCCGCTTCGAGCTGGGCTATGGCGACAGCTACGGCAATGACAGCACGCGCGTGGTGACCGACGCCAATGGCGTGTCGCGCACCATCACCGCCACCGGCCTGCCGTTCTACGAGAACTTCTACGCCGGCGGTACCAATTCGGTACGCGGCTTCGAAGACAACACGCTGGGTCCGCGTTCGGAACGGACGGTGAACTATTCGCGCGGCCAGCCGCTGGGTGGTTCGTTCAAGACCGTCGGTTCGGTGGAAATGTATTTCCCCAAGCTGTTCGACAGCCCGTCGGCACGCGTATCGGCGTTCTTCGACTTCGGTAACGTCTACGACGGCGTGGACAACTTCAAGGCCAACGAGCTGCGTGCGTCCACCGGCGTGGCGCTGTTGTGGCGCGCACCGGTCGGCCCCATCTCGATCAGCTACGCGTTCCCGCTGAAGAAGGAAGACAACGACGAGATCGAACGTCTGCAGTTCACCTTCGGCGGCCAGTTCTAACAGCCAACGGCAACAAAAAGGCGGCCCGCGCGTGCGGGCCGCCCGTGTATCGCAGGTGGAGTGTCGGCCGGTCAGAACCAGCTGTCGAACCAGGTGGACACGGTGTTGGACAGGCAGCTGGCGATGTCGCCGGCAGGCAGGCTGAGACACTGCAGCTGCTGCTCACCGATCGCCTTGCCCTGCTCGATATCGAAGGATTGGGCCGATGCACTCGCGACCGCGCCCATCATGACCAGACCACCAAGGATGGAAAGAACGGTTTTCATATGCTTGCTCCTGGATTCGCCGCTTGATTGCGACAGGACCCTAAATACGCAGGCTTTGTTGGGAACTGTTTAATGGTGTTTTTTCCCCGTTAAAGCGGCGCTCCCACATTTACAAGAGGTTCACCCCGATGCGCTTGACCGCCAGTGCAATTGCCGAACAATTTGGGTTGACCGTCGTTGGCGATGGCGCCGTCGAAGTCAGTGGCGTCGCCACCCTGGCGCATGCCGGCGCCGGGCAACTGAGCTTTTTGTCCAATCCGCGCTACCGGCCGCAACTGGGCCAGAGCCAGGCGGCCGTGGTGGTCCTGCGCGCCGACGATGCGGCGGATGCACGCGGCACCGCGCTGGTCGCCAAGGATCCCTATACCGCCTTTGCCAAGATCGCGGCCTTGTTCGACGTGGCGCCGGTGCGCGAACCGGGGATCCACCCTTCCGCGGTGATCGATTCCAGCGCACAGGTTTCGCCGAACGCCCACGTCGGCCCGTTCGTCAGCATCGGTGCGCGCAGCCGCGTGGGCGATGGCTGCGTGATCGGCACCGGCAGCATCATCGGCGAGGACTGCATGGTCGATGACGGCAGCGAGCTGATCGCCCGCGTCACCCTGGTCACCCGGGTGCGCCTGGGCAAGCGCGTGCGTATCCATCCCGGTGCGGTGATCGGTGCCGACGGCTTCGGCCTGGCGATGGATGCCGGGCACTGGATCAAGGTCCCGCAACTGGGCGGCGTGGTGATCGGCGACGACTGCGAGATCGGCGCCAACACCTGCATCGACCGCGGTGCACTGGAAGACACCGTGCTGGAAGAAGACGTGCGCGTGGATAACCTGGTGCAGATCGCGCACAACTGCCACATCGGCGCGCATAGCGCCATCGCCGGCTGTACCGGGATCGCCGGCAGCGCCAAGATCGGTCGTTACTGCCTGCTCGGCGGGCATGTCGGCGTGGTCGGGCATCTGGAGATCTGCGACAAGGTGGTGATCACCGGCAAGTCGGTGGTGCGCAATTCCATCCATGAGCCGGGCGAGTATTCGTCCGGCACCCCTCTCACCGACAATCGCACGTGGCGCAAGAATGCCGCGCGCTTCAAACAACTCGATGTGCTGGCAAGGCGCATCCTGGCTGTGGGCAAGGAGAAAGAATGAGTCACCCCACTTACGAGCTGCCGATCGACGTCAACCAGATCCAGACGCTGATCCCGCACCGCTATCCGTTCCTGCTGATCGACCGGGTCATCGAGCTCGACCTGGATGCCAAGCGCATCGTCGGGCAGAAGAACGTCAGCATCAACGAGCCATTTTTTCAGGGCCATTTCCCCACCCGCCCGGTGATGCCCGGCGTGCTCATCATCGAGGCACTGGCGCAGGCCGGTGGCGTGATGACCCAGCTCGGCCTGGGGCGCGACGCGCTGTCCAAGCTGTTCTACATGGTCAAGGTCGACAACGCCCGCTTCAACAAGCAGGTGGTGCCGGGCGACGTGCTGATGCTGGAAGTGCAGATGAAGCGCCTGATCCGCAACATGGGATGCTATTACGGCGAGGCCAAGGTCAACGGCGAAGTCGTGGCCAGTGCCGAAGTCATGTGCGCCGGCGCCAAGGAATAACCGTTTTGGAGGTGAGACACGATGCGTGATCAAGCACCCTTGATTCATCCCACCGCCGTCATCGATCCGTCGGCGCAACTGGCCAGCGATGTGCGCGTGGGCGCGTTTTCGCTGATCGGCGCCGATGTGCAGATCGATGCGGGCACCGAGGTGGGGCCGCATTGCTCGATCCACGGCCCGACCCGGATCGGCCGCAACAACCGCTTCATCGGCCACGCCGCGATCGGCGGCGAACCGCAGGACAAGAAGTACGCCGGCGAGCGCACCGAGCTGGTGATCGGCGACGGCAACGTGATCCGCGAATTCGTCACCATCAATCGCGGCACTGGCGGCGGTGGCGGCATCACCGTGGTTGGCGACGACAACTGGATGCTGGCCTACACGCACGTGGCGCACGACTGCCATGTCGGCAACCACTGCGTGTTCTCCAACAACACCACACTGGCCGGCCACGTCACCGTGGGCGACTACGTGATCATCAGCGGCTTTGCCGGCGCGCATCAGTTCTGCCGGATCGGCGCGCACGCCTTCCTGGGCATGGGCGCGCTGACCAACGGCGACGTGCCGCCGTTCACCATGGTCGGCAGCGAATCGCTGGGCCGCCCGCGCGGCATCAACAGCGAAGGGCTCAAGCGGCGCGGCTTCGATGCCGAGCGCATCACTGCGATCAAGCGCGCCTACCGCACGCTGTACGTCGCCGGCCTGCCGCTGGCCGAAGCCAAGCTGCAACTGGCCGAACAGGCCAAGAGCAGCGAAGACGTGCGCGGGCTACTCGAGTTCATCGAGGCGGCGGAAAGGCCGTTGTTGCGATGAAGGCCGGGATTCGGGATTCGGGATTGGGGATGCAAAGCGTCCACACCACACCGGGCGAAGTCGTGCACGACGCGCTGGCCAATCCCCAATCCCCAATCCCCAATCTCCGCTCTCCACGCATCGCGCTGATCGCCGGCGAAGCCTCCGGCGACATCCTGGGTGCGGGCCTGATCGAACAGCTGCGTCGCCGCTATCCGGGCGCTGAATTCGTCGGCATCGGTGGCGATGCGATGCGTGGTGCCGGCTGCCAGACCTGGTTCGATGCCAGCGAACTGGCGGTGATGGGGCTGACCGAAGTGCTGCAGCATCTGCCGCGGCTGTTGAAGCTGCGCCGGGCCTTCCGCGAGCGGGTGCTGGCGTGGAAGCCGGACGTGTTCATCGGCATCGACGCACCCGATTTCAATCTGTCGGTCGAGCGCTGGCTCAAGCAGCGCGGCGTGCGCACCGTGCATTACGTCAGCCCCTCGGTCTGGGCCTGGCGCGAGAAGCGTGCGGAAAAGATCGGCGCCAGCGCCGACCTGGTGCTGTGCCTGTTTCCGATGGAACCGCCGATCTATGCCAAGCACGGCATCGATGCGCGCTTTGTCGGCCACCCGATGGCCGACGACATCGCCTACCAGGCCGATCGCGCAGCCGCGCGCGCCAATCTGGGCCTGTCCGCGTCCAGCACGGTGCTGGCGGTGTTGCCCGGCAGCCGGCATGGCGAAATCAGCAAGCTCGGCGATACCTTCTTCCAGGCCGCCTGGCTGGTGTCCGAGCACCTGCCCAACCTGCACGTGCTGGTGCCCGCGGCCAACCCCGGCTGCAAGCAGTTGCTGGCCGAACAGTTGTCGCGGTCGTCGCTGCCGGTGCTGCGTTCGCACCTGCTCGATGGCCAGGCGCGCACCGCGATGCTGGCCGCCGACGTGGTGCTGCTGGCGTCGGGCACCGCCACGCTGGAGGCGATGCTGGTCAAGCGCCCGATGGTGGTCGGCTACAAGGTCGCCCCGCTCACCTACCGCATCGTCAGGACGCTGGGCCTGCTCAAGGTCAACCGCTACGCGCTGCCCAACATCCTGGCCAACGACGACCTCGCCCCCGAGCTGATGCAGGACGACTGCACCCCGGAACGGCTGTGCGTGGCCCTGCTGGACTGGTTCAAGCACCCGGAAAAGGTCGCCGCCCTGCAACCGCGCTATCTCGCCCTGCACGCCGAACTGCGCCGCGACGCATCGGCACGCGCGGCCGATGCGGTGGCTGGGCTGCTGGAGGGCCGGGATTCGGGAGTGGGGAGTGGGGATTCGGCAGGAGCAAAAGCGTGAAGATCATCGCTGCGGGCGCTCAAGCCGAGGCGCGCCAGTCGCCCTTGTTCGGCCAATCCCAAATCCCGAATGCCGAATCCCGGCGTTTGATTGCCGGTGTCGACGAAGCGGGCCGCGGCCCGCTTGCCGGGCCGGTGGCGGTGGCGGCGGTGGTGTTCGACCCGAGCAAGCCGCGCATCAACGGGCTGGACGATTCCAAGCAGCTGAGCGCGCAGCGGCGCGAGCAATTGTATGCGCGCATCGTCGAGCGGGCGCTGGCGTGGTCGGTGGTGCTGATCGACAGCGAGGAGATCGACCGCATCAACATCTACCAGGCGACCATGCTGGGCATGCGGCGTGCGGTGGAGGGCGTGGCGCATGTGGCCGGGTTTGCGCGCATCGACGGCAACCGGGTGCCCAAGGGCCTGCCCTGCCCGGCCGAGGCATTGATCGGCGGCGATGCGCTCGATCGCGCCATCATGGCGGCCTCGATCGTGGCCAAGGTCACCCGCGACCGCCTGATGCACGCCCTGCACGCCCAGCATCCGGAATACCGCTTCGACCAGCACAAGGGCTACGCCACGCCAGTGCATCTGGCCGCGCTGCGCAGCCACGGACCCTGCCCGCAGCACCGCCGCAGCTTCGCCCCGGTGCGGCGTGCGTTGGGCATCGAGGCGACGCAGTCGCCGTGGGACGTGCCCTGCGCGGCCCCGGCCGATGACCTGCTGCTGGCCGACTGATCGACCGCCCTCCGGGCGAACCTGAAACGGTAATGGCGTCCTCCTTCGCTTGGCGTGCATGCCGCCGCTGCGGCCATGGCCTGGAGCGTCGCGTCCCGCACACGCAGCCCCGCACGCCTGCCGATCCGCGCAATCGCCACCGTCGCGCTGCGCGCAGCTAGCCAAAGCCTGAATCGGCCGCACCGCCCAGCCCCCGTGGCAGCTGGCCGCGGCCCTGCGCCGGCGCTGTCAAGCCTTGTTCGACCCGACCACGCTCGCTACCCTGACCACGCATTATTCCGGTCTCGCATGTCCACTTCCCGCTTCGTCCATCTGCACGTCCACACCGAGTTCTCGCTGGCGGATTCCACCATCCGTGTGCCCGAGAAACCGGATCAGGCTGACCCGAAAAAGGCCAAGCAGGCCAACCTGCTGAGCCGCGCGGTCGAACTCGACATGCCCGCGCTGGCGGTCACCGACCTCAACAACCTGTTCGCGCTGGTCAAGTTCTACAAGGCCGCCGAAGGCGTGGGCATCAAGCCGATCGCCGGCGCCGACGTGATGATCGCCACCCCGGACATGACGCCCTGGCGCATGACCCTACTGTGCCGGGACCGCGAAGGCTACCTGAGCCTGTCGCGCCTGCTGACCCGCGCCTGGATGGAAGGCCACCGCCCCGAAGGCGGCGTGGCGATCCACCCGGAGTGGCTGCAGAGCGGCCACGCCAACCTGTTCGCCCTGGCCGGGCGTGACAGCCTGGCCGGGCGCCTGTTCGGCGAGGGCCGCGCCGACCTGGCCGAGCAGCAACTGGCCGACTGGCAGCGCGTGTTCGGCGATGGCCTGCACCTGGAACTGACCCGCACCGGGCGCGAGGGCGAGGAACGCTTCAACCAGTTCGCGCTGCATGCGGCCGGTGTGCGCGGCCTGCCGGTGGTGGCCAGCAACGATGTGCGCTTCCTGTACGCCAGCGACTTCAATGCCCACGAGGCGCGGGTGTGCATTTCCTCCGGCCGCGTGCTCGACGATCCCAAACGTCCGCGCGAGTACAGCGACCAGCAGTACCTGAAGTCCGGCGACGAAATGGCCGCGCTGTTCGCCGACGTGCCCGACGCGATCGACAACACGCTGGCGCTGGCGCAGCGCTGCAACATCGAGATGCGCCTGGGCACCTACTTCCTGCCCGCCTACCCGGTGCCGGAAGACGAGACGCTGGACAGCTGGATCCGCAGCCAGTCGCGCGCGGGCCTGGCCGCACGCCTGGAAAAGAACCCGATCGCGCCCGGCAAGACCCGCCAGGACTATGTCGACCGGCTGGAATTCGAGCTGGACACCATCATCAAGATGGGCTTTCCCGGCTACTTCCTGATCGTGGCCGACTTCATCCAGTGGGGCAAGAACCAGGGCATTCCGATCGGCCCGGGCCGCGGTTCCGGTGCCGGCTCGCTGGTGGCCTGGGCGCTGCAGATCACCGATCTGGATCCGCTGCCGTACAACCTGCTGTTCGAGCGCTTCCTCAACCCGGAACGCGTGTCGATGCCCGACTTCGACATCGACTTCTGCATGGATCGCCGCGACGAGGTGATCGACTACGTGGCGCGCAAGTACGGCCGCGACCGGGTCAGCCAGATCATCACCTACGGCACCATGGCGGCCAAGGCGGTGGTGCGCGACGCCGGGCGCGTGCTCGGCTTCAGCTACGGTCTGGTCGACAGCGTCGCCAAGCTGATCCCCAACATCCTGGGCATCACGCTCAAGGATGCGATGGGCGAAGGCAAGGACTCGGAGATGGCCTCGCCGGACCTGATCCAGCGCTATCAGGTCGAGGACGACGTGCGCGACCTGATGGATCTGGCCCGTCAGCTCGAGGACCTCACCCGCAACGCCGGCAAGCACGCCGGCGGCGTGGTGATCGCGCCCGAACCGCTCTCCGAGTTCTGCCCGCTGTTCGCCGAACACGACCAGGACGGACGCGGCAAGAACCAGGTCACCCAGTTCGACAAGGACGACGTCGAAGCGGTCGGCCTGGTCAAGTTCGACTTCCTCGGCCTGCGCACGCTGACCATCATCGACTGGGCGGTCAAGGCGATCAACGTGCGTCACGCACGCGCCGGCATCGACCCGGTCGACATCAGCGCCATTCCGCTCGACGATGCCCCCACCTACAAGGGCGTATTCGCCTCGGGCAATACCGGCGCGGTGTTCCAGTTCGAATCCTCGGGCATGCGCCGCCTGCTCAAGGACGCGCGCCCGGACCGTTTCGAAGACCTGATCGCGCTGGTGTCGCTGTACCGCCCCGGCCCGATGGACCTGATCCCGGACTTCAACGCGCGTAAGCACGGCCAGCAGGAGATCGTCTACCCGGATCCGCGCACCGAAGTCATCCTCAAGGACACCTACGGCATCATGGTGTACCAGGAGCAGGTGATGCAGATGGCGCAGATCGTCGGCGATTATTCGCTGGGCGGCGCCGACCTGCTGCGCCGCGCGATGGGCAAGAAGGTGCCGGCCGAAATGGCCAAGCACCGCGAGATCTTCCGCGAAGGCGCGGCCAAGGGCGGAGTGAGCGCGGCCAAGGCCGACGAAATCTTCGACCTGATGGAGAAGTTCGCCGGCTACGGCTTCAACAAGTCGCACGCCGCCGCCTACGCGCTGGTCAGCTACCAGACCGCCTGGCTGAAACGGCATTACCCGGCCGAATTCATGGCCGCGACGCTGTCCTCGGACATGGACAACACCGACAAGGTGGTGGGCTTTCTCGATGAGGTGCGCAATCTTGGCCTGACCGTCAAGCCACCGCGCGTCAACGAGTCGGCCTACATGTTCGAGGCCGCCAGCCCGGACACCATCCAGTACGGCCTGGGCGCGATCAAGGGTGTCGGCCAGGGCGCCTGCGAGGCGATCGTCGAAGAACGCCAGCGCGGCGGCCCCTACACCACCTTGCTGGATTTCTGCACGCGCGTGGGCACCGCCAAGCTCAACCGGCGCACGCTGGAAGCGATGATCAACGCCGGCGCGATGGACGGGCTGGGCAAGAACCGCGCCTCGCTGATGCTGCAGCTGCCGGAAGTGGTCAAGGCCACCGAGCAGTTGGCGCGCGAACGCGCCTCGGGCCAGAACTCGCTGTTCGGCGGGCCGGACCCGAGCGCGCCGGCGCTGCGTCTGGACCTGCCCGAAAGCAAGGAATGGCCGCTGGGCCAGTTGCTCACCGGCGAGCGCGAAACGCTGGGCTTCTATCTCAGCGGTCACCCGTTCGACCCGCACCGCGACGAAGTGCGCGAGCTGGTCGGCTGCGACCTGGGCGCGCTGGAGAAGATCCTCGCCTCGCAACAACGCGGCGGTGGCGGCGGTGGCGATGGCGAAAAGCGCGCCTGGCGCCCGGAAGTCAGCGCGATCCTGGCCGGCCAGGTGATCGGCGTGCGGCGCAAGGGCGACAGCCAGGTGTTCGTGCAGCTCGAAGACGGCCGTGGCCGGGTCGAATGCAGCGCATTCTCCGATGCGATGGCCGAGTTCGGGCATCTGCTCACCCGCGACCGCATCCTGATCGTCAAGGGCGGCCTGCGCGAGGACGAATTCAACGGCGGCTACAGCCTGCGCATCCGCCAATGCTGGGACTACGAGCAGATCTGCGCCGACCACGCGCAGCGCCTGTCGCTGCGCCTGGACCTGCGCGAGAAACAGGCCTGGAAGCGCATCGACGCGCTGCTGGCCAAGCACCGACCCGGCAAGACGCCCCTGCGCCTGGACCTGCTGCTGCGCGCCCCGACCGGCGGCGTGGCCGGCATGCTCGACCTCAACGGCAGCCACTCGGTGCGGATCGACCAGCAGCTGATGGACAACCTGCGCGCCGACCCCGCGGTGCGGACCTTGAAGATCAAGTACAGCCCTCCGTGGGCTTGAGGGGCGGGGATTGGGCATTCGGGATTCGGGATTGGCAACAGCAACCCGAACGCAGCAGCGCCGCTGTTGCCAATCCCGAATCCCGACTCCCGAATCCCCGCCACCGAACGGCCCCGTACGGGCCGAAGGCAGCGCTTCAGCTACACTCCCCGCCTTACGTCGACGACACCACTGCATGAATCCTAACTACCTCGACTTCGAGCAACCCATCGCCGATCTGGAAGCAAAGATCCAGGAACTGCGCAAGGCCAGCACCGGTCCTGCAGTCAACGTGGACACCGAGGTGCGTGCGCTGCGCGACAAGCTGCGCGTGCGTACCGCACAGATCTTCCGCGACCTGTCGGCCTGGCAGGTCTCGCAGCTGGCGCGCCATCCGCAGCGCCCGTACACGCTGGACTACATCAACACCATCTGCGACGAATTCCAGGAACTGGCCGGCGACCGCGCCTATGCCGACGACAAAGCGATCGTCGGTGGCCTGGGCCGTATCGATGGCCGCGCGGTGGTGATCATCGGCCACCAGAAGGGCCGCGACACCAAGAGCAAGGTTGCCCGCAATTTCGGCATGCCGCGCCCGGAGGGCTACCGCAAGGCGCTGCGCCTGATGAAGCTGGCCGAGCGTTTCCGCCTGCCGCTGCTGACCTTCATCGACACCCCGGGCGCCTACCCGGGCATCGGCGCCGAAGAGCGCGGCCAGTCCGAAGCGATCGCGCGTAACCTGCTGGAGATGGCCGAACTGAAGATCCCGGTGATCTGCACCGTGATCGGCGAAGGCGGCTCCGGCGGCGCGCTGGCGATCGGCGTGGGCGACCGCACCTTGATGCTGGAATACGGCACCTATTCGGTGATTTCGCCCGAAGGCTGCGCCTCGATCCTGTGGAAGGACGCGGCCAAGGCCAAGGACGCGGCCGAGCAGCTCGGCTTGACCGCCAAGCGCCTGAAAGGCCTGGGCCTGGTCGACAAGGTGATCCGCGAACCCACCGGCGGCGCGCATCGCAATCCCGAGCAGATGGGCAAGCGCCTCAAGGCGGTGCTGCTCAACGAGCTGGAAGCGCTGGAAAAGCTGCCGGTCGAGGGCCTGCTGCAGCGTCGTTACGAGCGCCTGCGCAGCTACGGCGCCTACGAAGGCAACTGATCGGAGGTCTGCCGGGGCGATGGTGCTGCACGCAGCATTGCCAGCCAGCAAGACGATTGCCCACCATGGAAGGACCTGTTCGGATATGAGCCCGCTACTTCTGCTGTCGCTGGTATTGCAAGCCGCCTGCTGCGTACATGTGGTGCGCAGCGGCCGCCCGCTGTACTGGATCTTCATCCTGCTGGCGTTTTCGTTGCTGGCGGTCCTGGTCTACGTGTGCGTGGCGGTGATCCCGGACCTGCGCAACGACCCGACGGCGCGCCGTGGCCTGCGCAAGGTGCGTCAGCGCATCGATCCGCAACGCGAACAACGCGACGCATCGCGCCAGCTGGATGTGGCCGACACCCCCGAGAATCGCCGCCGCCTCGCGCAGACGCTGCTGGAACAGGGCGACTACGCGCGTGCCGCCGAGCTGTATCAGGGCGCGCTGCGCGGCATCTACCAGGACGATCCGGACCTGATGCTGGGCCTGGCCAAGGCCCAGTACGGGCTGGGCCAGGCCGCAGACACACGCAAGACGCTGGACGCGTTGATCGCGGCCAATCCGAGTTTCCGTTCGCACGACGGGCACCTGCTGTACGCGCGCGCAGTCGAAGACAGCGGCAGCATCGACGAGGCGCTGCACGAATACGAGACGCTTGCGCAAGGCTATCCGGGCGAAGAGGCACGCGTGCGTTATGCGCAGCTGTTGTTGCGCGCCGCGCGCCCGCAAGACGCCAGGGCCGTCCTCGAGCAGGTGCTGCGCCACGCAGCCGCCTCCCCCAAGCATTACCAGCGCGAGCAGCGCGCCTGGATCGACCTGGCGCGCAAGGGACTGAGCGAGCTCGGCGCCCAGGCGTGATCGCCGCCTGACGCGATACTCAAGCGGCGAAACACACAGGATGCGCGCACCGTGTGTCCAGAAGACCTGGTACGCAACCGAGGGCGCCGCCATGCCCAGAAAGGATGGGGATAGCGGCAAGCCTGAAGGCCCGGATCGATCACCTGCTGCAATCGTCGACGCAGCCGTTTCGCAATGGCGCCCTGGCGGAATCCCTCGACCATCCGCGCCACATCACCGCCGTGCTGCGCAAACACGCCAGCGACGACCAAGCGCATCCGGCAAGCGCATGCATTGCCCGGGCGTTGTGTCAGAACGGCTTGGCCAGCACCAGCCAGATCACCCCGACCAGCAACACCACCGGCACTTCATTGAACAGCCGCAATGCGCGGCCGCTGGGCAGGCTGCGGCCCTGATCCACGCCCTTCAGCCAGCGCCCGGCCACGATGTAATGCGCCAGGATCAAGGCCACCGCAAACAGTTTTGCGTGCAGCCAGCCACCGGCCACCATCGTCGGGAAATCCGGAATCACCCGATAGCCCTGCCACAGCACCGCGCCCAGCAGCAGCGCCAGCCCCAGCATGCTGTGGCCGAATTTGTAGAGGCGGCGCCCCATCAGCACCAGACGCGTGCGCACCGCAGGCTCGGCACCGGCTTCGGCGATATTGACCAGGATGCGTGGCAGGTAGAACACCGCCGCCATCCACGCAGTGACGAACAACAGATGGAAGGTCTTGATCCACAGGTACAGGGTCATGTGCTGGCTTCGCTGGCTGGCGTAGGATGGCCCGCATTTTCACCTATCCGCCGACGCGAAAGCACCTGACGTCCATGTCCGAACCCGACGACAAGCAGTACGACGCCCACTATTTCCGCCGCTGGTACCGGGATGCCGGGCTGGCCGACCCTGCGCGTCTGCGACGCAAGGTCGCACTGGCGGTGAGCCAGGCCGAGTACTACCTGGAGCGCCCGATCCGCAGCGTGCTGGATATCGGCTGCGGCGAGGCGGCCTGGCGCGCGCCATTGCTGGCGTTACGCCCCAAGCTGAGCTATCTGGGCTTCGACAGCAGCGCCTACGCGGTGCAGCGTTACGGACGCAGCCGGCAGATCCACCCTGCCCGCTTCGGCGATTTCGCCTGGCTGCGCCCGTGCGCGCCAGTGGATCTGCTGATCTGCTCGGACGTGCTGCATTACGTGTCCACGCGCGAGTTCAACCAGGGCCTGCCGGGGTTGGCCGAGATGTGCGCGGGCGTGGCATTTCTGGAAACCTTCGCCGAAGAGGATGCCTTCGAAGGCGACCACGATGGCTTTCAGGCGCGGCCGGCGCGCTGGTATCGGCGCCGCTTCGCCAGCGTGGGGTTTGCTGCACTCGGCTCGCACTGCTGGTTGTCGCCGCAATTGGCCGATGAGGCGTCTGCGCTGGAGCGCGGCTGAGCAGGACGTTGGCCGGTTGAGGCACGCATGGCAAGTGGCTTCGCCGCGTCCCCTCACCCCCCTCTCCCGCAGGAGAGGGGCTTTAGTTCACGCATCCCTCTGCGCACGCTGAGCGGCTTCATTCCCTTCTTCCGCAGGGAGAAGGTGCCCCGCGGGGGCGGATGAGGGTGCGTGCGAAGCCTGGTGGAGATCGAGCGCTGATGAGGGTTGAGTGCACTGGGCTTTGCCGCGCACCTCACCCATCCCCGCCTTGCAGGAAAGAAGAATCGTCCAGCAGCCATAGGGTTCTGCGACGAACGCGCGCTTTCGGCTCGCACAGCCATCCGAAGGATCACCAATCGCGGCAAACAAAATCGCGGCCAATCAACGCGCTGACGCCTGCCATAAGTCGTATGACAGCCTCTACCGTCCGCAGCCCCATTAAGGTGCAAATGCGCCAAAGGGGGTATGCTGCGCGGCAGCAAAGAGCCGCACGGATGGGTGGAATGCTTTATCAACTGCACGAGCTGACCCGCAATCTGCTAGCCCCTTGGGTGCACCAGGCCCAGGCGAACGCCAAGATGTTCTCCGACCCCGACAGTCTGTGGGCCTCGCTCCCGGGCGCCGAACGCATGGCGGCCAGCAATGAGCTGTTCCATCGCCTGGGCAAGGAATACGAAAAGCCGGCCTGGGCGCTCGACGATGTCGAGGTCGACGGCCATTCGTTGCCGATCATCGAACGCGAGGTGCTGAGCAAGCCGTTCTGCCGTCTGCTGCGCTTCAAGCGTTTCAGCGACCATGTCGAGCTGATCGGCACGATGAAGCAGCAGCCGGCCGTGCTGGTGGTGGCGCCGTTGTCCGGCCACCACGCCACCCTGTTGCGCGACACCGTGCGCACCCTGCTGCGCAACCACAAGGTCTATGTCACCGACTGGGTCGATGCGCGCATGGTGCCACTGGAAGCCGGCGCCTTCCGGCTCGAGGACTACATCAGCTACATCCAGGAGTTCATCCGTCACATCGGCGCCGAGCGCCTGCATGTAGTGAGCGTGTGTCAGCCCACCGTGCCGGTGCTTGCGGCGGTGTCGCTGATGGCCTCCAACGACGAACCCACGCCGCGCTCGCTAGTGATGATGGGCGGGCCGATCGATGCGCGCCGCAGCCCGACCCAGGTCAACAACCTGGCCACCGAAAATGGCATCGAGTGGTTCCAGAACAACCTGATCCACACCGTGCCGTTCCCGTATCCGGGCCACGGCCGGCAGGTGTATCCGGGCTTCCTGCAGCATGCCGGCTTCCTGTCGATGAACCCCAACCGGCATGTGATGTCGCATTGGGATTTCTACACCGATCTGGTCAAGGGTGACCTGCAGGACGCGCAGGCGCACCGGCAGTTCTACGACGAATACAACGCCGTGCTCGACATGCCGGCCGAGTATTACCTGGACACCATCCGCGTGGTGTTCCAGGACTTCCTGCTGCCGCAGGGCAAGTGGAAAGTGGATGGCCAGCTGGTCAAGCCGTCGGCGATCCGCAATACCGCACTGCTCAGCATCGAGGGCGAACTGGACGATATCGCCGGCCTTGGTCAGACCGAAGCGGTGCACGATCTGTGCACCGGGATCGATGCGGCGCATCGTCGTCATCTGGTGGTGGAAGGTGCCGGTCACTACGGCATCTTCAGCGGCCGTCGCTGGCGCGAAGTGGTGTACCCGCAGGTGCGCGAATTCATCGCTCGCTACGATGCCGACCCGGTCGGCAGCCGCGACCCCGCCACCGTCACCCCGATCCGCAAGCGCGGCAAGCGCGCCTGATCGGCCGACAAAAAACGCCCCTTGATCGAGACCGATCAAGGGGCGTTTTTTTATGCGCAGATTTTTGGTTCGCGTAAAGACAGCGCACTGCGTGGCAAGGTGCGTGGCGCCCGCACAAGACAGTTTGCCGGTCGCTTTATTGAAACTGCTTGCCACCACACACACCGACCATCTTCGATGGTCCTTGCCTGCTCACCGTCGCGGGACCTTACGCGGCACGGATGCCGCGTAAGAGCCTACACGGACGTACTTGCGGCGTGTCCTGCGATGGTGGGCGGGCAAGGGCCTGCAGCCAAGCTGCAGATCAAACGCTACGCAGCCAACACCAGGCCTTTGTACGCCAACGTCGGTTAAGTGCAGTCAAACACCTCGGTTCGTCGAGCGCGCGGTGCCCTCGCCGCTCGCGGGACACGCCGTGAATCCGTCCCTGGAGGCTCCTCAGCGGCATCCATGCCGCTAAGGGTCCCGCAACCGGCGAGGACACCGCACCAGAGAGTTGATCGATTGCGTTGTTTAAAACCATGCACACCGACCATCTCCACTGGTCCTTGCCTGCTCACCGTCGCGGGACCTTACGCGGCACGGATGCCGCGTAAGAGCCTACACGGACGTACTTGCGGCGTGTCCTGCGAGGGTGGGCGGGCAAGGGCCTGCAGCCAAGCTGCAGATCAAACGCTACGCAGCTAACACCAGGCCTTCGCGCAGCAACGTCGGTTGAGTGCAGTCAAACGCTCGGTTCGTCGAGCGCGCGGTGCCCTCGCCGCTCGCGGGACACGCCGTGAATCCGTCCCTGGAGGCTCCTCAGCGGCGTCCATGCCGCTGAGGGTCCCGCAACCGGCGAGGACACCGCACCAGAGAGTTGATCGATTGCGTTGTTTAAAACCATGCACACCGACCATCTCCACTGGTCCTTGCCCGCTCACCGTCGCGGGACCTTATGCGGCATGGATGCCGCGTAAGAGCCTACAAGGACGTACTTGCGGCGTGTCCTGCGATGGTGGGTGGGCAAGGGCCCTGCAGCCAAGCCACAGAGCAGCCGCCCTGCAACCGCTCCATCCGCACTGTCCAACCACCTACACGACTACGGGACTTCAAGTCGTTGCGTCTTTCAGACCTTTCACTACAGACCACGTGACACTGCAGCGATCGCAGCCGCGTGCCGCGTGCCGCACAACCGGCAACCGGCAACCGGCAATCACACGATGCACTCAGCCTTCACCGCTCTTGACCAGCAGGTGCTTGGCGAACATGCCGTGCAGCTTGCCGACGGCGCGTGCCAGATGCAGCGTGACGAACAGCAGCAGCACGCCCACGACGAACAACGGCAGCGTCAGCCAAGCGCTGGTGACATCCACACCATCCCAGGTCAGCACCGCCGTGTTGTCGAACAGCAGCACCAGCGGTGAAGCGGCCAGGCCCAGCGCCAACGACAACAAGGTGGTGAACACGCTGAAGTAGACGATGCCCAGCGGCAGCATCAGCAGGAAGTACAGCATCGTGCTCCAGGTACGCGCATCGGTAAACATCGCGCCGATGCGTTGCAGCCAGCCACCTTGCGGCCCCGGATGGGCGGGACGACGCGGCATGCGCACGCCCAGCAGCGTTTCCACCACGCGGCCTTCCACCAGCGACAGCACCCGCACCGATCCGAAGAACAGCACCAGCAACGGCACGCCGATGATCAGGATCATCAAGCCGGCCGACAGGCTCGCGCCGGTGATCACCCAGGTGAAATAGAACACGCCGGTGACCAACGACAACAACATGTAGAACAGCGCGCCGTAGCTGCGTGGATCGGCAGCCACGCCGAAGAACCTGCCGTACCATGTGCTGCGTCTGCGCGGCAGCGGCGCGCGCAGTGCACGTGTCACCGTCACTTCGGTTTCGCGATAGATCTCGGCCACTTCATCCGGCGCACCGTAGCTGCCTGCCACGCCGGCGATCACCTCCGCTTCGCTCTTGCCGGCCTGCTCGGCCAGTTCGGCGCGCAGATACTCTTCGGCGTCGTAGAGCGCGTCCTGGATCATCGCCGGGTCCGCGCCGGCCAGGGCCTGGCGCAGTTGTGCCAGGTAATCGGGAATGGTGGTCGGCAACGGGCGTGCCTGCGCAATGGTCGTCATGAGTGGGTCCCCTCCAGCACTGAGTCAACGGAATCGCGGGTGGCGTGCCAGGCGGCGGTCCAGTCGCGCAGGCAATCACGCCCGGTTTGGGTGATGCGGTAATAGCGCCGCGGCGGGCCGGACGCCGACGGCTCGACATGGCTTTGCAGCAACCCTGCCCCCTCCAGATTGCGCAGCACCGGATACAACGCGCTCTGCTTGCCGCTCAGCACGCCGTCCAGCCGCTCCATGCGCTTGGCGATCAGATAGCCGTACAGCGGCTCCTCGGCCTGCGCCAGCACCGCCAGCAAGGCCAGCGACACCGTGCCGGCACTCAGCTCTTTCTGAAATTTCCGCAGGTAGGCATCGGGTTCGCTCATCGGCCATCTCCGCTAGGTCGAAGGCAATGCTATTGCGAAGTTGGGTATAGTGGATGTGCCGGTAGTCATGAGGCGGGGATTGGAGATTGGAGATTGGAGATTGGGGATTCGCAGAGCATTCCGGCCGAGAATTTCCTTGCGTTGACTCAAGCGGACTGAAGAAGAACTAGGGCGTCGCTTGCATGCCTGCTTTTGCAAATCCCCAATCACGACTCCCCAATCCCCGCTCATGTGCTTAGAACCATTGGGTTACTCCCTTTGCGGCAGCGCTCCACTACAGTCAGTGCCCACTGAGCCGATACCACTCGCTCAGACGACTCACTTTTTTCGATAGGGCGACACGATGCGACTAGCACGCTTGGCACAGCCGGCCATGGCTGAAACTTCCTTTGGTGCCACCCGGCGCCTGTGCTTGGCGATCGGGTTGTCACTGCCGGGACTGGGGTTTGCGCAGGCGCAGACCGCGCCGGTCAACGCCGAGCAGACCCAGCCGGAGCCTGCAAAGGCTGCGCCCGCCGCTCCGGCAGCGCCCGCTGCCGCGAAGGGTTATCCCCTGGAAGCGCAGGGTTGGGGCGCCAAGCAGGGCGGCAACATGTGGCAGGTGCGTTGGGCCGAAGACTGGTCGTATCTGAAGGATCCGTCCAAGCGCAAGAGTCCGTTCGATCCGCTCAAATATATTCCGCTCAATGAATCGGGCGATGTGTATGTCTCGCTCAGCAATGAATTGCGCGTGCGCAGCAATACCATCACCAATCCCGGTTTGATTCCCGGCAGCCATTCGCAGCAGCAGTATCTGTTGCGCGCGTTCTTCGGCGCCGACTTCCATGTCGGCGAGCATTTCCGTCTGTATACGGAACTGGCGCACGGCAGCCTGGATGGACGCAACGAAGGTACCAAGACCGGCACGCAGGAAAACAACGCGATCCTGCAGCAGGTGTTCTTCGATGTGAAAGGACGCGTCAAAGATGCCGACCTCGGCCTGCGAGTCGGTCGTCAGGTGTTTGTCGATGGTCCCACCACGCTGATGGCATTGCGCGACAACACCGATATCTTCGTGACCTTCAACGGTGTGCGCGCCTGGGCGATCGGCGAAAAGACCCGTGTGGACCTGTTCGATTTCAACTTCAACCTCGATGGCACCGAGGGCCTGGGCGATGATCGCATCGACCGCTCGCGGCACTTCCGCGGCGTGGTCGGCGGCTATCGCATGCCGACCGCCAAGCCGATGTACCTGGAGCCGTTCTTCTACCAGTTCCGCAACGACAATCAGATCTGGGGCCGGCAGACCGCCGAAGAAAACCGCAACTATTACGGCCTGCGCCTGTGGGGCAATGTGGGCAAGCTGCGCACCGACTCGTTCGTGACCGTGCAGCGCGGCAGCTACGGCGGGCGCGATCTGCGTGCCTACATGGCCAGCACCTCCAATGCCTGGACGCTGAGCGAATCGGGCTGGAAACCGCGGCTGGGCTTCCATAGCGAAATCGCTTCCGGCGGCGGTGGCACCTCCGGCACCGGCACGCTGCGCAACAACAACTTCCTGTACGGCAATACGATCTACTTCAGCTGGGCCACGTTCTTCGGCCCGGTCAACTTGGTCA
Organism: Xanthomonas sp. LMG 8993; assembly: GCF_009835065.2. Classification (NCBI taxonomy): domain Bacteria; kingdom Pseudomonadati; phylum Pseudomonadota; class Gammaproteobacteria; order Lysobacterales; family Lysobacteraceae; genus Xanthomonas; species Xanthomonas sp. LMG 8993. Next base: position 388,424 of record NZ_QVIF02000001.1, on the reverse strand, counting down.
CCGCCGCGCCCACGTTCACCTTCTCGCCCACTTCCAAGATCACCGTGAACCTGGAATGGGAAACCCTGTGGCGGCAGACCACCAGCGATGCGATCTACAACAACCAGGCACGCGCCTACGCCCGCACGCAGAGCACCGGCGAGCGCCGCATCGGCACCATGCCGCGCATCAACGCCACCTGGAACATCGACCCGAACTGGTCGGTCACCTTCCGCGCCGAACACCTGATGGCCGGGCCCGCGCTCGAAAAGGCCGGTTACGGCGATTCGACCTTCGTGATGGGCTGGTTGAACTTCCGGTTCTAAGTAGGGGCATCACGCTGATGTAGTGCCTGACAACGCCACCCGGGATCCGTTCCTGGGTGGCGTTGCCCGTTATGCAATCAGCGACGCGTGCTTGCCTGCCCTGGTGTCGCCTTCTGCAGCCGCAAGTGTCACGGCTTGCCCTGCATCGCTGCTGCCTGTGCCACCTTGCTTGCCGCCAATGGCATCTGCAGGTTGGCGTGATCGCTGCGCGCGTAACGCGGCAGTTCTAGCGTCTTTCCATCTTTTACAGCGGTGATGTCGCGCCCTGGTCGGATCAGCGTGGCGGGCAGTTGATCCAGGCGCTGCGCCAGCGTCTGTTGCTCGGCAGGATGCGCACGTAGCCACAGCACTGCCGAGGTCAGCCGCGTTGTCGCGGCCAGATCCTGCAACTGCCATTGATACTGCGCGGTATCCATATGCTCCACGTCGGCGAACAGGCAGCCGATTGCGTTAGCGATACAGGCGAAGGTCACTGTTGGCGCGGCGGGTATGGCACTGGTCGCCACCTTGCGGTCCTGCTCCAGCTGCGTGCGCACGTCGGTGTGGCAGGCCCAGGTGTAATACGGCGCGGTCAGTGCACGGGTTCGTTCAACGTCCAGCAGCGGCGGTACCAGCCTGTCGTACCAGCGCCGCTGCTCGCCGCCGGCTTCGACGACCGCGCGGTAATTGGCGCTGACCAAGCGTGCTTCGCCGCGTAGACCTCCACACAGGCTGGTCTCATCCATCGTCAACGGCGCAAATGCCGCTTGGCAATGCGCAGGTAACGGCTGGGCGGACGGCAGTTCGCTCAGCATGTCGGTGAACAGCTCGGCGTTACCGCGCAACATGGCTGCCCCGATCATCGTCGCGATCAGTGTGTCCTGACCGCGCAACAGCACGCGCGCCACCTGTGCGTCCGCACACACGCCAGACAACGCAGCCTGCTGGTGGCCCTGGACGAAGTCCAGCGCGTGCTGGGTCATCGGCACACTCAACCCCTGCAACTCCGGCAGCGGTGTGTCGGCACGGGTCGGAAACAGATTGCGGTAATAGTCACGCGATGACAGCGTGGCGGCGCGCTGCAACAGCGGTGCCTGTGACATCAGCGCATCGGCATAGGCTTGGGGCTGAGCGCGCACCTTGTCCAGGCAGTCTGGAGTGGACCAGTTGCACTTGGGCGGTGCAGCGGCTGGCCACGGCGGCGTGCGCGGATAGCGCGCTGCGTCGCTGACAAAACCGGCCGCAGTCCTGGCCTTCGCAAACCGCTGCAGATCGCGTGCCATCACGACGTCCTGTTCTGTAGCCGGCACGGCATACGGCAGCAACCAGAGTGCAGCAAATAGATTCGAGCCTGCCGGCGGTGCGGCTGGTGGTTGATCGATCTGCGCCAACGCCTGGCGCTGCGCGTCAGGAATCGGCCAGCGCGCGGAGATCGCGTACAGGGCCACCAGCAGGGCGACCAGGATGCATAGCCCCAGCAGGGCCGACTTGAGGAATTTAGCGAGCATGCGGGGGCAACCGTCCGTGGATGAGCTGTGTCATCTTAGAGCGGCCCGGACAGAGCCGCGAGTTGCATACGCCGATGCGCACTTGCCGTCTCCCCGGCGAACAAGGCGCGCCGCGCGCCTGCACCGGACGCGGCCGAATGCCTACAATGCGCGTATGTCCGAATCCCCCACTCCGCCCACCCGCCCTTCCCTGCAACGCGTCTTTCTGACCGGTTTGCTCACTTTGCTGCCGGTCTGGCTGACCTGGGTGGTGGTGAAGTTTGTGTTCTCGCTGTTGTCGGGCATCAGCAGCCCGTGGGTGGTGCCGTTGTCCGAACGCATCGCCGCCTCGTTCCCCGACTATCTGGGCTGGATCAAGGCGCTGTGGGTGCAGAACACCATCGCGCTGATCGCCACCGTGGGCGCGATCCTGTTCGTCGGCATCCTGAGCCGGCGGGTGATCGGCCAGCGCCTGCTGCGCTGGTTCGAGGCGATCATGCGGCGCATCCCGCTGGCCAGCGTGGTGTACGACAGCGCGCGCAAGTTGCTCGACATCCTGCAGACCCAGCCCGGCAGCACCCAGCGCGTGGTGCTGATCGACTTCCCGCACCGCGACATGAAGTCGGTGGGCCTGGTCACGCGGGTGATCAAGGAACAGGGCACCGGCCGCGAGCTGGCGGCGGTGTACGTGCCGACCACGCCCAACCCGACCTCCGGCTATCTGGAGATCGTGCCGGTGGAGCTGCTCACGCCCACCGACTGGAGCGTGGACCAGGCGATGAGCTTCATCATCTCCGGCGGCGCAGTGGCGCCCGAATCGGTTCCCTTTACCCGTACCGCGGATCGCTAACGCCATGACACAGGTGCGCACCCTCGACGATCGTGCGGTTCGCCTGTTCATTGCGCTGGCCGCGTTCTTCTGCGTCAACGCGGCATTGGCCGAGTTCATCGGGGTCAAGATCTTCGCGCTGGAAGACACCCTCGGCATCGCGCCGTTGAACTGGAACCTGTTCGGCCAGACCGGCTCGCTCAGCTTCACCGCCGGCACCTTGCTGTGGCCGGTGGTGTTCATCATGACCGACACCATCAACGAGTTCTTCGGCAGCCGCGGGGTGCGTTTCATCTCGTGGGTGGCGGTGGCGCTGATCGGCTACGGCTTCGTGTTCGCGTTCGCCGCCATCGCACTGGCGCCGGCGGCTTGGTGGGTCACGGCGGCGCAGAGCCAGGGCGTGCCCGACTACCAGGCCGCCTTTGCAGCGGTGTTCGGCCAGGGGCTGTGGACGATCGGCGGCTCGCTGGTGGCCTTCCTGTTCGGCCAGTTGATCGATGTGTCGGTGTTCCATCGCATCCGCCGCGCCACCGGCGAAAAGCACGTGTGGCTGCGCGCCACCGGCTCCACGGCGGTGTCGCAGTTGATGGACAGCTTCGTGGTGATCTACATCGCCTTCGTGCTCGGCCCGCAGCACTGGTCCACCGACCAGTTTCTGGCGGTGAGCACGCTCAACTACGTCTACAAGATGGGCTTTGCGATCGCACTGATCCCGCTGCTGTATCTGGCGCGCCGCGCCATCGGCGCATACCTGGGCGCCGAGCGCGCCGAGCAACTGCGCGAAGAAGCCGCCGCCGGCTGACAACGCAAGACCTGCCGACCGCAGCACTGCCAGGCGACGGCTGGCGCCTGCGGCTTGCACCCGGCCTCGTCGGTCATACGTGTCGCTGCCTGACGACCGCTGGCTGCGTTTACCGATCATGCAACGCCCACAGCGACCGCCCATCGAAATTTTGTTCAATCCGTCGCCGCGCTCGCTGGCCATGCTGTTGCGCCCCGCTATGGATTCCGTGCCATGGACCATCTTGTCGCAATGGCCAGCTTCGCGCTGGTGTGCTCGATTTCGCCCGGGCCGGTCAACCTGGTCGCGCTGAGCACCGGCGCCAGCGCCGGCGCGCGTGCCGGGCACGGCCATGTGATCGGCGCCACCGTCGGCTTCGTCGCGCTGCTGTTGCTGGTGGGCATGGGACTGCAGCAGGTGCTGCTGCGCTGGCCGCTGCTCGGCCGTGCATTGCATCTGGCCGGGGTGGCATTTCTGCTCTACATGGCCTGGCGCCTGCTGCGCGACGATGGCGTCATCCAGACCACCGGGACGCGCCCGGCGGCCTCGTTCTGGACCGGTGCGGCGATGCAATGGCTCAACCCCAAGGCCTGGTTGGCGGCGACCTCCGGCGTTGCCCTGTATGCGACGGCAGGCACCACGCAACTGGCGGGCTTTGCGGCGTTGTATGCGCTGATCTGCTACCCCTCGCTGGGGTGCTGGTTGCTGGCCGGCGCCGTGCTGCGGCGTCACGTGCAGGTACCAAGGCAGCTGCGGCGGTTGAACCGGGTGCTGGCGGCGCTGCTGGTGCTGAGCGCGGTCTATCTATTGCTGGAATGGGGCACGGCATTGCGGTAACGCCCTGGCGTCACCGCCCAGGCACGTTTGAAGCTGCGCTGCAGGTGCGCCTGGTCGGCGTAGCCATGCGCGTAGGCGACCTCGGCAATGTCACCGCCGTGCCGCAAGGCCTCGCGCGCACGCTGGAAACGGCAATCCAGCAGATACGCATGCGGGGTCAGCCCGTGCGCCTGACGGAAGCCGCGAATCAAGCGCGGTGCCGGTATCCCGGCCAGCGTGCACAGCTCGCGTAGCGAGACCGCACGTGCATGATGGGTCTGCAGATACTCGGCCACCCGCTGCATCGGCCCGGTATCGACCGCAAGCGCACGACTGATCGGCTCCACATGCAGATGCAGCCGCGCCACGAACGCGATCAACGCACTTTCGCGTGCCAGCGCATCGGCGTTGCCATCGGTCAACACGGCATGCATGCGCTCGAAGGCGGCATAGGCAGCCGGGGTCTGGCACAGCGGCGCTGCCAGCATGTGCACATCCGCATTGGCGGCCAGGCCGAGTGCGCGTTGTTGTTCGCGCAGCCACGCCACGTCCAGATACAGCATGCGGAACGACCAGTCCTGCTGCTGATCCGGATTGCAGGCATGCACATCGCCAGGGTTGATCAGGGTCAGCGACCGCGCACCCACCTGCGCTTGCATGCGTCCATTGCGATAACGCGCCAGCCCGCGATCGATCGCGCCCACCGACCATTGCTCATGCGTATGCGCGGCGTAACACAGGCTGCGGCTGTTGATCACCTGGCGCAGTTCGACGAAGGGCAATGCCGGATCGCGCCAGAAGCCCTGCCCGCCCTGCACCGGCAGCTGCGTCCCGCATATCGATTCATCCCTTGGCATATGCGCAAGCCTATCGCACTGCAACATGCCTGCGTGCTTCAGGCGTGCGCAGCGGACTTCATGAATTCCAGGCGCGCCCCGTGTGCCGCATGGGTGGCCGGAACGGTGCGGATCGGGCAAGCTCCCCGCTCGCTTGTTCCCGGAGCCGGTAATGCCCCTCAGCTTTTCCCGCCTGCTGTCCCTGGCCCTGGCCGCCGTGCTGAGCCTGTCAGTGGCAGCGCCCGCCGACGCGGCCAAGAAGAAAACCGGCAAGGCACAGACCACGCAAACCCGCGCCAAGGCGAGCAAGGGCAAGAAGACCGCCAAGCCGGCGGCCAAGACCACCAAGGCCGCCAGGGGTGGCAAAGCCGCCAAGCCCAGGCCGCGTGCCGTGGCCGCACCGGTGGTGCTGACCAAGGCGCAGCAGCTCAATTTGCTCTACGACCAGTACTGGGATGCCTCGCTCAAGCTCAACCCGCTGCAGGCCACCTTCCAGGGCGAAACCCGCTACAACGACCAGTTGCCCAACTTCCTGTCGCCGGCGTTCCGGCAGCAGTCGCACGACTTCACCGTGCTGTGGCTGGGCAAGGCCGAGGCGCTGGGGCCAGACGGGCTGAGCGGGCAGGACCTGCTGAGCTACCAGATCTTCGTGCGCGATGCGCGCAGCGCACTGGCGGCCGAGCAGTTCCCCAGCTGGATGCTGCCGATCAATCAGTTCTACAACATCGCCAGCATCGCGGTGGTGCTGGGCTCGGGCACCGGCGCGCAGCCGTTCAAGACGGTCAAGGACTATGACAACTGGTCGCGGCGCGCGGTGGGCATCCCGGAGCTGTTCGACCAGGCCATCACCAACATGCGGGCGGGCATGCAGGCTGGCGTGGTGCAGCCGAAGGTATTGATGCAGAAGGTGCTGCCGCAGCTGGACGCGATCATCGCGCGCAATGCCGAAGACAGCCTGTTCTGGGGTCCGGTGCGCAACCTGCCGGCAGACATACCCGAGGCCGACAAGCAGCGCATCACCGCCGAGTACAAGCGGCTGATCGAAGTGCGGATCATGCCGGCGTACCGGGCACTGCGCGGCTTCATCGCCACCGAGTACCTGCCGGCCTGCCGCGACACCGACGGCCTGGCCGCGCTGCCCAATGGCGCGGCCTGGTACGCCTACGATGTGCGCCAGAGCACCACCTCCGAGCTGACCCCGGAGCAGATCCATCAGATCGGGCTGGGCGAGGTCGCGCGCCTGCAGGCAGAGATCGCCACGCTGGCCAAGCAGGTCAGGTTCCGCGGCAACCTGCCCAAGTTCTACAAGTTCATGCAGACCGACAGGCGCTTTGCGTTCCGCAGCGAGACCGAACTGCTGGGCTATTACCGCGGCCTGCAGGGACGCGTACAGGCTGCGGTGCCGCGCCTGTTCAATGTGCAGGGCATGCCGGCGCTGGAAGTGCGCGTGGTGGAACCGCAGCGTGCGCAGTCGGCCGCCAGCGGCTCGTACATGCGCCCCAGCGGCGACGGCAGCACACCGGGCGTGTTCTACGTCAACACCTCCGACCTGGACACGCGCCGGACCTGGGAGACCGAGAGCCTGTATCTGCACGAGGCCATCCCCGGCCACCATTTCCAGCTCGGGCTGCAGCAGCAGCTGACCGACCTGCCCAAGTTCCGCCGCCTGGGCGGCGAGACCGCCTATATCGAGGGCTGGGGGCTGTATGCCGAATCGCTGGGCCGCGAACTGGGCCTGTACCAGGACCCGTACAACTACTACGGCTATCTGCAGAATGCGTTGTGGCGTGCGATTCGCCTGGTCACCGACACCGGCCTGCACAGCAAGGGCTGGACCCGCACCCAGGCGATCGACTACATGCTCAACAACTCGGCCATGACCCGGACCGATGCCGAGGCCGAGGTGGACCGCTACATGGCCATCCCCGGCCAGGCGCTGGCCTACAAGGTCGGCGAGATGAAGATCGCGCAGTTGCGCGAGCAGGCGCAACGCGAACTGGGCCCGCGCTTCGATGTGCGCGCCTTCCACACCGAAGTGCTCAAGGACGGCTCGGTGCCGCTGGATATCCTGCAGGACAAGATCCAGCGCTGGATCGCCACGCAGAAGGGCTGAGGCAGCTCAGTCCGCCACCCGCGCACGCGCCAGCGCGGCGATGTCGCGCGGTGTGGTGCGGCAGCAACCGCCGATCAGCCGCGCACCGGCCGCCAGCCACTGCGCATGCTGGTCGGCCAGGGTGCAGGCGGTCGTGCTGCCGGCATGCCACTGTTTTGCGCCGGCATCGTAGTGCTCGCCGGAATTGGGGTACACCACCAGCGGCAGCGCCGTCAGCGCGGACAATGTCTGCAACGCGGCGGTGACCTGCTCCAGCGCAATGCAGTTGATGCCCACCGCGATCACCTGCGCACACGCATCCAGCGCGGGTACGACCTGCGCCAGCGCGGTGCCATCGCTCAAATGTGCCGCATCGCGCAGGGTGAACGAGAACCACGCGTGCAGCTGCCGGAACTCCTCCAGCAGCAGGCGCAGCGCGACGATCTCGTTGGCCGACGGCAGCGTCTCGCAGGCCAGCACATCCACCCCCGCCTCGGCCAACGCGGCGATGCGCGGGCGATGGAAGTCCATCAGTTGCGCCAGCGGCAGGTCGTAGTCGCCGCGGTATTCCGAGCCATCGGCCAGGTAGGCGCCATACGGCCCGACCGACCCGGCCACCCATAACGGCGCGTCCTGCGGTTGCGCCTGCAGATGATCGGCACGCGCCTGTGCCGCCAGGGCCACGCTGCGTGCGATCAACGCCTGCGATTGCGCCAGATCCAGACCGCGCGCGGCAAAGCCCAGCGGCGTGGCCTGGTAGCTGGCAGTGATGGCGCACTGCGCGCCGGCAGCGAAATAGTTGCGATGCACCTGGTAGATCAGCTCCGGCTGCTCCATCAGCACGCGCGCCGACCACAGCGCATCGTTGAGATCGCAGCCGCGCTGCTCCAGTTCGGTGGCGAGCGCGCCATCGAGCAGCACGTAGCCGTCGTGCTGCAGCGCCTGGCTGAACGGCGCACCGGCACGCGGCTGGCGCGGAAGAATCGTCATGCGGGTTGCCTCCTGCTCGCAAGCCATTGGGTGAGTGCATAGGCGCCATAGCACAGCGCCACGAACGGGATGCCGCACCACAGCGCAATGCGCTGCTGCGGATCGAATGCCAGGCCGATGCAGGCCAGCAGACAGAGTGCAAAGCCCAGCAGCGGCGTCCACGGATACCACGGTGCGCGATAGGCCAGGCTCTCCGGCGCGATGCCATCGCGCAGCAACTGGCGCCGGAACCGGTAGTGCGAGGCGCAGATGCTCAGCCACACCACCACCACCGCAAAGCCGGACACCGCCGAAATCGCCACGAACACGGTATCGGCCGCATAGACGCCGGTGAGCAGCGCCAACAGGCCGCCCAACATGCTCAGTATCAGGGCCGGCAACGGGATGCCGCGCCGTGTCAGGCCTGCGAGCCGCGCCGGCAGCGTGCCCTCGTTGGCCAGCGACCACAGCATGCGCGCGGCCGCATACAGACCGGAATTGGCCGCCGACAGGATCGCCGTCAGGATCACCGCATTCAATACATCGGCCGCATACGGGATGCCCAGCAACTCGAACGCGCGCACGAACGGGCTGGTGTCCACCGCCGCCTGCTCGGCCGGCAGCAACGCGGCCAGCACCAGCACGGTGCCGACGAACAACACCACCAGCCGCACCAGCGTGGTACGGATCGCCAGCGGAATCGCACGCGCCGGCTGCGCGGTTTCGCCAGCGGCCACACCGATCAACTCGGTGCCGGAAAAGGCGAAGTTCACCGCCACCATCGTCATCAGGATCGGCAGCGTGCCTTGCACAAACCAGCCGTCGGCGCGCAGGTGGCGCAATCCGGGTGCCGGCGACCCATCGGCCAACGGCAGCACGCCGATCACCGCCGCGCCGCCAAGCACGATGAACAGCGCGATCGTGATCACCTTGATCAGCGAGAACCAGAATTCGCCTTCGGCAAACCAGCGCGCCGACACCGTGTTCAGGCCGAAGATCAGCGCGCAGAACAGCAGGCACCACGGCCATGCCGGTGTGTGCGGGAACCAGTACTGCATGCAGAACGCCGCCGCAGTCAGGCTCGAGCCCAGCGCCACCGTCCAGGTCAGCCAGTACAACCACGCCACCACGTACCCGGTGGCCGGGCCGAGATAACGCGCGGCATACACATGAAAGGCGCCGGTCTGCGGCATCGCCACCGCCAGCTCGCCCAGGCACTGCATCACCAGATACACCACCAGCGCGCCGATCAGATAGGCGATCACCGTGCCGAGCGCGCCGGTGCTGGCGATGATGTAGCCGGTATTGAAGAACAGGCCGGTGCCGATGACCCCACCCAGCGACAACATCACCAGGTGGCGCACCTGCATGCTGCGCTGGAATTGCGGTGCGGCGGTGGACGGCGGCTCGGGCATCGGCGTGTCTGATCGGTGGCAACGCATCCTGCCATGCGCGGCCAGGCGAGCACAGCCATGCGATGGCAAGCTGTGACGGTGCACCAGCGTGCAACGGCCCGCGGGTATGCTTGCGTACTGTTCACCTGGAAGGTCGCCATGCCGCACGCCCTGCAACCACCCATGCATGCGAAGACGTCTCGCTCGACCAGCGCGGCGGTGCCCGCACGCGCACCACGTGACACCGCCGCTGCGCGCAACGCACCAGCGCTCGCCGACAGTCTGGGCGCGTCGCAGCCGATCGCGCAGCGCTTGCGAGGTGCCGCATGAAGCTTGCCGGCATCCACCATGTGGCGATCATCGCCGGCGACTACGCGGTGTCCAAACGGTTCTACTGCGACATCCTGGGCCTGCGCGTGCTCGATGAGCATTACCGGCAGGCGCGCGATTCCTGGAAGCTGGACCTGGCACTGCCCGACGGCGGCCAGATCGAGCTGTTCTCGTTTCCCGCCGCACCGCTGCGCCCCAGCCGCCCGGAAGCACGCGGCCTGCGCCACCTCGCCTTCCGCGTCGAGGATCTGGACGCGGCCGTGGCACATCTCACTGCGCATGGCGTGGTCACCGAAGACATCCGCATCGACGAGTACACCGGCCGCCGCTTCACCTTCTTCGCCGACCCGGATGACCTGCCGCTGGAGTTGTACGAAGTGGGTTGAGCGCAGCATCCCCTGCGGGTTCGGTCATATCCGCCGCACGGTCATGTCGAGCAGGCGTAGTCGATCGTCTCTGTGACTTTCGGCGCATGCGGCACTGCGGTCACGTCGTGAAGATCAGGCCACCCAGGACACAGGAACCGTCCATGCTGCAGATCCGTGCGCTGTCCAAGACCTACGCCAACGGTGTGCATGCGCTGCAAGGCATCACGCTCGACATCCCGCGCGGCATGTTCGGCTTGCTGGGGCCAAACGGCGCCGGCAAGTCGTCGCTGATGCGCACGCTGGCCACGCTGCAGGAACCCGACTCGGGTAGCGTCAGCCTGACCGACGCCGATGGCAGCAGCATCGACGTACTTGCCGACAAGGACGCATTGCGGCGCCGGCTGGGCTATCTGCCGCAGGATTTCGGCGTGTATCCGAAGGTGAGCGCGCTGGACATGCTCGATCACTTCGCCGTGCTCAAGGGGCTCACCGATCGCGGCCAACGCAAGGAGGTGGTCGAGCGACTATTGCAGCAGGTCAACCTGTGGGACGCGCGCAAGCGCAAGCTCGGCACCTATTCCGGCGGCATGCGGCAACGCTTCGGCATTGCGCAGGCGCTGCTGGGCAATCCGCAACTGGTCATCGTCGACGAGCCCACCGCCGGTCTGGATCCGGAGGAGCGCAATCGTTTTCTCAATCTGCTGGCCGAAATCGGCGAAAACGTGGTGGTGATCCTGTCCACCCATATCGTCGAAGACGTCACCGACCTGTGCCCGACGATGGCCATCATGAACAAGGGCCAGGTGCTGCTGAGTGGGCGGCCCGCCGATGCGATCGACATGCTGCATCAGCAGGTCTGGCGCAAACAGGTCAGCAAGCAGGCATTGCCCGATTACGAGGCGCGCTTCACCGTGCTGTCCACGCGCCTGATTGCCGGCCACCCGGTGATCCACGTGTTCAGTGCCGACTGCCCGGAGCCGGGGTTCGAACAGGTCGCTCCCGATCTTGAGGATGTCTATTTCCAGCGCCTGCGCAAGCAAGCGCTGGCCGCCTGACGGAGCGCGGCGATGATCATGGCGTTCCTGCGCTTCGAGCTGCGCGAACAACTGCGTTCATCCTTGCTGTGGCTGCTGGCCGCGCTGTACGCGTTGCTGGCGTTTGCCGCGCTGTCCAGCGATGCGGTGCAGATCGGCGGCGGCATCGGCAACGTGCTGCGCAATGCGCCTACAGTGATCGCCACGCTGCTGGGGCTTTTCAGCCTGCTTGGCCTGCTGGTGATCACCCTGTTCGTCAGCAATGCCCTGCTGCGCGACTTTGACCTGGGCACTGCCGAGCTGGTGTTTTCCACACCGATACGGCGGCGCGACTACCTGCTCGGCCGCATCGGTGCTGCACTGATCGCCGGCATGCTGATGTATGTGGTGATCGCGCTGGGCATGTTCGCCGCGCAGTTCATGCCGTGGATCGATCAGGCGCGGCTCGGGCCGGTCGCGGTGCTGCCCTATCTGTGGTCGCTGCTGGTGCTGGTGCTGCCCAACCTGCTGTTCACCACCGCGCTGCTGTCGGTGCTGGCGGTGACCACGCGCAGCATCCTGTGGGTCTACATCGGCGTGATCGTGTTCTTCGTGCTGTACGGCGTGAGCCGTGCGCTGATGGCCGACCTGGACAATGTGTGGATTGCCACGCTGGCCGACCCGCTCGGCATTCGCGCGCTATCGCAGACGCTGCGCTACTGGTCGGTGGAGCAGCGCAACCACCAGCTACCGCCGCTGACCGGCTACCTGCTCGCCAATCGCGCGGTGTGGCTGGGCATGAGCGGTGTGTTGTTTGCCGCTACGTTCGCGCTGTTCCGTACCGAGCGCAGCGGGACGCGGCGGCGCCGTGGTGTGGCGTCGGTTACGCCCGCTGATGCACCTCCCGCCAGCGCGCGCGTCAGCACGACACGCCTGACGGTCACCCCGCGCTTTGGCGCGGCCACTGCATGGCGGCAACTGCTGCGCCAGATCCGCTTCGACACGCTGAACGTGCTGCGCAGCGCGCCGTTCGTGGTGCTGCTGATGCTGGGCCTGGCCAACTTCATTCCGACCGCGCTGTTCAAAGCGCGCTATTACGGCACTGCCGTGCTGCCGGTGACCTCGTTGATGCTGGAGGCGCTGCAGAACAGCTACAGCTTTCTGCTGATCATCGTGGTGCTGTTCTATGCCGGCGAGCTGGTGTGGAAGGAGCGCAGCAACCGCATCGACGGCATCACCGACGCGATGCCGGTCCCCGATTGGGTGCCGCTGCTCGGCAAGTTCGTCGCCTTGCTGGCGGTGATCGCCAGCTTCCAGGCCGCCGGTGCGTTGACCTCGATCGCGCTGCAGCTGGGTCGTGGCTATACCAGCATCGAGCCGCTGCTGTATCTCAAGACGCTGGCGCTGGGCTCGGTGCTGTACGTGCTGATGGGCGGCATGGCGCTGGCGCTTCAGGTGCTGAGCAACAACAAGTTCGTCGGCTATGCGCTGCTGATGCTGGTGTTGATCGGGCAATCGGTGCTGTCGATGCTCGACTACACCCAGAACCTCTACACCTTTGGCGGCTGGCCCAACGCGCCGTATTCGGACATGAACGGCTACGGGCACTTCCTGCCCGGCCAGTTGTGGTTCCAGGGCTATTGGGGCGTGTTCCTGCTGGCACTGCTCCTGCTGTCCTCGGCGTTCTGGCCGCGCGGCGTGGGCCATGGCCTGCACCAGCGCGTGCGGCTGGCGTTACGGCGCCTGCGCAGCCCGACCGGTGCGGCCCTTGCGATCACCCTGCTCGGCTTCGCGGCGATCGGCGGCTGGCTGTACTGGAACACCAACGTCTACAACAGCTTCCTGTCGCCGGAACAACAGCTGGACCTGCAGGCACGCTACGAGCGCGATTACCGCAAGTACAAGGATCTGCCGCAGCCGCGCATCGTCGCCGTCGACAACCACGTCGACCTGCATCCGGAAACCCAGTCGGTCGTGGTCGATGCCACCTGGACGGTGCGCAACACCCACCCCACACCGATCAGCGAAGTGCACATCGGCATGCAGGGCCGCACTGGCGACCGCAGCCTGGTCAAGGTGGATCTGGGCGGGCAGACGCTGACCACGCACGATATCCCGGCCGGCTATCGCATCTACCGCCTGCAGACACCGCTGCAACCCGGGCAGGAGCGCGTGTTCCGCTTCCGCGTGGACCAGCATCCGCACGGCCTCACCGCCGAGCAGGCGCAAACCGAACTGGTCGCCAACGGCAGCTTCTTCAACACCACCCGTCTGCCCTGGTTCGGCTACAACACGCAGGCCGAGATCAGCGACCGCAACGAGCGCCGCAAGCGCGGCCTGGGCGAACCCACCCGCATGCCCAAGCTCGAAGACCAGGCCGCGCGCGCCAACACCTACGTCAGCAACGATGCCGACTGGCTCGCCTTTGCCAGCACCGTCTGCACTGCGCCGGACCAGATCGCGCTGGCGCCGGGCTATCTGCAACAGGAATTCCAACGCAATGGCAGGCGCTGCTTTCGCTACGTGATGGATCGCCCCATGCTCAATTTCTATGCCTACCTGTCGGCACGCTGGGAAGTGCGCAAGGCGCGTTACAAGAACATCCCGATCGAGATCTATTACGACCCCAAGCATCCGTACAACGTGCAGCGCATGATCGAGAGCGTGCAGAAATCGCTGGCCTATTACGAAGCCAACTTCAGCCCGTATCAGCATCATCAGGTGCGCATCATCGAGTTCCCCGGCTACGCGCGGTTTGCGCAGTCGTTCGCCAATACCATTCCCTACTCCGAGTCGATCGGCTTCATCGCCGACCTGCGCGACAAGGACGACATCGACTACGTGTTCTATGTCACCGCGCACGAAGTGGCGCACCAGTGGTGGGCGCACCAGGTGATCGGTGCGAACGTGCAGGGCGCCACCCTGCTGTCCGAATCGCTGGCGCAGTATTCGGCGTTGATGGTGATGGAGCGCGAGTACGGACGCGCGCATATGCGCCGTTTCCTCCGCTACGAGCTGGATCGCTACCTGGAAGGCCGTGGTGGCGAAACCATCGAGGAATTGCCGATGTATCGGGTGGAGGATCAGCAATACATCCACTACCGCAAGGGCTCGCTGGCGTTCTATCGGCTGCGCGAGGACATCGGTGAGCAGGCGCTCAATCGCGCATTGCAGCGCTTTCTGGCGGCCAAGGCGTTTCAACAACCGCCTTACACCACCTCGGCCGAGTTGCTGCAGGCCATTCGCGCCGAAGCACGCCCGGACCAGCAAGGCCTGATCACCGACCTGTTCGAGAAGATCACCTTCTACGACAACCGCGTGGTCAGCGCGCAGGCACGCAAGCGCCCCGATGGCCGCTTCGAGGTGACCGTGCAAACGCAGGCGGCCAAGCTGCAGGCCGATGGCAAAGGCAAGGAGCATGCAGTGCCGCTGGACGACTGGATCGAAGTGGCGATCTACGGCGCTCCGGCCGGCAAGGATGCGCAAGCGCCGGTGCTGGCCTTGCAACGGCAGCACGTCACCAGCGCCGCGCCCAGTTTCAGCATGACCGTGGACCGCCTGCCGGTCGAAGCCGGCTTCGATCCGGACAACAAGCTGATCGACCGCGTGCCGGCGGACAACCGCAGGCAGGTGACGCTGCAGTAGCCGAATGAACGCATTCCGCAGCGCGTCTTTCCGCCACCATACTCCACGGTATACATTCCGGTCAGGCCGTCGACGGCGGCCATAGCAATCCCTGGGAGGGGACACATGCGCAAGACCTTCAAGACCCTGATGCTGGCCCTGCCGCTGGCCGCCGCCTCGCTGCTGGCCCAGGCTGCCGATTCGCCGGTGGGCCGCTGGAAGACCATCGACGACGAGACCGGCAAGCCCAAGTCGGTGGTGCAGATCGAACAGCTCGGCAACGGCACGCTGAGCGGCAAGGTAGTCGACATCCTGCAGTCCAACCACGGGCCCAACCCGACCTGCGACAAGTGCGATGGCGCGCTCAAGGGCAAGCCGATCAAGGGCATGACCATCCTGTGGGGCCTCAAGCCGGACGGCACCGCGGTGTGGAGCGGCGGCTCGGTGCTCGACCCGGCCAAGGGCAAGACCTACAAGGCCAAGGTCACCCTGACCGATGGCGGCAAGAAGCTGCAGATGCGCGGTTATGTCGGCATCGAAGCGTTGGGCCGGACCCAGACCTGGATTCGCGAATAGCCGGGAATCGGGAATCGGGATTGGGGAATCGGTAAGAGCAGGCGCCCGTGAGGGCGCCTTTTTTGTGCGCTTCCATCCTGACGCTACATGCGCGGCCAAACACCTGCGCGCCTCGACAACGCGGCCGCATGACCCTGCTTTGACCGATCCCCCAATCCCGATTCCCGATTCCCAGCCCCAATCCCTGCTCTCGACTAATGCGATAATCGGCTGTCCCCCGCATTACGCCTGCCATGACCCGCACCGCACTCGTCACCACCGCCCTGCCCTACGCCAACGGGCCGCTGCATCTTGGCCATCTGGTCGGCTATATCCAGGCCGACATCTGGGTGCGCGCGCGCCGGCTGCGCGGCGACAAGACCTGGTTCGTCTGCGCCGACGACACCCACGGCACGCCGATCATGCTCGCCGCCGAAAAGGCCGGGGTCACCCCGGAAGCCTTCATCGCCAACGTCCAGGCCAGCCATGAGCGCGATTTCGCCGCGTTCGGGGTGACCTTCGATCATTACGATTCGACCAATTCACCGGTCAATCGCGCGCTCACCGAGGCGTTCTACACCAAGCTCGAGGCCGCCGGTCACATCAGCCGCCGCTCGGTGGCGCAGTTCTACGACCCGGCCAAGGGCATGTTCCTGCCGGATCGCTACATCAAGGGCATCTGCCCCAACTGCGGCAGCGCCGACCAGTACGGCGACAACTGCGAGGTCTGCGGCGCCACCTACGCGCCGACCGAGCTGAAGGAGCCCAAATCGGTGATCTCCGGCGCCACGCCCGAACTGCGCGACTCGGAGCATTTCTTCTTCGAAGTAGGCCATTTCGACGGATTTTTGCGCGAGTGGCTGGCCGGCGATGTAGCGCTGCCCGGGGTCAAGGCCAAGCTCAAGGAGTGGCTGGATACCGAAGGCGGCCTGCGCGCCTGGGACATCTCGCGCGATGCGCCGTATTTCGGCTTCCAGATTCCCGGCCAGCCGGGCAAGTATTTCTACGTGTGGCTGGACGCGCCGATCGGCTACCTGTGCAGCTTCAAGACGCTGTGCGCGCAGATGGGCGAAGACTTCGATGCGCATCTGGTGGCCGGCACGCAGACCGAGCTGCATCACTTCATCGGCAAGGACATCGTCAATTTCCACGGCCTGTTCTGGCCGGCGGTGCTGCACGGCACCGGCCATCGCGCGCCGACCCGGCTGCACGTCAACGGCTACCTCACCGTGGACGGCGCCAAGATGTCCAAGTCGCGCGGCACTTTTGTGATGGCGCGGACCTTCCTGGACGTGGGCCTGGAACCGGAGGCGCTGCGCTACTACTTCGCGGCCAAGTCGTCCGGCGGCGTGGACGACCTGGACCTCAACCTGGGCGATTTCATCGCGCGGGTGAATGCGGATCTGGTCGGCAAGTTCGTCAACCTGGCCAGCCGCTGCGCCGGCTTCATCGGCAAGCGCTTCGACGGCAAGCTGTCCGACGCCCTGCCCGACCCGGCGCAATACGACCGCTTCGTCGCCGCGCTTGCGCCGATCCGCGAGGCCTACGAGCGCAACGATGCGGCCAGCGCGATCCGCCAGACCATGGCGCTGGCCGACGAGGCCAACAAGTACATCGACGACACCAAGCCGTGGGTGATCGCCAAGCAGGACGGCGCCGATGCGCAACTGCAATCGGTGTGCACGCAGGGCCTGAACCTGTTCCGGATCCTGGTGGCCGCACTCAAGCCGATCCTGCCGCGCACCTGTGCCGAGGCCGAAGCCTTCCTGTCGGCACCGATGACCAGCTGGGAAGACGTCGCCCGCCCGCTGACCGCCCACGTGATCCAGCCCTACACCGCCCTGTTCACCCGTATCGACCCCAAACTGATCGACGCCATGACCGACGCTTCAAAAGACACCATGGCCGCACCTGCGGCACCCGCTGTCACTACCGCCAAGCCCGCCCCGTCCAAGGCCGAGACGACGCCGGCGGCCGTTTCCAACCCCCAATCCCCAACCGCCACTCCCAGCCTCATCGGTATCGACGATTTCGCCAAGCTCGACCTGCGCATCGGCAAGGTGCTGGTGTGCGAATTCGTGGAAGGCTCAGACAAGCTGCTGCGCTTCGAACTGGATGCCGGCGAACTGGGCAAGCGCCAGATCTTCTCGGGCATCCGCGCCAGCTATGGCGAACCGGAAGCGCTGGTCGGCCGCAGCGTGGTGTTCATCGCCAACCTGGCCCCGCGCAAGATGCGCTTCGGCATCAGCGAAGGCATGATCCTGTCGGCCGGCTTCGACGGCGGCGCGCTGGCACTGCTGGACGCCGATGGTGGTGCGCAGCCGGGGATGCCGGTGCGGTGAAGCGGGATTGGGGGCGGGATTGGAGAATCGGGATTCGGGATTCGTAAAAGCCGGAGCTGATTGTTGAGGAAGACCTGACACGCGTGCCTGGCCCGACCGCTCATCCACCCCTGCGGGGCACCTTCTCCCGAAAGGAGAAGGAACAGACACCACGCCTCCAACCAATCCCCACTCCCAACTCCCCAATCCCCGCCCCCATGCACCTGGCCCTGTTCGACTTCGACCACACCATCACCACCTGCGACAGCTATGCGCGCTTCCTGCGCAAGGTGGCGACGCCTGCACAGCTGGCGACGGCGAAATGGCAGGCCGGTCCCTGGGTGTTCGGCTATCGGATCGGGCTGGTCTCCGCACACGCCTTGCGTGCGCGCGTCACGCGCCTGGTCTTCAGTGGTCGCTCGCTGGACGAGATGGCCGCCCATGGGGCTGACCATGCACGCAACGCATTGCCCGGGATGTTGCGCGCCGAGATGATGCGACGCATCGACTGGCACCAGGCACAGGGGCATGAAGTCGTGCTGGTGTCGGCATCGCTGGACCTGTATCTGCAGCCGTGGTGCGCCCAGCATGGCCTGTCGTTGATCTGCAACAAGCTGGAACACCACGCCGGCGTGCTGAGCGGGCGCTATGCAGACGGCGATTGCGGCCCGCACAAGGCCGCGCAGATCCGCCTGCGCTACGACCTGTCGCACTACGCATGCGTGCATGCCTACGGCGACAGCCGCGAGGACAAGCCGATGCTGGCGCTGGCGCAGCAGCGCTGGTATCGCGGCAACCTGCTGCACTGACATGCACATCGCAACGCCCGCCTCATCGCCCGATCTGGTCGAACGCCTCGACCGCCTGCTGCCGCAGACCCAGTGCGGCCAGTGCGGCTACGACGGCTGTCGCCCGTATGCGCACGCCATGGCCAACGGCCAGGCCGATGTCGATCACTGCCCGCCCGGCGGCGACGCCGGGGCACGCGCGTTGGCGCACGTGCTGCAGCGTCCTGCACGCCCGTACGACCGCAGCCGTGGCAGCCACACGCCGCCGCAGGTGGCCTGGATCGTGGAGGCCGACTGCATCGGCTGCACCAAATGCATCCAGGCCTGCCCGGTGGACGCCATCGTCGGCGGCGCCAAGCACATGCATACGGTGATCGCCGCGCTGTGCACCGGTTGCGAGCTGTGCCTGCCGGCCTGCCCGGTGGACTGCATCGCGCTGCACCCAGGCAGCTGAGCGGCTGGCGAGGCGGCATGCCGCGTCAAACGCAACGCCTGCCAGCGTTGCGCGCATCGCACCGCGACGCGATCCCTGACCAACGGCACCGGCCGCCAACGACGCCCTGTTTGTCGGGAACGTCCTGACGCGTCCGGCGCATCCGTGCTGCGGATGCGCTCGTATTGGTAGGCACTCCCATCGAGGAATCCGCCGATGCGCCCACTCGCCGCCGCCCTTACCGCGCTCGCCACCGTCTGCCGGCCGATTCCGCCGTTGTTGCTGCTGGTGCTGGGCGGCCTGCCGCTGAGTGCGGCTGCGGTCACCCGCGTAGATGGCGATGCCTTCGATGGCGACAGCGGCGCGTTGCGCTATCGCGAGTCGCACTGGCTGCTCGACGATGGCGGACGCGTGGTGCTGTATCGCTGCCCGGATGGGCGCCCGTTCGCGCGCAAGCAGGTCGATGGCGGCGGCAGCTCGCCCGACTTCAGCCTGATCGACGGCCGCGACGGCTATCGCCAGGGCGTGCGGCAACGCAACGGCGTGCGCGAGATGTTCCAGCAGGAGCCCGGCAAGGCCGAGCAGCGCACGCCACTGCCGGCCGACGACGGCCCACGCGTGATCGATGCCGGCTTCGATGCCTACCTGCGCAACAACTGGGAGGCGCTCGCCAGCGCGCCGCAACGCGTGGACTTCGTGCTGCCCAGCCTGCAACGCCAGTTGGCGTTTCGTGTCGAGCGTATCGGCGATACCGGCGGCGAGCGGCGGTTTCGCTTGAGCCTGGATGCCTGGTACGGCGCGGCGGTGCCCTCGCTCGAAGTGCGTTATGCCATCGCCGACAAGCGTCTGCTGCAGTTCCGTGGCGTGGGCAACCTGCGCGACGCGCGTGGCCGCTATCCGCACGTACGCATCGTTTTTCCGGACACCGCTGCGCGTGCCGTCGGCGCCGATGAACTGCGTCAGGCGCGCGAGCAGCCGCTGGCCAAGAGCTGCAGCGCCCCGTGAACCAGACACCTGCCATCTTCACGTTCGACCACACGCGGTTGCGTACAACGGCCCGGTCACTTCTTCCCCATACAGGACCATCGCCATGGCCAAGGCCTACCTCTGGATCAACGCAGTGCTCTACGTCGTCCTGGCAATCTGGTGCACGCTCTCGCCGGCCAAGACCGCCAATGCCGTGGGTTACACCCAGCTCTCGCCGGCCGGGCAATCGGAATACCTGGTCATCTATGGCGGCCTGCAGCTGGGCATGGCGTTCCTGTTCGGCTACTTCGCCTGGATCGATCAACCGCGCACCGGCCTGCTGGTCGCACTCGCGTTCTACGTGCCGATCGTGCTGTTCCGCAGCGTCTCGCTGGCGCGCCTGTGGCCGGTCTCCGCACCCACGGTGGCATTGGCAGGCGTCGAGATCCTGCTGCTGCTCGCGGCAGTGCTGCTGTGGTTTCAGCGCAAGTGAAGGACAGCGTCAGCACAGTCCGGTAGCATCGCCCCCACCTCAGACAACGCCCGACCGCATGAGTGCCATCCCTGGCCACGACGACGATGAAACCGGACGACTGCTGACCGCAACCGCGGGCGGCGACCGGCATGCCTTCGAAGCGCTGTACCGGCAGACCTCGCCGAAACTGTTCGGGGTCTGCCTGCGCATGATCCCGCAACGTGCCGAAGCCGAAGAGGTACTGCAGGACGTGTTCACGCTGATCTGGCACAAGGCCGGGCAGTTCGATCCCGCCCGTGCACGCGGGCTCACCTGGCTGGCGATGATCGCGCGCAACAAGGCCATCGATCATCTGCGCGCCAATGCACCGCAACGCCGCAACGTGGCGCTGGACGATGCCGGCGAACTGCGCGCCGGCGATGCCTCGCCGCTGGAGCGCACCGAGCGCGCCAGCACGCGTCGCCGCATCGACCATTGCCTGGCCGAGCTGGAGCCGCCGCGCAGCGAATTGATCCGCACCGCGTTCTTCGATGGCATTACCTATGAAGAGCTCGCCGCGCGCACCGACACACCGATCGGCACGGTCAAAAGCTGGATCCGCCGCGGCCTGGCCAAACTCAAGGCATGTCTGGAACGATGAGCACGCCCTTTCCCATTGACCAGGAACCGCCGCGCGACGTGCTGGCCGGCGAATACGTGCTGGGCCTGCTCAGCGCCGACCAGCGCCTGGCTGCCGAACAACTCGTCGCCACCGACGGCCAGTTCGCCCAGGCGGTCACGCAGTGGCAGGAACATCTGGCGCCGTTGCTGGACGAGATCGCCGCAGTGACGCCGCCCGGCCAGGTCTGGGCACGCATCCGCCAGACGCTGGGCTTCGATACGCCGTTGCATGCGGTGACCTCCGCGCCATCGGCAACGCCGGCGTCAGGCACGCCAAAGCCAGCGGTGTGGAACAACGTACGGCTCTGGCGTTGGGCAAGCGCCGCTGGCCTGGCCACTGCCGCGGTCTGCGTGCTGGCGCTGCTGAACCTGCGCACGCCGCCGGCAGCGGTGCAGCCGCCGCCGGGCACCGGCCCGGTGGTACAGACACCGGTGACGCCGCCTGCAACCACCACCGCGCCGGCGACCGGCATCGCGATGACCTCCACGCTGGCCACCGAAGACGGCCGTCCGGGCTATGTCGCCTTGATGGATGCCGACAAGCACACCATCACGGTGACGCCGCTGGATCGCACCGCCACCGCCGACAAGGTGCCCGAGCTGTGGCTGATCACGCCGGACGGCAAGGCCCATTCGATGGGTACCTTCGACGACCAGCGGGCACGCCGCGCGCAGATTCCCGATCAGCTGATGCCCATGCTCAGCAACGAGGCCATCCTGGCCGTCACGCTGGAGCCGCCAGGCGGCGCACCGGGCGGCATTGCCACCGGGACCGTGGTGGCCAAGGGCGGCATCAGCACACTGGCAATGGCGCCCTGATCCGGCGCGCCTGACGCCGCCTGCGACCACGTCGCAGGCGGCGGCCTCCAGGCAACAGCCTCATCCGCCTCGACCCTGGCGTGCGCCGTTGAATGTGTGCGCAATTGCGCGATTCGTTCGCACCGGCACGCCAAGCGCGCGCACGCATGCGACGATCAAACGGGCTGGTGCATCTGTTTGCCGGCGGCGTCCGTAAAGGGTCACGACTACACACGGAGAACCACGCGTGCCGAGTACTGGCTTTGACCCACATGCCGCGCCGCCGCAGCCTGCCGACGCCCGCCGTCTCGGGTGGCTCGCAGCACGCACCGGCAGCCTGCGTCGTTGGGTGGATTCGCAAACCGACGAGCCGCTGGACGAGGCACGCGCAGACCGCATCGACTGGCTGCGTGCCCTGCCCTTCATCGCGCTGCACCTGGCCTGCCTGGCGGTGTTCTGGGTCGGTGCGTCCTGGTTCGCGGTCGGCATGGCGGTGGCCTTGTACGCCCTACGCATGTTCGCGCTGACCGGGTTCTATCACCGTTATTTCTCGCACCGCGCGTTCAAGACCTCGCGCGTGCTGCAGTTCCTGTTCGCGGCCATCGGCGCCACCTGCGTGCAGCGCGGGCCGCTGTGGTGGGCCGCGCATCATCGCAACCATCACCGCCATACCGACACCGGCCGCGATCCGCATTCGCCGGCGCAGCACGGCTTCTGGTGGAGCCACACCGGCTGGTTCCTGACCCCGCGCAACTTCCGTACCGATTGGGAGGTCATCCCCGACCTGCGTCGCTTTGCCGAGCTGCGCTTCCTGGACCGCTTCGACATCGTGATGCCGGTGCTGCTGGCGACCGGGCTGTACCTGCTCGGCGACTGGCTGGCGGTTGCCGCGCCCGCGTTGAAGACCAACGGTGCGCAGCTGCTGGTGTGGGGCTTTGTGATCTCCACCGTGGCCTTGTTCCATGCCACCTTCACCATCAATTCGCTGGCGCACCGCTTCGGCAGCCGGCGCTTCGACACCCGCGACGACAGCCGCAACAACTGGCTGCTGGCACTGCTCACCTTCGGCGAAGGCTGGCACAACAACCACCACTTCTTTCCCGGCTCCGCGCGCCAGGGGCTGCGCTGGTGGGAGTACGACGTCACCTGGTACGGGCTCACCGCGATGTCGTGGGTGGGCCTGGTGTGGGATCTCAAGCCGATGCCGAAATCGCTCACCCAGCGTGCCGAGCGGGTGAGCCGATGAGCGAGGGCAGGATTGCCGTGGTCGGCAGCGGGATCGCCGGCCTGGGCGCAGCGTGGCTGTTGTCGCGCCGCTACGAGGTCACCTTGTTCGAGGCCGCCGATTATCTGGGCGGGCATACGCATACACACGACATCCAGCTGGACGGCCAGCGCTACGCGGTGGACAGCGGCTTCATCGTGTTCAACCCGCAGCACTATCCGCTGCTCACGCGCATGTTCGCCGAGCTGGACGTGGCCGCGCAGCCGACCACCATGAGCTTCTCGGTGCACGATGCGCGCAGCGGGCTCGAATACAACGCCGGCAGCCTGGGCGGGCTGTTCTGCCAGCGCAGCAACCTGTTCAGCCCGCGCTTCTGGGGCATGTTGGCCGACCTGCGCCGCTTCTACCGGCAGGCACCGGCGGTGCTGCACAGCGAGGAGCGCTTCAGCACGCTGGGCGCGTATCTGCAGCGGCATGGGTACTCGGACGCGTTTCGCGACCAGCATCTGGTGCCGATGGCCTCGGCGTTGTGGTCATCGCCCTCGCAACGCATCCTCGAATTCCCGATGGGCCAGCTGATCGGCTTCATGGCCAATCACCACATGCTGCAGCTCAGCGGGCGTCCGCAATGGCAGGTGGTGCGCGGCGGCTCCAACAGCTACGTGCGCGCGCTGCGTCGGCGCTGGCAGGTGCTCGAGCGCCTGTCCACGCCGGTGCATGCGATCCGGCGCGCGCCCAACGGCGTGGTGCTCAGCTCCCTGCGTGGCGAGGAGCACTTCGACAACGTGGTGCTGGCGTGCCATGCCGACGATGCCCTGGCCTTGCTCAGCGATGCCACAGCGGCCGAGCAGCAGATCCTGGGCGGCATCACCTACCAGGACAACGACACCGTCCTGCACACCGACGCCAGCGTGCTGCCGCGCGACCGCCGCGCCTGGGCAGCGTGGAATGCGCATGTGCCGGCCGACCCGCAGGCGCCGTGCACGGTCAGTTACTGGATGAACGCGCTGCAGTCGATCAAAGCGCCGCAGCCGTTCATCGTCAGTCTCAATCGCGATCACGACATCGCGCCGGACAAGGTGCTGCGTCGCATGCGCTACCGCCACCCGGTACAGAACGCCGCCGCGCTCGCCGCGCAGACGCGCAAGGCCGAGATCCAGGGCCTGCAGCACACCTGGTTTGCCGGCGCGGCATGGGGCTTCGGCTTTCACGAAGACGGCCTGCGCAGCGGCGTGGACGTGGCCCGTGGCCTGGGAGTGGACTGGTGATGCAGCTGCTGCGCGAAGCCAGCCCCGATGCGGTACCGCTGCCTCCGGGCGAGGACAGCGGTGCCGGCAGCGTGGCGGGCACACTGCGCAGCGCGATCTACACCGGCTGGGTGCGGCACCGTCGGTTTGCGCCCAGAGCGCTGGCGTTCCGCTACCGGCTGTTCCTGATGTACCTGGATCTGTCCGAGCTCGATGCGGTGTTTGCGCGGCGTTGGCTGTGGTCGGTGGGACGCGCCAACCTGGCGCAGTTCCGGCGCAGCGATTATCTCGGCGACCCACAGGTTCCGCTGGACCAGGCCGTGCGCGATTGCGTGCAGACCCAGACCGGCGAGCGCCCCGATGGCGCGATCCGTCTGCTCACGCATCTGCGCTACTTCGGCCATGTGTTCAATCCGGTCAGCTTCTACTACTGCTTCGATCGCCACGGTGGCCTGCGCTGGATCGTTGCAGAAATCACCAATACGCCCTGGCAGCAGCGCCACACCTACGTGCTGCCAGTCGCGCAGGCGCGCACGCATCGCGACGTGCATGCCTGGCGCTTCGACAAGCGCTTTCACGTCTCGCCGTTCATGGGCATGCAGCATCAGTACGACTGGCGTTTCAGCGTGCCGGATGCGCAATTGCGCGTGCATATGCAGGTGCTGGATGCACCCGGCGGCGATACGCCGGCCACTCATCCTGACGCCGATGGCGCGGGCAGCGAGCGCGGCACGCGCCGCTTCGATGCCACCCTGGTTCTGCAACGCCAGCCGCTCAACGCACGCACCCTGGCGCGCACGCTGCTGGCCTACCCCTTGATGACCGTGAAGGTGGTGCTGGCCATCCACTGGCAGGCCCTGCGCCTGTGGCTGCGCGGCAACCCCGTCCACGATCACCCTCATCCGCCTGTGCGAGAACCCCGATGAACGCCACGTCCCTGCCCGACACCGCTGCGCCGCGCGCGGCCTCCTGGACGGACCGCCTGTTGCGCAAGCGTCTGCTGGCCACGCTCGGCGAGCTGCGCGATGGACAGTTGCAGCTGCACGAAGCCGATGGCGTCACCACCCTCGGCAACGCCAGTGGTGCGGATGCGCTGCAGATGCAGTTGCGCGTCATCGACCCCGGCTTCTATCGCCAGGCCGCGCTCAATGGCAGCGTCGGTGCCGGCGAGTCGTACATGGACGGGCAATGGCAATGCGACGATCTGGTCGCATTGATGCGCCTGCTGCTGCGCAATCGCGAGCGCCTGGATGCGATGGAGACCGGCACCGCGCGGCTGGGCGGCTGGGCAATGCGCAGCCTGCATGCGTTCGCACGCAATACCCGCAGCGGCAGCCGGCGCAACATCGCCGCGCACTACGATCTGGGCAACCCGTTGTTCCGCCTGTTCCTGGACGAGAACCTGATGTATTCCTCGGCGATCTTCGTCGAGGGCGAAGAAGCCCAGGGCGAGGCCGCACTGGAGCGCGCAGCCACACGCAAGCTGGAACGCATCTGCCAGAAGCTGCGGCTCGGCCCGCAACACCACGTGGTGGAAATCGGCACCGGCTGGGGCGGCTTTGCGCTGCACGCCGCACGCGAGCATGGCTGCCGCGTCACCACCACCACCATCTCGCGCGAGCAGTTCGAACTGGCGACCCAGCGCATCGCCGCGGCCGGCCTGAGCGACCGGGTCAGCGTGTTGTTGCGCGACTATCGCGATCTGGACGGGCGCTACGACCGGGTGGTGTCGATCGAGATGATCGAGGCGATCGGCCATCAGTATCTGGACACCTACTTCGCCAAGGTCGGCAGCCTGCTGGCCGACGATGGCGAGGCGCTGATCCAGGCCATCACCATCGAAGACCATCGCTATGCGCAGGCGTTGCGCTCGGTGGACTTCATCAAGCGGCACATCTTCCCCGGCAGCTTCATTCCGTCGGTGGCGGCGATGACCGGTGCGATCGCACGCGCCAGCGACCTGCGCCTGTTCAACCTGGAAGACATCGGGCCGAGCTATGCGTTGACGTTGCGCGCCTGGCGGCAGCGCTTCATGGCGCAGCTGCCGCACGTGCGCGCGCTCGGCTACGACGAGCGTTTCATCCGCATGTGGGAGTTCTATCTGGCCTATTGCGAAGCCGGCTTCCTGGAACGCTCGATCGGCGATGTGCATCTATGGCTGAGCAAGCCGGGCGCACGCCCGCCGCAGTTCGTGCCCGGCCTTCCCGTTGACGCATGAAGCAGCTCGGCAACTATCTGGGCCTGCAGGTGCTGTGGCTGGTGGCCGTCAGCGCCGCTGCGCACGCGCGCATCTGGCCCACCCTGCTGGTGCTGGCGCTGTTCGCGCTGTATCAGCTGTGGCCGTCGCGGCGTGCGCCGGGCGATCTGCAATTGCTGGTCGCCGCGCTGTCGCTGGGCTTGCTGCTGGACACCACGCTGGCCGCCGCAGGCTGGGTGCGTTATGCCGCGCCGTGGCCGGGCACCTCGCTGGCGCCGGCCTGGATCCTGGCGTTGTGGCTGGGCTTTGCGCTCACGCTCAATCATTCGCTGGCGTCGGTGATGCAGCGGCCGTGGCTGGCGGTGCTGCTGGGCGCGATCTTCGGGCCGTTTTCGTACTGGTTGGCGCAACGCAGCTGGCAGGCGGTGCAATTCCAGCCGCCGCAGCTGCATGCGGCGGTCGCGGTCGGCATCGGCTGGGGCGTGGCCTGCGGTCTGTTGTCGCTGTATGCACGCCGCCTCGCGCGACCATCGCCTGAACACCTGAGGGGAGAACTGCAATGAATGCCTGGCCGCTGCTGCATGTGGGCGTGTTTGCGAGCGTGGTGATGGTGATCGGCTGGCTGTGGCAACGCCGCAGCGGCAATGCCGGCCCGGTCGACGTGCTGTGGGCCGCGTGCCTGGCGGTGGCGGCGCCGTATTGCGCGTGGATGTCCGATGGCGCGCTGCTGCCGCGCGTGCTGGTCGGCGTGCTCGGCGGTGTCTGGGGCGCGCGCCTGGCGTTGCATCTGGGCGTGCGCGTGTTCGGCGACCCGCACGAAGATGGCCGTTATCGCGCCCTGCGCGAGCACTGGAATGGCGACCAACGCAAATTCCTGGGCTTCTTCCTGGCGCAGGCGGTGGTCGTGGTGCTGTTTTGTGTGCCGTTTCTGGCCGCTGCCAGCAACCCGACTCCGGCCTGGAGCGTGTGGAGCACGCTGGCGATTGCGGTGTGGTTGATCGCGGTCGGCGGCGAAGCCCTGGCCGACCGGCAACTGTCTGCGCACAAGGCCAACCCGGCCAATCGCGGCGTCACCTGCCGCAGCGGATTGTGGCGGTATTCGCGCCATCCCAACTACTTCTTCGAGTTCGTGCACTGGTTCGCCTATCTGGCGCTGGCCGTCGGTGCCGGGCCGTGGCCGCTTGCCCTGGCTGCGCTGGGGCCGGTGGTGATGTTCGTATTCCTGTATCGCTTTACCGGCATTCCCTACACCGAGCAGCAGGCGCTGCGCTCGCGTGGTGAGGACTACGCGCACTACCAGCGCAGCACCAGCGCATTTTTCCCACTTCCCCCTTCGTCCTGAGTCGCCTGGAGAGTCGTATGTCCACTGTCACCATCCCGCCCTCCTCGCTGCCCGAAGAATCCTTCGCCACCCGGCTGGCCGAATCCGGCGTGCTCCCCGACGCCGCACTGCGTTACGGCATCCGCCGGCTGTGTGCGCAACGTCTGCGCGATGAGCGTACCGGCGGTGCCGACGCCAGCGGCGAGCGCCAACGCGCCTTCATCGACAGCCTGCGTGCCAGCGCCATCGCGATCGAAACCGATGCCGCCAATCGCCAGCACTACGAATTGCCGCCGCAGTTCTTCACCCTGTGCCTGGGCCGCCGGCTCAAGTACAGCAGCTGCTACTGGGACGCCACCACGCCGGATCTGGATGCGGCCGAAGAACGCATGCTGGCGCTGTACGGTGAGCGCGCCGAACTGGCCGACGGCCAACGCATTCTGGAGCTGGGCTGCGGTTGGGGCTCGCTGACCTTGTGGATGGCCGAGCGCTATCCCGGCGCCACCATCACCGCGGTGTCCAACTCGCGTCCGCAGCGCGCGCACATCCTGGAGCAGTGCCGGGTGCGCGGATTGAGCAACGTGCAGGTCATCACCGCCGACGTCAACGCGCTGGCGCTGCCGCCGGGCAACTTCGACCGCGTGGTGTCGGTGGAGATGTTCGAACACATGCGCAACTACCGCGAGCTGCTGGCCCGCGTCGGCAGCTGGCTGGCGCCAGGTGGCAAGCTGTTCGTGCATATCTTCTGCCACCGCGACCTGGCCTACCCGTTCGAAGTGGCCGGCGAAGACAACTGGATGGGAAGGCATTTCTTCACCGGCGGGCTGATGCCGGCGGCCGATACCCTGCTGCATTTCCAGCAGGACGTGGTCATCGAACAGCGCTGGGTGCTATCGGGCGAGCATTACGAAAAAACCGCCAACGCCTGGCTGGAAAACCAGGATCGCCACCGCGAGCAGATCATGCCGCTACTGCGGCAGACCTATGGCGACGATGCGCAGCGCTGGTGGCAGCGATGGCGGATGTTCTGGCTGGCCTGCGCCGAGCTGTTCGGTTACGACCAGGGCCGCGAATGGGGCGTGGCGCATTACCGCTTCGTCAAACGCTGATTACGCAAGCGCGCGCATTGAAACGACGAGGCGGCCCGCGTGAGTGAAGCGCGACATGTCGGCGTTCCACTCATGGGGTGCGCCGACAAGCGCGCTGGCGGTCCTGCCAAGCAAACGTGTGAGCGATTTTTCGCCGCTATCGTACACCAACGCTGCGCTGCATGTCCGAGCGTATGCGCGCAGATGACGCGGCGTCGGCGCGCGATCGAGCCGCGATCCGCGCGCCGCGCTGCGGTCAGCTCGCCGCAGCGGTGATCACGATTTCCACCTTCCATTCCGGCCGCGCCAGTCTGGCTTCGACCGTGGCCCGCGCCGGGGTGAAACCGTGCGGTACCCATTCGTCCCAGGCCTTGTTCATGCCGTCGAAATCGGCGATGTCGGCCAGGAAGATTTCCGCGCGCAGAATCTTGGTCTTGTCGCTGGCCGCCTGCGCGAGCAACTTGTCGATTTCACCCAGCACCTGGCGGGTCTGCCCGGTGATGTCTTGGCTGGTGTCTTCGGCAATCTGGCCTGCCAGGTAGCACACGCCGCCATGGACGGTCATTTCCGACATCCGCGGACCCGCATCGAATCGCTGCAGCATTTTCAGACTTCCTACGGTTGATTGACCCGGGCATTGTCCCGCGAATGCGGCAAACGTGCAGCCCCGGCGCGCACGTGCTGCGCCAACCACGCCCCCACCCGCACCATCCAGGCCACGATCAACACGATGGCGCTCTTCTGGCTGATGCCCAACGGCGCGCCGGTGACCGTGACGTGGAACAGCAACACCGCAAATGCGCACAGCCCCAGGCCGAACGCGGCGGCGAAGTGGCGTTGCCACATCCGGTCGCGGCGGAAGTACCAGGACTGCAGCAATACCGCCGCGATCACGCACAGAAACGTCATGTCGGCCGAGAGCAGGTGCACCGGCACGGCCGCGTCGGGCGCGAGCTCCGGCATCCAGCTATCGCCGATCGACACCATGCACAGGCCCACCGCCGCCGCCCAGAACAGCCCCACCACGGCGCGGCTGCGCGCGGGCGGTGCAAGTGCCGCATGCAGGCCCAGCGCCATCCACGCCATCGCCGCAGCCAGCACGCAATAGGCCGTGCGCAGCAGCAGGCCGTAGGCACCGTGCAGATACGCGCTCAGCTGTGCGTCGATCCAGTCCAGATCGCCGCGCAGCGATTGCAGCAGCAGGATCAAGGCGATGAAGGCCAGGCCCATGCAGGCGGCGACTGCGCCGGCCTGCCCGGCCCAGCGTGGCGGGCAGGCCGACCCGGGTGGCATCGCAGTGCCGCTGTTGTGTTGATCTTCCATCAGCAGCCTGTCTGTGTTGCAACAGTCATCGTGTCCATGTCGGTCTCCTGCGGCACGTGGGCGCGGCGATGCCCTATGATGCGCGCGGCCGTCCTGAGCCGACACCTGTCGGCGCGACCGAACCCTGCGTTCACCTCATTCGGCATCCGTGCGATCACCCTGCATGTACCTTGACACCGACCGTCCCATGCAGAGCAACCGCCCGCGCGGCACGCACCGTGCATGTGCCCTTCTTCCCCTTCAGCAGATCCCGTTTCCCTCATGACGGATACCTCCGTGTCTTCCCAAGCGCCGGCCAGCGGGTGGCGCCGCGCCTTGCCGGTGATCATCAGCCTGGCAATCCTGGCAATGGCGCTGCACGCGCTGTCGGGGCAATTCACCGACCATGGCTATCGGCAGATCCGCCAGGCCTTCCGCGCCTTGGGTGCCGGCCAGATCGCGCTCACCCTGTTGCTGGGCTTGAGCAGCTACGCCTGCCTGGTGGGCTTTGACTGGGTCGGGCTCAAGCGCACCGGCAAGCGGCTGCATCCGGCGCGCGTGGGCATCACCGCCTTCATGGCGCATGCGGTGGGGCAGACGCTGGGCTTTGCCGCCCTGACCGGCGGCGCGGTCCGCCTGCGCGGCTATGGCAGCGTCGGGCTGACCCTGGCCGAGATCGGCCAGGTGGTGCTGATGAGCACGCTGGGCTTCGTCTTCGGCGCCTGGGTGTTGCTTGGCCTGGCGCTGCTGCTGGAACCGGAAGCGGCTGCACGTGCCTTGCCGATCGCTGCAGAAGGCATCCGCATCGCCGGCATCGCCTTGCTGGTCGGCTACGTCGCGATGCTGGGGCTGGTCGGCAGACAGGGCCGCGAATTCGGGATCCGCAGTCATCGCTTCTGGCTGCCCGACCGCACCACGGTGCTGGGCGTGACCGCGCTGAGCGTGGTCGAGCTGGGCCTGGCGGCCGCCGCGTTCTACGTGCTGCTGCCGCCGGACCCAGGCACCGGCTACTTCGGGTTTATCGGCATCTGGCTGGTGGCGGTGGTCGCCGGGCTGATCTCCACGGTACCGGCCGGCCTGGGCGTGTTCGAGTGGAGCCTGCTCAAGCTGCTGCCGCATGTCACCCCCGCCGCGGTGCTGGCCGCCGCGCTGGCCTACCGGGTCACCTACTACATCGTGCCGCTGCTGATCTCGGTGGCGATGGCGGCAGCCTCCGGCCTGGGCGCACCGGTGCGCGCCAGCGCCAGCACCGCACGCACGGTATGGAAGGCCTTGCGCCCGTGGTTGCCGCAGATCCTGGCGTTGGCGGTGTTTGCGGTGGGCGCGGCGCTGGTCATCGACGGCACCTTGCCCACTCCGCGCGCGCGCCAGGAAGTGGCGCCGCTGCCGCTGATCGAGACCTCGCACCTGCTGGTCAGCCTGGGCGGCATGGTGCTGCTGCTGATCGGCCAGGGCCTGCAACGGCGCAGCCATGCGGCCTGGGTGCTGGCGCTGGGCGTGTGCATCCTGCTGCCGCCGCTGTCGCTGTTGCGCGGCAGCCATATCTCGGTGTCGTTGTCGGCGGCACTGGCCGCAGTGGCGCTTTGGGCGGCACGCCGCGAGTTCTACCGCCAGGGCGCGCTGCTGGACGAAGCCTGGTCGTGGCGCTGGCTGAGCAACCTCGGCCTGGTGCTGGTGGCCACGTTCTGGCTGCTGTTCTTCGTCTACAGCCACGTCGAATACAGCAACGACCTGTGGTGGGAATTCGCCACCTCGGCCAATGCACCGCGTGCGCTGCGCGCGGCGCTGATCCTGTGCGTGGGCGTGATCGTGTTCGGCATGGCGCGCCTGCTGCGTGGCGGCCGCCGCCCGATGCCGTCCGCCGATGCGCAGACCCTGCAGACGCTGGCGCCGATCCTGGCCATCAGCACCGACACCCAGGCCTGCCTGGCGCTGACCGGCGACAAGGCCTTCCTGCTCGACGAGCAGGGCCGCGGGTTTGTGATGATGCAGCGTTACGGTGGCTCGCTGATCTCGATGGGCGACCCGGTCGGCCCACCGGAGGTCGCGCGCGCCCTGATCTGGCGCTTCCGCGAGGAGGCCGACCATATGGGCCTGCGCCCGGTGTTCTACCAGGTCGGCGAAAAATACTGGCAGACCTATCTCGACATGGGCCTGACCCTGGTCAAACTGGGCGAAGAGGCGATCGTGCCGCTGGAAGGCTTCACCCTGGAAGGCCGCGACCGCGCCGATCTGCGCCAGGCATGGAACCGCGGCAAGCGCGGCGGCCTGACCTTCCGCATGCTGCAGCCCGAACAGGTGGACGCGGTATTGCCGCGTCTGTCCGAAGTGTCCGAGCAATGGCTGGAAGAAAAGTCCGGCGAAGAAAAAGGCTTCTCGCTGGGCAGCTTCGATGCGGACTACCTGCGCCGCTTCCCGGTGGCGGTGGCCGAGGCGGAAGGCGAAATCGTGGCCTTCGCCAATGTGTGGTGGGCGCCGGCCGGCGGCGAGTTGTCGGTGGACCTGATGCGGCACAGCGCACAGGCACCCAAGGGCACGATGGATTTCCTGTTCATCGAGTTGTTCCTGTGGGGGCAAGCCAACGGCTATACGCGCTTCTCGCTGGGCATGGCGCCGTTGTCGGGCCTGGCCGAGCATCGCCTGGCCGGCCGCTGGAATCGCTTCGCCAGCCTGGTCGCACGTCATGGCGAGCGCTTCTATGGCTTCAGCGGCCTGCGCCGCTTCAAGTCGAAGTTCGCCCCGACCTGGCGCCCGCGCTATCTGGTCGCGCCCGGTGGCATGCATCTGCCGGCGGCACTACTGGATGTCACCCGATTGATCTCGGCGGATCCGGGCCGGCAGGAGTAAGGCCGCTCGATACCTGCGGTTTTACGCGCGCGAGTGCTTCAGGCTGCTGAGTGCGCTCGCACGCGTGCTTGAATGCATTGCTTGCCGATCAGCAGTGGCAATGCTGGGAGCGCGGTGCCGCGTCCGGGGGCGGGACCGTGTGGCGACATGGATGTCGCCACCGAGCCTCCAGGGATGGATTCACGGCGTGTCCCGACACTGGATGCGGCGCCGCGCCGCCGACCGACTCCGTACACCGATCGATCTTGCGCACGGCATTTGGGGGTTCCACGCGAATGCTTCGGTCTGCTGCGGGCGCTTGCACGCGTACCGGTGTGGGACACGCCGCAAGTACGTCCGTGTAGGCTCTGGCGCGGCATCCATGCCGCTCAAGGTCCCACACCGGCACCCGCGCAAGCACCACCAGTTGGTGTCGGTTGCGGAAAGAAATGCCGGGGCCTGCCTGGCTGCAGGGGCCGAACCGAACGGCTACGACCGGGTTGTTGACCTGTGTCGGCCTGGAGTCGGGCCGGGACAGGTCAGACATGCCGCGCTCGCTTACGGCTTCGACAGCGCGTGCAGCTGCTCCATGATCACCTTGGCCAGGGTCGCGTAATCGCCCTTGAAGTGGTGATCACCCGGCAGCGCGACCCGCTTGGCGGCCTGTGCCGGCAGGCTCGGGCAGAGCGCGTCCTGGTCGTCCTGGCCGTAGATGCACACGGTGGTGCCGGCGGGCAGACGCTGCACTTCCGGCGCGATCGGCAGGCCTTCGTCGTCCGAGCCCAGCCAGTTGCTGACGTGGAATTCGTAATCGGCCAGCTTGCCCACCGACAACAGCGCGGTCATGCGCAGGTTCTGCTTGGTCTGCGCCGGCAGCTTGTTGATCGCGGCCGGCAACACGTCCGCGCCCTGCGAGAAGCCGATCAGCACCACCCGCTGACGTTGCCAGCGCTGCGCATAGAAACGCGCGATGCGATCCAGATCGGTGGCAAAGCCCTGCGGTGTGCGCTCGGTCCAGAAGTAACGCAGCGAATCCAGGCCGACCACCGGAATGCCCTGCGCGGCCAACGCATCGGCCACCTCTTCGTCCAGACCCGCCCAGCCACCGTCGCCGGAGACGAAGATCACGAAGGTGTCGTCGTCGCTGTCGCCATCGGGCTTGGCCGGCAGCTCCACCACCGGCAGGTCTTCCAGCCCGCCCGGCGGTGGAGGCAGCGCCACGCCCTTCTGCTCGCCCAGCGAACGTGCCGCCGCGCGCAGGCCCGGCAGGATGTCGCCCTGCGCCGAACGCGTGAACGTGCGCGCCTGCGGCACCTGCTTGAGGAAGCCGTCTTCGGCCGCGGCCGGGCAACGCTTGTCCTGGCTGCCGGCAAGCACCCAGGGAATCTGCAACGGCACCGGCAGCAGGGTGTTGCTGCCCGGGCGCACGCCCGGCTGGCAGATCGCCTGATCGGACACCGTCGCCGGGCAGAGCCCGTCGGTCAGCACGCCGGCCAGCACATGCGGCTTGGCTTGCGCCGCGATCGCATAGGCCAGCGCAGCCCCCTCGCCGTCGCCGACCAGCAGCGGCAGGCGGTAGGTGGGGATGTGGTAGAAGGCCTGCACGTAGCGCGAGAAATTTTCCACATCGCCGACCGAGAACGCGCAGGTACCGCCGGCCTTGCGCAGCACCGCGTAAAGATGCGCGGTATCGACCATCGCCACCATCGCGCCATCGGCGCGCAGGCTTTCCGCCTGGGTCTGGCGCTTGACGTTGTTGCCGGTGCCGGTCAGCCAGATCACCACGCGCTGCGGCTCGCCCTTGGGCATCAGCACCGGCACCTGCTCGAAGCGGCCGTGGCTCACTGGCTGCGTGGTCTGCGCAGCCGCCATGCCCGATAGCGTCAACACCGCCGCGCCGCAGAGCGCGCTCCACATCTCAAGTCGTCGCATGTCGCACCATCGGGAAAAGTGGTTCAAAGATAATCGCTCCAGGCGGCCACGCGAAGCGCGGCGCTTCGCTTATCGCGCATGTGCTCGCTGGCGATCTTCCCAGGCGGCCAAGGCCTGCCGGTAGCGCGCCAGGTCGTCCGCGTACAGATCGTGCACGCACAGCGGGCAACCGCTTTCGCAGCACTCGTTGGGCGCAGGCGGCTCGGGCGGCTGCGGGCGTGGATCGTGATCGGAAGCTGCGCGGTCGTGCATGCGCGCATTGTAGCGTGCGCCGTGGCTGCGCCTGGATGAACCACGGCGCGCAGCGTGCCAGGTCAGCGCCCCAGTCGCCGGCGCAGATTGGCCCGCGCCGCAGCGTCGCAGCGCGCATGGAAGTAGTCGCTCAGGAAGATGCGCGGACGCTCGAGCAGGCCGGCCAGAAAGCGCCTGCGGTTGAGCCGAAACAGCAGGCTGGGGACATGCCCACGGTATTCGGCGGCAATGCCCTCGTCATACGCATCGAACACCGCTGCCGGTGCGGCCAGGATCGCCATGTCGCAGTCCAGGAACAACGCCGCTTCGGCGTCCACATCCGCCGGCTGCAGTTGTCCATGGCGTGCGGTGAGCAGAATCAGGCG
The DNA here is from genome assembly GCF_009835065.2 of Xanthomonas sp. LMG 8993. NCBI lineage: Bacteria > Pseudomonadati > Pseudomonadota > Gammaproteobacteria > Lysobacterales > Lysobacteraceae > Xanthomonas > Xanthomonas sp. LMG 8993. The sequence continues at coordinate 352,850 of NZ_QVIF02000001.1, read as the reverse complement.
CTGCACGCGCTGCAGGTCCACCGATGCCTGCGGCCACCAGCGCGGGATGCAGTCCACCGCCCAGTTGGCGGATTCCGCCTCGTTGTCGCTGCGCCCGGGCTGGTACACCGCATCGTGAAACAGCACCGCCAGCCAGACCTCGACCGGCTGCTGCCAACCCGGCCCGGCGGCGACCTCGGCGTAGTGCTGCAGCAGCGCGCGCACATGGCCGAAGTGGTGATAGGCGCGCGGTGGCGTGGCATAGGCCTGTTCGAGCGCGGCCAGGTGCTCGGGCTGCAATGGCAGTGGTGTGGTGGTGGCATCCATGCACGCAGGCTACCGCGTACGCATCTGCCTGCACATCAGCGCAGCGCCCACTGCCCTTCGATCTGGTAACGCGACTGGCCCAGGAAGCTGCGCACCAGCGCAAACTCGCGCACCGTCCACGCCAGCGCATCGCAGCGCCGTTGCGGCAACGACTGGTTGCAATACAGCAGCGTCATATGCGGCGTGTACTGCGCGTCGCCGGCAATGCCCGCATGCGCCAGCTGCCGGCCCAGCGCGCCCTGCAGTTCGTACAGCCCGCGCACCTTGTCTTCGCCACGCAGTACGCATGGCAGCTGCGAGCGCCGGCCGCCGAAGGTGCCGACCCGATCGAACTCCACCTCGAACGCGTCCAACACCACGCGCTCGGCTGCCTGACTGGCGCGGCTCACCAGCGAAGGCGGCAAGCCGCCCGCGTAATCGCCCAGATGATGCAGGGTCACATGCAAGCGCTCGCGCGCCAGCGGCTTGCCGTCGACATGACCACTGTGCAGCAGCCCATCGGCGATCGCCGCAGCGCGTTGGGCGGTGACCGCATCGGCCATCACCGCAAAGAACAGGCGCTCGGTAGTCTTCTCCTCACCGAGGCCAAGCGACAACTGCGCCTCGGCTGAGGACAGGTACAGGAACTGCTGTTGCATGGGCTGATTCCACGACCGCGTACGCGGACCTGCCGGGAAGAAGGGCGGCGGATACTAGCAGACCAGATGCATGTGTGACACGCATTCAACGCCAATGCAAAAACGTGGAACGCGTGCAATGCGTGGAACAACAACCGCACAGCACTGACCACGCGCGACATAAAAAGAAACGGGCAGCTTGCGCTGCCCGTTTCCGCCTTTATCGGTTCACTCCGCAAGCTGCATCACCTGGATGCGCCTGGGTCACGCACGCAGCTTACGCGGCGTTCTTCATCGCATGCTTGCGGTTACGCATCACGTCATGACATGCGCGCACTTCCGGCAGCAGACGCAGTGCAGCGTCGCGTGCGGCGGCCGGGGTATCCTGGTCGGCGATGGTCTCGTCGAATGCCTTCAACAGGCGATCTTCGGACTCTTCCAGCTCGGCAACGTAGCCGTACTTGGTATCGCCCAGCGTAGCGCGCACCTTGCCGTAGAACTGCTGCATGCTGCCGACCATGGTGCCGCTGGTTTCCGGCTTGCCGCCGACCGATGCAACCACACTGCTCAGATTGCTGACGATGTCGGACTTCACACCGGCGATGCGGCGGAACAGCGTTGCAAGTTCCACATCACCCACCTTGGCAGCCGCTTCTTCGTAGAAGTCCTTGCCGTCGCGGGAAATGGCGATGAGGTCGTTGAGGCTATGCTCGGTCTTGCTCTGAATGCTCATGTGTCGCTCCTGGTTGCGATGGGCCAGCGCTGCGCGGTTGGTGGATGCGTCTGCGCTGGCTTTCGGGGATGAGGCAATCGATGTGCTGATTGCATGCCTTGGCGTTGTGTACGGCCTTAGATTGGCGGGACACACATAATCGACATGTGAGTGATGTGGTGATTGTCCTCACGCGATCATGCAGGCAATGAATGGCAATTCATCGATGCCAAGAGCAGGTCAAACCTACTTCGGCTGCCGGCTCGCCCACATATTGTCGACCAGGTTGGGATAGGGGCGACCGGCCTCCTCGGCGCGCTGCTTGGCAGCGGCTTTTTGGCTTGCGGTCAGCGGCGTGGAGGCGGAGTTACCCTTGGGCTTGCCGCGCTTCCAGGGCGGTGGCGTGTGTTCGGTCATGGCGCTGTACGGTCCGCTTGCAGTGAAGCGTGCAGTCTCGACGTGCGCTCGTGAGTTGGCCGTGGATATGGCCTTGCGTCCTGCACTGACCAACGTGGCAACCAGCACGCCTTCTGCCAACTCTGCCACTCATCACTCCAACTGCAGCAGGCAGTGCAGGCCGGCAGCGCCTCAGCAGCTCGCCAGCGACGCGCGCTGGCGGCGCTCCTGCCAGACCGCCAGCGCATACACCAGCAAGCCGCCCAGCGCAGTGGCCGCGCCCACGTAGCCGGTCGAGGTCCAGCCCCACCCGGCGGTGATCGCCATACCGCCCAGCCACGGGCCCAGCGCATTGGCGGTATTGAATGCGGCATGGTTGGATGCCGCTGCCAGGGTCTGCGCCTCCGCGGCCACATCCATCAGACGCGTCTGCAGTGCAGGTGCCAGTGCGCCCATGGTGCCGACCGCCACGATGGACACGAAGACCCACAGGCCCGACTGCGCAGCCAACGGAAAGGTCAGCATCACCACCACCGACCACACCAGCAATACCGGCACCGCGCGGAACTGCATGCGGTCGAATAGCCAGCCGCCCAGGATGCTGCCGAGCACGCCGCCGACCCCGAATGCCACCATCGCCAGCGGGATCCGCGCCGGCTCCACGCCGGTCACCGCGGTCAGGGTGGGCGCCAGATAACTGAAGACGCAGAACATGCCGGAAAAGCCCACCGCGCCGATCGCCAGGGCCAGCCATACCTGCGGCTGATTGAACGCGCGCAGCTCACGCAACGGCTGTTGCCGCGGCTCGTCCGGCGCAGGCGGCAGGCGCGCCGCCACTGCCGCAACCGTGCACAGCGCTAGCACCGACACCGCCGCGTAGGCCCACCGCCAACTCACGATCTGACCCAGCCAGGTCGCCAACGGATTGCCGACCAGCAAGGCAATGCTCAGGCCCAGCAACACCCGGCCCACCGCAGTGGCACGTTGGTTGGGCGGGCTGATCGACGCGGCCACCAGTGAAGCGACGCCGAAGTACGCGCCATGCGGCAAACCAGCGATGAAACGGCACAGCAACATCGTGTGATAGCTCGGCGCCAACGCGCTGGCCAGATTGCCCAGCGCATAGAACACCATCAACAGCAGCAACAAGGTGCGCCGCGGCCAGCGCGCGCCAATGATCGCCAGCAACGGCGCACCGACCACCACACCCAGCGCATAGGCGCTGATCACGTGGCCGACCTGCGGCTCGCTGATCTGCAGGCCCTGCGCAATCTGGGTCATCAGGCCCATGGTGGAGAATTCGCTGATGCCGATCGCAAAGCCGCCCATCGCCAACGCAAACAGGATCAGCACGTAGTCGCGCCGTGATACGCGCGGCGTTGAAAGATCGGTATCGGACATGCCCGACTCCAGGATGACGGGGCGGCCTATTATTGTGCAACGCAGCAATCAACGGAAGCGCGGCGCCTGCTGCGATTCAGCGCCAGGCCCCGGCACATCACGGTCTGGCCGCTCTCGATGCGCCAGGAGACGCTGTGTCCTATCGCTATCGCTCGAATCGGCGCTGCTCCGCCACCATCGCTAGGGGGCACTCGCGATCGGCGCGGTGTCGCGCCTGGCGCGTGATCCACACCCAATTGGTTGCTGATGTCCAAATCCACCGAGTCCCCGTTGTTTTCCGCCGTGCGCCTGGGCGCACTGGATCTTGCCAACCGCGTGATCATGGCGCCGCTGACGCGCAATCGCGCCGTCGCCGGGCAGGTGCCCTCGCCGCTCGCCGCCGAGTACTACGGCCAACGCGCCAGTGCCGGCCTGATCGTGGCCGAGGGCACGCAGATCAGCCCGCTGGGTCAGGGCTACCTGGATACGCCCGGCATTCACACCGCCGAGCAGGTCCAGGGCTGGCGTGCGGTCACCGATGAAGTGCATCGCCGTGGCGGCAAGATCGTGCTGCAGCTGTGGCATGTGGGCCGCGTCTCGCACACCAGCGTGCTGCCGCCGGGCGAATCGCCGGTGGCGCCCAGCGCCATCCGCGCCGAAGGCAAGACCTACACCAAGGACGGCTTCCAGGATGTCTCCGAGCCGCGCGCGCTGGCGCTGGACGAAATCCCCGCCCTGATCGAGGACTACCGCATCGCCGCGCGCAACGCCATCGATGCCGGCTTCGACGGCGTGGAAGTGCATGCGGCCAACGGCTACCTGCTCGACCAGTTCCTGCGTGACGGCTCCAACCAGCGCACCGATGCGTACGGCGGCGACATCGAAAATCGCACCCGCCTGCTGACCGAAGTGGTGCAGGCGATCGCCGACGAGATCGGCGCCGAACGCACCGGTGTTCGGCTGTCGCCGGTCACGCCGGTGTACGGCATGCATGACTCCGATCCGCAGCCGCTGTTCGAACGTGCGGTGGAGCGTCTCAACCTGATCGGCGGGCTGGCCTTCGTGCACGTGATCGAAGGCGCAACCGGCGGTGCGCGCGACAACGTCGCCTTCGACTATGCCGCGCTGCGCGCAAAGTTCGACGGCGCCTGGATCGCCAACAACAGCTACGACAAGGCGCTGTCCGACCACGCCATCCACAACGGTTACGCCGATGCGATCGCCTTCGGCCGGCCGTTCATCGCCAACCCGGATCTGGTGCGTCGCCTGCGCGAGAACGCCCCGTTGGCCGAGCTCGACCAGGCCACCCTGTACGGCGGTGGTGCCAAGGGCTACACCGACTACCCCGCCCTGCCGAACTGAGCGCGGCTGCAAGACGCCTGCGCTCACCGCCAGGCAGGCGCGACCGATGTCCGGAATCGGGATGTACCACGCGTACATTCCGGTTCCTGCGCGCCGTCCGCGCTCACCTGACGACTGCCCGCTCCGTTTTGTCAGTCGCTCCAGGTCTCGCCGACACAGCGGCTGCGCTCGGCATCAAGCGAGCGCAGCTGCCGTGCGGATCGACCGGTCCGCACGCGCACGTTGCACCTGGGCACGTCGCCGGCCCGGTATTTCGTGCAAGCGCGATACGCATCCCTTGCCCGGTCGCCGTCGCAATGCGGCGGTCCTCGTGCATCTGCCAAGTCAATCGTTGAACCGGCGCGCAAGGCCAGGCGCTTGTGCGTGTGTTCGCCCCAGGCTCGGCGAGTACGCAAACGCGTACACCGCACGCCCCCTCGCAACGCGGATGCCTTCGCAACGTAGCCCTCCCGGTAGCGACCACATGACGCGTACACCCGGCCCCGCTAGGATCGTGCCGACACTGCTCTCTGGAATGCCGATGCGGCCCCTGCTCACTGCCATTGTTTTTTGCACGCTGCTGTTCTGCGGGCCAGCGCTTGCGGTGCCGTTCTGGGGCGCGCGCCAGTCCAGCCCTGCCGAAACGGCGCCGGCCGACCTCAAGCCGGGCGAATGGATCTGGGGCGGCGTCAGCAAGGGCTGGGGGCCAATGGCGGTGATCGTCAGCCTCACCGAGCAACGCGCGTATGCGTATCGCAACGGCATCCTGATCGGCGTTTCCACCATCAGCTCCGGCAAGCCCGGGCACGAGACACCGACCGGTGTGTTCACCATCCTGCAGAAGGACACGGACCACCGCTCCAACCTCTACAACGCCGCGCCCATGCCCTATCAGCAACGCCTGACCTGGGACGGCGTGGCCCTGCACGCAGGCGGCCTGCCCGGTTATCCGGAATCGCATGGCTGCGTGCATCTGCCGTCGGAATTCGCGCGGCTGCTGTTCGACAATTCCAACATGGGCATGGTGGTGGTGGTCGCGCAGGCCGGTGTGGATGCGGACGCGGTGGTGCATCCCCGCGCGCTCAGCCCGATCGACCCGACCACCGGTGCGCAGCGGGCATTGCTGCCGCTGCCCAACGGCCAGAGCTTTGCATGGCAGCCGGCGCTGGCACCCACCGGCCCGATCTCGATGCTGGTCAGCAGCAGCGATCAGCAACTGGTGGTGTATCGCAACGGCGTGGAAATCGGACGCGCGCAAGTGGCATTGCGCGCGCAGACCGGCGCCGCGCCGCTGGGCACGCAGGCGTTCATCGTCGGCCAGGGCTTCCTGCCTGGCGAAGTGCCCGGCTTGCCCGGTCAACGCATGCCCAACTGGATGCGCATCGGCATCCCGGGCAGCAGCGCCGCGGCAGGACAGCCGCTGGATGCCGACACCATCGCGCGGCTGCAGGTGCCGCCGGCATTCCTGGCCGGCCTGCTGCCGCTGCTGACGCCTGGTGTGGTGCTGGTGGCCACCGACCAACGCATCCTTCCCGAAACCACCGGCGGCAAGTTGCAGGTGCTGGATTCGGATCCGCCCGAGGCGCCCTGAGCGCAGGCTGCGCTGCGTTATTGCGGCAGCAAAGTGAAAGACGCGCGTGAGGTTGCGCGCGCACATGCGTGCAGCCCGGCATCGGCATGCACTCGTATGCGCTGGCGGTGCCGAGCGCTGGCGGCCCGCCCGGTGTTGTTGAGCGCCGCGACCCGACGCGCGTTGCTGCGATTGTCAGCGCGACCTGCTTGGCAGATGATGCGGACATCCCTCATTGCCAAGGATGTGCGTGATGCGTTTACTCGCTGCGGTTCTGCTCGGCAGCACGCTATTCGGTTACGCGTCCTCCACCGCAGCGGCCGAGCCGCTGCGCCCTGCCGCACCGAACGCCGAGTGCCTGGATGCGCGCAAGGTGACGGAGCTGCATCAAGCCGATCCGCGCACGCTGGCAGTGGCCGAACAAGGCGGACGGCTGTTCCGCATCAGCCTGGCGCAGGACTGCCCGCAACTGGCCGCACAAGCCGATGCAAGCCTGCTGGCGGCGCACGGCTGGGTCTGCAACGGTGCGCCGGCATACGTGCGCTCGGGCCAGCAGCACTGCGCGGTCAGCCAGATCGCCACGTTGAATGCGCGCGAATACGCCAGTGCGGCACGGCAACGCGACAGCGGCATCCCGACCCTGGACGGGGTCAGCGTGCGCGAAGCGCGCCGGCGCAATTTCGCCGGTTCGTCCAGCTACTGCTTCAATCCCAGCATGCTGCGTTCGTGGTCGGAAGACGGCCAGGGCCTGGTGGTGGAAGTCTCGCCACGTCACCCCGGCACGCATCGCCACTACCGCGTCGAACTGATGGACAGCTGCCGCGAACTCAGTGGCGCGCCGCCGATCCGCTTCGTCTCCGGCATGGGCCTGAATGCGATCTGCGGCAATCCCGGCGACAAGGTCGATGTGCTCGACGAAATGGCACTTGCCGGCGCGGCTGCCGGATCCGGCCAGCAGGGCGACCTGAGCACCACGCGTGGCGGCCTGGCCGCGCGGATGCGCCAGAGTTGCACGGTGGCGGCGGTGTATCCGCGCGATTGAGCATGCCGCAACGCAGGAGCGCGCTTGCGTGCGATGAGGCGGTATCGATACCGCTTCATCGCGCGCAAGCGCGCTCCTACACATGCTGCAGGCTGTGCTGCTGCCTCCGCAACAGCCTCAGGCCTTGCGCAGGAAACAGGTCTTCAGCACCAGGCCCTTGATCTTTTCCGAATTGCCTTCGATGTGCTCGGCATCGTCCTCGACCAGGCGGATGTTGCGGATCAGCGTGCCCTGCTTGAGCGGAATCGACGAGCCCTTGACCTTCAGGTCCTTGATCACGGTCACCGTGTCGCCGGCCTGCAGCAGGTTGCCGTTGCTGTCGCGCACCACCGTCGCAGTCGCGGCGGACTCGCCCGCGCTCCACTCGAAGCCGCAGTCTGCGCAAATCAGCAACGCGCCATCGGCATAGGTATTGTCCAGGCCACATTGCGGGCAGGCGGGAACGGAAGACATGCGATTCCTAGGTTCAAAACGGGCGTGGATTGTAGCGCCCCGGCCGCGCGATCACGTCTCCGGCACGGCGCCAGCGCGATAGTGCAGCGCTTGTCGAATGCCCTGCAGGTCGCACGTGCCCAACCCATCGCTTCCCCAAGCCCCCGGCGCTGCGCCAGGATCCACCGCGCCTACGGCTGGCGAACCGGGCGCGGCAAAGAAAACCGGCTCGCATCTGGTCGTCTATGTCGCGCTGGCCGGCAACCTTGCCATCGCGATCGCAAAATTCATCGCCGCAGGCATTTCGGGCAGCTCGGCGATGCTCAGCGAAGGCGTGCACTCGCTGGTGGACACCGTCAACGAAGTGTTGCTGCTGTACGGCTTGCGCCGCGCCGCGCAGGCCCCCTCGCCGACCCATCCGTTCGGCTACGGGCGTGAGCTGTACTTCTGGAGTTTCATCGTCGCGCTATTGGTATTCGCGATGGGCGCAGGCGTGTCGCTGTACGAGGGCATCGTGCATCTGCGCAATCCCGAGCCGGCCAAGAGCCATCTGCTCGCCTACATCGTGCTCGGTGTGTCGATCGTGTTCGAAGGCATTTCCTGGGTGGTGGCGCTGCGCGAATTCCGCGCCAAGAAGGGCCGCATGGGCTATTTCCAGGCATTCCGGCAGAGCAAGGACCCCAGCACGTTCACCGTGCTGCTCGAAGACAGCGCCGCCTTGATCGGCCTGTTCATGGCGGTGCTGGGCCTGGCCGGCGCACAGCTGCTGGACATGCCCGAACTCGATGGCATCGCCTCGATCGGCATCGCCTGCGTGCTGGCCTTTACCGCCTTCCTGTTGGCGCGCGAAACCAAGGGCCTGCTGATCGGCGAACCCGCGCATGCGCACGTCACCGAATCGCTACTGCGCATTGCCGCCAGCGATCCGGATGTGCGCGCCGCCAACGGCGTACTGACCATGCAGATGGGCCCGAACCAGGTGGTCGCCGCGTTGAGCGCCGAGTTCGAAGACAGCCGCACCACGCCACAGATCGAAGCCTGCGTCGGGCGCATCGAAGCGGCCGCCAAGCGTCAGCATCCCGAGCTCACCGCGCTGTTCATCAAGCCGCAGACGCCGGAAACCTGGCACGCGCGCCGCGCCCAGATCGAACGTGGAGCAGAGAAGGATTAGTGCACGGCAGGCCGTGGAATGCGTGCATCGCCACGCGGCCAAACGCCGCACGTGACGCGCATCGATCGGCTCATCTTCGCACCGACGCACCGACGCATCGCGTAGGAAGCAGTTGCATCGCAGCGGTGACATCGTCACCACCAAGCTGATCCTCGCCCTAACCGCAGCCCCGGCTGCGGTTGCATCATCCGGGTCGATTGCCTACGGTAGGCGGGCACCACCTCTTGGCGTCGTGAGTCAGCCGACGCATCCCACTCGATCACAAGTCATGGAGGTTTCCGATGGAAATCAGCCAGGGTCGCGTTGCGACCATTCATTACACCCTTTCCGACGACAGCGGCCAGGTCCTGGACCGTTCGACGCCGGACGCGCCATTGAGCTACCTGCACGGTGCCGGCAACATCGTGCCCGGCCTGGAACAGGCGCTGGACGGCAAGCGCGTCGGCGAGACACTCACTGCCGATGTCGTGCCCGAGCAAGGCTATGGCCCGCGCCATGAGCAGTTGATCCAGCAGGTACCGCGTGAGGCATTCCCGACCGATGTCGAGGTCGTGCCGGGTGTGCAGTTCGAGGCGCGCACCCAGCAGGGCCCGGTGCTGGTCACCGTCACCGAGGTGGGCCCGGAGCAGGTCACCGTCGACGGCAACCATCCGCTGGCCGGGCAGACCCTGCATTTCGCGGTCGAAGTCATCGAGGTGCGCGAAGCCACCACCGAAGAACTAAACGAAGGCCAGGTCGCCAGCGTCGCGGCCTGATCGGGTGTGCCGCGTGCCTGTGGGCATGCGGCAGTTCGGCTGCTGCGACGTCCGAACGCAGCGCGACGGGCGTCGCCGGCAGCAGAAGTAGTAAAGTGCGCGGCCCGCTCACAGGCCCGCTTGCATGAAACTCGGCATCGACTTCGGTACCAGCAACTCCGCCGCCGCGGCGATCGTCGATGGTCAGGTGGTCCCGGTGCGCTTCGGCGAGGCCCTGCAGTTCCGCACCACGGTGTATTTCCCCGAGACCATGCGCGACCCGGACGATTTCAGCCTGACCCCGGCGCTGGAATACGAGGTCGAACGGCTGATCGACTCCGGCCGTCGCGATGCCGCCGCGGCAGGCCGCACGTCCAGCAACGACAGCCTGCGCCGCGACGCGATCCGCATCGTGCGCCGCCAGTGGATGGAAGAGCAGGTGCGCGAGCCGCGCAGCTCCGCCGCCCTGCTGCAGAACGCGGTCTATGGCGACGAAGCGCTGGATGCGTATTTCCTGGAAGGCGAAGGCAGCCTGGTGCAGAGCCCCAAATCGATGTTGGGCTACAACCTGCATCCGCGTGCGCGCCAGACCATCACCGGCATCGCCACGCACGTGCTGGAACACATCCGGCTCACCGCCTCGCGCCAGTTCGACATCAATATCCGCAGCGCCACGCTGGGCCGCCCGGTGCAGTTCCGCAGTTCCATCGGCGAGGCCGGCAACGCGCAGGCGCTGGACATTCTGCAGACCGCCGCCATCGCGGCCGGCTTCGACAGCGTGGATTTCCTCGAAGAACCCGCAGCGGCCGCGATGCATTACCACGTCAGCCACGACAGCCGTCACGACACCGTGGTGGTGGACATCGGCGGCGGCACCACCGACATCGCCCATGCCAGCGTCGGCGGCAGCGCCGCGCCGCAGGTGCACCGCGCCTGGGGCATCGCGCGCGGCGGTACCGATATCGATCTGGCGCTGAGTCTGGCCGCCTACATGCCGCTGTTCGGCCGCGGCATCACCCGCGTGCCCACCCACCATTACGTGGAAGCGGCGATGGTGCAGGACATGACCCGCCAGCGCGAATTCCGCCTGCACAAGTACCAGGACGTCCCTGCCCCGTTCGACAAGCGCCTGCAGGCGCTGCAGGACACCGGCAACACCGCGCGCCTGTACCGCGGCGTGGAAGCCTGCAAGATCGCGCTCAGCGAGCGCGACCGGCACCAGGCCGGGCTGGACTTCATCGAACGCGGGCTGGAGGTGGAGGTGCAGGCCAGCGCGCTGGTTGCGTCCGCTTCCAGCTACCTGGGCGAACTGGAAGGCTTGCTTGCGCAGGTCCGTGCCGACCTGGATGCGCCGCCGGCCACGCTGTTCCTGACCGGCGGCATGTCGCGTGCCGGCTATATCCGCGACACGGTGGCTGCCGCGTTCCCGCAATCGCGCCTGGTGCAGGGCGATCCGTCCTTCGGCGTGGTGCAGGGTCTGGCCTGGGCGGCGGCCCGCCAGGCCCGTCCGTCGGACGGTTAAGGCAACGCGGGCGCCCATCCGTTACAATGCACGGTTGCTGCATACCGCTTAGCCGGCTTGTCAGCAAGGCACGCTTGCCGTGCCGCCGCGATTGCGCACCGAACGCGACCGCACCTCTCGACACCGCTTCCGCGCGCGCCACCCTAGCCGCACGCGGTGTCATCGCACTTCCCCGCTACAGGAGGCCACATGGCACGTCCCGCGACCAAGCAGAAATCCCAGCCCAGCATCGCTCGCAGCGAAGGCAAGTCGCAGCCGCTCAGTCGTGAGCGCATCGCTGCCGACATCGCCGCGTTCCGCAAGACCGGCGGCCGGATCGAAGTGCTCACCACCAACTTCGGCCCTGCGCGTAACGATGGCGACAAGATCGCCTAAGCGTCACCCCCCGCAAGCCGAAGCGTTGTACCGACGTGCCACCGCAAGGTGGCACGTTCGTTTCCGGCCACAGTTGGCGCAGCCGCTCAGTTGCCGTAATCGATGCGCACCGAGCCGGAATGCGACTCGAGTTTGATGTCGCCATTGCCGGCCCCCAGCCGGGTTCTCAGGCTCTTGCCCGGGCCGTACTCCGGCCGCTCCACCTGCCCGGCCACCGAACGGATGTCGCCGCTGAACACCTCCACCTGCAGCGCTGCCGACACGTTGCGCGGCACACCCAGGCTGATCGTGCCACTGACGCTCTCCGCAGCGATGCTGCCGCCCGGCGCCAGACCGGCCACCGTCAGCGCCGTTGCGCCGGACACGCTCTCGGCGCGCAGCTGCGACACCTGCCCCGCGCCGACCCGGATCTGGCCGGAAACGGACTCGACCGACACTACGCCGCTGGCGCCGGCCGGCGCATCGATCTGCCCGCTGACCGTGCCAAGGCTCAGCCGTGCGCTGGCCACCGTGCTGCGCAGAGCGCCGCTGACGGTTTCCAGTTGCGCTTCCCTGGCGCGTCCGGCTGCGACCACGTTGCCGCTGACCGACTTGAGCTGCAACCGCGCCAGATCGACCTGATCGACATCCACCGAGGCACTCACCGCCTCCACCTCCAGCAGCACCGCGCGCGGAACCCGCAGCTCCAGTTGGGCCCCCCTGCTGTTGCGGTTGTTACGCGGGTAGATCACCTCGAACTGCAGCCGGTCCGGGCTTTCATCCACCTCCAGGCGCTGCCCTTCGCCCAGGGTGCCGGTCAGCGCCACGTCGTCGCGGTCCCAGCCGCGCACGCGGATCTGCCCGGCGATGTTGTCCAGCTCCACGCGCCCGCCGCGCGTCAGCGGATGGCTCTGCTTCACGGTGGTCTGCGCTGCCGCCGGCAGTGCGCAAAACGCAAGCAGCAACAACACGGATAGATGGGCGTAACGCATGGGCATGCTCCTCAGCTTGGAAAGGACGTCTCGCCCTGCGCGGCAAGACGGGTCAGTTGCAGGCGCTTGGCATAGGTGCGTTGCAGCTGCGACAACAGGAATGCAGAGCGCGGACTCTGCGCGATGGCGTGGTGGATGGCCTGTGCACTCTGGTCCAGCTCGGCCAGCGCCGGGCGCAGATCGGCCGGCACCTGCTGCACCGGCACTGCATCGATGGCCTGCTGGTACTGGCCGGCCATTGCCTGCGCCTGCGCCACCAGGCCAGAGCGCGCCGACGCTGGCGCTGGCGCCTGGGTCGAGCGATCGAGCCCTGGCACGATCGCCACCACGGCCAGCGCAGCAGCAAGCGCCACACCGAACGCGGGCCAGGCCCAGGCACGCTGGCGGCGCGGCTGCAGCGCAACCACGTTGGTGTGCGGCGTCAGTGCGGGCGCGATGCGCTCCCAGAGCTGTGCCGGTGGCTGACGTTGTTGCGGCAACGCACGCAGACGCGCGGACAACGCGGCGTCATCGGTTGCGTGCGGATCAAGCGGATCGTGATTCATGCAATGTCTCCCAGCCGCACGCGCAGCAGGCCGCGCGCGCGATGCAGTTGCGCCTTGGAACTGCCGACCGCCATCTGCAGTTCGTCGGCAATTTCCTGATGTTTCCAGCCTTCGATGTCGTGCAACACCAGTACCGCGCGTGCACGCGGCGGCAGCGTCTCCAGCGCGCGCTCCAGATCCATCTGGGTGGCCTGGCAGGCTGCGACACCTGGAATGGCAGCGAGGATCTCGCCATCGGCATCGTCCACCATCTGATCGCCCGCAGCCGAACGCGCACGCAGCTCCATCAGGGCCGTATTGACGGCCAGCCGGTGCAGCCAGGTGCCCAGCGCGCTCTGGAAGCGGAATTGCGGCAAGGCCTTCCACGCGGCAATGAAGGTCTCCTGCAGCACATCGTCGGCACGTGCCGCATTGCCCCCGCATAGCCGCCACACCACCGCATACAGGCGCGGCGCATGACGGCGGTAGATGGCCTCGTAGGCGGTGCGATCGCCGCCTGCAGCGGCACGCGCCAGCGCCGCATCGTCGCGTCCGGCCGGACCGTCACAAGCTGAGGCATCGATGGGCATGGAGGTGTCGAGCATATCCACTTCGATGCGCTGGGCAGCACAAAGGTTTAAACCGCGCCCAGGTTTTTTTCGAGCACGGTTCCAGTCGCGACCGACCAGCCTACTGCGCCGCCGCCCGGCGGGCGCGGCCGGTGGTCGGAATCGGCATGGCCCCGTCGTGCCACTTCGGTTCAGAGCGTGCGGTCCTTACCACCTGACGACTGCTCGCTTCCTTTTTTGCCGTTCTAAACCCTTTCGCCGTTCGCCGCATCCAAGCCTGCGATGGCGCAATCCTGCGCCGCATCGTTTGCCGGGAGCACCGCCGTTGGCCGCTCCAGGCGCAGGCCCCCTGATCGGACGTCGCCATGCCGCATGTTCTCGGAATCCTGCTGAGCCTGTGCTCCACCCAGTGCTCGGCCCCGCTGCCGATGGATGCAGTGCAGCTCACGCTGACGCCTGCGCGCCTGCAGGCCTGCCTGCTGCACCTGCCGTCGACGCGGCTGTCATGCGTCGAGCTGAACTCACCAGCGCACTGGTTGCCGGTACGCCGCGCCGAGCAGCTGTGGCGGCGTGTTGTCGCATTGTCCGCGCATGGCCGCAGTTCAACGCGTTGACCGGTTGCAGCGTCATCATGAATTTCGGTCGCTGCTGTATCGCCGTGTTGGCCTTCATCGATGCGCATGGCAGCGAACGCCCGGCCACGTACAGCTGAGATGCGGCACTCCATCGCAGCATCCTTGACTCAAGCTCGCTGCCGCCACCGCTGAGCACGCGTTCACCCCGCGCACCGGCTGCGCAATGACGCCCCCGTTACAATGGCTGTTCTCTGTGAACCTGCACGATCCGATGTCCGCGTCCGACGCTTTGCCCACCATGATCCGTAGCCTGCTGCCGCACTGGAATCCGCAGTGGCTGACCGTGGCAGTGCTGACGGTCCAGATCGTGCTGATCCTCGCCGTTGCCGCGCTGGTTCGGCTACTGCTGCGGCAAGTGCTGCGCCGCCTGTGTACGCGCTACAGCCTGCCGGCGGAAATGATGATCGGCATCCGTCGCGTGGGCAGCTTCATCATTTCCGTCACTGCGGTGCTGACGGTACTGAACGTGCTGGGCGTCTCCAGCGGCACCTTGTGGACCGCGTTCACCGGATTCGCGGCAGTCGGTGCGGTGGCGTTCTTCGCGGCATGGAGCGTGCTGTCCAATATCTTCTGCACCTTCCTGATCATCACCACGCGCCCGTTCCGCCTGCACGACCACATCGAGCTGCTGGAAGGCGGCGACAAGCCCGGCCTGAAGGGCCGGGTGATCGACATCAACGTGATTTACACGACCCTGGAAGAAACCGGCGATCATGCCGGCAGCGTACTGCAGGTTCCCAACAGCCTGTTCTTCCAGCGCACCACGCGCCGTTGGCGCGAGACCAGCCACTTCAACGCCAGCTGAGGGCGTCTGGCAGGACGTAGCGAGCCGTTATCGGGTGACTCGGTCGGCGCCTCGCAAGGACACGGCATACGAATGTCGCATGTAGGCCCCGAGCGATGGCCGCAGCCGCCTGGCGGCAAGCGCAGTCGTTTGCCGGTTGCGCTGAAGCCGCGTGGCAATCAACGCAGCTGGCTGTCCTTGCTGCCCCGACGGTTGTAGCCGCCTTGCGCCGCCTGCTCCTGGTCGTGCGCCTGCTGACAGTTCACGCACAGGTGCACGCCCGGTACTGCCTTGCGGCGCGCCTCGGGGATGGGCGCATCGCACTCCTCGCAGTGAGTCAGGCTCGGGCCCTGATGCAGCTGGCTCCGCGCGCGCTTGATCGCGTCCTCGACGGTCGCATCGATCTGGTCCTGCACCGCCCCATCACCTGCCCATCCGGTCGCCATGTTCGCCTCGGCTTGTCTGCTCAGAACTCAAATATGGGCATGCGCCCAGGCAAATCCAAGCCGGACGTGCACAGCGCGCTCAAATCAGGTGCTTTAGCATCCGCCCATTCGCACTCTTCGAGGAAGTCGCAATGGAACAACACGTCCACCCGTTCTCCGAATTATTCGCCCAGTTGGGCCTGCCGTCGGATGAGGTCAGCATCCGCAGCTTCATCGACGAACACTCTCCGCTGCCGGGCGACATGCGCCTGGAGGAAGCGCCCTTCTGGACACCGGCGCAGGCGCAGCTGCTGCGTGAAGAGCGCCTCGACGATGCCGACTGGATCGTGACCATCGATCAACTCAATATCGCCTTGCACACCACCGCCGACGACACCGGCGTCTGATCCGCGCAAGAACGCAGCGAGTGTCCTGCGCTAGACCTCGCTCGCGGCCGGCTTGTCGTTTTGTTGGTTGATTAGCTTGCAGGAATAAAAAAAAAGAGCGGCCACTGGCCGCTCCTTTGCACTCCGGGCGATGTAGCCGGCATGCGAACCGCATGCCGATGCACGCCTCGGGCGTCAGGTCACCTTTTTGGCGATCGTCATGCCGAGCACGAACAGCACGATGGCGATGATGATGCCGGCCCAGAACAGGAACTTGGCAATCCCCATTGCAGCGCCCGCCATGCCGCCAAACCCGAGCGCACCGGCAATCAGTCCGATGATGGCGAAAATAATGGCCCACTTGATCATGTTTGTTGTCTCCTCATCCGGCACGGTGCCGTGTTCAGTCGTGTGCTTGCGCAGTCGTGCCGCAAAACATGCGCTGCACGCTACGCATCCGGATGTGCCGCATTCGTGAATACGCCTGACACACGACGCCACATTCGCGCAGATTCGCCAGCAGCGCCTGCATCGGCGATCATGCGCAGCTCGCAGCAATCGATTGGCATGGACACTCTTCGCTATCTCGCCGGCTACCCGCCCGCCGTCCTGGATCAGGTGCGCGAGCTGATCGCGCAGGACAAACTCGCCCTGGTACTGGCACGCCGCTACCCGGACCGCCACAGCATCCGCACCGACCGGCAGTTGTACGACTACGTCAAGGCCATGAAGGAGCGCTACATGCGCTCCTCGCCCACGCTGCACAAGGCGCTCTACGACAACCATCTGCAGGTGGTGAAGCACGCGCTGGGCACGCATACGGCGATCTCGCGCGTCCACGGTAGCCGGCTCAAGGCCAGCCGCGAGATCCGCATCGCCTCGATCTTCCGCGATGCGCCCGAACCGTTCCTGCAGATGATCGTCGCCCACGAGCTGTCGCATCTGAAGGAGGCCGATCACAACAAGGCCTTCTACCAGCTGTGCAACCACATGAGCCCGGACTACCACCAACTGGAGTTCGACCTGCGCCTGTATCTGACCCACCTGGCGCTGTCCACGGACGCCTGATCGCGCACCGGCTAGACGAGGCAGCCCATCGCTGCGACCACCGGTCCATGGCCACCGGTCGCCCGCCGGGGACGCACGACCTGCATTGATCTCGGCGAGACCGCCATCGCCCTACGCGGGCCGCAGCGGCGCCCGCCTAGGATCAGGCACGACAGGGTTGCCGGCCTCTCCTAGAATGCCTCCATGCAGGCACCGTCCCTCCAGCAGCTCACCCAGGCCGCACAGACCGCCCAACCCGCGGCAATGACGGCGCTGGCACATGCATTGGTGCGTACCGGGCAGCCCGAGCAGGCGCTGGCCTGGTACACGCGCAGTGCGGCCGCAGGCGATGCCGGCGCGCAGATCGAAGCCGGCCGCATGCTGGCCTACGGTGTGGGTTGCGAGGTGGACCTGGCCCGTGCGCAGGAGCACTGGCAACACGCCGAGCGCCAGGATGTTGCGGCAGCGCGCTATCTGTTGGCGACCGTGGCCATCACCGACGCCCCATTGATGCTCGACACGCAGGCGCAATCCCGCTTGCATGCAGCGGCCGCAGCCAACTATCCGCCTGCGCTGCGCGCGCTGGCCATCCAGCACGGCCGGATCGATCACCCCGCGCAGCAACGCAGCTGCGTTGCCTTGCTGGAGCGCGCCGCCGCAGCCGGTGACGCACTGGCTGCCGCGCTACTGGCCGAGCGTCTGCTGCGTGGCGAAGGCGTCCGGCCACAACCCGACGCCGCGGCGCAGCTGCTGCGGCAATTGCAGCCGCTGGGTATCGCCGCGGCGCCTGCCGTGCAGATCACGCCGCCGGATCCGCTCGTCGACGATCCGCGCATCCGTTTCGCTGCCCGACATGTCGCAACGCGCCGCCACGACGCGCCCATGATCGAAGAAGTCTGCGGCGTGCTGTCTGCCGACGAGTGCCGCCTGTTGATGTTGCTGGCGCGGCCGCACCTGCGCGCCTCCGAAGTGGTCGACCCCGACGATGCGCGCACGCGCCGCGCGCCGATCCGCACCAGCCGCGGCGCCACCCTGGACCCCATCCTCGAAGACTTTGCCGCGCGTGCGGCGCAGGCGCGCGTGGCGGCCTGCGCGCAGCTGCCGCTGACCCATGCCGAAGCGCTGTCGGTGCTGTGCTACGCGCCGGGTGAGCAGTACCGCGCGCATCGCGACTACCTGCCGCCCGGCACGATCGCCGCCGACCGCCCCACTGCCGGCAATCGCCTGCGCACCGCCTGCGTCTACCTCAACGACGTCGACGCGGGAGGCGATACCGACTTCCCGGTCGCGGGCGTGCGCGTGCGTCCACGTGCCGGGTCGGTGGTGTGCTTCGACAATCTGCATGCCGATGGCCGCCCCGACCCCGACTCGCTGCACGCCGGCCTGCCGGTCAGCGCAGGGAGCAAATGGCTGGGAACGCTGTGGTTCCGGCAGCAGCGCTATCGGCATTGGTGAACAGATTCATACACTAGCCCCCGCCGACGTGGTTTAAAATGTTGCAGCGCGACGTGATCGGACAGGGTCTGCAGACGTCGCGTTTTTTTTTCCCATTGCACGGGTTCCAGCCCGGCCTCAGGGAAGGCACATCACGCAGCCCCGCGGAGCCTTCGATGCTTTTCGAAACCCTCGACACCACCGGCCACGAGCAGGTGATTTTCTGTCACAACCGCGACGCCGGCCTGAAAGCGATCATCGCGTTGCACAGCACCCGTCTCGGGCCCGCGCTGGGTGGCGTGCGCATGCGCCCCTACCCCAATAGCGAGGCGGCGCTGGACGATGCGCTGCGGCTCAGCCGCACCATGACCTACAAGAACGCGCTGGCGGGATTGAATGTCGGCGGCGGCAAGGCGGTGATCATCGGCGACCCAAAGAGTGACAAGAGCGAGGCGCTGTTCCGCGCATTCGGCCGTTTTGTCGACACCCTGGGCGGGCGCTACATCACCTCCGAAGACGTCGGCACCGACGTCAACGACATGGAACAGATCTATCTGGAGAGCGAGTACGTCACCGGCGTGCACCAGGTGCATCGCGGCTCCGGCGACCCGGCCCCGTTCACCGCCTACGGTGCGTTGCAGGCGTTGATGGCCTCGCTCAATCGCAGGCTCGGCCACGAGGAAGTCGGCAAGACCAGCATCGCGATCCAGGGCCTGGGCCATATCGGCATGGAGCTGGTGAAGCTGCTCAAGGAGCGCGGCGCCAAACTCTATGTGGCCGATCTGAACCCGGCGCTGGTGGATCGCGCGGTGGCCGAATACGGTGCTGAAGCGGTCAGCATCGAGGAGATCTACCAGGTGCCGGCCGATGTATTCGCACCCTGCGCGCTGGAAGGGGCAATCAACGAAGACACGTTGCCGCGATTGAGGGCCAAGATCATCTGCGGCACCGCCAACAACCAGCTCGCCAGCGCCGCCATCGGCGAAGAGCTGCACAGGCGCGGCATCCTGTATGCGCCCGATTACGTGGTCAATGCCGGCGGCGTAATGAACGTGTCGCTGGAGATCGACGGCTACAACCGCGAACGCGCGATGCGGCTGATCCGCAGCATCTATCACAACCTGGAAAAGGTCTTCGACTTGTCCTCCCGCTTGGGTGTCGCGCCGCAGCAGGCGGCCGACCAGATTGCCGAGGCGCGTATCGAGGCCATCAGCAAGCTCAAACTGCCGCTGGGCCGCACCGCACCGCGCTTCCTGCACAAGCTGCGCGGCGAGTGACCCACCTGTCCAGGCATCTTGCCTGGACAGATGAACCACCGATCAGGCGCGCCGATCAGAAATCGGCGCTGTAATGCAGGCTCAGCGCGCGATCGTCACCGCGCTCGCCCACCCGCTGGTCGTAGCCGAAGCGCAACTGGCTCTGCGGCCCCAACGGCGCGGCCGCGGTGATGCCGAACAGACCACCCGAGCGCGCCGGCTGCATGCCGCGCAATGGCGCCCATGCGTTCACGCCGATGAAGCTGGCATCCAGCGTCAGGCCTTCGCTGCTCAACGCCTGCTGCCATTCGGCATAACCGCCGAGCTGCACGCCGCGCCAGCGATAGGACGAACGCACGCCGGCCAGCACCTGGGTGCGCGAGGAGGTGCTGGCATCGGCACGCAAGCCGAAGCCGTCGCCACCGCTTTCGCGGAATCCCTCGCTGCGCAGACGCACATAATCCAGCCCCATGTAGGGCGTCAGGCTGGCGCGCGCGCCACCCAGGCGATACCCGGTTTCCAGGTTGCCGCTGAGGTAACTGCCGCTGTAGTCGCTGAAGGCACTGCTGCGGTCTTCGCCCAACTGCAGGCTGCGCTCGATCTGCCGGTTGACGTTGCCGAAACCCAACTGACTCAGCGTGTACGCCGACCCCAGCGTGGTACCCCAGTACAGCTGCCCCTGCACCTGCCGATCGCGCCCGCGTGCACCGTCCAGATCGCCCAGGCTGTTGGAGCGCGTTTCGCCGAAGGCAAAGCCAGTGACTGCGCCCGACGCCAGGCGCAGGTCGTTGCCCATCATCCAGCCGGAGGTGGCGAATCCTGCGGTGGTCACGCCACCCTCGCCCGGCCCACCGAGCGCGCGTTGCCAGACGCCCAGCATACGCGGCTGCTGCGACAAGCCGTCGAAATGCGAGGCCAACGCACGCCGCCCCAGATCGATGGTGTCGAAGGTCATCGCTGCCGACTCGGCGTGCGCACGGCCCGACAAACTACGCAGCGAATCGGCGGCAGCCTTGGCATCCGGCGACTGCTGCAACGCCGCTGCGGCGCGGATGAACCCGCTGCTGATGCCGCCAATGCCCTGCAGTTGCTGCGCATCCACCTGCTGGAACGCCTGCTCGACGCGGATTGCCGAATCCATCGCTGCCGTGCCGGTCATGCCCAGCGTGGCGGCAACGGCGGTGGCATTCAAGCTGCGCAAGGCAAGGTAAGCCGTATTGCTGTCGTACGTCAGCGAGGCATCCAGGAAGGTCACGGCCGCGCCGCGGCTGAGCGTGTCGAACGTGCCCTGCAACCCGCTGCTGGCTTGCAACAGCGTGTAGGTCGCGTTGTCGACCACGTAATCGCGGCGGCCGAGCACTTGCAGATCACCTGCAATCGTCGCGGTCCCGGTCACGTTCACCCGGTCGCCCACGTTCAAGGCAAGGCGACCGTTACTGGCCTGCGTGTAATTGCCCGCGATCGACAGCGTCGCACTGTTGACCTGCAGGGTGCCGGCGTTATCGACGCGTCCGCCGATCCTGCCCGCACCGATCAACGTCGCACCATTGGCGATGCCAATGCGCGCACTCTGCAGACTGGCCGTCTGCAAGGTGCCGCCCAGCACCTGGGTGTCGCCGTTGAACGTATTGGCGCCACTGCTCAACACCAGCGTACCGGTGCCGCGTTTGGTCAGGCCACCCGTGCCACTGATGTCGTTGGCCCAGGTGGAACGCAAGGTGTTGACGGTGACATCCACCGTGCCCCAATCAAAGCGCGCCGGCCCCAACACTGCCTTGCCGACATTGAGCAGGCCGTAGCCGAAGGTCGGGTCGACGCCGGCCGCACCCAGATCGGTGGCCGTTCCCAATAGCGTCTGCCGCACCAGATCGTTGCTGAAGTACGGAAAAGCCTGCCACACCAGCGCAGCCGCACCGGAGACCAACGGCGCCGCAAACGAGGTGCCGCTGCCGTAGAAGTAGCGGATGTTGCTGGCGGTCGCATCGGGGTCGAGGAACATCGAGGTGCCCGGTGCCACCAGGCAATAGCGCATCGCCACGCCACAGGCATTGGAGTACGAGGCCAGCTGCGTGGGATTGGCGGTATCCAGCGCAGCGACGACCAGCCAGCCGCGCTCCAGATCGGCGGCCGGCAGCGTGCCGTTCGGGCCCAGCTGGCTGGGCAGCGCGGCGGTATCGGAGGGTTGCGCTCGCGATTCGTTACCCGACGCGAACACCACCAACCCATCGTTGCCGATGACGAACGGCCGGTATTCCTGCGCAATCTGGTTGGTCACCGCCGGGTCGTTCCAATACAGCCCGCCCCAGGAATTGTTCATGATGCGCACGCCGGCACTGATTAGATCGGCATGCACCGGACCCAGGCCAAGCGGGCCATCGACCTCGTTGCCCTGACCGCTGCCGTCATCGTCCGGCGCTTCGTCGCTGATGATGCGTGCCGACACCAGGCCGGCGCCGCTGGCGATGCCGCCCGGCCACTGGCCCACTGCGCGCCCGGCTGCCAGCTGCGCGACCACCGTGCCGTGGCCCACCACATCGCCCGCAGCGACATTGTTGGTACGCGGATCCACATAGATGAAGCTGTCGCTGACCCGCCCCTGCAAGGCCGGATGATTGGAATTGATGCCGGTATCGATCACGCCGATGCGATAGCCCGCACCGGTGAAACCCAATGCCTGCGCAGCGCGTGCGTTGGTCAGCGCCAGATGCGCGTCGAATGCGGGTTCCGGGGTCGTCGGCGGTGCCACCACCGGCGGCGGAGGTGGTGGCGGTGGCGGTGAAGTCGGCGGCGGTGGCGGCGGTGGCGACGTCGGTGGCGGTGCCGTCGGTGTACTCGGACGGATACCACCGCCCCCACCACCGCCGCCACACGCGGTCAACGCCACGGCCAACGCCGAGGCCAGGACAGTCCTGGCGACGTCTGTCTTGTTCATTTGATGCTCTCCCCGAACCCATTCCATGGATAGGGCCCAATCCCGGGCCCGAACGCCGTCTTTATACTGCATCCTCACACGGCTGTCGCAGCTGATTGCGTAGCGAATGTTGCAGCGCCGGGGGCGTGCTGGCGCGAACCGAGCATGAGGCAGATAATCGTTTCACTTTAAACGGTATCTCCTTTATGTCCGACATCGTCATCGTTGCTGCCAAACGCACTGCCATCGGCTCGTTCCTTGGTCAATTCAACGGTGTGCCGGCGCCGACGCTCGCCGCCACTGCGATCCGCGGCGCGCTGGCGCAGTCCGGCGTCGCGCCGGCCGACATTTCAGAAGTCATCGTTGGCTGCGTCCTGCCGGCCAACCTGGGCCAGGCGCCCGCACGTCAGGCGGCGATTGCCGCAGGCATCCCCACCTCCACCGGCGCCACCACCATCAACAAGGTGTGCGGCTCGGGCATGAAGGCGATCATGTTCGGGCACGATCTGATCAAGGCAGGCTCGGCCAGCATCGTGGTCGCCGGCGGCATGGAGTCGATGAGCAATGCGCCGCATCTGCTGCCCAATTCGCGCACCGGCAACCGCTACGGCAACTTCCAGGCGGTCGACCACATGGCCTGGGATGGGCTGACCAACCCTTACGACGGCCAGGCGATGGGCGTGTTCGGCGAGGCCACCGCCGAGAAGTTCGGTTTCAGCCGCGCCGATCAGGACGCGTTTGCGATCGCCTCGGTCGAACGCGCGCAGGCTGCCCAGCGCAGCGGTGCGTTCGCCGATGAAATCGTTCCGGTCACCGTGGCCACACGCAAGGGCGAGGTGGTCGTCGACAGCGACGAGCAACCGGCCAAATCCGACATCGCCAAGATCCCGACCCTGAAGCCGGCCTTCAAGAAGGACGGCAGCGTCACCGCCGCCAGCTCGTCCAGCATCTCCGATGGCGCGGCGATCACCGTGCTGATGGGCGCAGACGAGGCGCAGCGGCGTGGCATCGCACCGTTGGCGCGCATCGTGGGGCATGTCACCCACTCGCAGGAACCTGAGTGGTTCACCACTGCGCCGGTCGCTGCCATCCAGAAGTTGATCGGCAAGATCGGCTGGCAACTGGATGAGGTGGATCTGTTCGAAATCAACGAAGCATTCGCCGTGGTGGCGATGACGCCGATCGCCGAGCTGGGCATTTCGCACGACAAGGTCAACGTCAACGGCGGTGCCTGCGCTTTGGGGCATCCGATCGGCGCATCCGGTGCCCGCCTGGTGGTGACATTGGTGAATGCGTTGCGCACGCGCGGTGGCAAGCGCGGAATCGCGACCCTGTGCATCGGCGGCGGTGAGGCGACTGCCATCGCTATCGAATTGATTTAATTGTTTTTAACGGCGATTTTGCAAAACTGAATGCGCGCACGCTTGACACTGGTCTTTGGACCGTCATCATGTCGGGGGCGCGCAATAGCGCGTTGCCTAATCTAACGACGAGGATTGAAACAATGACCATTAACAAGCTGCTGATCGCAATGGCTCTGGGCCTGGCCCTGACCGCTTGCTCGAAGCCGGAACAGGCTCAGGACGCTGCTGCTTCGGCTAACGAAGCTGCTGCCGACGCTCAGACCGCTGCTGACCAGGCTGCTGCCTCGGGCTCGCAGTCGGCTGACGCCGCTCAGGCTGCTGCCAACACCGCCGCTGCTTCGGCTGACACCGCTGCTGACGCTGCCCAGGCTGCTTCCGGCGCCGCCACCGACGCTGCTGCTGAGCAGGCTGCCGACGCTGCCAAGACGGCTGAAAACACCGCCGAAGCTGCTAAGGACACCGCCGAAGAAGCCAAGAAGTAATCACTTCTTAGCTCCAAGCGAGTTCGGAAAAAGCCGCTGGTTTCCAGCGGCTTTTTCTTTGCCCGCGATTTATAGGCGCCTGACCAGCGTTGCCGTTCCTGCACCGGAGCGGCTCCCTGTGGCGACGTGCACGGTGCATGCCGCCCGTTGGCTGAATGGCCGGCCGCGCATTGACGCCGGCTGCATCGGCCCGTGCATAAGCTCGCTCTTCCAACACCGGAACAGGAACAGGACCACCCATGAAGACGATCCGCATGCTGTCGCTGAGCGCCATCGCCGCTCTCACCCTCGCCGCTTGCCAGGGCCCTGACGCCGAGCAGGCGCAACGCGATGCCGCCTCCGCTGCCAAGCACGCTGCGGCTGCGACCGAACAAGCTGCCGATCGCGCCGCCGTGCAGGCCAAGGCCGCCACCGCAGATGCACGCGTGGCTGCACGCGAACTGGCCGCCGATGCGAGCCGCGCAACCGCCAATGCCGCAGACGCCACTGCCGACAAGACCCGCGAGATGGCCAACAAGGCCGAGCAGAACGCCGACAAGCACGACGCCGACCATCCGCAGCATTGATTGACCGTGTGACCGTATCAGCAGTTTGCGAACGCGCCGGCCAAATTGGGCCGGCGCGCTTGTTTCCCGCCAACGGCGACCTCGTGTTGTCGAGGCTGGCAGGCTAGCATTCGTCCATGCCCTCCTCTTTTACTGCGCGCCGCCGCAACCAGCTGGCGCTGGCGTTCTCTGCCCTGATCTTCATCGCCATCGGTATCGGCATCTTTGTCGGTGCCCGTCGCTCGTTGGCCGATGCCGCGCTCGTCTCGCATACGCATGAAGTGATTGGCCGGGTCGACGAGATCCAGGCGCGCGTACTGGATGCCGAATCGGCGCAGCGCGGCTTTCTGCTCACCGGCAACGATGCCTATCTGCTCGACTATCAGACCAGCGTCGAGCGCCTGCCGATCCTGCTCGATAACCTGCGTCGCCTGATTGCCGACAATCCCGACCAGGTGCAGCACCTGGACACCTTGCAGCGACTGGTGGAAACGCGCCTGCAGCAGATCCAGCACGTGCTCGACGTGTACGCGCAGCAGGGCCTGGAGCCGGCCCGCGCGGGCATCCGGCAGACCGCCTTCCGCACCACCAGCGCGATCCGCGAGCAGGCGCTGACCATGGTGCAACGCGAGCAGGAGCTGCTGACCCAGCGCGCCGAAAGCAGCCGACAAAGTGCGGCCTTGCTGCTGGTGCTGGCACTGGCCGGCATCCCGTTCGGGCTGGCGGTGGTCGGTACCGTCTATGCCTTGCTGATGCGCGAACTGCGGCATCGCTCGCAGGCCGAGAAACTGGCAGCGCAGGCCAATCGCGAGTTGGGCGACAGCGTCGTTGCGCTACAACGCAGTACCGCCGATCTCAATCTGCTCAGCCGCTATACCGGCCTGTTGCAAAGCTGCATCAGCGCAGAAGAGGCGCTGATGGTGAGCAGCCGCACCCTCGCCAGCCTGCTGCCGGGCGTTGCCGGAAGCGTGTATCTGCTGCGTGCCTCGCAGGATCGCGCCGAGGCGATCAGCCATTGGGGCGAGCCGCTGGTGCACAGCGCGCCACATCTGCTGCCTGAAGAGTGCTGGGCGCTGCGCCGTGGACAACCGCACATCGTCGACGACCTGGGCCGGGATGCGCTGTGCGTGCATATCGGTACGCCCGAGCCCGGCAGCGCCGTCACCACCGCATGCCTGCCGATGTCCGCGCAAGGCACCCAGCTCGGCTTCCTGTTCCTGTCTTCGCCGGGTCCGGGGCCGATGCCCCGCCTGGAAATCGCCGAGGCGGCCGCCGAACAGCTGTCGCTGGCGTTGAGCAATCTGCGCCTGCGCGAATCGCTGCGCCGGCAGTCGATTCGCGACCCGCTGACCGGGCTGTACAACCGCCGCTATCTGGAAGAATCGCTCAGCCACGAACTCGCGCGCTGCGCACGCCGCGGCCTGCCGTTGTCGGTGCTGATGCTGGACGTGGACCACTTCAAGCAATTCAACGACAGCCAGGGCCACGCCGGCGGCGATCTGCTGCTGGCGGCGCTGGGCGAGTTGCTGCTGACCCGGCTGCGTGCCGAAGACGTCGCCTGCCGCTACGGCGGCGAAGAGTTCACGGTCATTCTTCCCGAGGCCGATGGCGTCGAGGCGCTGCGCGTGGCCGAGGACATTCGCGGCCACATCGCGGCCCTGGCAGTCAGCGACGGCCCGCGCTCGTTGCCGTGGGTGACGGCCTCGATCGGCGTGGCCAGCTTCCCGGTCGATGGAGAACTGGGGGCCAGCCTGATCCAGAAGGCCGATGCGGCCCTGTATGTCGCCAAGCACGGCGGTCGTAACCGGGTCGAGCGGCATGGCGCCGCCACGCCCGCAGTGGACTGAGCACGCGCGCCATCGGTGCTGGTTTGCGTAACCCGTCACACAAAAGATCGGTCCGCGCGGCGATAGTCGGTCTTGACCCCCGAGCGAGACAGTCCGATGTCGATGTGGCGCGATCAAGGTCCCAACAAGAAAGACGGCGTTCCCGCAGCCCCTGAGGTCCCGGCTGCCGATGGACGGCTGTTCACTGCCGAGGCCAGCCCGGCACCCCCGGTGCCCGCCGCCGCGCCACCGAGCGCCGCACCCGCCGCGGCCACACCGCAGCGCCAGGGCGAGGCCAAGGAATCGCTGATCGCCGCCGACATCAGCATCGAAGGCAAGATCGAGGGCGCCGGTCACGTGCGTCTGGCCGGCCGCTTCAAGGGCGATGTCAACGTCAAGGGCGATCTGACCATCGAGCGCGGCGCCAAGCTCAACGGCGGCGTGCGCGCCAACAAGGTGATCATCGCCGGAGAGCTGGAGGGCAATATCGAATCGGCCGCGCAGGTGGAGCTGCAGACCTCCGGCGTGCTGGTCGGCGACGTCAAGGCCGGCAGCCTGACCGTGGCCTCGGGTGCGCGCATGCGCGGCCAGGCCGATTTCGGCTGGGGCGAGGACACCGGCAAAACGGTCGTTGCGGCCAAGCCGGTCGTCAGCGGAGACAGCGACGGCACATGAGTGCGCCCCGCCCGGGCACGCCCGGTGCCACGCGCAGCTGCCCGCACTGCAAGGCGACGATCCTGGAAAGCGCCAGCGTCTGCCCTGCGTGCAAGCACCACCTGCGCTTCGACTCGGCGGCGGCGCAGCACGCACAGCCGGCACCGATCGTGCCGCTCAAGGTCGACGGCACCATTCGCCATCCCGCCGATGGCGATCCATGGGAATACACCGTGGTGGTGGTGGTGCGTAACGGCAAGGGCGAGGAGATTCGGCGCCAGGTCGTGGATGTCGGCGCAATGCAGGGCGGCGAGGAGCGCGGCTTTACGCTGGCGGTGGAGGCGACTGCGGTGCGTTCGCCTGGGCGGCGGTCGCGGCATTAGCGGTTGGGGCGGGGAATCGGGAATCGGGAATCGGGAATCGGGGTGGATGATGCGGGCCAGCGCCTGCGTGGGTGTTCGATTTCCGAGTCTTGACTGATTATTCCGATGCGCAATGGTGCGAGCTGGCGGCGGGCGTGCTGCATTGACGGACAGCTCATGCCACGCCGGGCGCTTGCTCGAGTCGATGGCCTTGCCTTGATCGCGCACTGGCTCGACTAGCGATTGCGATCTGCAGGCCTTGGCGCAGTGGTGCGTCGATGCGTGCCATTCCCATTCTCAGGATCTGCACACCGGCTTGGCCAGAGTTGCCCCATGCGCAACGGCAACGGACAACTTGGCGATCTGGTGGTGCTTGGCCCCGAAGGCCTGTATTGCCCGCAGGGCGACTTCCATATCGATCCCTGGCGGCCGGTGCCACGTGCGGTGATCACGCATGGGCATGGCGACCACGCACGCAGCGGCATGGGCGAATACCACTGCACGCACGAGAGCTTGCCGATCCTGCAGTGGCGCCTGGGCGAGCAGGTCTATCACACGCATGCCGACGGTGAAGCCTTCGAGCTGGGACGCGCGCGGGTGTCGCTGCATCCGGCCGGGCATGTGCTCGGCTCGGCGCAGGTGCGCATCGAGGTGGATGGCGAAGTCTGGGTTGCATCGGGCGACTACAAGCGCCAGCACGATCCCACCTGCAAACCGTTCGAAGTGGTGCCCTGCGACACCTTCATCACCGAAGCGACCTTTGGGCTGCCGGTGTATCGCTGGCCGGATACCGCCGATGTCGCGGCCGACATCGTCGCCTGGCGCCACGAATGTGCAGAGCGCGGCGAGGCCGCCATTCTGTATTGCTATGCCCTGGGCAAGGCGCAACGCGTATTGGCGGAATTGCGCGCCTGGGATACGCAACCAGCCTTGCTGCATGGCGCGATTGCGGTGGGCGTGGAGGTGTATCGCCAGGCCGGCATCCCGATGCTGGATACCCAACCGGTCAGCGAACATGCGCGTGGCGCCGACTATGCCGGGCAACTGGTCCTGGCGCCGCCATCGGCGGCCGGCAGCGCCTGGATCCGTCGCTTCCGGCACGCGCAACAGGGTTTCGCATCGGGCTGGATGCGCATTCGCGGCAATCGCCGTCGGCGCAACTATGACCGCGGTTTTGTGGTGTCCGATCATGCCGACTGGCCGGACCTGCTGCGCACCATCGAAGACACCGGCGCACGGCGGGTGATCGCCACCCACGGCAACACCGATGCCTTGATTCAGCACCTGCTGGAACGCGGCGTCGCTGCCGAAGCCTTCCGTACCGATTTCGGAGCCGAGGAATGAACCCCTTGCCTGCACGTCGTTATGCGCGCGCGCGCCCACGGATCCGCTTGACCGGCGCACTCGCGTTCCGTCGCCACGCATTGGCGTTTCGCGTGCACCGCACACTGCCGGCGGCAGTGATCGGGCCGCCACGACCTTACCGGCGCCCGCGCTGCCTGGGCGCATTTACGCGGCGCGCGCTGGAACTGCGTGCTGCCGACAACCGCACCAAGCTGCAGGGCCCGGCGTGAAGCGATTTGCCGCGTTGTACCGCACCCTGGATCGCAGCACCGGCACGCTCGACAAGCGTGCGGCCTTGGTCGCGTATTTCCGCAGTGCGCCGCCGTTCGACGCGGCGTGGGCGCTGTACCTGCTGGCCGGTGGCAAGGTGGCCAGCACGCGCATGCGCATCGCCAGCAGCGGCGAACTGCGCGAATGGATCACCGACACCGCCGGCATCGCCGACTGGCTGGTGGCCGACAGCTACGACCATGTCGGCGATCTGGCCGAGACCTTGGCCTTGTTGCTGGACGACCCGATCACCGAAGCGGCCGATCTGCCGCTGGCCGAGTGGATCGAACAGCGGTTGCTGCCGATCGCCAACCAGGACGTGGAAGTGCGCAAGGCCTGCATCGTGCAGGCGTGGCGCAGCCTGGCCTTCGACGAGCGCCTGGTGTTCAACAAGCTGCTCACCGGCGCCCTGCGCGTGGGGGTGTCGCAGCGACTGGTGCAGCAGGCGCTGGCGGAGATGTCCGGGATAGAGATCGCGCGCATTGCACAGCGCATGCTCGGCAGCTGGCGGCCGCATCCGGGCTATCTGGCCACTCTGCTGACCGCCGAGGAACTGCCCGGCGATCGCCAGCAGCCCTACCCGTTCTTTCTCGCCTCGCCACTCGAAGCCGAGGTCGAAACGCTGGGCGCGGTCGATGACTGGTTGCTGGAATGGAAGTGGGACGGCATTCGCCTGCAGTTGATCCGGCGCGCTGGCGAAGCGGCGTTGTGGTCGCGTGGCGAGGAACGCCTGGATGGCCGTTTCCCGGAGATCGAACAGGCCGCGCTGCAGTTGCCCGACGGCACGGTCATCGATGGCGAGCTGCTGGCCTGGCAACCGGAGCAGTCCTTGCCGATGCCGTTCACCGCCTTGCAGACGCGCATCCAGCGGCTCAAGCCCGGGCCGAAGACATTGGCGGCGGCGCCGGCGCGCGTGGTTGCCTACGATCTGCTCGAGCTGGACGGCGAAGATTTGCGCGAGCGCCCCTTGCAGGAGCGTCGCGCATTGCTGGAAGGCGTGCTGAGCACGCTCGCCGACCCACGCATCGTCGCCTCGCCGCTGGTAAAGGCCGGCGACTGGCAGGCGGCCGCGCAGCTGCGCCTGGATGCACGCGAGCGCGGCGTGGAAGGGTTGATGCTCAAGCGCGCCAGCTCCGCCTACCAATCCGGCCGCCGGCGCGGCGACTGGTGGAAGTGGAAGATCGACCCGCTCACCATCGATGCGGTGCTGCTGTACGCACAAGCCGGCCATGGCCGCCGCAGCACGCTGTACACCGACTACACCTTCGGGCTGTGGCACGAGGGCCAGCTGGTGCCGATCGCCAAGGCCTACTCGGGGCTAGACGACAAGGAGATCCTGCAGCTGGATCGCTGGATCCGCGCCAACACCACCGAACGCTTCGGACCGGTGCGTGCGGTCACCGCGCACCATGTCTTCGAACTGGGGTTCGAAGCGGTCAACCGCAGCGCGCGGCACAAGTCCGGCATTGCGGTGCGTTTCCCGCGCATCCTGCGCTGGCGACAGGACAAGCCGATGAACGAGGCCGACCACCTGAGCAGCCTGCAGGCGCTGGCACGGTGAGCGCTGCGGCGCAGACACGCGGCACGCCCTTGCAACAATGGCGTGCCTGGTTCGCGCAGCGCGGTTGGGCGCCGTTGCCGTTTCAACGTGATGTGTGGAAGCGCTATCTCGCGGGCGAGTCCGGCTTGCTGCATACGCCCACCGGCAGCGGCAAGACGCTGGCAGCCTTCGGTGGGCCGCTGCTGGAGGCCTTGTCCACGCGTGGACGCAAGCCGGCGAGCAAGCCCGCCACGGCCGCGCGACGCCAACAGCAACGCACGCTGCAGGTGCTGTGGATCACGCCCCTGCGCGCACTCGCCGCCGATACCGCACGCGCGCTGCGCGAGCCGGTGGAGGCCCTGGGGCTGGATTGGCAGGTGGGCCTGCGTACCGGCGACGCCAGCGCGCGCGACAAGCGGCTGGCGCGCAGCGGCAAGCTCGATGTGCTGGTCACCACGCCCGAATCGCTGGCCTTGCTGTTGTCGTATCCCGACACCGCGCCGCAGCTGTCGGCGCTGCGCTGCGTGATCGTCGACGAATGGCATGAGCTGCTCGGCAACAAGCGTGGCGTGCTGCTGCAACTGTGCCTGGCGCGGCTGCGCGGCTGGGCGCCGCAGCTGCGCATCTGGGGCCTGTCGGCAACGCTGGGCAACCTGGCGCAGGCACGCGACGTGCTGTTGCCGCATCGCCCCGATGCCGCGCTGGTGTCGGGCGTCAAACCCCGCGCGATGACCCTGGAGACGCTGCTGCCCGACAGCGGCGAGCGCTTTCCGTGGGCCGGGCATCTGGGTCTGGCGCAGCTGGCGCGCGTATTGCAGAAGATCATGCAGCAGCGCACCAGCCTGGTGTTCACCAATACGCGCGCCCAGGCCGAGTTGTGGCATCAGGCCTTGAGTGCGGTGTGGCCGGACGATCTGGCCACGCTCGCGCTGCATCACGGCTCGCTGGACCCGTCCTTGCGCGCGGCGGCCGAGCAAGGCCTGCGCGACGGCAGCCTGCGTTGCGTGGTCGCCACGTCCAGCCTGGATCTCGGCGTGGATTTCCCGGCTGTCGATCAGGTGCTGCAGGTCGGCAGCCCCAAGGGCATTGCGCGCCTGCTGCAACGTGCCGGCCGCGCGCGCCACCGTCCGGGCGAATCCGGGCATGTGGTGTGCGTGCCCTCGCATGCGCTGGAACTGGTGGAATACGCCGCCGCGCGGCGCGCCATCGTGCATGGCCAGATCGAGGCACGGCCGCCGCCGCGCCTGTCGCTGGACGTGTTGGCGCAGCACTGCGTGACCCTGGCATTGGGCGGCGGTTTTCAGGCCGATGCCTTGTTCGAGCAGGTGCGCGGCACCGATGCGTTTGCGGCACTGGATCACGCCACCTGGCAGGCGGTGCTGGACTTCATCGTGCAGGGCGGCAGCGCGCTGGCGCATTACCCGGATTTCCACAAGGTCGTGCGCGACGAAGAAGGCGTGTACCGGGTCATCGACCGGCGCGTCGCGCTGCGGCACCGCCTGTCCATCGGCACGATCACCAGCGACGGCAGCGTGCGCGTGCAGTTCCTACGCGGCGGCCGCCTGGGCGCGGTGGAGGAGCAGTTCGTCGGCCGCCTGCGCCGTGGCGATCGTTTTCAATTTGCCGGCCGTTTGCTGGAGCTGGTGCGGCTGGAAGACATGACCGCCTACGTGCGCGTGGCCAAGGGTGGCAGCGGCGTGGTGCCCAAATGGATGGGTGGACGCATGCCGTTGTCGTCGGCCCTGGGCCGCGAGGTCGAAGCGGTGTTTGCCGATCCCGGCGACGCGCCGGAAATGCAGGCGCTGGCGCCGTTGCTGCGCCTGCAGGCCTCGCTGTCCTCGCTGCCCGGCCCGGACCATTTGGTGGTGGAAAGCATCAAGGCGCGCGATGGCCGGCACGTGTTCGTGTATCCGTTCGCCGGTCGCCAGGTCAACGAAGGGCTGGCCGCGTTGCTGGCGGCGCGCTGGGGCAGGCGTCAGCGCAATACCTTCAGTTTTGCTGCCAACGATTACGGATTCGTGCTGTCGCCCGCGCAGGATGTGGAACTCGATGCGGGCGTCCTGCAGGCGCTGCTGTCGCCGGAGGGGCTGTTTGCCGATCTGCGCGACAGCCTCAACCTGGGCGAACTGGCACGCCGCCAGTTCCGCGAGATCGCGCGCGTGGCCGGCTTGCTGTCGCCATCGCTGCCCGGCCGTGCACCACGCAGCCTGCGGCAGCTGCAGGCCTCCAGCGGATTGCTGTACGACGTGTTGCAACGTTTCGACCCAGATCACCTGCTGCTTGCCCAGGCCGAGCGCGAAGTGTTCGAAGGCCAGCTCGAACTGGCGCGGCTTGCGCATGCACTGGAAGATTGCGCGCGGCGCGAACTGCGCCTGTGCAAACCGCGCAGCCTCACCCCGTTGTCGTTTCCGTTATGGGCCGAACGTGTGCGCGGCCAACTGAGTACCGAAGACTGGAAGGCCCGCGTGTTGCGCGCTGCCGAACAACTGGAGCGTAAACATGGGCGATAGCGTGCAACTGCAGCTTGCTGGCGAAACAGTGGAACTGCTCGGCGAACGCGCGCTGTATCGACCGGCGCAACGCGCCTTGCTGATCGCCGACCTGCATCTGGGCAAGGCCGATGTGTTCCGTCGCGCCGGCATCGGAATGCCGGCCGGCGGCACCGCGCACGATCTGGAGCGGCTGGATGCGCTGCTGCAACAGCGCACGGTGGACGCGTTATGGATCCTCGGCGACCTGCTGCACGGCCCCGTACCGCGCGCGGCCTGGCATCGCCGCTGGAGCGCATGGCGCGAGCGCCATTGCGCGTTGCGCGTGATCGCCATCCGCGGCAATCACGACCGCGCATTGTCGGGCGCCGACCTGCATATCGAAGCGGCCGGCGAACAGGTAGAAGATGGCCCCTTCGTGCTGCGCCACGATCCGCTGCCCCATCCGACCGGGCATGTGCTGTGCGGGCACCTGCATCCGCTGGCTGCGCTACCCGGCATGTCGCGTCGCTGGCCGGCGTTCTGGTTGCGCGAGCGCGTCACCATCCTGCCGGCGTTCTCGCATTTCACCGCGGGCATCGTGCCAACGCTGGTCGAAGGCGAGCGCCTGGTCGCCTGCGTGGAAGACGATGCGCTGGCATTGCCGGTGCGTTAGCGGGCGCGGCACTGCGTAGGCCGCCGCTTCTTCTATGCGGCCGCTTCGGCCTTGTCGACGGCAACACGCGGCACCGGTTGCGCCAACGCGTCCACAAAGTCCGGCGCCAGTGCCAGCTTGCCGAACCAGCCGTGCTGGGTGCCGCTGAGCACCCGCAGCATATGCCCGCGTCCGCCGGGCACGCGTCCCATCGGGCGCAGCAGCAGATCGCGCCCGTGCGCCCAGAAATCGCGTTCGGACTGGAACAACGGCGTCAGCCAACGGCTCCAGCGGTGATAGATCGCCACATGCGCCTGGCGCTCGCGCTGATAGTGCTGCAAGGCCGCATCCAGATCGGCGCCGACCCGCAAGGCATCGCGCAGCGCCAACGCATCCAGCAGCGCCATGTTGACGCCCTGCCCCAGCTGCGGACTCATCGCATGCGCGGCATCGCCGGCCAGCACGAAGCGGCCGCGATGCCAGCGTGTCACCACCGCGTCGCGATAACTCGCACGCGCCAATGCGCCATGCACTTGCACGGTTTCCAGACGCGCATATGCATCCGGCCACATCTGCGCAATCTCCTGCCGCCATGCGGCAATGCCGCGCTGTTCCCACGCGGCAAAATCGCTGCACGGCAGGCTCCAGAAAAAACTCAGCCGCGGGGTGGCGTCGCCCGGGCGCGTGCCCACCGGCAGCAGGCCGATCATCTTGCGCGCGCCGACATAGCGCTGGCGCAACTCATCGACGAACGGCCAGTCCTCGCGTGGCAGCAAGCACCACAACGCACCCCACGGATACACCCGATCCAGCCGCGTGCCCTGCGCCTGCGCGCGCAAGCTCGACGCAGAACCATCGGCGGCGATGATCAGATCGTAGGGGCCGTGCCAGTGCCCGCGCTGGTCCTGCACGCGCGCGCTGTCGTGATCGATCGCGGTGATCCGGGTATCCACATGCAGCTGCGCTTGCTCTGACCAGGCCTCGCGCAACAGCGTAAACAAAGCGCCGCGCTGCATGCCCAGGCCCATCAGCCGCGCATCCAGATCGCGGTACTGCATGTCCATCACCGCGCGTCCGCACGGCGTTTCGCCATACAGCCGGCGCACCGGTGCGCCATGCGCGAGCGCCTGCGGCAGCAGGCCCATCTTCCACAGCACCTGCAGGCCACTGGGCTGCAGCAGGAAGCCTGCTCCCACCGGCCCGGGCGTGGCGGCACGTTCGAACACGTCCAGCCGGTGCCCGTCGGCGCCCAGCAGCACGGCCAGTGCCTGCCCCGCCGTTCCATAACCCACTACCGCAATGCGCAATGCTCGCTGCATGTCCTTCGCTCCCTGGACGGCACCGACCCCGCATGGGGCGATGCAAAAAAAACCCCGCCGTGGCGGGGTTCTTCAACCGCACAATCGAGTCACATCACTCGACCGGCGTGATGTTCGAAGCCTGGGCACCCTTGGGGCCCTGGGTCACGTCATAACTGACGCGCTGGCCTTCCTGCAGGCTGCGGAAGCCCTTGGAGTTGATCGCGGAGAAGTGCGCGAAGACATCGGCGCTGCCGTCCTCCGGTGAGATGAAGCCAAATCCCTTGGCGTCGTTGAACCACTTGACGGTACCGTTCGGCATGGTGATGCGAGACCTTTGCAATAATTAATGGGTGGTGTACGGCGATGCGTACGCGCCGAGTATGCAAAGCTTATGCCCCGATGACAATCACCCGCGTGCAAGTTCGCCGATCAGCTCCGGCAATCCGGACGAGGCGGCATCGACGTTGGCCAACACCTCCGCCATGGTGATTTCCTGCGCGTCGCCACAGCCGGCCGCCCAGTTGGCCACGATCGCCAAACATGCGTATTCCAGGCCTTTTTCGCGTGCCAGAGCCGCTTCGGGCATGCCGGTCATGCCGACCAGATCGCAGCCGTCGCGACGCATGCGGGCGATCTCTGCAATCGTTTCCAGTCGCGGCCCCTGGGTTGCGCCGTAACATCCGCCGGCGACCATCGTGACGCCGGTCACCTTGGCGGCGGCGATGACCTTGCTGCGGAACATCGGCGAATACGGATGGCCGAAATCCACGTGCTGCACCTCGCTGCCTGGCTCTTCGCAGAAGGTGGACACGCGGCCCCAGGTGTAATCGATCAGCTGATCCGGGCACGCCAGCACGCGTGGGCCGAACTGCTCGGTGATGCCGCCGACGGTATTGAGCGCCAGCACCCGCGCAGCACCGATTTGCTGCAGCGCAGCGATGTTTGCGCGGTAATTCACCTTGTGCGGCGGCAGCGAATGGCCTTCGCCATGACGCGCCAGGAATGCCACGCGGTGGCCCAGCAACATGCCCACGCGGATCGGGCCGGAGGGCGCGCCATACGGTGTTTCGATGTCGTGCGTCTGCACCTGATCCAGCTGTGCGAGCTTGTAGACGCCGGTGCCGCCGATGACGGCCAATGCGATGGAAGTGGAGGACACAAGCAACCTCTGCAACGAAAGACAGGATGGTGACGCGCAGCCCTGCGCGCCGGGCTGCCCGCAGCGACGCGGGCAAACTGCGGCAGTTACTGCTTCATCGCGTAGATGGCGGGAATGCCGCGCAGCTGCTCGTTGACGTCCATGCCGAAGCCGAACACGTAGCGGTCGGCCACTTCCACGCCGACGTAGTCGGCGGCCACACCAGGCACGCAACGGTCGTGACGCTTGACGGTCAACACCGCCACGCGCACGTCGGTGGCGCCCTGCTCCAGGCACCACTGGCGCACGCCCTGCAGCGTGTAGCCCTCGTCGAGGATGTCGTCGACCAGGATCACCCGGCGACCGAACAACGCAGTGGCCGGACGGTGCTTCCACACCAGCTCGCCGCCGGTGGTTTCGCCGCGGTAACGGGTGGCATGCAGGTAATCGAACTGCAGGTCCTGGCCGCGTGCGCCCAGCTCCAGCGCCAGCTGCCCGGAGAACGGCAACGCGCCATGCATGATGGTGAGATACACCGGCACTTCGCCGGCATAGTCGCGCGCGATCGCGTCGGCAATGCTGGCGACCGCCGCATCGATGGCAGGGCGATCGACCAGCAGATCGGCTTGGGCCAGGGCCTGGGAAATGGTGAGCGTGGACATCAGGCAGTTGTTCCGAAAGAGGCGGAAAGGGGGGTGGTGAATGAGGCGTCGGAGCCGGCGAGCAGGCCATCCCAGCCCAGCGCGCCGCGGCCGATCAGGCCGATCAATGCTGCGGTATTGAGGCTGCGGCCCTGCACGGCCTGCAGCGATTCGTCGACCAGTTCCGGGTGGCAAACCAGCACCACGTCACAGCCGGCATCCAGGTGCGCATGCACCCGGCCGGCCACCCCGCCGGCGCTGAACGAGGCGGCCATGCCGATGTCGTCGGAGAACACCACGCCGCGAAAGCCCAGTTGCCCGCGCAGGATCTGCTCGATCCAGCGCGGCGAATAGCCGGCCGGTTCCGGGGCGACCTGCGGGTAGACCACGTGCGCCATCATCACCGCGTCGGCACCGGCCTCGATGCCGGCCATAAACGGCAGCAGATCTTCGGCCAGCAGGACCTGCAGCGGGCGCGGGTCGCTGGCATGGTCGACGTGGGTGTCTTCCAGCACGGTGCCGTGGCCGGGGAAATGCTTGAGCGTGGCGGCCATGCCGGCGCCGTGCAGCGCCTGCACATAGGCGCGGGTGAAGCTGGCCACGATCTGCGGATCGTCGCTGAAGGCACGATCGCCGATGGCGCGGTTGCCGCGGCCCAGATCCACCACCGGTGCGAAGCTCAGGTCCACGCCGCTGGCACGCACTTCGCTGGCCATCAGCTGCGCATGTGCGCGCGCGGCGGCGAGCGCGGCCTCGGGGTCCTGCGCGTAGTGCGCGCCGAAGCTCTGCAGCGGCGCCAGGGCGCTGTAGCCGTCGCGAAAGCGCTGTACGCGCCCGCCTTCCTGGTCCACGCAGATCAGCACCGGGCGCGGTGCGGCCGCGCGGATGGACGCAGACAGCTCGGCCACCTGCGTGCGCGAGGCGAAGTTGCGCTTGAACAGCACCACGCCGGCGACCGCGTCGTGCTGCAGCCAGTCGCGTTCCTGTGCGCTGAGTTCGGTACCGGCAACGCCGATCAGAAGCATGTTGGGGGGACTCCCGGGCCAGGCGCCACGTTGGCGCAGCGCGGCATTGTCGCAGATGCGCGTTGCAGCGTCAGATCGCGCATTCAGGCAGGCCCGTGCTTCCGGCCGTCTCGGCCCCGCCACTGCCCTTCGATTGCAGCTCAGAGCACCTCCAGATTCGCCCGCCAGTGCGCGGCCTGCGCCTGCACCTGCTCCAGTACCTCCGGTGCCATGGCGTCGAGCTGCCGGTAGGGCAGCGCCAGGCGCTCGTTGGCGCCCAGCAGCGTGCGCTGCCGCGCCAGGAAATCCCAGTACAGCGAGTTGTACGGACAGGCCTGCGGGCCCACCCGCACCTTGCGCTGATAGCGGCAGCCACCACAGTAATCGCTCATGCGGTCGATGTAGGCCGCGCCGCTGATGTACGGCTTGCTGCCGAGCAGGCCGCCGTCGGCGAACTGGCTCATGCCGACCGTATTGGGCAGCTCCACCCACTCGAACGCATCGATGTAGATGCCCAGGTACCAGCGATGCAGGGCCTGCGGGTCCAGCCCCGCCAGCAGCGCGAAATTGCCGATCACCATCAGCCGCTGGATGTGGTGCGCATGCGCGTTGGTCAGCGAATTGCCGATCGCATCGGCCAGGCAGCGCATGCCGATCTGCCCATCCCAGAACCAGTGCGGCAGCGGCGCATGCTGGTCGAGCCGATTGGACAGCGCGTAACCGGGCATCTGCGACCAATACACGCCGCGCACGTACTCGCGCCAGCCCAGGATCTGGCGGATGAAGCCTTCCACCGATGCCAGCGGCGCATGCCCGTCATGCAGGGCCGCCTCCGCGCGCGCGATCA
Organism: Xanthomonas sp. LMG 8993; assembly: GCF_009835065.2. Taxonomy (NCBI): domain Bacteria; kingdom Pseudomonadati; phylum Pseudomonadota; class Gammaproteobacteria; order Lysobacterales; family Lysobacteraceae; genus Xanthomonas; species Xanthomonas sp. LMG 8993. The sequence goes on along the minus strand of NZ_QVIF02000001.1, from coordinate 313,869 downwards.
CCTCGCGCGGATGCAGCAGCTTGACGTTGAGCGCGAACGACAGCAGCGAATGGAACAGCCGCGGGCTGCGCGTGTTCATCGCATCCTCGTAGCGACCGAAGTGCGGCAACGCATGCGTAACGAAGGCATCCAGGTGCTGCAAGGCTTCGTCGCGATCCAGCGGCCACGGTAGCGCATCGGCATTCGGCGCACCGAAGCTGTGCACGCCGGCTGCCTCGATGACACTCCACAGCGCGCGGTGATCGTGCGCGGCGCGCCACTCCTGCGGCGCGGGCGGATCGCCTGGCCATGGCGCACGGTTGTCGTGATCGAAATTCCAGCGCCCGCCTTCCGGCTCGCCTGCGGCATCGAGCAGGATCCGGTGCCGGCGGCGCATCTTTCGATAGAACACTTCCATGCGCCATTGGCCGCCAGCACGAAAACACCCGGCTACCTCATCGCGCTCGGTCAGGAAATGTTCGCTGTCGACCATGCGCGTGGCGAACGGCTGCCGCGCGCACCAGTGCTGCAATGCTTTGTCCAGCCGCCATTCGTCCGGCGCCTGATACTCCAGCTGGCTGGCGCGGTAATGCGCCATCAACGCGTCCAGATTGGCGGGAATCGATTGCCGATTGCTGGGATTGTCGATGGCCACGTAACGCACCCGATGACCGGCCTGCCGCAGACGCGCGGCAAACGCGCGCATCGCCGCGAAGATCGCCAGGATCTTCTGCGCGTGGTGCAGCACGTAGTCGGTTTCCTCGCGCACTTCCATCAGCACGTAGACCACGCCCGCATCGGTGACATCGAACCAGCTGTGTTGCGGGTTGAGCTGATCGCCCAGGACCAGGCGCAGCGTGTGTGCAGCTGGCTGCGGATGACGCTCGCCTGCGGTCGCGTCAGAATTGCTCATCTATGCCGGGCGCGTGCACGCGCACAAAGCGTCGCAACAATCGAGGTCGCACGCGCGCGCGCACTGCATAGCGGCACATGGTCTGTCATGCCTGCGCGGCCCGTTTGCGTTGGCGAACGGCCTGGCGTGCAGACGCGCTCTGCATCGACACGCCAGCGCATATCTCCGCCGCGCATGCCACCGCATCACTCCTGCCCACTGCAGGCGGCATCGCCGGCACACACACGCGCAGCCAAGGCCACACCGCTTTGCCAGGCCCCTTCGACCTTGCCACCGGCCAACCAGTCACCGCAGATGCCGATGCTCAGCGGCGCATCCCAGGCACAGCCGATCTGCAAGGCAGGCTCAGTGCTGGCCACCGTCCAGCGATACGCATCGCAGGACTGCGGCAGGGGCAGGCCAAGCGCGGCCAACGCGGGCAACACGCTGGCAATCACCGTTTCAGGCGTTGCGTACAGATGCGCCCGACTCCAGTCGGCAGTGGCATGCAGCAGCCAGGTTTCCATGCCATCCCTGCCCGGCTTGCTGGCGTTGCGTGCCACCCAGCGCAACGGGCCGGCGTTGACGAACAATGCGTCGTACCCGGGGTCGACCGGCATGTCGAAACGCAGCACCACCGCCCAGGCCGGCTGCATCCGTGCGTTGGCGGCCGTCGTCGCCAGCGTGGGCGCGCTGTCCGCCAGCAATGCAGCTGCAAGCGGTGCCGGTACCGCCAGCAATACGGTGTCGAAGCGGCAGTTACGTGTCGTTCCGTCTTCTGTCACCTCCAGCTGCCAGCTCTCGCCATCACGCTGCAGCGATCGCACAGAGGCGCCCAACCGAACATTCAGGGACGCCGCCAGCGCACGCGCCGGTGCGCCCATGTCCGGCACCCCGACAAAGCGCGTCAACCCGCCCTGCGACGCACGCAGGTGGGCGCCATCCCAACTGGCGACGCGCGCAGGCCAGATCGCCGCGTCACCGCGCGCAATCCATGCATCCACCACTGCGGCAAACGCCGGGTCGCGGGCGGTGAAATACTGCGCGCCGTGATCGCACTGCCAGCCAGCGCCGCCACAGCTGCGCATGCGTCCGCCGGGCAGGTCGCCCTGCTCGAACAACGTCACAGCCAGTCCCGAAGCCTGCAGCCGTTGCGCGCAGGCAAGCCCGGCCAGCCCGGCGCCGATCACCGCAACCGTCCTCGATGGGATGGGCCGCGTCATCTCGTCAGCGGCAGGCCGTTGCCACACGCCGCCGGCCGATCACACCGCGCAGCCATCCGGCCCGCAGGCATCGGGACCACCGATTGGCGCCGATTCGGCCGCCAGCTGCAGCAGTGCCTGCGCAAAGCTCTCCGGCGGCTGCGCGCCCTGGATCAGGCTGCGTCCATCGATGACGAAACTGGGCACCGCACGGATTCCCAGCGCAGCGGCCTGCGCCAGTTGCGCTTGCACGGCAACGACGCCTTCGTCGGAGTCCAGCAGCGCGCGCACGCGGGCCTCGTCCAGACCGCCGGCGGCCCCGGCAGTCACCAGTGTTGCGGTCGCGCCGACGTCTTGGCCTTCGGCAAAATGCGCATGGAACAAGGCTTCGATCACAGCCTGGACATCGCCCTCGCGGCTGGCCAGCCAGATCAGCCGATGCGCGCGCAACGTGCTGACCTGCACCTGCCCACGCCCGAAATCGAACGGCAGGCCTTCGGCGCGCGCAGTGGCCTGGGTCTGCGCCAGCATCTGCTCCACGCGCGCAGCACCGCCGAACTTTTGCGCCAGCGCATCACGCAGCGGGGTCGGCTCCAGGCCAGCATCTGGGTCCAGCTGAAACGCGTGGTAATGGATGTCCAGCGCCGGTGCCTGCGCACCGAGTGCGGCCACCGCCTGCTCGAAACGGCGCTTGCCGATCCAGCACCAGGGGCAGACCACGTCAGACCAGATATCGATGCGCATGGGCGGGGAGTGGAAATTCATCATTGGGGACTCGCAGAGCATAAACCCAATACCAAGGCAGGGATGGGGGGCGCAACGCAATCAGCCCAAGTCCGACGCATCGCGTTAGCTTTTACGAATCCCGAATGCCCAATCCCGAATCCCGCCCTACAAATCCCCGCTCCAGTGCTTGAACGGGTGCGAGGCCAGGGCCAGGTTGTAATAGCGCACATCGTCGGTGACTTCGGCGCCGATCCAGTCGGGTTTGGCGAAGGCCTCGTCGGCATCGCCGAGTTCGATCTCGGCCACCACCAGCCCGGCGTTGTCGCCGAGGAATTCGTCCACTTCCCACACATGCCCCTGGTACTGGACCAGGTGCCGGCGCTTGTCGATCAGACCGCCGACACACAGCGCCAGCAGCGCACGCGCCTCGACCACCGGAATCGGATATTCGAACTCCTGCCGGGTATGCCCCACCTCACGCGATTTCAGATTGAGAAACGCGCTCTCGCCCTGGATGCGCACCCGCACCGATGCGTTCTGCGCACCGCTGCGCAATGCCGCCTGATCGTTGATATAGCCCTGTGCCATCGGGATCACCGCATGCGCGGCGCTACGCCAGCCCTCGCCGGTGACCAGGAATTTGCGTTCGATTTCGATGGGCATGGGATTTTGGGGATTAGAGATTCGGGATTGGGGATTGGTCACAGCGGCTAACTGGCGGGCTTAGGAAATGCGCTCCTGCGAATCCCCAATGCCCAATCCCCAATCACCGCCTCTCGAACACCGCGATGCTCTCCACATGCGCGGTATGCGGAAACATGTCCATCGCGCCGGCGGCCTTGAGCGTGAAGCCCTGCTCGTTGACCAGGTAACCGGCGTCGCGTGCCAGCGAGCCTGGGTGGCAGCTCACATAGACGATGCGCTCGAACTTTTTCAGCGGCAACTGCTGCAGCACTTCCAGCGCGCCCGAGCGCGGTGGGTCCAGCAGCAGCTTGTCGAAGCCCTGCCGCATCCACGCCGCGTTGCGCTGGTCCTGGGTCAGGTCGGCCGCATGGAACTGCGCATTGGCCAGACCGTTGCGCTGCGCGTTGTCCCGGGCGCGTGCCACCAGCCCAGCATCGCCCTCCACGCCGACCACTTCGCGCACACCGCGCGCCAGCGGCAGGGTGAAATTGCCCAGCCCGCAGAACAGATCCAGCACGCGGTCGTCCGGCCCGGCGTCGAGCAGCGCCAGCGCATGCGCGATCATCTTCTGGTTGAGCGAGGCATTGACCTGGATGAAATCCAGCGGCCGGAACGCCAGCTCCACATCCCACTGCGGCAGGCGGAACGACAGCGGCACCTCCTGCGGCCATAGCGGATGCACGCTCTCCACGCCACCGGGCTGCAGGAAGATCGCAAAGCCGTGCGCCTGGGCGAACGCGGTCAGCGCCTGCAGGTCGCGCTCGCTGAGCGGCTGCAGATGGCGGATGGTCAACACCACCGCATCGTCGCCGGCAATGAATTCGATCTGCGGGATATCGCGCTTGCCGTCCAGGCCTTCGACCAACGCCGCCAGCTGCGGAATCTTCTCGCCGATCTGCGGGATCACCGTGTAGCAGACCGACAGATCGGCCACGAAGCGCGGATCCAGCTCGCGAAAGCCGACCAGGGTCTTGTCCTTCTTTTCGACGCGACGGACCGAAAAGCGGCCCTTGCGCCGATAGCCCCAGGTATCGCCGACCAGGGCCGGCAGCACCGCCTGCGGTGTGACGTGGCCGATGCGTTCCAGGTTGTCCATCAGCACGCGCTGCTTGGCCACGATCTGCTGCGACTCGTCCAGATGCTGCAGCACGCAGCCGGCGCAGACGCCGAAATGCGGGCAGCGCGGGGTCACCCGCTGCGGCGATGCCTCCAGCACCTCCACCGTCCTGGCCTCGTCGAAATGCCGGCTGCGCGCGGTGGGTTCGGCCCGCACCAGCTCACCGGGCAAGGCGCCACTGATGAAGGTGACCTTGCCGCCCTCGCCGTCGCGGCGGGCCACGCCGCGTCCGTCGTGGCTGAGGTCGGTGATCGCGGTCTGGAACGGAGTACGGTCGAAGCGGTTTCGGGTTCTGGCCACGTGGCGACGAGCTGCGGGCAAAAAGGGTGCGTATTGTCGCAGATGCGACCGATCCCGGCCGCTTCGCGCAGTGGAACAATTGTCGCGCCCCGCAAACACAGGCACACTTCCGCTGCACGCGGCTGCTAGGACGCGGCATCGCTGACAAGGAGGCAGCATGAACATGGCGACACGCCAGGAACCCCAACCACGCCTCTTGCTGGTAGAGGACGACCCGATCAGCCGTGGCTTTCTGCAGGCGGTGCTGGAAGGTCTTCCCGCCCATGTGGATTGTGCAGACTCGCTGTCGTCGGCACTGGACCGTGCGCGCGCGCGTCGCCACGACCTGTGGCTGATCGACGTCAATCTTCCCGATGGCACCGGCAGCGGCCTGCTGCGCGCACTGCGCCTGCTGCACCCGGACGTGCCTGCACTGGCCCATACCGCAGACACCACCACGGCCATGCAACGCAGCCTGCAGTCCGATGGTTTTCTGGAGCTACTGGTGAAGCCGCTGACCTCCGAGCGCTTGCTGCAGGCGGTGCGTCGTGGGCTGGCGCGCGGCCGCTACAGCGTGGCGCCGGTGGGCGTGGTCGACATTGCCGCCAGCGATTGGGACGAAGCGGCCGCGCTCAGCGCGCTCAACGGCCAGCAACACCATCTCAACGCGCTGCGCGAATTGTTCCTGGCCGAGTTGCCGGGCACCCGCGACGCGGTGGATTCGGCCTTGCAGGTCAGCGACGATCAGGCACTGCGCAGCCATCTGCATCGGCTGCAGGCCAGCTGCGGTTTTGTCGGCGCAGCACGGCTTGCCGGCGCAGTGCGCCTGCTGCGCGGCGACCCGCACTCCAGCACGGCGCAGACCCAGTTCCATGCGGCGGTGGCTGCACTGCTGCACTGAAGGAGGACTGCAGCGGTGTCCCTGGGCCCGGCGCAGCGTCGGCGATCGGAACTGGTGACATTGAGCACCATGCATGACGATGGTTCCGCATGGAGTTCAACGCGCATCCGGCGACTGCTCGCAAGACTGGTAGACCTGCCTTGCGACCCTCAACGCCGCCGCGCCAGATCCTCGAGCATCTCCCAGGATTTGAGCCCGCGTCCACTCAGGTGATGCAGCAGCACGCCCCGCATGCTGCGACGCAGGCCCGGCATGTCGTCGGCCGCCGGCATGACGTCCTGGCCCAACGCCAGCAGCGCCGCACCGGTGACGGTGTCGCGCCGGTCCTGCGCCATCGCCTCGCTCAGTACGCGCAGCGCGCCCTCCTGCGGATCGAGCCGGTAACGCGCCGCCGGGTCGATCGGCTGGCCGTCGCGGTCGTGCTGCAGATCGAACGCAAAGCCCAGGCCATCGAGCACATCGCGCTCGAACTGGCGCAGCCCCCAGGCCAGCGGCAGGCCGGATGCCAGATGCGCACGCGCCTGCGCATAGCAATCGAACAACTCTGGCACCGGGTCGTTGCGCGGCGCCAGGCGCAGCAGCAGTTCACTGATGTAGAAGCCGGCCAGCATGGATTCGCCCGCCAGGCGGGGGGCGGTATCCAACGCTTCGGCCTGACGCAGCTGGGCCAGTTCGCCGCGTTGCACCGCAGTGAACTGGATCAACTGCAGTGGCTGCAGCGCGGCCCGCAAGGCCTGCTTGCGAGGCCCGTGCACCCCACGCGCCAACAGCCCGACCCGGCCATGCTGCTCGGTCAGCACTTCCACCAGCAGGCTGGTCTCGCGCCAGGCCCGCACATGCAGGATGAAACCGCGTTCGTGTTCGATCAGCATGGTCTGTTATGCGGCAGGGGGCGCGATTGCAGGACACAAGAGCGGCCAGCAGCGATGACCGCCGTGAGCCGCTGCCGGCAGCGCAGCTGGTCGCAGCCGTCGACGGCAGCCGCCGCAATGGCCAGGCGCGATCCGGTGCATCGGGACATCGCTTGCATCGCAGCCCCATGTCCGTGCCGGTGCCGGCGACCGCATCGACAGGCTGTCAGCACGGCACTGGCACTGGCGCCAGCCAGGGCCTCACTCGTATCCGAACGCCTTCAATGCCGCTTCGTCGTCCGACCAGCCTTCGCGCACGCGCACCCAGGTCTCCAGGAATACCTTGGCCCCGAACAGGCGCTCCATCTGCAGGCGCGCCTTGCCGCCGATGTCCTTCAGGCGGGTACCGCCCTTGCCGATCACGATCGCCTTCTGGCCTTCGCGCTCGACCCAGATCACCGCGCCGATGCGCAGCAGCGCGCCATCTTCGGCAAAGCGTTCGATCTCCACCGTGGTGGCATACGGCAGTTCTTCGCCGAGCTGACGCATCAACTGCTCACGCACCAGTTCCCCGGCCAGAAAACGCTGGCTGCGGTCGGTGATTTCGTCCTCGCCGAACATCGCTTCGGCCTCCGGCACCAGCTTGAGCAGGTCGCCGACCAGCGCCTCCAGGCCCTTGCGCTTGAGCGCGGACACCGGATGTACCGCAGCGAACGTCCGCCCCTCGCTGACCTGGGCCAGGAACGGAAACAGCGCGGTCTTGTCCTTGAGCCGGTCGACCTTGTTGACCACCAGCACCACCGGCACTCCGGCGTCGCTCAGGACCTTGAAGGCCAGGGTGTCTTCGTCGTCCCAGCGGCCGGCTTCGATCACCAGCACTGCCGCGTCCACGCCTTCCAGCGAGCCGCGCGCGGCGCGGTTCATCACCCGGTTCATGGCGCGCTTCTGCTCGCGATGCAGTCCGGGCGTGTCGACCAGCACCAGCTGCCCTTCGGGGAAGGTGGCAATGCCCAGCAACCGATGGCGCGTGGTCTGCGGCCGGTTGGACACGATGCTGACCTTGGCGCCGACCAGGGCATTGGTCAGGGTGGACTTGCCGACATTGGGCCGGCCGATCACCGCAACGCTGCCGCTACGGTGGGGGGAAGAGGTTTCGCTCACGTGTTGGAATCCAGTTGTGCGATGACAAGGGTGGCCGCCTGTTGCTCGGCGAGGCGACGCGAGCTGCCCTGGCCTTCGGCGCGGGCGACGGGCTGTTCCAGGATGCAGGCGACGTGGAACTGCTTGGCATGTTCGTCGCCGCTTTCGCTGATCAGCGCGTAGGTGGGCAACGGCAGCTGCCGCGCCTGCAGCCATTCCTGCAGCCGGGTCTTGGGGTCTTTTTCTGCCTTGCCCACCGGCAGCGCCGCCAGCGAAGGCTCGAACCACGGCAGCACCACCGCGCGGCAGCGTTCGAAGCCGCAGTCCAGATAGATCGCCGCGACGATCGCCTCAACCGCGTCGGCCAGGATCGAATCACGTCGATGGCCGCCGGACTTCAGCTCGCCCGGCCCCAGCGTCAGCCGCTCGCCCAGATTGAGGGTGCGGCCGATCACCGCCAGCGCCCCTTCGCGTACGAGTTCGGCACGCGCGCGGGTCAATGCACCTTCGTCGGCCTTGGGCCAGCGCTGGTAGAGCGCTTCGGCGACCAGCAGGTTGACGATGCCGTCGCCGAGAAATTCCAGTCGTTCGTTATGCGGTGTCCCGGCGCTGCGGTGTCGCAGCGCCTGGGCGAGCAATCCCGGATCGGCAAACGCATGCCCGATCGGATCGCCGCGCTGGAAAGTCCTATTCGCCACCACGTCCCGTCATGTCCTGGGACGTCTCGAATTTACCGACGACATCCAGATTGCCGATCAATTCGCGGCGAACTTCGTAGTTGACCTTCATGCGCCAGCCACCATCGACGCGCTCGAACTTGACGTCCTCTTTCTTGACGTTTTCCGAGTAGTTGATGTACAGCCGACGAAAGAACAGATCCTGCAACTTGGACGGATCCATGTTGGCGCTGTCGGGTTCCTTGGCCAGGCCTTTCATGGCCGTGCGCACCGAATAGTATTCCTGGTACATCGGAAACAGTTTCATTCCGATGTACAGCGCGAACCCCACCACCGCCAGCACCACCACGAACGACGTCAACGTCATACCGCTCTGCTTGCGCTTCATTGTGCTTCCCCCGGCACGCCGTGCGTGCATTACTGGATTCCGGTCCCGATCCGCGACGGATCGAAACTCCCCTTGCAGAACCACCCTTCGCAATTGAGCCAGATCAGGAACGCCTTGCCGCGCAGGTTGGCTTCCGGCAGGAAGTGCGTCTGGGTCCAGAACCGGCTGTCTTCACTGTTGTCGCGATTATCCCCCATCACGAAATAGCTGTCCGCCGGCACGGTCCAGTCACCCTGCCCGGCCGGCATGTTGCGATCGACCCACTCCAGCACCGTGTGGGTGCGGCCCGGCAAATCCTCGACCAGCAAGGTGGTGCCGGTCATCTCGGCGCCCTTGCCCTTGCCGATGTATTCGCCCTTGACCGTGTAGCGCATCGGCTTGTCGTTGATGTACAGCGTATCGCCGTGGAAGCCGATCTTGTCGCCCGGCAGACCCACCACGCGCTTGATCCAGTTCTGGTCCGGCGCATGCGGCGGCTTGAACACCACCACGTCGCCGCGCTTGGGCTCGCCGGTCGGGATGAACTTGGTATTGGTGATCGGCAGACGGAAACCGTAAGCGAACTTGTTGACCAGGATGAAATCGCCGATCAGCAGATTGGGCATCATCGAACTGGACGGAATCTTGTACGGCTCGGCCACGAAGCTGCGCAGGATCAACACCACCGCCAGCACCGGAAAGAAAGCGCGCGAGTAGTCGATGATCGCCGGCTCGCTGTCCAGCAGACCGGCGCGTGCCGCGCGGCGCTTGGCCAGGAACAGCTTGTCCAGCAGCCAGATGAAGCCGGTGCCCAGCGTCAACACAACCAGGGCAATTTCAAACCATTTCATTGATGTTCCTTCGGAACGGGATTTGGGATTGGAGATTGGGGATTCGCAAAAGCACGGGGCTGGCAAGTCGTTGCCAATCCCCAATCACGACTCCCGAATCCCTGCTACTTATCCATCTGCAAGACAGCCAGGAAGGCTTCCTGCGGAATCTCCACGCGGCCGACCTGCTTCATGCGCTTCTTGCCTTCCTTCTGCTTTTCGAGCAGCTTCTTCTTGCGCGAAACGTCGCCACCATAGCACTTGGCCAACACGTTCTTGCGCATCGCCTTGACCGTGGAGCGCGAGATGATTTGCGAGCCCACGGCGGCCTGGATCGCCACGTCGAACATCTGCCGCGGGATCAGATCCTTCATCTTTTCGCACAGTTCGCGGCCGCGCCGGTCGGCGTAGCTGCGGTGCACGATGATCGACAGCGCATCGACCTTGTCGCCATTGATCAGCGTATCCACGCGCACGAACGGGCCGGCATCGAAACGCAGGAAGTGGTAATCCAGCGAGGCGTAACCGCGCGAGACCGACTTGAGCTTGTCGAAGAAATCCAGCACCACTTCGGCCATCGGCAACTCGTAGCTGATCTGCACCTGGCTGCCCAGGTAGTTGATGCCGATCTGGGTGCCGCGCTTTTCTTCGCACAAGGTGATGATGTTGCCGACGTAATCGGGCGGGGTGAGGATGTTGGCGCGGATGATCGGCTCGCGGATCTCTTCCACGTTGTTGAGCGGCGGCAACTTGGATGGATTGTCCATCGGGATGATGCTGCCGTCGGTCTTGAGCACTTCGTAGACCACGGTCGGCGCGGTCGAGATCAGGTTGAGGTTGTACTCGCGCTCCAGCCGCTCCTGCACGATCTCCATGTGCAGCATGCCCAGGAAGCCGCAGCGGAAGCCGAAGCCCATCGCTTCGGAGCTTTCCGGCTCGAAGCGCAGCGCCGCATCGTTCAGGCGCAGCTTGTCCAGCGCCTCGCGCAGATCCGGGTAATCCTCGGCATCGACCGGAAACAGGCCGGCGAACACGCGCGGCTGCATTTCCTGGAAACCGGGCAGCGCATGCGGCGCCGGGTCGGCCGCCAGGGTCAGCGTGTCGCCGACCGGTGCGCCGTGCACGTCCTTGATCGAGGCGTTGATCCAGCCCACTTCGCCCGCGCCCAGCGCGGCAAGCTCCTTGCGCTTGGGCGTGAACACGCCGACCTTGTCGACCAGATGGGTGCGGCCAGTGGACATCACCAAGATCTTGCTGCCCGGCTTGATCTCGCCCTGCATCACGCGCACCAGCGACACCACGCCCAGGTAGTTGTCGAACCAGGAGTCGATGATCAGCGCCTGCAGCTTGTCGGTGTCGCGGGGCTTGGGCGGCGGAATCCGCTGCACGATCGCTTCCAGCACCAGATCGATGTTCAGACCGGTCTTGGCACTGACCGCCACCGCGTCTTCGGCGTCGATGCCGATCACCGCTTCGATCTCGGCCTTGGCCCGCTCGATGTCGGCGGTCGGCAGGTCGATCTTGTTGAGCACCGGCACCACTTCCAGGCCCTGCTCCACCGCGGTGTAGCAGTTGGCGACCGACTGCGCTTCCACGCCCTGGGCCGCATCCACCACCAGCAGCGCGCCTTCGCACGCGGCCAGCGAGCGGCTGACTTCATAGGAGAAGTCCACATGCCCGGGGGTGTCGATGAAGTTCAGGTGGTAGACCTGCCCGTCCTTGGCCGTATACGGCAAGGACACCGACTGCGCCTTGATGGTGATGCCGCGTTCGCGCTCGATCGGGTTGGAGTCCAGGACCTGGGCCTCCATCTCGCGCGCCTGCAGGCCGCCGCACAGCTGGATGATCCGGTCGGCCAGGGTGGATTTACCGTGGTCGACGTGGGCGATGATGGAGAAGTTGCGGATATTCCGCATTGAATCAGAGGACATTGAGGTGGGCGCCGGCGGTGCCGTCGTCAGGGTAACGCAGCATTATCGCACGCTTTGGAGCCGGGATTTGGGAGTGGGGATTGGGGATTCGAAAAGGCAGAACAAGAGCAGGCACCCGCGAACAGGAGCCTGCTTTTGCCAATCCCGAATCACCAATGACGAATCCCGGCTTCCGTTAGCCGCCGGCCTTCAAGGCCACATAGCTGGTCGCCTTGCCGTCGGTGACCAGCAGCATGACCACGTCGCCCTTCTTGTAGCTGGACAGGGCGCGGTTGAGTTCGGCGACGCTGCCGACCTTGGTGCGGCCGACGCGGGCGATGACCAGGCCCGGCGACAGCGGCGGTTGGGTGCTGCGTGCTGCCGCGCCGGTCACCGAGGCGATGCGCACGCCCTCGCCGGCTTCCAGGCCCAGGCGGCTGCGCTCGGCAGCGGTGAGATCGGCGACCTGCAGGCCGAGCAGCTCCACACTGGCCGGAGCACTGGGCTTGGCGTCGTCGGCCGCGGTACGCGGGGCGGCGTTGCCGGCGGGGTTGTCCAGCGTCGTCAGGGTGACGGCCACCTTGCGCGGCTTGCCATCACGCAACACGTCCAGGTTGACCTTGGTGCCCGGCGCCATCAGGCCGATCATCGGCGGCAGATCGCTGGCGACATCGATCGGCTTGCCGTTGACGGCGCGGATCACATCGCCCACCTCGATCCCGGCCTTGGCGGCGGGGCTGCCGGGCGGAATGTCGTTGACCAGCGCGCCGCGTGTATCCGGCAGGCCCAGGCCCTGCGCCTTGAGCGAGTCGATCGGGCCGACCGCCACGCCCAGCATGCCGCGGCTCACATGGCCGGTGGCCTTGATCTGCTCGGCAGCGCTGAAGGCCAGGTCGATCGGGATCGCAAAACTGATCCCCATATAGCCGCCAGAGGCGGAGAAGATCTGCGAATTGATGCCGACCACCTCGCCGCGCGTGTTGAGCAAGGGGCCGCCGGAGTTGCCCTGGTTGATCGCCACGTCGGTCTGGATGAAGGGCACGTAGCGCTGGTCCGCGTACGGATTGCTGCGCCCGGTGGCACTGACGATGCCGGCGGTGACCGAGTGATCCAGGCCGAACGGCGAGCCGATCGCCACCACCCACTGGCCCGGCTTGAGCGTGTTGGAGTCGCCCAGGCGCACCGTCGGCAGGCCCTTGGCCTCGATCTTGAGCAGCGCCACGTCGAACTGCTCGTCGCTGCCGACCACCTTGGCCTTGAACTCGCGGCGGTCGGTCAGCTTGACGGTGACCTCGCTGGCGCCATCGACCACATGGTGATTGGTCAGCACATAGCCGTCGGCCGAAATGATGAAGCCCGAGCCCATCGACTTGCCGGCGATGCCGCCATCGTCATCGCCGCCCTGGCCCGGCCCCTGCCGCGGCCCGCCCGGCATCTGGAAATCCGGCCCGAAGAAGCGGCGGAAGAATTCCGGCATCTGCTCGTCGCCGGGCATCGCGCCGCCGTCCTGCCCACCCCGCCGCTGGCGCGCCATGGCGTCCTTGCGAGTGATGGTGGTTTCGATATTGACCACACCCGGGCCGACCTGCTCGACCAGATTGGTGAAGTCCGGCAAGCCGGCCACCAGCTGCGGAGCCGGGTCGGCGCTGCGGTTGGCGGCAATCGGGGCAACATCCTTGGCCGTGGGCGCGGACTGCTGCGCGCAGGCGGCCAGCGGCAGGGTCATGGCGATCAGGCCGAACATCTGGGTGCGAATGCGATGGTTCATCAGGTTGCCTCCGATGGCAGGGCGACAGGGGCCAAAGCCCCTGCCACTGCAGGGGTCCGGCACGATAACGGGAGGGAGGGCGCCGAACGGATGAAGATCGGCGGCGACATCAATCCTGCGGCGGCTGCACCGGCAGCGGCCGGTTGGGCGCGGGGCTGGCAACACCCTGCGGCGCAGGCTCGAACGGATAGAACGCGGTGCCCTGTCCGCCTTGGCGGAAGCTGGCATTGAGCGGACTTTCACCGGCACCGGACAGCGCCGCGCGCGGCCATGGGCGTGCCTGCAAGGTGGTATCCGGATGCGTGAACGGATTCGATGGCGACACCGCACCGGCCGTGGCCGTCGTCGCAGCAGGAGCAGCGGACGCCAGCATGCGGGTCGGCACCTGCTGCTGACGCGAAGCGACGCTGCGGGCGACCTGCTGGTTGCGCGTGGCCGCGCCACGGCGCGTGGATGCCAGCGCGGCGGCCGGCACCGCTGCGGCCAGCGCGGCCACCTCATCGGGGGCGGCCGGGCCGGGCTCGGCCGGACCCTTTGGTGCTGCGGGCGTGGCGGGGGCCGGCGTGGCCGCCGGCAGCTGCGCTGTCGTGGCGAACACCGGGACCTGCTCGGCCGGCGGTACGGTCTCGGGCAGGCGCTCGCGCGCCATGAACAGGGCAATCGCCGCGACCGATGCTGCAATCGCTGCGCCACCACCCCAGCGCCAGCGCGTGGCCGCGCGCGTGGCTGGCTGCGCCTGCGGCACCGGCTCGTCGGCAATGGCGCTGCGCACGCGCGCGGCAAAATCCAGCGGTGCCGGCGCGCTGGCCGCACCGCGCAGCACATCGCCGCACAGCTGCCAACGCTCGTGGCAGCCGGCCAGTTCCTCGTCGTGGGCCAGGCGGCGTAGCAGGAAGCGCGACTCGTCGGCGCTCAATTCGCCATCCACCAGCGCAGACAGCTGCTGACGGTAGTGACGCTCGAACTTGTCGGTGGTGGACATGGCAGGGTTATGGCTCATACACGGTGTCGCTCACGGGTGGCGCTTTCGGTCTCCAACAGAGGCCGCAGCTCGATGTCGATGGCCTCGCGCGCCCGGAAGATGCGCGAGCGCACCGTTCCGATCGGGCAATCCATCTTTCGCGCGATTTCGTCGTAGCTCAGCCCCTCCACCTCGCGCAGGGTGATGGCCGACCGAAGTTCTTCCGGCAGGGCTTGGACCGCACGCATCACCGTTTGTTCCAGCTCCTGTCGCATCAATTCGCGCTCCGGGGTGTCGGTATCGCGCAGGCGGGTGGCACCATCGAACTGTTCGGCATCGCTGATCTCGATATCGTCGGTGGGCGGACGGCGGTTGTGCGCAACCAGATGGTTCTTGGCAGTGTTGACGGCAATGCGGTGCAACCAGGTATAGAACTGCGAGTCGCCGCGGAAACTGTTGATCGCGCGGTAGGCGCGCACAAACGTATCCTGGGCCACGTCCTGGCACTCGCTCCAGTCGGCGATGTAGCGCCCGATCAACGCAACGATGCGGTGCTGGTATTTGCGCACCAGCACATCGAACGCTGCGCTCTCGCCGCGCTGCACACGCCGGACCAGTTCCAGGTCCAGCTCCTGAGGTGTATCGACTTCGGCCATGTCGGGCCGCACTCCTGTCAGCCCACCGAAGTCGGGCAATGAGACAACCATTGAAAAGAAAAGTTCATACCGATCCGGACGATCGTCACGCATCAGACTAGCTGCACCGATGCGCCACTGGCGACGCCTCGCACGAGGCGCGCGCCGCCCTGCCGACAGGTATGGGTATTTGACGTGAAGGAAACAACCTCTGGATGATAACGACCTTTCCTTATATCTCCGGACGGCCAGACGCATGCTTCCAGGTTTCGACGGGCTCCGATTCAGCCATTGGCAGGCCGACCTGCGCGAGGACGGCGTGGTCGTGCTCAGCCTTGATCGTCAGGGCGCACCGGTCAACGCGTTTTCGCAGGAGGTGCTGCTCGAACTGGGCGCGCTGGTCGAGCGCCTGGCGCTGGACCCGCCCAAGGGCGTGGTGCTGCGCTCGGGCAAGCCCAATGGCTTCATCGCCGGCGCCGACCTGAAGGAATTCCAGGAGTTCGACCGCAAGGGCACCGTCAACGATGCGATCCATCGCGGCCAGAGCGTCTTTCAGAAGCTGGCCGAGCTGCCCTGCCCCACGGTGGCGGCGATCCACGGCTTCTGCATGGGCGGCGGCACCGAGATTGCGCTGGCGTGCCGGTATCGCGTGGCCTCCGACGATGCCGGCACGCGCATCGGCCTGCCGGAAACCAAGCTCGGCATCTTCCCCGGCTGGGGCGGCAGCGCCCGCTTGCCGCGCCTGATCGGTGCGCCGGCGGCGATGGACCTGATGCTGACCGGTCGCACCGTCGCGGCCAAGGCCGCACGCGCGATGGGCCTGGTCGACAAGGTCGCCGCGCCCGCGGTGCTGGTCGATGTCGCCGCCGCGCTGGCGCTTACCGGCAGCAAACGCCCGTTCAAGCAGCGCGCCACCGCGTGGGCCACCAATACCTTGCTCGCGCGCAAGCTGCTGGCGCCACAGATGCGCAAGCAGGTTGCACGCAAGGCGCGCAAGGAGCATTACCCGGCGCCCTACGCCCTGATCAACGTGTGGGAACGGGCCGGCGGCAGCGGCATCCAGGCGCGCCTGGCGGCCGAGCGCAAGGCGGTGGTCAAGCTCGCCAGCACGCCGACCGCACGCAACCTGATCCGCATCTTCTTTCTCACCGAGCGCCTGAAGGCGCTGGGCGGCAAGGATGCCGGCGCTGAGGCGCTGGCTCCGATCCGCCATGTGCATGTGGTCGGCGCCGGCGTGATGGGCGGCGATATCGCGGCCTGGGCGGCGTACAAGGGCTTCGAGGTGACGCTGCAGGATCGCGAGCAGCGCTTCATCGATACGGCGCTGGGCCGCGGCGGCGAGTTGTTCGCCAAGCGCGTCAAGGACGAGGCCAAGCGGCCGGCGGTGGCGGCGCGCCTGCGTGGCGACCTGGCCGGCGCGGGCGTGGCGCAGGCGGACCTGGTGATCGAAGCGATCATCGAGAACCCGCAGGCCAAGCGCGAGCTGTATCAGTCCATCGAGCCGCAGCTCAAGCCCGATGCCTTGCTGACCACCAACACCTCGTCGATTCCGTTGACCGAGCTCCGCGGGCATATCCAGCGCCCGGCGCAGTTTGCCGGCCTGCACTACTTCAATCCGGTATCGATGATGCCGCTGGTGGAAATCGTGCAGCACGACGGGCTGGATCCGGCCAACGTCGCGCGCCTGGCGGCATTCTGCAAGGCGCTGGACAAGTTCCCGGTACCGGTGGCCGGCACGCCGGGCTTCCTGGTCAATCGCGTGCTGTTCCCGTACCTGCTCGAAGCGGCCACCGCCTATGCCGAAGGCGTACCGGGCCCGGTGCTGGACAAGACCGCGGTGAAGTTCGGCATGCCGATGGGGCCGATCGAACTGATCGACACGGTGGGGCTGGACGTTGCCGCCGGCGTGGGCGCAGAGCTCGCACCGTTCCTGCACCTGCCGATTCCGGCGGCGCTGGCCACTGTAGAGCCGGGCAAGCGCGGCAAGAAGGACGGCCAGGGCCTGTACAAGTGGGAGAACGGGCGCGCGGTCAAGCCCGAGGTCGCCAGCGGCTACGAGGCGCCGGCAGACCTGGAAGATCGCCTGATCCTGCCGCTGCTCAACGAAGCGGTCGCCTGCCTGCACGACGGCGTGGTGGCCGATGCGGACCTGCTCGACGCCGGCGTGATCTTCGGCACCGGCTTTGCGCCGTTCCGCGGTGGCCCGATCCAGCACATCCGCAGTGTCGGCGCCGACGCCTTGCTGGCACGTCTGCAGGCACTGCAGGCGCGCTATGGCGAGCGTTTCGCGCCGCGCCCGGGCTGGCAGTCGCCGTTGCTGCGTGAACCGGTGGAGTGAACCGTCGACGCTGTCTTCGACGTCGATCAGCCACGCAAGCGGGGGGCGATCGGCGACTGGGGTGATCCGCAGGTTGCAGCGCGGCGAGCCATCGACACACGCTGTCACAGGCAACAAACAACAACGGCGAGCCGAGGCTCGCCGTTGTTTTTACCAGCTTGCAACGTGCCTCAGAAACGCAGACCCACACTGGTGAAGAAGTAACGACCCGCCTGGTCGTAACCGGCGAGCGAGTTGCCGTTGAAGGTCAGGCTGCCGCCCACCAGCGGCGGCTCCTTGTCGGCGATGTTGTTGATGCCCAAGGTCCAGGTGACGTAATCGCCCAACTGCATCGAACCGGACAGGTCGAAGTAGTTGTACGCCGACACCTTGTTGCCCTGGTTCACCAGGCGTACGTCGGTTGTGCCACGGGTGCCGTCGGTGTTCTGGTAATCCAGCTCACCGATATAACGCCAGCGCAACCCGACGGTGTAGCGATCGAAGCTGTAGCGCGTGCTCAGCACATGCCGCCATTCGGCACTGTTGCAGGCCACGTTGACCACGCCCGCGCAGTCGTAGGTCACTTCCTGCACACCCGGAACCGGCTCGTACTCCTGCTTGATGGCGTAGCTGCCCATCATCGAGGCGGTCAGGCGCCCGGGGCCAACGCTCCAGGCATACGATGCGGTCAGATCCACGCCCTGGAAATGCAGCGAACCAAAATTATCCTGGGAATTGAGGATCAGACCGGACACGTCCGGGTCGCTACCGCGGAACAGATCGCCCGTGGTGGCATTGCGGCGCACGCGGCTGCAGATATCCGCATTACCGGTCACGCCGCATGCGGTGAGGATGTTGGACGAGCCGATGCTGCGGATCGCGTCGTCGATCTTGATGTCGTAGTAATCCACGCTCAGATCGAGCCCCTTGATCGGGCTGGCAGCAAAACCGACGGTCCAGGTGTTGGCCGTTTCCGGCTGCAGCGTCGTATTGCCGCCGCCGATTTCGTTGTACTGGCCGGCCGGGTTGGCTGCAACGCGGCCGTATTGCGCCGCAGTCACACCGGTGTTGGCGCACTGGGCCTGGGTGAAGACCGGATTGGCACCGGCGCACGGGTCGCTACCACTCCATAGCCCGATCGTATTTTCGTTATACAGCTCGGTCACGTTCGGAGCGCGGATCGCACGATTCCAGCCCGCGCGCAGGTGGTATTTGCCATCGACGAATGTTGCACCCAGACCGGCCTTGTAGGTACTCACACCACCGGAGGTGTCGTAGTCCGAATAGCGATAGCCAAGCTGCATGTCGAGGTGATCCAGGCTACCGGCCTGCGCCACCAGCGGCACCGCGCCTTCGAGGAACAGTTCCTTGACGCCGATGTCGCCGGACACATTGGAGGTCGGGCCACCCAGGCCGGTGAAGTTGCCGGTCTGCATGTTGCTGTCGGCCACCCGCTTGAAGGTCTCGTTGCGGGTCTCGACACCACCGACCAGACTGATCGGGTTATCGCCGGCCCACGGCAGGCTGTAGCCGAAATTGCCGGTCACATAGGCGTTGAACACGCGCATCGAGGTTTCGTAGTTGACGATACCCACGCCCTGCAATGCCTCTGCCTCTGCTGCGGTGACACTGTCGGTCCACACGCTGTAGGGCACGCAACCATCGAACGAACCAGGCTGGCAGCCCAGCAGTGCATCGCGGACGCGCGTGGTCACGAAGTCGTTCCTGTTTTCCGACTTGGTGGTGCTGCGGTTGTAGGTGAACGAGGCGTCGTACGACCAGTTGTCGTTGATGTCGCCCTGGGCGCCGGTGGTGATGCTGAAACTGTTGGTATCCGAGTCGGTGATGCGCGGGCCGCCTTCGACGTTGCGCTTGGCCACGTAGACGGTGAACTCGTCGTCGGTGATGCCCACATCGTTACACAGGCTGCCGATCACCGAGGTGGCGCAGTTGACGTTGAGGTCGGTGAAAAACGCACCCGACGGCGCGATCTGGGTCGAACTCTTGCGGTTGACGAACAAGGTTTCGAGATAGGGCTTGAAGTGCTCGTTGACCTCGTACTTGATGTTGGTGCCGGCCGTGTAGCGCGTGTCCGGACGCTGGTAGTAATTCAACGGCGCGAAGTTGTAGAGGTTCGGGGATGCGACCTGCGACCAGGTGCCGCCGGCTGAAGGCTGCACGTAGAACGCGCCAGCCGACGGAGCGACGACATAGAAGTTGGCTGGATCTGCGGTGGCAGAGCCGCCGCAGGCGGTGCCGCGGTTGCTCAATGCGCATGCGGAGTAATCGCGCTGGCCCTGCAGCAGTGGATCGTTTTCGCGCCAGGTGGCCCATGCGGTGGCATGCCCCGCCTCGCCGAAGCTGCCGCCGATGGCCAAATCCACATTGCGGGAGATGCCGTCGAAATCGGAGTTTCCAGTCGGATAATCGTAACCGGCGTCGTCCATCAGACCGCGCATCAAGGTGTTGCCGTTGTCGTGCTGGTAGGCGTTGTAGCCCATGTCGACACTGACACCTTCGAACTCGTCGTCGAGCACGAAATTGACCACGCCGGCGACGGCATCGGAGCCGTACACCGCCGAGGCGCCGCCGGTCAGGATGTCCACGCGGCGCACCAGCGCTGCCGGAATGATGCTGATGTCCGGACTCTCGCCGATGCCTTTGGGAATGCGCCTGCCGTTGACCAGGGTCAAGGTGCGCTGCGCGCCCAATCCACGCAGATCGACGGTCGCATACCCCTGCGAGCCATTGTTGGCGAAGTTGTCGAAGCTCGCCGAGAGCTGCGGGTACTGGTTGATCAGATCTTCGACCTTGGTCGAGCCGGTGTACTGGAATTCCTCCTTGTTGATCTCTGCCACCGGACTGGAGGCAGTCATCGTCTGGCTCTTGATGCGCGTACCGGTGACACTGATCGCGTCCAGGCTCTTGAGTTCCGTCGAGGGCTGCTCCTGCGCCATCACGGTTCCCGACAGGGCAAATGCGGCAGCGCCAACCGTGAGCGATACCCGGATGGCGTCGCGCAGCTTGGTGGTCTTCAATCTCATCTCTCTCTCCGAGAAGTTCGAACGGGTGAGCGCGACGCACTGCATCGGCATCTGAGGCAATGCCGGCACGTGCTGCGACGTTGTTGGCAAGCGCATCAAACTGCGCTTCCACACTGGCGAACGGCCGGACGAAAGAGCGCCCGAAAAAACGTTGCCAACCCGATGTTAAGACCACGTTGAGGAGAATTAAAGCGCCATTCAGAAATGCTCCGAATCGGTGCGACGAATCCCCAAAACAGTGCGGAAGTCAGGCAAAAGTGGCCCTTTGCCGCCGGTGTCTGATGTAGGGCTCGATGCCGCCACGTGTGTTCGCTCGTGGCTCGCGAGCCGGCGGCGCGCTCACTCGGAGGACTGGACCGGTGGATCGGCCAGCGCCAATCGCTACACCACTTCGGCGCCGGGCACGATCACGCCAGCTGCCTGAAGTCGCCTCAACAACGGCAGCAGTACGTCCAGATGCCGGCGAGAGCTATGCACCGAGCGTTGGTGGACATCGCCGCGCACCTGCGCCGCGCTCGCAGTCACGAACGGCACATGCTCCAGTTCGGCGATGGTGTCGCTGCGCGCCAGCCCGCACCAACTCAGCACCCGCGTGATCTGCTGGTCGGTATCGCGCACCAACTCTTCGTAGTGCACGTCGAGAATGGCGCCGGGCAGCACCGCATGCCAGTGCCGCATGGTCTGCTGGTAGGCCAGGTAGTAATCCGCGAGCTCATCGAGCGCGTACGAGAACGGATAGGCGTTGTAGAACAAGGTCTTGTACATCGCATAACAGGTGTCCAGCGGATCGCGCACCAGATGGATGATGCGTGCGCGTGGCAGCGCGGCGGCAATCATGCCGCAATACAGGTAATTGACCGGCAGCTTGTCGATGAACACCGGATGGTCGTGCACCAGCTCACGGGCACCGCGCAGATACTCCTGCCCAAGCGCCGCGAAATCGATCTGCAGCGATGCCTGGGCGGCGGTCAGTTCGGGATTGGTCGACAGTACGCCGGAGGTCGCACTGCCGAGCAACGCACCGAAATCCATCAGCTCCCCGGCCGAGCGTGCACCGCCGCGCTGGATCAGCAGGCGCTCCAGCAAAGTGGTGCCGGAGCGTGGCAAACCGACGATGAAGATCGCTCCCTCGCCCGCATGACCGGGCTGCAGTGCGCGCAAGGCAGCCGGGCCGTACGCCTCGAGCACCTGGGCGATATGCGCACACTCGGCAGCAACGTCGTATTGCAAAGTCTTGCGCTTGCAGGCCGCTGCTGCGGTCAATGTCTCGAACGACTCCGCATGCTGGCCCAGGTCCTCCAGCTCCTTGCTCAAGGCGTACAGACCGGCCGCTCGGGCGGATGGTTCCGATAGCGTGGTCAAGCGGTGACGCAGATCGTCCAGGTGGTTGTGCTGCCCGGTCTGACGCCGGAGCGTGGCGCGCAGGTACAAGGCATCGCCCGTGCCGGGTGCCAGTTGCAATAGCCGCTCCAGGGTGAGCTCAGCCGCATCGAATTCACCGCCAAAGAACTGCATGGTGGCGAGGTCGTACAGCAAGCCGGGCTGTTCTCCCAGCAATGTCATCGCATGCCGGTACGCATCACGGGCGGCCGCCACCTCGTGGCAGCCACTGTACAGCGCACCGATCCGCCACCATGCAGCGCCGTCGGCGGCCGCCAACGCCTGCGCCTGGCCGGCGACGAGCCGGGCCTCGCGGCGGCGACGCAGCTGCAGCAGCAAGCTGGCGTATTTGATCAATAGCGGGAGCGGTGACGTTGCAACCGCCGCAGCCTGTGCGATGCGGTCGGCTGCGGCCTGCGGATCGCCGTTGGCCAACCGGGCTTCGCTGGCAAGCTCCAGCAGATGCGCATTGCCTGGCTGCTCTGCGCAGGCGCGGTCGGCGAACACAGCTGCCTCGGCATAACGTCCCTGACGCAGCAGTTGATACCCGTTGTGCAACAGGGCGCGTAGCGGTCTCTCAGTCATCCATTCTCTTCTGTCTGTTGCGATGCCGTCGGTGGCCTGGCTAGTCGATGCGGCGGGCACGTAGTGCCACACCGGCAGCGGTGACCAGCATGTAGCTTCCCATTGCGGCCTTGCGGATCACCACGACCTCGCCCTCGGCCAGCGGCCCGCGGCTGGTCGCTTCCGTCAGCGCCCAACGCTGGCGACTGTCCAGCGACACGATGCGCGTACCGTCTGGCTGATACGCCACCGCGAGCACCTTCGCGGTGAGTTGCGCAGGCGCTGACTGCTGCGCGCCTGTCGCTGCCGAGGCCTGTTGGCTGCTGCGGCCGAATGCCCTGACTGCCCTGTCCGCCTCCGCCGCCCGCACCGCCTGCGTTGGCGGGAAGCTGGCGTCATAGCAGGCCAGCCGCGGCAAGGGATCGAGTACTGCGGCGCAGCGATGCGTCGGCACGTCCTGCGCCGATGCCGCCCAGGCGCAGCTCAACACCGTCAGCCCCCACACCACTCGCTTGTGCATGCGCGCATCTTCACTCGTCGATTGCAGCAGAGCATACAAGGCAAGCGGCGCACACAGGAAAGACCGCTCATCACCGTCCGCCACGGGCCGATTGAACGCACCGACGGCGCCGCCTAAGCTGCAGGTCTCCCACCCGCTGCAAGAATGCCTGGAAAACGCCTTGGACCCGTCCTTGCAGCACGCCGCACGCTTACTGCAACAAGGCCATCTGGCGCAGGCGATCGCCGCTTATCGCCGCATCCTGCAAGCGCAGCCCCGCTGCGCCGATGCCTGGTACAACCTGGGATATCTGCTGCGCCAGACCGGCGAGGCATCCGCCGCACTGGACGCTTATGCGCAGGCATTGCAATGCGGTGCCGCACTGCCGGAACAGATCCATCTCAATCGCGCCGCGCTGCTGAGTGACCATCTTCATCAGGAGGCGGCAGCGCTGAAGGAACTCGACCTGGCACTGCAGTGCCGGCCGGACTACGCCCCGGCCTTGCTCAATCTGGGCAACCTGCAGGAAGAGCTGGGCGCACGCGACCAGGCGGTCGCCGCCTATCGCCGGCTGCTCGCCAGTCCTCCTGTCGATGCCCAGACACGGGCGCTGCAGCTGCAAGCCACCGCACGCCTGCTGCACCTGGATCCTCCCACGCATGCGCAGGACACACGCCTGCTTGCACTTGCGCAGGCAGGCTCGGTCGCGGGACAGGATCCTGCGTTGACGGCCACGCTGCTGCATGCACTGGCCCATGCCTACGACCGCCTCGGCCTGCACAGCCAGGCATTCGCTGCGGCCAGTGCCGCCAACCGGCATGGCCATGCACATGCGCGGCGCTATGACCCGATCCGCACACAGCAGCAGTTCGACAGCATCGCTGCGGTATTTGCCGATGCAAGCGACGCGCGCCAGCCACCGCCCATGGATGCTGTCGGCGACGCGGTGCCGGCACTGTTTATCTGCGGCATGTTCCGCTCCGGCTCCACCTTGATCGAACAGGCCTTGTCGCGCCACTCGTGCATTGCCGCCGGGGGCGAACTGGATGCGCTGCCGCGACTGGTTGCACAGTCGCTGTCGCCGTTCCCGCAAGCCGCGCAGCATCTGTCCTCGCACACGCTGACGCAGCTGGCCGCGGCCTATCGTCAACGCATGGCAGCAGCCGTTCCCCAGCATGCGCAACTGCGCTACATCACCGACAAGCGCCCCGACAACTTTCTGCTGATCGGGCTGATCAAGCAGCTGTTTCCGGCGGCCAGGATCGTGCACACACGCCGTCACCCGCTGGACAACGGGCTGTCGATCTTCATGCAGCAGCTCAATCCGCAACGCTTTGACTATGCGGGCCGGCTGGAGGACATCGGGCATTTCTATGCCGCCTACCAGCGACTGATGGCGCATTGGCTGTCGCTGTATCCGGACAGCATCCACACGTTCGACTACGACGCCTTTGTCGCCGCGCCGGAGCCCAGCCTGCGCGCACTGCTGGACTTTTTGCAGTTGCCCTGGGAACCGGATTGCCTGGATTTCCACAAGGCGCCTGGAGCCGTCAGGACAGCCAGCTACTGGCAGGTGCGCCAACCCCTGCATGGCGATGCGTCCGGACGCTGGAAACCCTACGCGACCCAGCTCGCTCCGCTGCGCGACACACTTGCCCGGTTTGGCATCATGCCTGCGGACTGAACCGGCCGACTACCGGCACCACCTCATCCCGCACGGTGGCGCGCAATCGCCGTCTCCATGGCATTGACCATCTGCCGCTCCTCCTGGCTCAGCAGCGGGTTCCAGACATCGAAGATCAGCACCGCACGCTGCTGCGCGCTCGCGTTGCGCGCTTCATGCTCGATCGAGTCGTCGAACACCAGTACCTTGCCGACCTCCCACTGCCGCCAGTCGTAACCGACCCGGAAGCTGCAGCCCTCGGGCACGATCAACGGAAGATGCGCCACCAGACGTGCGTTGGTCTCGCCGTGGTGCGGCGGAATGACCGTCTGCGGCGCAAGCACCGAAAACATCGCGTTGGGGCACACGCCGTCGATCTGCGCCGCATCGACCAATGCCAACGCGGCGGCGGTTGCCGGGCACTGCCGCAGATGCTCATCCACCGGCTGTCCATGTGCCCACAACGGATAGGAACTCCATGCCGGCGAATGGTTGAGCTCCTTCCACTGATTGACCGGCTGGTCCGGCGCGTAGGCGATGTACGGCGCAAAGCCGCCCTTGTCCTCGTGCATGACGGCGCGAAGTTCCTGCGCGATCGCCGCGGTCTGACGCTGTACTGCAGCGATCCAGGGAAACGCGTCCGGCGGGTGAAACGGCAGGGCTGGCAGTCGCGGGATGTACAAGCGGTTGGATTGGGAATGGAACGGGCGACTGCGCCCGCATGCGATCGCGGCCGCTTCCGCCCAGCGTCCTGCGAGTGCGGCGTCCACGGCGATGCCAGGAGCGTCCAGGACGGCGCGCAATTGCGCCTCCAGCTCAAGCGTGTCCTGCTCCACCGCCTGCGTGGCCAGGGCCAGCTTGCGACGCAACACCGCAGGCCATTGCGGCTCCGGCGGCGCGACCTTCAGCGCATCGCGATAGACACTAGCGGCGGCGCGCGGACGGCCGCGTGCCTGCAGGAATGCGGCCTTTGCCAGCAGCCCGGGCAGGAAGTACGCATCCAGCGCCAGCGCCGCGCTGATGGCCTGCCATTCGCCATCCACATCGCCTTGCGCCTGCTTCACCACCGCAATGGTCAGCACGATCATCGGATCGCCCGGGCTGCTTGCGCGTGCGCCTGCCAGGTATTCCAGCGCCGCCGTTGCATCGCCGCGCTGGTAGGCGTGCACGCCCAGGCTGTACAAGGCCTGCGGGTGCGTCGGCGCCAACTGGCGCACCTGTGTCCACAATTGCTCGGCCTGTTGCCATTGCCCGGCCGATGCTGCCGCGCCCGCCTCGGCGATCAGCGTGGCGATGCGTTCGTTGCGTTGTTCGATCTGTACCGCCATTGCGCCGCCGGCCTCGCAGTCTTCCCCGGCTCGATCATACGGCCTGGGAGGCAGCCAGGAAGCAGGACGGTTCTCCCCTGGATCGGACCCGATGACCTGGCTGGGCGCTGCTCCAGGCAACGCCATGCCACCGCCGATCAGACAACAAGCCCACTGGCGGCGTGGTCCGCGTCAGTGCGCGTGGCCGCCGTGCGAATGCGCGTGACCACGGTGATCGTCATGCGCGGCGCCTTGCGCGGCCGGGGCCGCGCCACACGGCTCGGTGCCGCAGTCGCCACTCTCCACCTGCAAGGTGACGTGGGTGATCTCGAAACGCGCGTGCAGCAGCTCGGCGAGGGCGTCGCGCAGGCGGTCGCGGTCGGTGGTTTCGCTGACCACCACGTGTGCGGTGAGCGCGGGCGTGCTGGAGGCCAGTGCCCAGACATGCAGGTCGTGCACGTCTTCGACGCCGGGGTAGCTGCTCAGCGCCTGCTGCACCTGCGGCAGATCGATGCCTTTGGGCACGCCTTCTAGCAGCACGTTGATCGCCTCTCGCAGCAGCACCCAGGTGCGCGGCAGCACCCACAGGCCGATCAGCACGGCCAGCACCGGGTCGATCCATTGCCAGCCGGTCCAGCGGATCAGCAACGCGCCGATGATCACCGCCACCGAGCCAAGCATGTCGCTCCAGACCTCGAGATAGGCACCCTTGACGTTGAGGCTCTCGCCGCTGCCGGCGTGCAGCAACTTCATGGCGATCAGATTGATCACCAGGCCGAAACCGGCGATCAGCAGCATGCCGCTGGAGGAAATATCCTGCGGTGCGCGGAAGCGCTGCGCGGCCTCCCAGAGAATGTAGGCGCCGACTGCGAACAACAGCGCCCCATTCGCCAGCGCGCCGAGCGCTTCCAGCCGCACATAGCCGTAGGTACGGCGCGCATCGGCAGGACGACGGCTCAGGCGCACGGCAAGCAGGGCGATCATCAGGCCCACGGTATCGGTGGCCATATGTGCGGCATCGGACAGCAGCGCCAGGCTGTTGGTGATGAACGCACCGATGACTTCCGCCAGCAGGAACGTGGCGGTGAGTCCCAGCGCCCACCACAGCGGTGTCTCGTGGCGGATTTCGCTGGGTGCGTGGTTGTGGTCGTGTCCCATGGATGCGGTGGCCTCGTGCAATGCGCGCACCTTAGGCGCACGCGATGGCGGAGACTATTACACCCGGGCGTGATGACATCACATCACGCGAGCGCGGCGCCGCACCTTGTTGCCCAGGCCGGATAGCGACTTGGGGCGGCCAACAGAACCTCTCGAACGCCGCAGCGATGGCGGCAACGTGTCGGCAACCCCCGCTTTCGTTAGCGGGTGGAGTGATGTCGTATTGGCAGTGACGTTGCTCGATAGAAAGAAGCCGATCAGACCGCACCTCGTCGGACGGCTGCGCTGCATGTGCTGCATGCACCGCCTGCCCCTGCTTGCAACCGTGCGTACCGACCATCGTGACTGGTCCTTGCTCGCCCACCGTCGCGGGACCTTACGCGGCATGGATGCCGCGTAAGAGCCTACAAGGACGTACTTGCGGCGTGTCCCGCGATGGTGGGCGGGCAAGGGCCCTGCAGCAAAACCACAGCGTCGAGTGCGCGGTGCCCTCACCGCGTCAGACAGTTTGCTGGCTGTGCTATTGAAAAAAAAAAATGCACACCGATCAACTCGACTGGTCCTTGCCCGCCCACCGTCGCGGGACCTTACGCGGCAAGGATGCCGCGTAAGAGCCTACAAGGACGTACTTGCGGCGTGTCCTGCGATGGTGGGCGGGCAAGGACCTCGCAGCCAAGCCGCAGATCATCCGCTCTACAGCCGACACCCCTAGTTCGATCAACTCTCCAGACAGAGACGAATCACCACTCCAGCCGCACCTACTTGACGGTGGGCGTAGACACTTTTGCTCGCCGCTCTCAAACCTTGGCCACCAGCTTGATCACGCTGGAGAAATCCAGCGCACCGTTGCCGGCCTGGCTGTTCATCGCGTACAGATTGCGCGCCAGCTCGCCGAGCGGAATCGACACGCCTGCCTGCACTGCGGATTCGGCGACCAGCCCCAGGTCCTTGAGCATCAGATCGTTGCCGAAGCCGCCGCTGTAACCGCGCGATGCCGGCGCGCTGGGCAACACGCCCGGCCACGGATTGCACACTTCGGTGGCCCAGCTGCGTCCGGTGCTGACCGCCATCATCTGCGACAGCACCGCCGGGTCCAGCCCCTGCGCAACGCCGAGCGCCAGCGCCTCGCCGGTGGCGGCCATGATCACGCCCAGCGCCATGTTGTTGCACAGTTTGGCGACCTGGCCGGCGCCGTTGTCGCCAACGTGGAAGATGTTCTTGCCCATTGCCTGCAACACCGGCCGCGCGCGCTCCAATACCTGCGCGGCGCCGCCGACGATAAACGTCAGGCTGCCTGCCGCCGCACCCGCCGTCCCGCCGGAGACCGGCGCATCCAGCACCGCCAGGCCACGCGCCTGCGCCTCGGCGGCGAGCTTGCGTGCGCTGGCGGGTGCGATGGTGCTGCAGTCGATTACCAGGGCACCTTCGGGAATCTGCGCCAGAATCCCGGCCTCGCCCAGGTACAGCGCTTCGACATGGCGGCTGGCCGGCAGCATCGAGATCACGATCTCGGCGTCGGCCAGGGTGTCGTGTGCGGAGCTGGCGGCATGCGCGCCGGCAGCGACTGCCGCATCCAGCGCAGCGGGCACCAGATCGAACACCCGCAGCTGGTGCCCGGCCTTGCTCAGGTTGGCGGCCATCGGCCCGCCCATATTGCCCAGGCCGATAAAAGCGATCTTGCTCATGGTGTGGTTTTCCAGGGTTGGGCGGCCATCACCGACTGGCGCGGCCGTTGAATGGTGTGCCCGGCCGCAGCGCAGTGCGGCAAACGGATGCAGTGGCGTTCCTCGGCCCTGCACTGCGGATGCGGCTCATTGTCCGCATCCGCCAAGACCGTTCGCAGCGGCGTGTCAGCGACTCAACCTGCACCAAGATCGGCAAGTGGATGCCGTGCAGGCGGCCAGGGCGATTGCAGGAATGCCGCCGCCCATTGCGCATCGGCCTGTTCGAGCGCGGCAGGCTGCCACTGCGGCGTGCGGTCCTTGTCGATCAACAGCGCGCGAATGCCTTCGGCGAAGTCGCCATGCGCGGCGGCATGCAGCGCCACCACGTACTCGGTGCGAAAGGTGTCTGCCAGCGTGCCGGTGCCCGGGTGACGTTGCAGCTCCCAGGCCAGGCGCGCCGAGCCGGGGGCGCCGGCGGCCAGCGTTGCACGCGCGGCCTGCAGCCAGGCATCTTCGCTTTGCAGTGCCAGGATTGCGGCGACTACCTCCTGCAGCGTCTGGCCTGCCACCAATTGCGCGATCAGCGCCGCATGCACCTGCAGCGGGCCCGGCGCCAGCGGTTGCGCAATCCCGTGCAGGAATGCGCCGAGCTGGGCGCGATCCTCATCGGCATCGCCTGTCCAGGCATGCGCGTCCAGGGCGTCCAGCACTGCCGCATATTGCGCATGCTCCAGGCGCACATCCGCAAGCCCGGCATAAATGGCATCGCTGGCGTCCAGCGGCGCGCCGGTCAGTGCCAGGAACAATCCGGCGCCGTGCGGCACGCGGCGCAACAACCAGCTGCCACCCACGTCGGGAAACAGGCCGACACTGATCTCCGGCATCGCCAGCCGCGAGCGCTCGGTGACCACGCGATGGCTGGCACCGGACATCAGGCCGATGCCGCCGCCCATGACGATGCCGTGGCCCCAGCACAGCAGCGGCTTCGGGTAGGTGTGGATGCGATGGTCGAGCCGATATTCCTCTTCGAAGAACGCAGCGGCGTGCGCATTGCCCTGCGGTTGCGCGCGACGTTGCTGCGCATCCGGCACCGCCTCGCGATGCGCGCGCATGCTCTGGTACAGACCATGCAGATCGCCACCCGCGCACAACGCCTTCTCGCCTGCGCCACGCAGCACCACGCAGGCAATCTGCGTATCGTCGGCCCAGATGCGCAACTGTGCATCCAGCAGGCGCGTCATCTGCAGGGACAGGCCGTTGAGCGTCCTGGGCGCATTCAAGGTGGCGATACCGATGCGATGCCCGTCGGCGCAATCGCGTTGTTCGAACAGCACCGGGGCTTCTTCGGGGAGGCTCACATCCAGCATCAGCCATTGCTCCACTGCGGTGCGCGCTTCTCGAGAAAGGCCGCCACTCCCTCGGCCTGATCCGCCTGCTCGAACAGGTCGACGAAGGCTTCGCGCTCTGCCACCAGCGCGGCGGCATGCGTGCCGTGGCGGGTGGACTGCACCAGGCGCTTGCACGCCGCAACGCTGGCCGGACTCTGCTTGCCGGCGCGCTGTGCCCAGGCAATGGCCAGCGCGCGCGACTCGCCCGTGCCCACCACCTCTTCCACCAGGCCGATGCGGTGCGCCGTGGCGGCATCCAGACGCTCGCCGAGCAGGATCATGCGCTTGGCCCAGCCCTCGCCGACCAGGCGCGGCAGGTTCTGGGTGCCGCCGGCGCACGGCAACAAGCCGACGCTGGCTTCCGGCAAAGCCAGTTGCGCGTGCTGCTCGGCAATGCGCAGATCGCAGGCCAGCGCGCACTCCAGGCCACCACCCATCGCATAGCCGTTGATGGCGGCGATCGACACGCCGCGAAACGCGCTCAAGGCTTCGAAAGCTTCGCCGAAGCGGCGCGCGGCCTCCCGTGCAGCAGCCTTGTCGCCATCGGCAAACTGCTTGAGATCGGCGCCGGCACTGAAGAACTTCTCGCCGTCGCCAGTGATCACCAGCGCGTAGATGCTGCGGTCCGCATCCAGCGCGCGGACCAGATCGCGCAAGGCTGCAAGACTGTGCACGGTCCAGGTGTTGGCCGGCGGATTGCGCAGGGTGACGATGGCGACATGGCCGTCGCGTTCGACATGTAAACCGGTATGCGTGCGTGTTGCCCAATCGCTCATCGCAATTCCTCCTCGCCGTTGAGCAGGTGGCGCGCAATGATCATGCGCATCACCTCGTTGGTGCCTTCCAGGATGCGGTGCACGCGGCTGTCGCGCAGCAGGCGCTCGATCGGATACTCGCGGATATAGCCGTAGCCGCCGTGGATCTGCAAGGCATCGTCGCAGATCGCAAAGCCGGCGTCGGTGGCGAAGCGCTTGGCCATCGCGCACCACACGGTGGCATCGTGGCTGCCGGCATCGAGCTTGCGCGCAGCGGTGTGCACCATCTGCCGCGCGGCCACCAGTTGCGTGGCCATGTCGGCCAGTTTGAATTGCAGCGCCTGGAAATCGGCCAGCTTCTTGCCGAACTGCCGGCGCTCGCCCATGTAGCGGCGGGCGGCATCCAGCGCGCCTTGCGCCGCTCCCAACGAGCAGGCGGCGATATTGATGCGGCCGCCATCCAGCGCCTTCATCGCCATCTTGAAGCCCTCGCCCTCCTTGCCCAGCAGATTGCCGGCCGGAATGCGCACGTTCTCGAAGCTCACCCCGCGGGTGGGCTGGCTGTTCCAGCCCATCTTCTCTTCCTTGCGGCCGTAGCTGATGCCGGGCGCATCGGCGGGCACCACGAAGGCGCTGATGCCGCGCGCGCCGTCGTCGCCGGTGCGCGCCATCACCACCAGCACATCGGTGGCGCCCGCGCCGGAAATGAAGGCCTTGCTGCCGTTGAGCACGTAGCTGTCGCCATCGCGCTGTGCACGCGTCTTGAGCGAGGCCGCGTCCGAGCCGGCACCCGGCTCGGTGAGGCAGTACGAACCCAGCTTGGCGCCGCTGGTCATCGCCTCGCCCCACTGCGCGCGTACCGCGTCGTTGCCGTAACTGGCGATCAACCAGGTGGCCATGTTGTGGATGCTGATGAACGCCGAGGTGGATGGATCGACCGTGGCGAGTTCCTCGAACACCACCGCGGCATCGAGCCGGCGCATGCCCAGGCCGCCCACGCCCTCATCGGTGTACAGCCCGCAGAACCCCAGCTCAGCCGCCTTGGCGATCGCCTCGCGCGGGAAGTGGCTTTCCGCATCCCAGTGCGCGGCGTGCGGTGCGAGTTCCTTGTCGGCAAAGTCGCGCGCGGCAGCGCGGAAGGCTTCCTGCTCGTCATTCAAATCGGCTGTATTGGCGTGTAGCTGGATGGCTGCATTCATGGCGATCGTGTCACTTGAGGGAGATGGTGGTGTTGACGCCGTGGCCCAGCGTTTCGTCGTCGAACCAGCGCGCGGTCACGGTCTTGGTCTGGGTGTAGAACATCACCACCTGCTTGCCGTACGGGCCCAGGTCGCCGAGCTTTGAGGCACGCGATCCGGTGAACGAGAACAGCGGCACCGGCACCGGGATCGGCACGTTGATGCCGACCTGGCCCACGTCGATGTCTTCCTGGAAACGCCGCGCCGCCGCGCCGGACTGGGTGAACAAGGCGGTGCCATTGCCATTGGGGTTGGCATTGACCAGGGCGATGGCCTCGTCCAGCGTGGCCGCCTCCAGGATCACCAGCACCGGGCCGAAGATTTCCTCGTCGTAGATGCGCATGCCCGGCCGCACGCCGGAGAAGATCGTCGGGCCGACGAAGTTGCCCTGCTCGAAGCCCGGCACGCTGGGCGCGCGCCCATCCAGTTCCAGTGTGGCGCCCTGCTCGACGCCGGAGGCGATCAAGCCTTCCACACGCTCGCGCGCCGCGCAGGAGATCAGCGGCCCGACCTCGGTGCCCGGCGCATTGCCCGCGCCCAGGGTCAGGCCCCTGGCCTTGGCCACCAGCGCCGGAATCCATTGCCGCGCCTCGCCCACCAGCACCAGTGTGGATGCCGCCATGCAGCGCTGGCCGGCCGCACCGAAGGCGGCGCCGACCATCGCATTGAGCGTCTGCTCCTGATTGGCGTCCGGCAGCACCACGGCATGGTTTTTCGCACCCATCATGCATTGCACGCGCTTGCCTGCCAGCGAGGCGCGCCGATAGACGTGCGTGCCGACCCTGGTCGAACCGACAAACGACAGCGCCTTGATGTCCGGGTGGTCGCACAACGCGTTGACCACGTCTTCGCCGCCGTGCACGACATTGAGCACGCCCTTGGGAATGCCCGCCTCCAGCGCCAATTCCACCAGCCGCATGGTCACCATCGGGTCCTGCTCGGAGGGCTTGAGCACGAAGGTGTTGCCGGTGGCGATGGCCATCGGAAACATCCACAACGGAATCATCGCCGGGAAGTTGAACGGGGTGATGCCCGCGCACACGCCCAGCGGCTGCAGCAGGCTATAGGTGTCCACGCCGTTGGCGACGTTGTTGGCCAACTCGCCCAACTGCAGGTTGCCGATTGCCGCGGCGTGTTCCACCACTTCCAGCCCGCGGAACACATCGCCTTCGGCATCGGCCAGGGTCTTGCCCTGCTCGGCGCTGAGCAGCGCGGCCAGCTCGGGCATGTGTTCGCGGATCAGCTGCTGGTACTTGAGGAAGATGCGCGCACGCGTGCCGATCGGGGTCTTGCGCCAGCTCACGAAGGCCTGGCTGGCCGCCGCCACCGCCGCGGCCACTTCGCCAGTGGTGGCGAACGGCACCTGTGCCAGCACCGACTGATCGGCCGGGTTGACCACGTCCTGCCAATGGGTGCTGGCGGAGGTGACGAACTGGCCGTCGATCAACAGGGAAACGCGCGGGACGGAATCACTCATTGCAGGGTCGCTCGCAGAAGGTCGCTACGGATACTTCGCATTGTTCGCAGCGGGACCTGGCATTCCCAGCCCGAGACTGCTTAATCGCGCTAAGCTGCCGCCACTATTTTGCGAATCTTGCGAATGCCGCAGTCGTCCCTCCCGCTCCGCCACCAGCTCGGCCTGCGCCTGCAGCGGCTGCGCCAGCGCCACGGCCTGACCCAGGCGGAGCTGGCACGCCGGCTCGGGCTGTCGCCGAGCTACCTCAACCAGATCGAGCGCAACCAGCGCCCCCTGACCCTGGCAATCCAGCAGCGGCTCAAAGCCACCCTGGGCGATCTGGACGGCCTGCTCGACCTGGACGACCCGGCCGCGCTGGTCGAGCCGCTGGACGAATCGCTGCGCAGCCTGGGCCACAGCCTCTCGGCCGCCGAACTGCGCGTGCTCACCGGCAACCTGCCGCAGGTGGCCCAGGCCCTGCTGGACCTGCACCGCGCCCACCAGCACCTGCTCGAGCGCACCGCCGCACTGGAAATACAGATCGGCGCCGACCACGCCGCACTGCCCTCGCTGTCGCCGGGCGAGCAGGTGCGCGATTACTTCAACCGCGCGCACAACTATCTGCCGGAACTGGATGAGCGCGCCGAGGCGCTGTATGCCGAACTCGGCCTGACCTCGGACAACCTGCCGCTGCGGCTGCGCCAACGCCTGGCCGATCGCCACGGCCTGCTGGTGCAGGACGCGCCCGATCTGCACAGCGACAAGCGCAGTGTGGATACGCAGGCGCGCGTGCTGTGGCTGCCCGCGCATCTGCGCCCTGGCCAGCAGGCCTTCCAGATGGCCGCGCAACTGGCCTTGCTGGAATGCGCGCCCTTGCTCGACGCACGCATCGCCGATGCCGGCTTCGAAGATGCCGAGCGTATCGCGTTGTCACGGATCGGGCTGTCGAACTATTTCGCCGGCGCGCTGGTGATGCCGTATGGCCAATTCCTGCGCAGCGCCCAGCGCTCGCGCTACGACATCGAATGGCTGGCCGATCGCTTCGGCGTCGGCTTCGAGGCGGTCTGCCACCGGCTCAGCACCTTGCAGCGGCGCGGTGCGGCCGGGCTGCCGATCTTCTTCATGCGGGTCGATCGTGCCGGCAACGTGTCCAAGCGCCACTCGGCCACCGACTTCCACTTCTCGCATGTCGGCGGCGCCTGTCCGCTGTGGATCGTCTATGAGGCCTTCAACCAGCCCGACCGCATCCTGACCCAGATCGCGCGCATGCCCGATGGCCGGCGCTACTTCTGGCTGGCGCGCCAGGTCAGCAGCGGCGCGCCCGGCTACGGCCGCCCGCGCAAGACCTTTGCGTTGGCGATGGGCTGCGACCTGCGCCATGCCGATCAACTGGTGTATGCGCGCGGCTGGGACCTGGACGCGGTGGACGATGCGGTGCCGATCGGCCCCGGCTGCCTGACCTGCGAACGCAACGACTGCATGCAGCGCGCCTTTCCGGCATTGCCCCGGTTATCTGCCCACCCGCGCTAGTGCAGAACCCTGGTCCGTCGCGCCGACCAGGCAACCTTGGTCCGCGGTACAGGCCACGCACACCGCAACTGTGACCGGGCAGACGCTACCGCTGCACTGCAGCATTCCAACGCGAGATAGCTCCCGCAAAATGCTTCATTGGAATGGAATGACTTGCGCTTCTACCCTGAAGCGGACACATGCAGGACAGGGGGACGTCAAGGCGATCGACCATCGTCGCAGCGTCACGCAAACGATCAATCAGCTCCACACCGCAGCAACCGCCATGCCCGCGTTGGACACGCCAACGCGCAGCCGCGCCACAGCGCCGCACCAGCGGCCACTATTTCATTCGGTAACTTTGTCCTGGGAGGGATCAAACGATGCCCGTTCACCACACCGGCCACCCGGCCAGCCGGCGCATGCGCCTGCGCCGCACCCCCGTGCGCGACGTTCTCTGCACCACCATCGCCTGTGTGCTGGCCACCGCGTTCAGTGCGCACGCACAGGACAGCGCGCCTGCCGCGCCGCCGGCCACTGATGCCACCACCACGGCTGCGCCGCCGGTCACGCTCGACAACATCACCGTGATCGGCCAGCGCGCCAGCCTGAACCAGGCGGTGCAGGCCAAGCAGATGTCCGATCACGTCATGGAAGTGATCTCCGCCGACAACATGGGCCAGATGCCCAATGTTACCGTCGCCGAAGCGCTGGTGCGCCTGCCCGGCGTCAACGGTACCCGCGACCGCGGCAACGAGAGCCTGGCGACCGTGCGTGGCCTTGGCCCGCGCATGACCATGGGCACCGTCAACGGGCGCGAAATCGCCTCCTCCGAGCCCAATCGCGCCGTGCGCTGGGAAGTGTTTCCCACCGAGATCGTCTCCACCGTCAAGGTCTACAAGACCCAGTCGGCGGACCTGGTCGCCGGCGGCCTTGCCGCGACGGTGGACATCTCCACCATCAGCCCGCTGGACTACACCGGCCCGGGCTTTGTCGGCACCGCCGGCCCGGTGTTCTACGACCACGCCAAGGACGTGGACGGCTATTCCCCGTGGGGCAGCCGCTTCGGTGCCAGCTGGGTGCACCAGATTAACGACAACCTCGCGGTTGCGCTGGGTGCCACCTACCAGAAACAGAAGAACTCCAACTCCTCGATCGGCAGCTGGGGCTATACCGATGCCACCACCTCGCGCGATGTGGACGGCGACGGCCGCGTGGACCCGACCCCGTGGGGCGCGGCCGACCAGCTCAAGCTGACCGAGCAGACCCGCACCGGTGCGATGGGCACCGTGCAATGGCGCTCGGGCAACTTCGAGTTGAAGTTCGACGGCCTGTATTCGCGTATCGAGATCGACGAGGACCAGTTGCAGAACTGGTTCAACGGCCTGGCCTACAGCACCTTCTCGACCGGCGCCAATCCGTACACCACGCCGGGCTCGTCCTACACTATCGTCGATGGCGACGTGGTGGCCGGCACGCTGGCCAACTCGAACCTGCAGGTCGACCATGTGGTCAGCCACTACAACGAGGTCAAGACGCTCACTGCCGGCGGCCTCAACGCCAAGTGGAGCGGCGATGTGTGGACGCTGGGCAGTGACCTGTCGTTCTCGCAGGCCAAGCGCGACAACACTTGGCAGGCGGTGCGCTTCGGCAGCAACCCGGACACCGTCTCGTTCGATTTCCGCCGCAGCGTCACCCCCACCATCAGCACCAGCTCGGACACGCCCGAGTGGGGCATCGCCGGCCAGACCGAGCCGCAGGGGCTGCGCGACAAGATCGCCGCGCTGGCGCTCAACGCCAGCCGCCCGGTCGATGCCGCGGCGTTCACCTCACTGGAATTCGGCGCACGCGCCGCGCGCCGCGAGAAGCAGAACCGCCGCTTCATCAGCAACCAGTCCGGTTACGACCAACCGATCTCGGCGTACCAGGGCCTGATCTATCCGGTGACCATGCCGGACTTGAACGTGCCCACGCTGACCGGCGGCAACATGGATGCCATCGCCCAGATCGGCTTCGGCGGTTTCGACCCGGCCACGCTCGACGAGCAGTTGCTCGACCACTGGAACGTCAAGGAAGACGTGCGCGAAGCCTTCGCCAAGGCGGTGTTCAGCTCGCAGCTGTTCGGCACCGATGTCACCGGCAACATCGGCGTGCGCCTGGTCAACACCAAGACCACCAGCGACGGCTTCGATTCGGTCGGCACCACCGTGCAGGCCAGCAGCGACAGCAAGGAATATACCGACGTGTTGCCCAGTGCCACCGTCAACTTCCTGATCGACGATCAACGCATCCTGCGCTTTGCGGTGGCCAAGGTCATCGCACGTCCGCCACTGGACGAGTTGCGCACCGGCCGGCGCTTGGACGACCCCAACGTCACCGTCGGCCAGCTCACCGGCAGCGGCGGCAACCCGCAGCTGGATCCATTCAAGGCCACCCAGGTCGACCTGTCCTACGAGTGGTACTTCCACAAGGAAGCGCTGGCGGCGATTGCGGTGTATCGCAAGGAAGTGGATTCCAGCATCGGCTACCGCACCGACCGCGAAGTGATCAACGGCCTGGATTACCTGGTCAGTGCGCCGTTCAATGGCGGCGGCGGGCATATCAACGGTGTGGAACTCACCTTCCAGACGCCGTTCTACTTCATCCCGCACATGGAAAACTTCGGCGTCTACTCCAACTTCTCGCTGGTCGATTCCAACCTCAAGGAATTCTCACCGGAAGACAACCCGCTGCCGCTGAGCGGGCTGGCACGCAAGACCGGCACCTTCGACCTGTGGTACAGCAACGGCAGCTTCGAGGCGCGCGTGGGTTACAAGTACCACAGCCCCTACACCGTGGTGTACGGCTGGAATGCGGCGCGGCTGGCACGGCTGCAGAGCGAAGGCACGGTGGATCTGAGCCTGAACTGGCAGTACAGCAAGCAGCTCGGTTTCCGCTTCCAGGCCGGCAACCTCACCAACGAACCGCTGCGCGCCTACACCGACAACAAGCCCAACCGTCTGGCCAACCAGGACGACGGCGGCTATCAGGTGTTCGGCCGTCGCTACGCGCTGGAAGCGACCTACAAGTTCTAAAGCACCGCTGACACCGCTGTTGCACGCCTGCTCCACCACTGCGCGCGGTGTGCGCAATCGCCTACGTCACTGACGTTGTGATTGCGCGCACCGCCCGCACGACGGCACCGCCGCATGCGGCAGGCTGTCACCCGCTCCGCGTTTCATCTGTCGAGGAATTGCATGCGCTCCACACGCCGCCTCTGGACGCCCGCGCTGCTCGCGCTGGCCATCTCCACCTTCGCACACGCCGCCCCGGCCCCCGCCACGCTGTATCTGGGCGCGGACCTGTCCTACGTCAACGAGATGGAGGAATGCGGTGTGCAGTACCGCGAGAACGGCGTGGTCAAGGACCCGTTCGAACTGTTCCATGCGCACGGCGCCAATCTGGTGCGCGTGCGGTTGTGGAACGATGCCCGCTGGACCCGCTACAGCGACCTGTCCGACGTCAAGAAGACCATCGCACGCGCACGCGCGCAAGGCATGCAGGTGCTGCTGGACCTGCACTATTCCGACGACTGGGCCGACGGCGAAAAACAGCTGATTCCTAAGGCCTGGGCCAGCATCACCGATACCGATGAACTGGCGCGCACGCTGTACGGCTTCACCTATGACACGCTCAGCGCGCTCGACCGTGCCGGCCTGATGCCGGAGCTGGTGCAAGTGGGCAACGAAAGCAATTCCGATCTGATGGACAGCAAGCCGTGGGACAAAAAGCGCCCCATCGACTGGCAGCGCAACGCCAAGCTGTTCAACGCCGGCATCAAGGCGGTACGCGACATCGGCGCACGCTCGGCGATCAAGCCGCGGGTGATGCTGCATATCGCCCAGCCGGAGAATGTGGAACCGTGGTTTGCCGCCGCGACCAAGGCCGGCGTCACCGACTACGATCTGATCGGCATCAGCTACTACCGCAAGTGGTCGACCCAGTCGATGGCCGAGCTGGGCAAGACCATCAAGCGCCTGCGCGGCCGCTTTGATGCCGACGTGGTGGTGGTGGAAACCGCCTATCCGTGGACGCTGGACTCCGGCGACACCTCGCACAATCTGCTCGGCCAAGACTCGCTGATTCCCGGCTACCCGGCCACGCCGCAGGGCCAGTTCCGCTACATGGTCGACCTCACCCAGCTGGTGATCGACACCGGCGGCGCCGGCGTCGTGTACTGGGAGCCGGTATGGACCAGCAGCAGCTGCAAGACACGCTGGGGCACCGGCTCGTCGTGGGAAAACGCCAGCTTCTTCGACTTCAAGCATGGCAATGAAGTGCTGCCGGCGATCGACTTCATGCGCCACCCGTATACCGGCGTACCTGCAACGACAAGCAAGCCTGCTGCGGGCACGCCAGGCAACGCTGCGGATACCGACAAGAGGACCCAGCCATGACCGGCATCAATCGCCGCGAACTGCTGCGCGGCATGCTCGCCAGCGGCGTAAGCGCTGCACTTCCGGTCGGTACGGCCGGTGCGTTGCTGCCCGCCATCGCCGCTGCAGCACCAGCTGCAGGTAACACCGCCACGCCGCTTGCCGCGCTCGGCGATGCAGCGTTGGCACCGCGCGAACGGCTGCTGTTCGACTTCGGCTGGCGCTTCCATCTGGGCCATGCCAGCGACCCAGCGCGCGACTTCGAGTTCGGTACCTTCCAGCGCAGCTTCGCCAAGGCCGGCAAGGACACTGCGACCGCCGCGCAACTCGCCTTCGACGACAGTGGCTGGGAACTGCTGGATCTGCCGCACGACTGGGCCGTCACCCTGCCCTTCCGGCAGGAACCGATCTCGGCCACCATCACCGAGGAAGATCCGGCCGCCGCGCACGGCTACAAACCGCTGGGCACGAGCTTTCCGGAAACCAGCGTCGGCTGGTATCGCCGCGTGCTGCAGATTCCCGCAGACGATCTGGGCAAGCGCATCAGCCTGGTGTTCGACGGCGTGTTCCGCGACTGCATCGTGTTCTGCAATGGCCACATCGTCGGGCGCAATGCCAGCGGCTATTGCGGCTTCGAGGTCGACCTCAGCGACGTGCTCGACTACGGCAAGCCCAACCTGATCGCGGTGCGCGTGGATGCCACCCTGGGCGAAGGCTGGTTCTACGAAGGCGCCGGCATCTATCGCCATCTGTGGTTGCACAAGACCGATCCGCTGCATCTGCCGCAGGACGGCGTGTTCGTGCGCAGCACGCTGCAAGGCACCACCGCCACCGCGCAGCTGTCCACCGAGGTGCGCAACGACGGCAGCGCCCCGCGCCAGTGCACGGTGCAGGCGCGCGTGACCGCGCCGGATGGACGCGTCGTCGCACAGGCAGCCAGCGCCGCGGTCACTGTTGCACCCGGCCAGGTGCACCTCGTCGAACAGACCCTGCCACTCGGCGAAGCGGCGCTATGGTCGATCGACACCCCGCAGCTCTACCGCCTGACCACCAGCGTGCACAGCGATGGCAAGGCGGTGGATGCGCTGGTCACCCCGTTCGGCGTGCGCACGGCCGTCTTCGATGCACAACGCGGCTTCCTGTTGAACGGCACGCCGCTCAAGCTGCACGGCACCAACAACCACCAGGACCACGCCGGCGTCGGCACCGCCATCCCCGACAGCCTGCACGAATGGCGCCTGCGCCAGCTCAAGTCGATGGGCTGCAACGCGTACCGCAGCTCGCACAATCCGGCCACGCCCGAACTGCTCGCGCTGTGCGACCGGCTCGGCATGTTCGTGATCGAGGAAACCCGCCGCATGTCCACCGACCCCGAAGCCATGGGCGAGCTGGAGACGATGGTGCGGCGCGGGCGCAATCATCCCAGCGTGATCCTGTGGTCGCTCGGCAACGAAGAGCCGCAGCAGGTCACCGAGCGCGGCGCGCGCATCGTCAGCCGCATGCAACAACGCGTGCGCCAGCTCGATCCCACCCGCCCCACCACTTTCGCCATGGACAAGGGCTTTGGCGATGGCGTCGGCCAGGTCGTGGATGTGGTCGGCTTCAACTACCGCACCAGCCAGATGGACGGCTTCCACGCGCAATACCCGCACATTCCGATCTACGGCAGCGAAACCGGCAGCACGGTGTCGGTGCGCGGCAACTACCGGCGCGACGACGCGCGCGGCTACACCCGCGCCTACGACACCGACCACCCATGGTGGGCCAGCACCGCCGAAGCCTGGTGGAGCTATGTCGCGCAGCGCCCATATATCGCTGGCGGCTTCATCTGGACCGGCTTCGATTACCGCGGCGAACCCACGCCCTACAACCGCTGGCCGAATGTCGCCTCGCAATTCGGCGTGCTCGACAGCTGCGGGTTTCCCAAGGACAACTACTGGTACTACCGCGCGCAATGGACCAGCGAACCGGTGCTGCATCTGTTCCCGCACTGGAACTGGGACGGCCTGCTGCAGCCCGATGACAAGGGCCGCATCCAGGTCTGGTGCCACAGCAATCTCGAAGCGGTGGAACTGCTGGTCAACGGCGTCAGCCAGGGCCTGCAGCAGGTGCCGGCCTACGGCCATGTCGAATGGCGCGTGG
The DNA here is from genome assembly GCF_009835065.2 of Xanthomonas sp. LMG 8993. Classification (NCBI taxonomy): domain Bacteria; kingdom Pseudomonadati; phylum Pseudomonadota; class Gammaproteobacteria; order Lysobacterales; family Lysobacteraceae; genus Xanthomonas; species Xanthomonas sp. LMG 8993. The sequence goes on along the minus strand of NZ_QVIF02000001.1, from coordinate 272,451 downwards.
CCTACGCACCGGGCGTGATCGAGGCACGCGGCTATCGCGCTGGCAACTTGGTGCTCAGCGAACGCCGCGAGACGGCCGGCAAGCCGGCAGCGATCCGCCTGAGCTGCGACCGCAATGCAGTGCGCGCCGATGCCGAAGACGTGGCGGTGGTCAAGGTGGAGATCGTCGATGCGCAGGGCCGCCTGGTGCCGACCGCCGACAACCTGGTGCAGTTCGCGCTGCGCGGCCCTGCGCGGCTGATCGGCGTGGGCAACGGCGACCCCGCCAGCCATGAGGACGACAAGGCACCGCAACGCAAGGCCTTCAATGGACTGTGTGCGGCCCTGCTGCAGAGCACGCGCAGCGCCGGCAGCATCGTCTTGCAGGCCACCGCACCCGGCCTTGCCGCTGCCACCCTGCGCCTGGAGGCCGACAAGGCCAAACCGCGCGCATCGGTGGCCTGACGCAGGCCGTGGCAGCGGCTGCAGTGATCATCAGGAACCATGTCGGCACCAACCGACCGCAAGACTGGGAGTCCATGACCGGCTCCCGGCACAGTCAGTCGCCTGCGCCTGCGTGCGCAAGCGACAGGCAGTGGCGACACCCGCCCGGCCCACCGCCGCTAGGTCGCGCGACTGGATTGCTGGCGGGCCGGTTCACGCATCCGTGCTCCCTGCATCCGGCGCACGCGGAAAGTAGCGGCTGAGCTTTTCTTCCCACGCCTGGAACTGCTCAAGCGTGTAGGCATCCATCGGCCGCGGATCGGCGGCGACCGCCTTTTTCTGCGCCACATACGCGATGCGCTGGGACGACAGCTCGTCCCACGCCTTGCGCAGCATCACCGGGTCGGGATGCGAGACCATCATCGCTTCCAGCAGCGTGGCCTGCGCCACGCGTGCGGCCAGCAGGTCGCTGAGCGCCTCGGTCACGGCCTGCATCCACTCTTGCTGTTTCTGTTCCATACCCAACCGAATCGCTTGCCTCGTGCGCCGCGCACAATAGCGCGTCATCCGGAACGGCGGTGTGCAAGCACAGTTCAAGATTCAGGTCACCGCGTGCTGCGAACACGTGATTGATCTCTGCATCGCTTCGCCTGATCCATCTCATGCCCGCGACACTGCGTCACCGCAACGATGTGCTCCCGCGCGGCGCGTGGCGGCGCGGGAGCGCAAGCCTCATCGCAAGCGCGAGAACGCACCGATACCCGCGATCGCCAACCGGTCGGCGGGCACCGCCGTCTCCGCGAACGACAGCCGCAGGTAGCGGATCTGGCGGATCTCGGGGAAATTCAGGCGCTGGGTCGAGAGCGCATAGGCGATATTGGACAGCTCGCCGGCGCCAGCCGGCTGCCAGTGCTGCCCATCTTCGCTGGTTTCAGCGCGATAGCCTTTAGGCGGCGCCGCACCGTTCATCACCGTACGCGAGGGCGTGAGGCTGAAACCGGCAACCTGACGCAGCGCACCGAGGTCGATGGTCGCTTGTACGGGATGGCCCGGCGTGGGAGCGGGCGTGATCCAGATCGTACTGGCATCGTCGTCGAGCAACGTGTCCGCGCCTGGCGCGCTGGCCTCGACGATTCGCCAGCCGGCGGTGGACAGCACGTCTGGCGCGTTCGTGGTCGGCCGCGCGACCGGCACCGGCGCGACGGCGCGGAACAGCGCGAATTCGCTGATCGCCGGGCACACCGGCGCCTCCAGCACGAGCAGGCGCACCCGGCGTGCGGCGACCGGGCGATCCAGTCGCACGATGCGCTGTGCACCGATGCACTGCGCTTCGGCCAGCCGCCGCCATTGCCCATCGACCTCGGCTTCGACCGCGAAGCGGGTGACGCGCACGCCCAGCGGCAGATACTCGCGCAGCCGGATCAGGTCGAAGCTGTGCACCGCCGACAACTCCAGCGTCAGCGTCGGCGTGGTGACCTCGTCCGGCGTGGACCAGTAGCTGTCCGGCTGGCGGTCGAGGACGCGCGCCGGCTCGAACCCGGGGCCACGCGATGCGCTGGCACTGGCCTTGGCACCCTTGGCCAAATCAATGGCGAAGCTGGCGCGGATCGCGTCGCCAAAACTCTGCAGCACAGCCACATCGTGGTCGGGGATGCGGCCGCGTCGGTCGGGCGGAAGATTGAGGTTCATGTTGGTGCCACGCGCGACCGAGGTGTCGAAATAGCGCACCAGATTCTCCGGGCTGCGCACCTTGCCGTCTTCATCGGCATGGTAGAACCAGCCAGGGCGGATCGAGGTGTTGGTTTCGGCCGGCCACCACAGCGCACCACCGCGCACACCGGAATTGCCGTTTTCCTGGGTATACGGGGCATTGGGCATGGTTGGCCAGCTCGGATCGCCGGCGATACCGTCCTCGTTGCCGCCCCAGCGGATATCGGCGCCGAGCGGGTCGAAGGTGCAGGCCATCGGCTGGTGCCGATGCACAAGCTCGATCATCCGTGGCCAATTGTAGTAAGCGGGCGCATCGATCTTGCGCGATTCGCGCGCTCCACCGTAGTAGCCGTCGCCGCCATTGGCGCCGTCGAACCAGAACTCGAACAGGTCGCCATAACCCGTGCAGAGTTCGACGATCTGCTTGCGGAAATAGTCGAGATAGCCGGGACGCCCATACTCGGCATGATTGCGATCCCAGGGGGACAGGTAGATGCCGAACGCCAGGCCAGCGCGACGACACGCCGCTGCCATTTCGCCGACGATGTCACCCTTGCCGTTCTTGTAGGGCGAGTTCCGGATGCAATGCTCGGTCAGGCGCGTCGGCCAAAGACAAAACCCATCGTGATGCTTGGCCGTGAAAATAAGCCCTTTCAGATTGCCGGCCTTGGCAGCAGCAACAATCTGATCGGCTGAAAAATCGCTGGGATCGAATTTGCGCGGATCCTCGTCGCCGTAGCCCCATTCCTTGTCGGTGAAGGTGTTCATCGCAAAATGCACGAAGGCGTATTGCTCCCACCGATGCCAGCGCAGCTGTCGCGCACTGGGCACCGCACCCCACGGCGCGGGGCTGCTGGCGCGTGGCGTTTGCGCGATGCGAGCTGCCGAGGCACTGAAGCTGGCGGCGGCCACCACACCCGTGGCAAGAAAGGTACGACGATCGATCATTAGCGCCTCCGACTTTGCACAAGTTTCGATCTTAGCTTTTCCCAAGGCGAAAGAGTTCCAAAGCAACAGGCGGTTTGTGCAATGCGCCGCGCACACGCGGGCCTTTGCGCGGCGAGCGCCGAACAGCGCGCCAAGCAAGCCGGGCATGCGTCGTTTGATGGCTGATGGCCGCGCCGCACGCTGCGTTGTGGGTGCTCGCATGGCTGCATCTTGCGTACGCGAAGCGCGTTCCGCGAACAGAACGGACAATGGCTGACCGACGACAACCAACAAGGACCGCACGACAGCGTCGGCGTGCCAACACCTGCCAAGTTTTGGCATCAACATTGACCGTCGAGGTCTCATCTTGGCTGGTACTGACTTGCGGCAAGTCCACAGGTCATGACGTAGCGGCAAGTGCCTGGGCTGACCGAGCCACACGCTCAGGTGCCAGGCCGCCCAGCCGGCAGCCGTGCGCACTAGCGCCGCTGTCGCCGATTCATCTGCGACAGCGGCGGTATGCGTTGAGCGATCCGGCGATGGACGTTTGAAGGCCCCGGCCCAATGGCAAATCGCCCACCGGGACCCAGGGCCGGCACGCTCTCGACCGCCAGCGCAAGGATTTGTCGGTGGGTGGGCTTAAACTTGCGTCCGCGCCGACGTGAGGCGGCTCCTGGTTCCGTCGCAACATCCTGTGCCATTCCAACGCTTCGACCGTTTCGTCGCAACATCGATTGATCTCGTTTGGAGGGTCGTCGCAACAGCCTCGCAACAAATCACCGTTACTCGCCGCTGGCGACCCTGATTGACCGCCACATCCCGGAAGAACATTTCTTGCAAAGCACTGATACAAAAGAAAAAACCAAGAACGCTAACGGGGCTGTAGAGCACACCCCGCTGATGAAGCAATCTTGGCGTGTAGTGATCGTATAGCTCAAAAGCCTTGTGCAGCAAGCGTATTGAGGAAGCGGACAGGGAGTGTCTAGCCCGTCGCAACAATTTCGCAACATTCTTAGTCTGCTGCACTGGTAGCCGAGTTGCTCGGAGGAGCTCGACCATCACTGAACAGTGGTATCCCTGCCTCTGGCCCTTGGCAGCCGCGTTGCTGGCTTCGATCAATCGACATGCAGCGCACGCAATCAGAGACCGTGTATCTCAACCTATGAGAAAACCTTCGGCGACATTTTGGAGACGTCCCCTCCCACTTGAGTCGAGAAAATGGCCGAGCATCTTTTTGCCCCCATCCCCAGCACGGCCGAACTGCTGACGAAGATCAAAAGACCCCGAGAGGAGCGCTCGACCGCCGCGAAAGTTGAGCGGTGGTGCTTTTACGCGGCTTTGGTCATTGCGGTTCTTATGGCAGCAGCAGCTGGACTCGGAGTGACCGGGATACTGACTGCCGACACGACCAGAGCTGTCTTGATGATCCTGATGATCGTCCTCGCTGCAGATTTCTTGATTTGGTGTGTTACGCAAATTGTGGACATGGTTCTCACGCTTAAAGCCGGGTATCTCGGCGCTGCCACACGGGTAGATGAAGACATCATGCTTGAGCAAAAGATCATCGCCAGCCTGACACGCTGCGAACCGATCCGCCTACGAGAGCATGGCAAGCAACTGGATCTGAAAGCCAAGCTCCTGACCAGAAGATCGCAGATGGGAACAGTGCTATCAGCGGTTGGCGTAGTTGCAATCAATCTCAAGGAGGCTGGTGAAAAAGCCTCCATCTGGGGAAAACTCCAAGATGTCCCACCCTTCGTCTTTGCGGGCAGCTTGGGCGTTCTTATCGGAGCTGCCGCCATCATCATGCTCGCTGGCCAGCTGGAGCGACTATCGGGCTTGCTTATGCTCGCCGCCGACCGGATCGAATCGGACAAGAAACAGGTTGACCGGGCAGCGCCCGGAGACTCCTGTCGCTCCTGAATCACGTAACCAAGCGATTGCCTAATACGTGACGATGGAAGGCTAATACCTCCTATGAAATTACGGCGCAGCCAGCCATCAAATTTGTGAAGTGCCGCGTCAAGCGAGCTCTTGCGTGAAAAGAGCTAACTGATTTTATGGGTGCTTACCCAACACAGGAGCACCCATGCACCACCAAACGCAGATTCAGATCGCCAGTCGCTTGCTCGGCCACCTCCTTCAGCAGCGCACCACCCGCCTTCCCCCTCATGAGGTGGAGGACATCAAATACGCGCTCGACTTGGCTGCCGAGCTACTGAGACTCGGCGGGACAGGGCCAGCCGGTCAGGCGCAGGCATCGACCATGGCCCCATCCCAACCCATCGTCGTCAAACGAGCCGCTGTCGATCGTAGCGTCGTGCCGACCATGCCTGCTTCAATTGAGGAGTGGCGAGAGGCGCGCAAGAAGAACAAGGAGAAGGACAACGTCCCCCGCCCCAAGGAGTCCATTGGAGTCGAGCACATAGATTTGCGCCCTCGTCCTCGGCCCCAGCACTGAGGGCCAAGAGAAAAAGCCCCGCAGATGCGGGGCTTTCGATATTCATCAGGGCCGCGGCCGCCGGCGTGTTGGTTGCAGCGCTGGCACTGGCATCGGCGAAGGCTTGGGCATGGCTGGAGTAGCGTCGATAGATGCAACAGAGCCATGGACGATTTCATGCTCTGGACTTGCGAGCACCGCTTCGCTCCACTGCTCCACCTGAGCCGCGCGGATCTCAATCTCGTTCTCGTCGTCGTTCCACCGCTGCTCGGAGACCGCTGCCCGGGCTGTCGCCAGTTCGGCTGTTCGTTTTTCCAGCACGGCCAACCGCCGTCCTCGTCGCGTTTCCCATTCTTGAGAGGACCACTCGCCATCGGGCCGAGGATGGTCGCCGTTGAACTGCTCCCATGCCTGCTCAGCCAGGTGGAAGAGCTTCTCGGCACGCTCCAAGGCGCTGGTTCGTTGGGCGAACTTCACCACGCTGCGCTTGAGGCGGCCCAGTCGTTCGACCAGCCCATCAAGCCCTCGGCGAAGGTCGACGTTGTCGACAAACGTCGCCGTTTGCGCCGTCCAGTTCCGCAACAGTCGCTGAGTTGCCACCAACACCAGGTCGGACCGAATCGAGAGGATCTCTGCCAGGTCACGAGCCGCTTCCATGACCAACTCACCGATGGAGCGCATTGGTCGAGGTTCTCTCTCTTCTGCAGACCAACCAAGCGCTTCGGACAGGCGCATGCCTCGAAGCCCGTGGATTTCCAATCCAGGCAAAGAGGTCGGGAGATCGTTCTTGGAGCCAGCCCGGCGTCGACGGTCACGCTGCGCCTGGTCATGGCTATGACCATTGGAGCCCGGAACTGCCCTGCCCTCCTGGTCGGCTTGCGCGAGCAACCGTTCGAAGGCCTCTTCGTTTTCTCGAACGATGCGCGCGTTCTCGGCGCCCAGCTCTGTAAGCACGCCTCGGCGTTCGAGGGCGGAGGCCGCTTTGCCCATGTGTTTCGTGGGCTGCCGGGACAGCACCATGGCTTCGGCCCAGTTACCGCGAGCCAGAGCTTCCTCGGCTTGGACCTCCAGGCGGCGATGGTCGACCCGAGCATCGATTCCCGCAGCGGCCAAGTGCGCGTTGATGGTCGAAGCCATGGTGTGGCGAACCCATTCGATCTCGACCTTCCCCGACGCGCCGCCATCCAACTCCCGCGTTTTTTCGGCAAAGCCGTCGCTGGTCAACCTGCGCGTGGTGGCCAGCAGATGCACGTGATGGTTCAGCCCATCCCGTGAGCCCGGGGAGTGGATGCTGGCCTGGACGGCAAACCCGTATCGGGCGACCAGGGCTTGCCCAATGGCCATAGCGAGATCGGACCGCTGCTCGTCGTTGAGCTCGTGGGGCAAGGCCACCTCGAACTCGCGGGCCACCACCGAGTTCTTGCGGTTCTCCGCCGCCTCGGCTTTCGGCCAGAGCTCGGCCGGGACGAAGGCCCATGCCGGGGCATCCTCGGGAGCCAGACACTCAGACGCGACAACTCCACCGCGGCGGCGATAGTCGTGGCGCTGGCCGGTGAGGTGATCGATGAGAAGCAGCCCACCGCGATAAGCGGCAGCGGCGACAGCGGAATCGCCGCGGGAACGACTAAAAACTTTGACGCGGGAGTGGTAGATGGCCATGCAGAGCTCCGGATGAGGTTGCTCCCTTTATGCCGCGGCTTTTGATTTGCGCAAGCGCTTCGCGCTTGGGGTCCGGGGGCGTAGCACCTGGCGCGCGCTATGTCGCAGACATTGCATCAGTGCGCTCTTGCTTCTTTCTTTTAAGCCTTCTTTTTCAGGCTTTTCGATTTTCGAAGCGGCCGAAATTCGAGACCACCTCAACGCTTGACGCAAGCCGTTTTCCTGGTTGACTCATTTCCAAGCGACAGGAGAAACGCATGACCGCAACGAATCACTACCGAGACCAAATTCAGCGGGCCACCGAGCGCTTAGCACAGCTGCAAGCGAAAGAGCTTTTAGCCAACCAGCGCCGCGAAGCAAAGGCGCAGGAAACAGCAAGGCGCGAAGAGATGAGACGGCGGCAGCGAGTGGCTGACCTAGTCTTCCAGACGGGTGCACATGCACTAGACGAGGCAGAACTGGAAACGTTGCTGCTCAATCACATGAGGGACCGGGCAGGCTTGCTCCACTAACCTTGCCCTATCAAGTCAGCTTTTTTGCAAGCCGCCCAATGCTCGCCCATGGTCATCCGAGGCCCTTGCTCCTGCTGGACGCTCCCCGGCTGCATCGGTTCCATGACTTGCCAACGGATCTGGCCCTGTTTGATAGCGCGGAAGAGCTCTACGGGCCGAGGACGGTGATGGCGTGAAGTCCCGACTCTATCGCAGCCCTGATGATCCTGTAGCTGTCCCGGTCGAAGCCCAACGGCTCGCCTTTCAGCTTCCTGGCCGCCGTCAGTGTCGTGACGGTGCCCAGGTAGTGCCAGGCATCCAGCACGTGGAGCTGGCGCAAGTTCTCGCCCTTCTCTTCCAACGCAATCCGGCCACGAAAGGGCCAGGTTGAAAGCTCTAGACGAATGAGTGCAGAACGTAAGCGCTCTTCGTGCTCATCCAGGGTCTCACTTCCCGAGCAAGCGCCCGCGCATCGCTTGAGCATGGCGCGAAAGCATGGGCGGCCCAAAGGCAGCCGCTCGAGCCCTACCAGGGAGTAACAGAGCCGGTGGTCATCGGCGATGCGCCGCAAGCTTTTTTGAGCGGACTGCGGGCTGGAGTAGAGCCCGTAGAGCATCGGTGAGGAGGTCACGTCGTATTCCGCCGAGTGAACGATAGAGACCTCGCCCCGATAGAGGCGGATGGAGAACTGCCGCGGGACCTTCCGAAGCAGCTTGTTGTAGAGCGGCATCTGACGCTTGACCATTTGCGCCTCCAGCAAACGTGCACCAACGTCGCCTGCCATGGAGATACAGGAAACCGAGGTCGTTTGACGAAGCAGTGAGGCCTCTTCTGGGGTGCGGCAATGGTCCATCACCCGGGTGCGCACGTTGATGCTCTTACCGACGTAGAGCGGCAACAGGCCTTCCTTCCCGTGAAAGGTGTAGACCCCTGCTGTTTTGGGAAGTGCTTCCACGCAATCGCGTAAATGCTCTGGGTAAGCGTAATCGAAAACATCGGATGCGCGACGGGCGCGCCTGGCACTACTGGGCATGCGGTGTTGTGAAGGCGGTGATTGTAGGGTGACACTCTGGTGCAACGCCGTCTCAGTCTGTGCGACTGCACTCTGTCCCGCCCGCATCGATCCACTCCGAGCTAGCCTCAGCGTAGCCATGTTCAGCAGAACCTTGATGCAGGGACGCCACCAATCAAGTTAGCGGTAAAGCATCAAAGCGCAGCGGGTCTGGTGCTACTGACGGCTGGACCAGTTCAGCCACGGCATCTCAGACATTCCTAAGAACATGCTTTAGATATAGACCGGGGCAAGGAGAGCCATCTATCAACAACCAGCCTGCCTCTTCGACGCCGTGCGGCGGATAGGAAGGACATTTCTCAATTGAGCCATTCGAGAACGCTCCGCGCGACTACATCGTCATCCTTGGTCCCTGCTCCTGTTGAACGTTTTGCTGCTGCGTCTGTTCGAGCGCCTGCTGGCGGACCTGGTTCTGCTGAATGGTTTCAGCCTGCTGCAGATTCTGCTGGGCCGGCTGCTGGGAGGCTTCGCGTCCATCGACATGGGCATGGAACATGGGCGCGACCCCCACCCCATGTGGAGCGTAGACCGCAAAGACGTTGTGCGCCCCATCTCGGCCTAAGCCCCCGGTGACTTGGTCCACACGTTTCAACAGCGGATCGTCCACCTGCTGCCTGTAGAGCGACGCCGACACGTTGCGGCTCTCCTCGTCGTTCCAGTTGCCCGTGCCTTTGACCCAGTCGTGGATGCGGGCATAGGTCTGATGGTCAGCGTGAGCGGGATTGTCTACCAGCACCTGCGAAGGTGACTGAAGCGAGGGGGGCTCAATGTCCGGGCGATGCTGGGCTGGACCTAGTTGGCGCACTTCCACCTCCCGCTGCTGACCATGAGAGGTATCGACGAATCCGAACGCCCTGCCCTGCCCGCCCAAGTTCAGCCCGGCTCCCTCCAGCTTGACTGTATCGGTGCCGAGCTCTGCGAGGTTGTAACCCAGCCGCGGCAAGGCCTGGGTCGTCGAGCCTGCGCGATCTTTTAGCAACGCAGCCCCTGCGCTCACAGGGTAAGCCGCGTAGTAGCCGGGGTAGTTAGCCGTGCCTTGGCGCCCCATGCTGCTGTCGCTTCTATCGAAGTGGCAAACGGCAACGGCCTCCACAGCCGGGCTGGAAATGCTGTTTCCCGTCCGCTGAAGTCCGCGCTCGTCCAAATGGATGCCTGGCTCAAGCTTTCCGTCTTTCACGCAAGCGGTTGTCGGCTCGACGCGACGCAGAAACTCGGCCTGGTTGAACTCTCCCGTAGTCGTCGTCACTCGACTGGCCACGGAATTCATGCTCACCAACTCGGCCAAGGCTTCGTTCTGCCTCGCGGACGCGATGTATTCCTTGGATGGCGCTGTCACATCAACCACCGATTCACCGTATTGGACGCCGTCTTTTAGAGCGGTATCGAGCTTGAACACAAAGGTGTTCAAGGAAACCTGCGCCGACGGCGCCATCAGCGCATGCCCAGTCTCGTGCCCCAACGTTCCCGCCAACATGTCTAAGCGGTCGGACCGAATGGACGGCGCGAAAATCGAGGTGTTGATGCTGACGGTGCCCGTCCTGTCATCGTAGTGCCCGCCCTCATTCGGCTGGTTGGACACTTCCAGGCGACGGAGGGTGCCCAGATCGATGGCTTGGGTCATGACCGAAGCAAGGTAAGGCGAAGTATCTATGGCTTCACGGAGGTCACGCATCGCACCTTTAGGGAGGCCCGGCTGCCGCTCCAGGTCCTGGAGCAACCGGTCAATGTCGCGCTGATCAGCCATCACGCGGCTCCATTTCGAGCCTGACCCGCGAAACGCAGTGTGGGTCCTCGTGCTTGTCCGTGCTGACGACAACATACAAGCCAAGCCCGTCTGCGAGTGCTCGCTCAAAGTAGACCGTCGGTTTGAAGCCCACCGCGTTCTTGGTCACACCGAACCCGGCTGCAACCAATGGGTCATGCAGTGATTTAAACGACAGGTCGCAGGCCTCGGACGGCCGCACGGTCAGCTCGATGGTGTGCCCAGGATGACGCGCGTAAGGCTTCCACACAGCGAACTCATAGTGCCCCGCACCTAGTGCGCCCTGGAGCCCTGTGCGCCGCCCTTGACTGTCTGGCGTCACCTCAAGCCCTGACACGTGCGCAACGTGAGCCGGGGCCGTGTCTGCTCTGGTTTCGAAAGATTTGGCCATTCGAACGATGGCCTCGACCAATGCACCTGACGTTAGCGCCGGGCCTTGCGGCAATGGTGGGTAATCGCCAGACACCACAGCATTGGGAGCGGCTCGCCGGGTGGCCTCGTCTGCAGCCCTGTCCGCACTAGCAGCGGCTTTGTCTTGCTCGGAGCGCACGTCTGCAGCGCTGGGGGGATGTCCTTCCATTGTTTTCTCCTGAGTGCCTTGGCTACTCGCCGGCCCTTGAGCACAGGCCTGCGTCCCTAACGAAAGAGTAAGCACGACAATGCTGCGAATCAGTAACCGCAAGCTGAGCCTCCGTGGGTGCTCGATGTGCTTCGTTGCCACCAGAGTCTAACCGTCAGGTGCGGCGCGCGTCCCAGAATGGAATCACGCTCTCGGATCACTGGCACCATCAGCACCGTCTACGACAGCGAAGTCACTCACCAGCCATCCGTAAGCATCGCTAAGCGCATCGGCGATGTCTTCTTCGCTCGCGCATTCGACCGTGGCTTCAGTGGGCAATTTAGGACGCTTGCCATCGGTCTCCCAGACAATTCCTCGCACGCGGAACGCTTTCATTCCTGCTCCATGGATGTGGATCTGCCTTGGCAGTCTAGCTTCGGCAGGCGGCACAGGTGAAGGGGCGGGCTATGCCCACCCCCTGCTGGCCAAGCTGACGCTCTTCTGGCCACCGATGACCAGGTGGTCGAAAACCCGGATGTCCAGGAAGCCCAAGGCCTGCTTCAGACGCTCCGTGACTTTGCGGTCGGCTTCGCTGGGCTCCGGGTTGCCGCTCGGGTGGTTGTGAAACAGGATGACTGCGGCGGCGTTGAGGTCCAGGGCACGCTTTGCTACGACTCGCGGGTGGACATCGCACCCGTCGATGGTGCCGCTGAAGAGGTGCTCGGTGGCCAAGATGTGGTGCTTGGTGTCGAGGAAGATGCATCCGAAGACCTCACGCGGCAGGTGGGCACAGCGGGCGACCAGGTAATCGCCAGCCTGCTCGGGGCTGTGAATCCGCCCTTGGCGTTGAAGGCGTTGTTCCAGGATGGTCGCGGCGGCGAGCAAGATACCCTCCTCGTCCATCTGGAGTTGGTATTGAGCCTTCAGATCTTGGGTGCGCTTCATCGGTTTGTCTCCACCGGCGCGTTGTGCGCCTCGTGGGAACCGACAGGCGAAGCGTCCGGGCCTACCGCACCCGAGAGCGAGCACCGTTAGGCGCGCAGCGAAGGGCCGCAACAGAGCGTCAGCGTCGAGAAGGAGGCCTGCCCTTGCGGTCGGGACAGCGGAGCCAAGGTCCTTTTGAGAGGCCCAGCGCATTGTGGAGAAAACACCATGCATGCCAACAAGGCTTACGGGCCAAACGGCGTGCGGATTGACGAAGCGACTGACGTTGTCAGCAGGCTATGGCTGGGTTTTGCAGCCATTGATGAAGCCACTACCTAGCTTTGCTTGCCTTACGCACGCATCACTGCGCACGAGAAGCACGCAACCATCGGGATGGCCTTGGCAACACTCATGAACTCAGACTTGGTTTTCGGTGTTTTCCAGTCCGTGCCAGGACAAGATTTCCTCGGCCCGACGGCCGACGAACTGTGCGTCTTCGCTCGTCGCTGCCTTGCTCTCGATGGCAGCGGCCATGACTGTAAAAGCTCGCCAAAAGTGGCGGCGATCAGGACTCGACGCCCGCAATGTCGGAACGGCTGCGTCCAGGCGTTCGAGGTGAAGGCGAAGCTCGGCTCTGTCCATGGGCTTGAGTATCAGCAGCCTTGTCGCACTGCTTGAGACGCATCCACCAAGGCAGCGCGGAATCAGTTCCGGGTGCCGGCGTGACGCTGCTCAAGCGTCACGCGGGGTGAGCGACCATCGGTCCCGCGTCCGGCAAAGTCAGGTTGCGCTGCAGGCGTTCCGTGGCCTATAGGCCTGACACCGCTTAGGCTGTCAGGAAGTTCTGAGCCGCGCGACACTTGTCACCTACGCAATTGAAACCCGGCTTGGCCGAGGCCGAGCGGCTGGGTCTTCGTAGGCACCTTGATTCCAGGAGTGATAGCGCCAGGGCACGACATCCTCCAAGAACGTGATTGCTGGCGCGATAGTGTGCGTAGCTATACCTAGCGCGCATCAAGGCACACGTTCAAAAAACACCGTGTCGCGTTGACCCCTGACGAACATCGAAAACGTCGCGCTGCCATCCGGACGAACCTGCATGGCGGCTTGGCCGTCGCTGAGCTGACGGCAATATCCACGGTCATTAGCGCCGATCCATGCAGTCAACGCACCATCGACGCGGCCGGCGTATCGCAACTCGACTTGACAATCCCTGGGAGCGCCATAGCGCAGGCGACCAAGCACATCCCCAGGCCGGACGCTGGTCGCAACAATCTCTAACTGTGAGGCCATGAGGCCCGCACCTCGCCAGCGACCGGCTTCGGCCAACTCTGCCCTTTTCTGGTCTAGGGTGACGACCAGAGGCTGCTCATGTCCCAGCACTGTGAGCTCTATGCTCTCTGCTGTCTCATCCATCACCCGAAGCTGAGCCTGTTTACCGGTCTGCACGTCGCAGAACTTGCCACCATTGCGCGACAGCATTGCGTAACCATCGTTCTGCGCCCGCAACTCCAGAGAGCAGTTGAAGGGAGGCCCAAACCGCAAGTCCGCGGTCTGCGGGCCACCAGCACCTGTAGCGCGCTCACTCAAGCGGACATAGACCGGGCCTGTGGCTTCGCTCGTGCGCAGGATTCCGCGCCAATCACCGGCTGGAATGCCATCAGCCGGAGCTGCCTGAGCGATAGGTGGCTTTATACAACTCGCCAAGACTAAAGCGACGCGAAAGATGTGATTCAGAAATTTTCCTTCATTAGACATTGGCGCCTCTCACCAAGTTAGACAGAATGAAATCATCAATTACGGCGTTGCTCACACGCTGCCATTGGCAGCCAGGGGGGCACGTATATGATGACCATGAGTCGCTCTTGGGACCGAGACCTTTAGCAAAAATTTCAAAGCCAGCTCCCGGCACGGCATGCCGTCACCCAGCAACATCAGTGCGGACTCGGTGCTCGGATTGCCCCCCCATGGAAGCCCGATACAGCACTGGCTGCTGACGAACAGCGCGCGATCCGCACGCAGGTAGTCCAGCACCACGCCCTCAAAGGGGTCCATGTTAGTTAACTCCCGTTTTTGGCCGCCTTATTTACCGAGATAATACTAACATCTGATTGATTATTTAGGAACGGTACACCTTAAAAGCTAACATAAGAGCTGTTTTAGTTAGCTTATTTGCATTAAACAGTACAATAATGCCAGGGCAAATCACTCAAAAATATTTCGCCAGTCAGACTTAAATCATTGAATTACATGGATCTATCGAGTTGAAAGCGAACATAATAATTTTGGCTCAAGTCCATGCGACACCGTTGCGGTAGAGTTTGCTTCAGGAAAAGAAAAAACAGCCCGTTTTGATTGACGAATTTCCGGGCTGTTTTATCACTACTTCCATTGAAACAATGGAAGCAAGCAATGTCCTCTATCGTCCAGCAACAACTCCGCGATTACATCACCTCCCCGTTTGGGCTCCTACAAATCAAGGATGTCCATGTTGGCAACGTCCGGGCCTCCGAAATCAACATTACGGGCCGTGAAGCCGCGATCCACGCATTAGAACTCTTTGACCGCGCGGATGAGCGCTCCCGTAGAGTGCGCCTCAGTAAGAATCGGACGCTCTACCCAGAGCCCCTGCCACTCGGATCGCCGGCGCGCTTGCTGTCGGTCGAGATCTCGGACTACCTCAGCTATCGCGAGCGGTGCGGCTTGGCCAAAGAGACCGTCGAGGACACGGCTCGGTCGCTGAAGCTCTTGCGGATTGCCTGCGGTGACGTCCCTGTCTCGCGCATCGACCACGCTCACATCTACAAGCTTTGGGACCTGTTGCGTTGGGCACCACCGCTTCTACTATCCGACTTCAAGTATCGGGACTACACCTTCGAGCAGGCGGTGGCCCTTGGTAAGGAACTTGGCGTGACGCCGCCGGCTCCCGCCACACTGGAGAAGCACCGGCGGTTCCTGGTGACCTTCTTCGGCAAGCTGGTGAAAGCCAAGGCGATTCCCATGTCGCCGATGGAAGCGTTCCCGGAAATCAAGAAAGACTTAGTCGTGGACACGAACAAGCCCGAGCGCTTGTTCGACGAGGAAGAGCTTCAGCGCATCTTTTCACCCAAGACGTTCCCGGCTTGGGCCAAGAAGTATCCACACCGGTGGTGGCTCCCCATGATCTCGCTCTACACGGGCGCTCGCATCAACGAGCTCGCTCAGTTGAAGGTGGCCGACATCGTTGAAGAGGCAAAAGTCTGGTGTATCCGCATCCAAAAAACGGTCGACGCCGATCTCAGGCATAAGGATCGAGACAGGAGCCGTCAAAGCCTGAAAGGCAAAGCAGCAGTTCGCACCCTGCCCATCCCCAAACCATTGCTCGATGCCGGCTTCCTGGACTTTCTGGAGGACATCAAGGCTACTGGCCATCCCAGACTCTTTCCGCATCTGTCTGCGGGCGTGAACCGGGAAACGGGTGAGACCAATGCGCGCTACAGCCAAGGCGCGGTGAACCAGTTCAGCAGCTACATGAAGACCTTGGGCTTCGGAAAGGGGATCGGCGCTCACACCTTCCGCCACACGCTTGCCACCGAGCTTCACCACAAGAACGTGTCCGACCAAGACATCGCCCTCATTACCGGCCATTCGCTGCGGAAGAACGTGCCCGTCTTGCATGACGCGTATTTCCACAAGAAGCCCAAGCTTGCTCGGGCCACGCAGATCAGAATTCTGGCGAAATACAAGCCGCCGGTTGAGCTGCCCAAGTATCGCCGAGGACAGTTCGCCGAACAGTTGTCGGATCCCCGCAAGTTCTACCCCTGACCGCACCTTGCTTTGCTATCGCGACTTGCGATCTTGCTGCCGCGTCATCGCCGCAGCAAGGTCACTTGTTTCGACCATCCGTTGCTAAGCAACTGAAAACGGATGCCAGCGACCAAGTAGCGGGCTCAAACCTCAACGCCCTTCTCCACCCTCCCTTCCCCACCCTTTCGGAATTCAATCATGAGCATCACCAGCACGCCTACTGCCGAACATCTGTCCTCTCTTCTCAATCAATGCCTACCTGGCAAAGTAACCTTTCGAACACCTCGCAGCACCGCAAGCAAAGCATTTGTTATGAATGCCGAATCTCACCGCCAACGCCCGCAGCGTCTTGCTGAGAGCGACCTAGCGACGATTTTCGCATCTCCGGCCTACGATCAATGGGCAGCCAACGAACCGCTGCTTTTTTGGGCCCCCTTGCTCGGACTCTACATGGGTGTCCGGGCATCGGAGGCGGCTGCGCTGTCTATCGACGACATCATCGAACCCGCCGGGCTGATGTGCATCGTGCTCAAGAATCGAGCTACGCCGGAATCGGAAAGCGCCACTGCCTCCAAATACCGAACTCGACAGAGGCATAGCACAGGGTCAATTCCGGTGCCGAAAGTGTTGCTTGATGCCGGGTTTCCGGACTACGTCGCAGCCATCAAAAGCAAGGACAGGCGGGAACTCTTTCCCACCAGCCAGAGGGAGCGAACAGCCGACACAGCCGCATGGCTTAGGAGCAAGTTCGCTCGATACTTGCGCTCTCATGGCATCAAAAAAAGCGGATTCTCAGCGCTACGCCAGACCTTCGGGGAGCGCTTGATGGATGCTGACATCAGCTGGGCTGATAAAAGGGAGTTGGCCCGAGCGTCAGAGCGCCACTTCCCGGCTTTTACGTGGTTCTTTTACCCAAGTTGTCGGATGAGTAGCCTAAAAAAATCGCTGAATAAGATCTCCTGTGATGGGCTGACCTTGCCACGCTTTATGGGCGACCAGGTGCTTGTGCGCACGCATGGGGCTGCCCGTTACGGGTGACTCTTCCAGCCTCAGAAAAAGCGAAGCAGATCTCAAAAGAGCGGAACCCTAGCTTGTGCTACCCAATTCGTTTTGCACTAATGGTCAACATAGGATTTCTCCCTGCGACCAAAAGGAGTTTGATACATGTCGAAAATCACCCTGATCAACCAGACCAACGAGACCGTTCGCAAGTTCTATCCGTAATTGGACTCAGCGGTCGATACTGGACAGCCATGGACTACAAAGCTCCATAGAGTGCTCACCCGTTGTTACCGATCAACCGTCCTCGTGCACATGGTCGGTTAGTAGCCCATCGATACTCTGGCTACCTCATCACCGAGGCAGACGGAGAACCTCAAAGCCGCCCTTGATCGAACGCATCTGGAGGCCTGTTCCATTGAGCATTGCCTGCAAGGCGGCGGTTGGAGTCATTGTGCCCACCACTGGCTGGGAACGCTTACCGCGCGCGAGATCGGTGCCAGAAATCGGACAGCGGGTCGTCAAGCGCAGCTGGTCGAGGGCGCGGTCGAGCTGATCCCCTGGGATGGCAATTGCGACCGGTTCGTTTTGGCAATCGTAGCGGAAGCTCCGAGCCTGGCGCTTGCTGTCGGATGCCACCAACGCATCATTTCCGTAACTGCGGGCGACGCCGCGACGATCGAGTTCAACATCGATTGCACCCAAGGTGCGATTGTACGAGGCCAATTGTCCTGCACTCACGAAACCCTGTTGGCGAGAAAGGCGGTCCATGCTCGCCTGGGTCTGCTCCACCTGGCGCTGAAGCGTGGTCGCACGAACGCTCGTGATTGCGCCGCCACGCAGAGCCTCCTCGATCCGCTCTCCCGTGGCCCCGATGCGAGTGCGTAGGTCTGCGGTCGCCCGATCGTTCAATGCTCGCTGAGATTGTGTTCCATCCTGCTGTTCTGCGGCAGCAATGGTAGACGTGGTTACAACTGCCAGGCCGAATGTGACGGAGAGTAGGGCTCGCGAGAAAGACATAGGCATTTATGCGCTCCTTATGGGCGTAGATGGTCTAAACCGTATGACGCATATACGCAAAAGAAACTGAATAGATGCTGCGTGACCATTATGGAAGATGGCCAGGGTGGAAGTCGCCTTCGCGCCGGAGACACAAAGTGATTATTTCGTTTTATGGTCACAGTGAAATAGGCACTCAACCACCTACTCAACCGCTATGTCAGCACCCGTGAAGCCAACCTGGGCGAGAACGACCCTTGCATAGGAGAGCCGCGTATACGAGGTCGTTTCATGAGCGCTGGTCCAAGCTTGCCTAGGACCTGAATCATCTGACTGCCCCCTATCAACCGACTGCGAGCGCTGCATGAGAGGAGTGCATCGGGCCTGGTCGGCCGCCCGACCGAGCATTCCTGGAGCTACTGGTCGGTCGAGCCTTTGGACGTCGCGTTCTCCTTCTGGTTGGAAGGCTCCTTATCCCGGCTCTCGGTCTCGTGAGCGTGTCTACCGCTTGGGTCTTGGATTTGGATCACCGTCCCCTCTCGCCAGGCGTCTGCGCCCGGGTCTATGTTCGGCGCAGCAATATCGGCGCGGCGCTTTCGCTTGTCCTCGCTGCTGACGCCAAGCCGCGTGTCGCGGGCCGCCACCATCGCCGGGTCCGCTTGGCCATTTTCCGTGAAGCCCATCATCAACTGCGGCATGCCTCGCGGAAGGTCTTTGTCCAAGTCGGTGTGCCAGGTGTGCCACGTTTTCCCATACGTGCGGATGAGTTTCTCCATGAGCTCATGCTCAGCCACCTCCGGGATCCCTGGTGCGATCAGCTGCCCCGATTTCACTTCTTGGACGTGGCTATGCCAGAGCGCTTTCTCCTGCTCAGGGAGGCCCGCGAATAGCTTCTCGCTGATGATGTATTCCACGCCCATCAGCTTGGCGTCTTTCACATTGCCATCGTAGATGGTGCACTGAATGACATCCTCGTTGAGGATTGAGCAGTAATGATGAGCCTCCATCTGGAGCTTCATCTGACCATTGTAGAAATGAAAGCCGTCCAGGTAGGCGTTGACGGCATCGATCGGCGGCCGATCCTGCATCACTGCCGCACCCGTTTCCAAAGCCTTCGTCTTGGCAGTTTCCTCCGCCCCAGGAGCTTGGACACTGGACTCGGTGTTTCCGCCCCCGCACGCGGTTAAGACGAGGGCTGCGGCAGCGGATAGGATGGATCGACGCATCGGTTTCTCTCCCAAATCAGTATCAAGGCAGGCGGCCAGATCAAGCGTCTTGCGCCCACCGGGCCAGGTTTTGCTGGATCGTGTTGATATCCGCCCAAGGATCTTTATTGCGTCTAGCCAACTTCGCCGGCACGTCTTTCATGGCGAAAGCATCCGCACGGGTCAGCTTGGCAAGCTCGCTCCAGGCAATGGGCATGGCCACCGGGGCGCCGGGGCGGCCGCGCAGGGAATACGACGCGACCGCTGTCGCCCCGCGGCCGTTGCGCAGGTAGTCCACAAAAATGCGTTTGTTGCGGAGACTCTTGGTCGAGGTGGCCAAAAAGCGGGTCGGCTCCGATTGTGCCAACGCGTCGGCAAACCCCTTGGCGAAACGCTTGGTCAGGTCCCAATCGCACCCCGGGTTCAACGGCACCACCACGTGCAGCCCCTTGCCGCCTGACACCCGCAAGAACGACTCCAGTTCCAACTGTTCAAGCAGCTTGCGGATATCCACGGCTGCCTTTTTGACTTCGGAAAAGGGCACGTCGGGGCCGGGGTCCAAGTCAAAGACAACGCGGTCGGCGCGATCAGGCGCTTCCGCGTGGCTGCCCCACGGGTGGAACTCCAGCGCGTTGAACTGAACCAGCTCAAGCAAGCTGGCTGCATCCCTGACCACCAAATAGTGGGCGTTGATCCCGCTGTCTTCTTTTAGCCGCACCGAATCCACGAGCTCCAGGCCTGCGGTGTGGTGCTTCTGGAAGAAACAAGGTTTGGCGGTCCCACTGGGGCACCGGATGATCGACAAGGGGCGACCGATAACCTCGGGCAACAAGTGGTCGATCACGGCCGTGTAGTAATCCCACACGTCCTGCTTAGTGGCCTTGATGTCAGGAAAGATCACCTTGGTCGGACTGGACAGCCGAGGCGGTGTGCGGCCTTGGGTTCCTGTCGGGGTCGTGCTGTGCTCTGAAGCGGTGCGGTGCTTTGAAGCGTTGCCGTGCTTTGAGGCGCTCTTGAGCTGCTTGCCAGGGGTTTTGAGCTGGGGGGCATCGGCGGGCTGTTCGACGGTGGCAGCCCTATCCGAGTCGGCCAAATCGGCCACGTCCTTGTCTCGCCTGACCGCCTTGAGCGAGGCTTGGCGCAGCAGTTGCTGCCCGCCGATGCCGCGATAAAAGACCTCCACCACGAACCTCGGCTCAAACCACGTGGCCGAGCGAAGGTCGGTGTCCTCGGTGGGAACGTAAGCGGTAGGCGTCTTTCCACCAGCTCGGCCGACCAGTTGGGCAATCTCTTTGATCAGCACATCGGAGAAGCCTGAACCCACCCGGCCCACGTAGAGCCAGCCGTGCTTGGGGTCAGGCTTGGCCAGAAGCAACGACCCAAAGCCCGTGCGGCTGCCCTTCGGGGCCGTGTAACCCACCACGGCAAACTCGTCGCTGGCCAGCTGTTTGGTCTTCTTCCAGTCCTCGCCCCGGCCCCCGTGATAGGCCCGGTCTGCACGCTTTGAAATGATGCCTTCAAAGTGGCGCTCGCCTGCCAGCCGGTAGGCCGATTCCCCATCGCCCTTGATGTGGGAGCTGAAGGCCAAGTGCCCTGGGCTGCCCTCCAACAGCTCCTGCAGGAGTTCCTTGCGCTCCAGCAGGGGCGCATCGGTAACGTCTATCCCATCGATATGGAGCAGATCGAACAAGACATAGGCCAACGCGCCTTGCCGTTCTCCAGACAGGGTGGCCTGCAGGAGGTTGAAGTCTTCCTTTGTGCCGTTGCCGGCGATGAGTTCCCCATCCAGTGCCCCTGACTTCAGCCCGAGGGCTGCAACGGCATCCCTGATTTCAGGAATCTTCTCGGTCCATTCCAGGGCATTGCGTGACCAGAGGCGCACCTCGCCCTCCGCAATGGTGGCCAGGATGCGGTAGCCATCCCACTTGATCTCATGCACCCATTCGTCGCCCTGAGGTGGAGCGTCGCCGAGCTTGGCCAGCTGCGGTTCGAAGGGAACCTCTGGCGGCTTGGCTTTTTTGGCATTGGTCAGCGCGGCGGCCTTCTTCGCCCAGTCCTTGCGACGGCCCTTACTTGGCAGGGCCACGGCCGTGAGCTTTTTCTTGCCTGCCTTGCCAGCCCCTGCCCGCTTCAGATCTTCAGGAGGCGGCGAGGTGACGTCGCCCAACAGGTCATCTGCCTCCACATCGCTGGCGAAGGCATCGTCTTCTTTGAAAAGGAGCCATTGCGGCTGCTTGGCCGGCTTGCCCGACCGGACCAGATGCCAACCGCCTTTGAGCTTGGTGCCAAAGAGCTCGAAACGCAGGTGTCCCTTGGCGAGTTGGGCCTCCGGGTCGCCTGAGGTGGCCCACACCCCGTGGTCAAACTGGGCGACGTGGCCGCCCCCGTATTGCCCTTTCGGAATCTCGCCTTCGAAGCCGGCGTAGTCCACGGGATGGTCTTCGACCTCCACCGCCATGCGCTTGACCTTGGGGTCGTAGCTGGGCCCTTTGGGAACAGCCCAACTCTTGAGCGCATCGCCTACCTGGAGCCGGAAGTCGTAATGACGGCGGCTGGCATGGTGGAGTTGAACCACGAAAATCGCGCGCTGCCCGGATGGCAAGACCTTCCCTGGCTCGGGCTCCTTGGTCTTGTCAAAGCTGCGCTTCCGGCGGTATTCGGTGAGGGACATGCCCTACTCCCGGTTACTTGCCCAGGTGTTTACGCACTGCCGCCGCGGTTGGGCCGACGGCTTTGACCGCTGCCCGAAGCTCCTCCGCGCTGACGCCCAAGGCCTTAGTCCAATATTGCAGCTCGTAGTCTTCATTGACGTTGATCCGATCGCGGTCCGGGCTACCCGTGTTCTTCTTGTCATCAGTCATGGTGATCTCCTCGATCTGTGGCTATTTGCCATCGTGCTGGTGTTGCTTCTTACGGTGCTCGCTCTCTAGAAGTTCGGCACCCACGTCTATCGCAGAACCTAGGATGTAACGCAGATCAGCGCCCGTCGGCCGTCATAGCGCATCCGACAAGGCGCCGATGAAGAGCCAATCGTTACTTCTTCGCCTCAACGCCCGGAGTGGCATCGCGCACCAGGAACTCTTCGGTGAGTTCTGGCAGGTGCGTCGCAAGCCAGTCGGCCATTGCTTCCTCCTGAACCAAGATCTCCTCGCACACGCGTGCCGTTTCCGGGTCACCGGCGGTCTTGGCCGCCGCGATCAGCGCGGTATAAGACGCGATTTCGAGGTGTTCAAAGACATAGCCGGCCATCGCGCCTTTCACGATTTCGTCTGATGCGGTCATCCCACCCACCGCTTGGCCTAAAGCCGCCATCTTGCCCATCACGTCCTTGATCGTGGAGGGAGAACCGCCCAAACGCTTGATACACCCATCGAGCAACTCTCGCTGGCCGATCGTTTCTTGGATGTGCTCTTCAATCCGCGCCTTCAAGACCGGGTAGTGCTCAATGCGGGACGCTTGGCCCCTCAACATGGTTTCGGCCTGCTGTTCCATCGCATGAGCATCGCGGAGCCAATCAAGCAGGTTTTCTTTGGGTTCGGCCATGAGAATGTCCTCGTTAGATTAGGGGAAACTGCACCCTATCCAGCCAAACATTGAAGAAAAGCGATGTTGAAGTGACGACGGAGCGAATCCGATCAACGGGGCGTCAATTACACATGTGGAAGCATGAAGCTCAGAGACCGCGAGCCGGCTACCCTCAAGCCGACGTCAGGAAGATACTTTGCCTTCCCCCAACCACATAACCCAGGCTCTCGATCGATTTCTTGGCACCTATATCAATCCAGAGATCGCGCTCGACCAATGCGCTCGCTGCCCCGGTCCCGTCCGCCACATTGTCGCCCTCATGTGCTCCAGGTTTGCCCGTGAGCTCGGTTTCCATGCTTTACGACATGTGGTCACCAAGCTCAAGAATGCCCGGGTTCGCCAAGAGGACGTGACCAACATTACGGGACGTTCGAGAACAACCGCTTCCCAGTGTTGAACCTCTATCAAACCACGGAGAACCCCGAAGAGCGGGCCCATCAGATGGCGGTGCTCCAACGGTAGCAGCTGGGTAAGGATGCGAAGTTCTAACCCCTAGATTTTGGTGCTGTCAGCTGGTGGGCGAAACCACCCCGTTGCCGCCCCGCCTGCCCCAAGGCATGATTCTGAGGCGGCCGACTTGGCCGTATGGAAGACGCTCAGGGGGAGCGACGATATGCGCTTGGAAGCAGTCAGTATCTCCAACTTTCGCTGCTATGGCGAAGAAGTCCGGGTTGAGCTCGACGACTTAACGACGTTCGTGGGTCGAAACGATATCGGCAAATCAGCCATCCTCGAAGCGCTGGAGATTTTTTTCAACTCGGACGTGGTGTCTATGGAGCAGGGCGACGCCCATGTCCACAATGCCAACAAGACTGTGTCGGTCACCTGCGAGTTCTCGGAGCTGCCACCGACACTGACGCTGGACGCTGGAGCAGACACAACCTTGGCCGACGAATATCTGCTGTCGCAAGATGGTCGGCTGAAGATTCGGAAATCTTACGATTGCTCCAGCAAAAAGCCGTCTGCTGATGTGTTTGTCCTGGGCTTCCACCCCACTGCCACGGATTTCGACAATCTTCTGGAGCTGAAGGAGAAAGAGCTTCAGAAAAAGGTGAAAGACCTTGGCTTGGAGGTTCCTCTGAAGGGCAATCCCGGTATGCGTCGCGCTCTATGGGGTGCCGCAGGTGACCTCAAGCTTCAAGAGGTCGCCATCTCGGTAGGCAAACCCAAAGAGGACGTCAAGCGCATATGGGATCAAATCGAGCCGCACATGCCCATGTTTGCGCTCTTCCAAAGTGATCGGAGCAGCCGCGACTCCGACACTGAAGTCCAGAGTCCGATGAAAGCGGCCGTAGCTGCCGCAATTGCCGAAGTCCAAGACGACATCGCCCGAATTCAGGCAAAGGTCCGAGAGAAGGCAGAGGAGATCGCTAAGAACACGCACGCGGCTTTGGCCACTATCGATCCCAGTCTTGCAAGCGAATTGACGCCTGAGTTCAGCCCCCCTACTCCCGCCAAGTGGCAGGGCCTCTTTTCGCTGGGTCTAAACACGGACGATGGCATCCCGCTGAACAAACGCGGTAGCGGCGTAAGGAGGCTTGTGCTGGTCAGCTTCTTCAAAGCTGAGGCCGAGCGCCGGCTCAAAACGAGCACAAAGCGCAGCATTATCTATGCGATTGAGGAGCCGGAAACCGCGCAGCACCCCAACAACCAACGCATCCTCATCGATTCGTTCAAGTCGCTTTCCGAGGATCCAGGCTGCCAGGTCATCCTGACCACTCACAGTCCCGGGTTCGCTTCATCGCTTCCCCAAGACAGCATCCGCTATGTTTCTCGCCACACCGAGACCAAAAAACCTCAGATCGAATCGGGCGTAGACGTGTTTGGCAGGGTCGCAGAGGCACTGGGCGTGACTCCTGACAGTCGGATCCAAGTATTGGTGTGCGTGGAGGGACCTACCGATGTCCTCGCAATAAAGGCCCTATCTAACGCTCTCCACGAAGCTGACTCAACATTGCCAAACCTGGGCACTGATTCGCGCGTAGCGTTTGTCGTCTTGGGAGGGGGGACGTTAGAGCATTGGGTCAATCAGCACTACCTGCGCGGCCTCGGAAAGCGGGAGGTGCACATCTACGATGGAGATGTTCCGGCCTACGCGGATAGCGCGGAGCAGGTGAACGACCGAGGAGACGGGTCATGGGCCGTGATCACCATTAAGCACGAGATCGAGAGCTACCTGCACAAGGATGCCATCGCGTTGGCATTTGGGTTTGAGATAGAGGTGACGGACCATCCCATAGAAGGAAAGGCGACACCCAAAGTCTTTGGCGAAGCATTTGCGGCACAACGAGGTCATGGTGCCCCGCTCGGTGACAAAAAAGCCAAAGCCAAACTAGCAGACCGAGCCTTTCCCCGCATGACCTGCGCCATGCTAGATGAGCGCGACCCCAGCGGCGAAGTGCGGGACTGGATGCGACGCCTGGGCGGCATGTTGGTCTAACTTGCCAACCGCGACGTGTCACAACCAATCGATCGGCCGGGGAGCGCTTTAGTTCCCCGGCCTGCTAACTACGTGGTTATTGTCAGGACAAGCGACGACATTTCTTCCGACGCATCGCTGCTCACTTATTGCGAACTTGTGAATCTTAGGAACAGCTAATTTGGAGGGGGCGCCGTGCGCTCCCATGCCCGCCTCGCCCAGCCAACGATGAGCGCTGGAGCCACCACGATCACGCTGCCCCACAAGAACGCGAGGTAGAAGGCAGCCGTAGCGACCTCACCGTAGACCCGATGTTCCGCGAACTTCCAGCCAAGCACGGCACAGCCGAAGACGATAGCAAGCCCCAATCCGCCGCCCACGAGCGCCCCCTTCAGGAATCCGCCTTTGCGAAAGTAGGGAATGCGACCGGTCCTGACATGCCAAGCCCAGACCTGCTGGGCGCGGATGTGCAGCATCAGGCAGAACACCAGGAAGCCGGCGATCAGCAGCCCACCTACACAGTAGACCAAGCCCATCAGCTGCTGGGTCTTGAAGACAGCGTCGAGGCCTGCTCCAAACAACAGCATGCCCAAGGGCCCGAGGATGACGCAGGGCAGGATCATGGCAGCCGGCCCGGTTGGTGCATAAAGCCGCTGGTAGTTCGCTTGGTGGTTCATCTCTTTTCCTCTGTTAGGAGCAAGACCAAACGGTGTCACGGCAACCGCATGGCAAGTGGTTGGTCGAGGGTCAGCCCGCAGATGTTCCGTTGTCGGTCACGTCGACCAGTTCCCAACCTTCGCCCGCCGGCCGGAACTTCATCGTCATCTTTAGGCGCATTTCCTTGGCCTTCGGCGTCGTAGGCTGATCGCCAATGAAGCCCAGTCCATCGACACTTCCGGAGATCCGACAGTCCTGATCACCGTTGGGCAGTTTTGTGCAGGCGATCTCCAGCCCGCTCGCTTCCTTGACTTCGAACCGCCAAGTCCGCTGAAGCGTTGCCTGCCTCCCCTGCTCAGTAAAGAATCGCTCTACCGCTTTGGCAGCGTCCTCCTTGCTCGGCGCATGCTCTGCACCACAGGCCGACAAGCCCAACGCCAAGAAGCACGCCGAAATCCAAACACGTTGAATAGTCCGCATCACGACTCTCCCTTCTTCTGTTTGGTCAGGTCCACTCCGATGACCTCGTTTCGGTAACCCACCTGGACGCGCTCGACGTCCACCTCGGCGCGCGGGTCTCCGTTCTCCAACCAGACCCGCTTGACGGTGAAGACCACCAGATCGTCCCTGGCGTCCCTGCCCTGCTTGAACAATCCGGCTGCCTCGCTTTCGCTCATACGGATCGGAAGATGAAAGTGCCCGGCATGCTGGGGTGTCCAAACAGATCGCTCACTGCGAGCACTGGTCGGGACAAACCCCTCGCCGGTGATGCCCTCTACCTGGAATCCGGTGATCCAAGGAATCGGCACGTAGATATCCAAGATGCCGCGCTGCCGGTCATAAGACGGCTGATCCACGATGTTGGGGCGAACGGCAAAACGCTGGATTCCACGGAAGCGCTCGGCCCGCGCATCAAAGGCCGCGCCATACTTGCGCTCAACGGCTTCCGGCTCCTGAGGGGTGATGCCATTCGGGCCGTTCCGCTTCGTGTCGATCAACCACTCGCCATACAAGCACTGCTCGCGCTCGGTCTTGCTCAACCGGTAGCTGGACCGCGTCAACGCAATCAGCCCCGCATCGCAGGTGTGGTAGCCCGCCGAGGCCGTGGACGCCAACCCAGCGCGGATGTGTTGCGCGCCTGCCAGTTCGTCCTGGTCGAGGTCCCAGTAGGTCCCTTGCGGATCGAGATACGGGCTCTTGGCCCTGTCCCTTGATACCTGCGGAGCCCAGGTGATAGCCCGCCCAATGTGCTGAAGAAGATTTCCCCTGTCCTGCGCTTGCACCGCCATGCTTGCTGCCAGGACGCACGCGCCCGTGACTGCAGCCCACTGCTTCTTCATGCCCTGCTCCTTGTGCCAAGTTGCGACAAACTTACGTGTCACGTAGAGTCTACCCGTGGCGTAAGGCTTCCGTCATGCTCTTTCCATGCCTGCACTGCATCGATTCAGCCTGTGAAGCCCGCCACTCCCGCCCCTCGGGAGATCGTGGCCGCGCGCCTGCGCCAAGCCCGCGAACGACGGGGCCTGAGTCAGCGCGAGGTAGGGATGCGAATGGGCCTGGACAAAGACACAGCGTCAGCGCGGATATCCCGGTATGAATCCGGAGCCATGTCCATCAGCCTCGAGGCTTTGTTCGAGATGGCCGAAGCGCTGGAAGTGCCGCCTGCTTTTTTACTGGCGGGCACCCCTGGGATGGCCGACGCAATTTTGGCATTGGGGGAGCAGAGCCATACTCAGCAAGACCAACTGGCAAAAGTCTTGGTGGCGCTATCTAAGCTGGAGCCCAAGGTGCGTGCTGCGCGCGTCCAAAAGCTGTTGATGCCAAACGCTGACGAATAGCGGAACCATCCGAGGCACCCCGAACCCGCTACTGCAGCGGAGCCACGTGCTATACAAGCATCTGGCACGGAGGCCTAGGGGGGCCTAAGCATGGGACTTTATCTGCGCAAGAGCGTGAGGGTTGGACCTCTGCGGTTCAACTTGTCGAAGGGCGGGATTGGCGTCTCGGCCGGGATCAAGGGGTTCCGGGTCGGGACTGGTCCGCGGGGTAACTACGTGCACATGGGTGCAGGCGGCATCTACTACCGCGCGACCATTCCTTCGGGAGCTACGCGTCCTCGTCCGGTGTCACCACGCGGTTCCGTCCGTCCCGTGCCTGGTGCCCAGTACTCCCCGTCTTCACCCCCACAATGGCCTGAAATTTCGCGCACGCATGGCCCGATGGTCGACATAGATTCGGCCGACGCGACCACGATTGTGGACTCGTCCTCCCAAGCACTGCTGGAAGAGCTCAATACAAAGAAGAAGAGGTGGCGCATGTGGCCAGGCGTCGCTATGGTTTCGGCGCTAGTCCTTTTGATTGCGGCTGGCAACGAAGCCCCGGACTGGGCGCTGGTCATGATGGCCTTCTTGGGCGTGGGAGCTATCATCGCAGCGCATTTGAAGGATCAGCTCCGGAAGACGGCAGTTCTGATGTATGAACTGGACGAGCCGATGGAGAAGGCGTTGGAAGCACTCCACGCAGGAGCCCACGCCATAGCCTCCGCTTATGCCACGTGGCACGTGTCCTCCCACGCCAAGGTCTTCGACCGGAAATACCACGCTGGGGCAGGAACCCTTGTTAAGCGCAAGCCGACGCGTTTTGCCTCAGCGCCCCCCCCATTTGTCAAAACGAACATCAAGACCATCGCCGTCAATGTCGGAACCCAGGCACTCCATTTTTTCCCGGACCGCGTTCTGATCTACGACGCGAATGGCGTTGGCGCGGTGGGCTACAAAGAGCTACAGGTGCTGGTGTCATCCACTCGCTTTATTGAGGATGGCAGCGTTCCGCGTGATGCAACGGTGGTGGATCGGACATGGCGTTACGTCAATAAGAAAGGAGGCCCTGACCGCCGCTTCAAGGACAATCGGGAGCTGCCGGTATGCCAATACGAAGAGGTCGCCCTGCGCAGCGACACCGGCCTCAACGAGCTACTACAGATTTCTCGTCTGGGATCAGGAGCGGGGTTCGCCTCAGCCATTGCGGGCCTATCCCGAGTCATGCCTAGAGAGCTGCCCTAGCGATCGCCTCTGTCAGCAATGACTTTTAAAGAACCCCGGCAGCCCTAGCGTCTGCTGTCCGCTGTGAGAAATCTTCCACCGCGGCACTCATGGCTTCCTCTAAAGACCTGCGACGAGCCATCGCGGCCTGTCGCATCTGGAGAATGGCACTGCGGCCGGCAACCAGGTCTGCCTCGATTTGGGCCCTTCTTGCTTGAATGGTTCGATCTAGATCCGCGACCTGCCTGGGATCGATTGCTGAGTTCGGGTTGAAGTGGAATCGTGCTTCTTTTTCCTGCCGCCACTTCATAAGGCGGTCGGTCAGCGCGGGCCCAAACCCCGGAACGTTTAGAACCGCATTGCGATTCACATCTGCTGCCGTCTCGATGCCAAACGATTCCAGCATGACTTTCTTCGCCGCCCCGATGCCCGGAATAGTGGCTCGCTCAATCTCGAACTGATCCAAGAACTGTTTGCGTGCGATCTGTTCGCGGTTGTTGGACAGCGCTCGATAACGCCTTTCTCGTTCCGCATGCAGACCGGCATGCTCATCCCGCAGCGGACAAAGCTGATTCTGCTTCGCTTGAAGCTGAGTGTCCGCTTGCTCTTGCTTCCATCGAGCGACGAGCCCGTCGTATTGGGCTTTCGCTTGCTTATAGCCGGACGCCAGTGGTGCAAAGTCCGAACGGCCACGGCTGTTGACCCACGCGCCCATCGCCCACCCCAGACACGCCCACACGGGGGCTAGCACCGCAGAAAGCGCGATGCCAAGCACCACAATAAGCAGCCCCACCAGCCACCCGGTCGTTTTCCAGAAGGTGTGCCTGCGGCCCAATGCTTGAATCTGGGGATTGGCAGGCACTACCTTCACCTGTGGCAGCGCATGCATGGGTGGCAACACTGCTGTCGTGATATCTCGCCAAATCGCATCCAGGTTGAAGGGACCGGAGGCCAGCTTGGGGATGACGACCGCTGCACCGCCAAAGAGCGAAATCCCGGCGCGTTCAATTGGACACCATGGGCACTCAGCCAGCCCATTGAAATAGGAATGGGACGGCCTGGAAGAACACCGTTTGAAGTGCTGCTCCAGCTTCGTCAGGGCCTGGACCCAGTCTTCTGCCTTGGGCCGCCCGCCCGGCTTGGCCCCCTCGATGCCAAAGGCCTTTTCCCAGAGGTCTGCAACCCAAGGTGATGCCGCGGCCGGCGAGGCACTCAATGGCGGGGGCTTCATGCGGGTGCGCGCAGTGTCTTTGCCGTAGGCGTAGCGAAACTCAGGGATCGCCTTCTCGATTGGCATGTCGCCCGGCCCGCTGTATCGGCCAGCAAAGGGATGCCGACCGTTCATGAGCATCTGAAAAATCAGGACGGCCAAGCCGAAGTTGTCGTGGTTGGCGGTTCGTGTGACTTGTTTGAAGGCCTTTCCGTGGAGCTCGGGCGGCGTAAAGTCTTGAACGCCGACCTCACAGAGGAAGGTGCGCCCTTGATGCGAAACCTGGAAGCTGTCCGTGTCGATCAGCTTCACGGTTGCATCGGGTGACACCCGCACGCCTCCGTGATTGACATCCCCAACCAAGTGACCCGCATGGTGAATAACTGAGAATGCACGGGCCGTGTTCAAGGCGGCACGAACAACCAGTCTCCAATCGGCCTGGGGAAATTCCGCCAGACGGCTTTTCGGACTGTAGAGCTTATGTATGTCCTTCGACGCACGAAGGTTGGCCATGACGAAGCCACAGACCTTGCCATCGGATTGCCGCAGCACTTCAGTAGGCCAAGCAGTGAGCTGATCCAGCGCAGCGGTCCGAAGGGCAGCCATGGCCACCAGCTTGTCGGCTCTCTCACTGCTTACCGCAGCCAAATAGATTTTGGCAGCCGAGTCCGGCCTCCCCTCGACTTCGAAGACCGTTCCCTCTCCCCCTTTGCCCAGTTGCTTTCCCAGCCGAACCGGTCCGGATTTACCAACCAGAGCAGGTGAAACCACTTAGGCGTCCTCTACTGGCGCCGGTGCGTCTGGCAGCTTCGCCAGCCGACTGGCAAGCAGGAGCGTCTTGTCGTCGTCCGTCCGCTCGCAGATCACTGGCGAGGCAAGATAGGCTTCCAACTTAGAGGACAAATCTTCGCTGTAGCCTGCCCCCTCTAAGGCACGGACCGGCGCGAATATCTTGTCGAAGAAGGGCGAATGAACGCTCTGCGTGGCTTGGTGGAGCACCAAGGCTTCGATGCCATCGGTGAACACCGCGACCTCATCCACCGCGCCCACATTGCAGGAAAACTCCGCGTTTAACACGGCCGCCGGATCGGTGACGAAGACGGTCGTGTTGATGTATTCCCCGTGCTGGGGCCAAAACACATAGGCCCAATCATCGCCGCGAGGGCGAATAACAATGGCCCCGTCGCCCACCTGGAAGAAGCATGTATGCGTCGGGGAGACGATAGCCGCCACCAACGTGCAAGCATACTCTCTGACCTCCAACCCGTCGGCCGCAGCCCTGTGCGCAATACGGGTCGTAACGCCGGCGAGCCAGTTCAAGACCACGTCCCGCGTTATCTCTTCAACGCCATGGCCGTCTTCAAAGTGGTTGCGCACACAATCCCGAATCTCCGACGTCGCTAGCTTCGCACCGGTCTCTGATTGAGATGCACTTCCCGCACCATCCGACGCCACCAACAGCACGGTGCCGTGCTCTGGAAAGAATTCCTGTCCATAGGCGTCCTGGCAGTCCGTTCCAAACTTGATGTGGGAAGTGCCGATGGAGGACGCCGCCACGATGCGCCAGTCCTGCAGATCCATTAGACGCTCGCCCAGCCGTCCGGGGCAGCGGGGTTGACCAGAGGCACATTGTCGCCCGGGGTCGAACGCGACACCGCGCTCATTGAGTTGGACAGCCATTTGAACAGTTCTTTGAACTGGAGGCCCTTGAGATGCAGCGGTGCACGTGAGGAGATTTTGCCAAGAGTGTCCATGTCTGCCCCCTGCACGCCAACCGCGAAGAACTGAAAGTTCTTTGTCGCTTCCCCTTCCCGGACCAAGGCTGCGGCGCGTTGCCATGCGTCGGTCGGCGAACCATCGGTGATGAGAAACACCCAAGGCCGGTAGTAGGAAACACCATTGGCTTTGTAGATCTCCTTACGTTGCCGAACCATCTCCAAGCCTTGCTCGATCGCCGCACCCATCGGTGTGTCTCCGGTGCACGACAGCACGGGAGGATAGAAGCTATCTGCCGTGACAAAGTCGGTTACGGTCTGGACCGGACCGAAGGTGACGATGGCGACCTCCACCCGCTTGGCGGCGAGCGAGTCCGAGTTCAGTTCTTCCTGGAACTGCAGCAGGCCCGCGTTGAGCTGCTCGATGGGCTTGCCGCCCATGGAACCTGAGGTGTCCAGCAGCAGCAGGCAGGCGCATCGGTTCTCGGGGTTTTCCGCAAAATCGCTGGCGCCAAAAGGCACCTGTTCAAAATCGTTCATTACGCTGGATCTCCCTGTCCATTGGCTTGAAGCGCCATCATAGCTCCGCCAATCAACCCAATCTATGATGGGCCATGGTGACTCGCCCTACTCCTACCTCATTGCCAGCTTGGGCACCGCAAAAAGTTGCAGATTGGGCTCCATTAGCTGTTTCTGCGGTGATCATCTTGACTATGACGGTAGCGCTAACGCTTCGCACTGCTGACGTAGAGAGCGCACCAGATAAGACGACAGTAGAAACTGCAGCGAACTCATCAGTAACGCCTCCGTTGAATGCAGGAACCCCTGCTTTTTCGACCGAGCGCGTCGGTTCCATAAGACTGGTGCCCACCACTCAGCTGCCTTCGCCAAAGCAGCAGCTGGTGGCGGACGAGCAATGCCCACGGTCGTCGCCGCCCAACCCATCCCCTGAGGCCAAGGCGGCTATCAAAGCGGGCTGGCACGTCAGTGCGGACATGACGTTCAAAGGATTTCGCTTCGTCATGGTGGACGCCGGTGCGAAGAAGGCTTCCGCTGGCTGCGTGGCTATTGGAGCCAGCGCTCTGGTGTTCAACGCCCATGGCCTCATCGCCATTGCCTACGACCGAAATGCCAAGCAGTCGTCCAGGATGAGTTCGTTAGCCATCGCGGAATCTGGTGCCTTACAGCTCGGAGCTTTGAAAGGACCACTTGCCGAACTCAGGGTCAGTGACCAGCAGATCGCTCTCAAGCGGCTAGTCACGAACAAGCGGAAACCAGCTTCCCGGTGATGCAAGACATGCCCGATATCTCGCCATAGCGCTCATCGCAGCAGCATGCCCGCCAAACTGGGAGCCATGCCTGCCTGGTGCTACTCCGCACAACCGGTTCTTCTGGTAGCTCTCGCTCAGCCTTATCTTCCTGGCTCCGTCAGGCTCGGCGGGGCTGCGGAAGGCGGAGTTCTCCATCCACAGGTGGCCTATGTAGCACCGCTGCATTACCAAGCTTCAGCTGAGGACAGTCGTTGTTCTGAAATCGCTACAGCTGGTCTTGGTTCTGTGCCTGTAATTGAGTGCATAAAATTTGTCTCCCTCCACATCGTGGGAGCCATACCTTGGGCGTCAGAAAAACATGGCACCAAACTATTCCAAGGCTTCCAAGTCGACCTCATGTATCTCCAGAGCTTGGCCATCCTCGAATTCTATCGAATAGACCACACCTTCTGGAAACGCTTGGAAATATTCTCCGGCAGGCCGGCTCTCAAAGACTCCAACGACCCACCCATTGGCGCCTTGTCTAGCTGATGCGCCAGCACCGCTTATCACACGAACACGGTCGTCATAGTTGAACTTCGGCATTAATTATCCTCTCGCTTTTCAGGGATTGGCGGGTTTAGCGGCAAGTGCGGATTTCCCGTGTCATCAGTTACACCAGGGCGATGCCCGTGAGGTCCCTGAGCTTTTGGATCAGATTGTCCCTTGTGCCCGCCTTTGTCCAAACGCGTTCCTGTTGGCCTGCCATCTTGACCGAGAACCTGCTGATATCTACCGTCAGGCGAACCCTTTATCTGCTCTCCTTGTTCAACCGGGATAGCGTTGCCATCACCATCTACTACGATGACGGGACTGTCCACCGGGCCATCATAAGGATTGTTGCTAGTCTGTGGCTCCCCACTTTGGGTAACGTTTGCAACTGCTTGGATTGCCTGGACGTAGGCGATTGCGGTGTCCAATACAGCGGTCTGCATAGTGATGGCGGTGTATCGCGGCAAATCGACCGCCAAGAATTCGTAACCATTACGGCTATTGATGTGGCACTTAACTCCGTCACATTTGACATCTCGCCCATCCGGGTCGGTGAACCGATACGGATTGTTGTTCGCATACCAATAGCGATTGAAATTCGCCGAGAACACCGAGTCCGCGGCCACCGGATCCACGCTCAAGAACCGGCCGAGGTCCTGGTCGTAGTAGCGCTGCTGCATGTAGGTCAGCCCGGTCGCACCGTCCATGGCATGACCGGTGTAGCCGATGCCATCGACCGTCTTGCCGATAGGGCTGCCGTAAGGCTGGTAGTCGGTGCGCTCTACTACCTGGCCGGCGGTGTCCGTCACAGCTATCGGGCTGCCCAGCGCATCGGTGTGCTGGAACTTGATGGCCCCCGCGTTACGCGTGGCGAGCAGGCTCCCATTGAGGTAGACGTATTCAACGCCGCCTTTGCCCGACGCTTCCGTGTAGAACAACTGACCCGCCTGGGTGTAGACCTGCGGCGTCAGTGTGGTTGGTCTACCCGCCACGGTGCGGCGACCGTAAGCGTCGTAGGCGTAGCTTTCCTTGCCGGAGACATCTCGCAGACGGTTCCCATAGTCAAAGGTGTAGACCTGGCCATTCTTGTTCTTCAGGTTTCCTTGCGGGTCGTAGCTCAATCCAATCGTTGTTGCTCCGGAATTGTTGAAGACGCTGGTCAGACGGTTCTTGGCGTCATACCAATAGTTCTTCTCGTTCACCCCAGGCAGTTGAGCAGTGAGGATGTTATCCAGCACATCGTATGTGTAGCGATTCCACGAGTCACCGCCAAACCGGCCGGACCCGGCTTCGACTAGCCGATCAAGGCCGTCATAACCCATGTGGCGGTTATAGCCGACGCCCCTCTGCTGATCATAGATTGTCGTGACGTTGCCATTGGCATCGTATTGATATTCAAACGACGCAACGTTCGCATCACGGACCTGTTGCGGCATCTGACGGCCGTTGAGCACTAAGGAGTGGGCGATGCCATTGCCGTAGGTGAACTGGCGAGCAGCCCCATTAGGGTAGTAGCTAATCCCAGACGCGTAATAGGCTCCTGTGTGGTCGCGGACCGCTGTCGGCTGCCCTAAGGCATTCGGCGCATAGCTGACCTCTAACCCAGTCGGATACCTCTGACTTGCGAGGGCTCCGTTCGCATCGTATCCATAACCGATCGCCCAATTAAACCAACCGGTCTGGTTCGCGGATTCGGAAATTAATTTCCGACGCTTATTGTAGTTGTAAACGTTGATGAACGATGAGCCGCCTGCATCGTTTAGCGTTGTCACTTGAGCAGGAAGCCCATCCGGGGTGTAGGACCAGTCCTGGTTGCCATTCTTGTCAGGGAACCGCAGAGTCTTCAGACGATTGCGGCTATCGTAGGTTCGCAGAACCTGGCGGCCACTGGCAGCAGCGGCATCCAAGTCACAGCTGGTCGTGCTGGGCAGGTCCAGACCGCTGGCTGACCAGCTTAAATTCCCGGCAGCGTCGTAGGCCATGACCGTAGACCCGCTTTCGGGTTCGATGACCTTGCAGAGCTGTTGGTTCGCGTCGTAAACATAGCTACGGGCGGCTCTGGCCGGACCCTGAGGAGTCCTTACTGTAAGGGCGACCTGGCCAGACTCGGCAGTTAGCCCATTCACGTCACGAGCTACAGCCTTAAAACGGTAGCTACCTACCGCCAAATTGTTCAAGGTAATTTGATACGGTGCGGCGCCGATGGTTCCAACTAGAGCATCGTTGGAATAGAACGAAACACTGGCCAGACCGCCTTCCGGATCACTGGCATTGGCGCGAAGGGTAGCCGTGCCAGGCGCGTAGAGCATTTTTCCGTTGACCGGCTCGATCAGTGAAACGCTCGGTGGTTGGTTGACCGCCTGCACGGTAACGACCTGGTTGGGACTCGCTTCGCCAAACCAAACCACGCCCTCCTGCAGTAGCTTCCACTGAAAATTGAGCGCGCCAGACATTTGTGGAACCACTGTGAACGGAATCCTGATCGACTGGCCTGGCGGCACATCGTTGGGCAGCTCCACACGGCCTGTTCCCCATCTGCCATTGTCCAGCGGGTTCGCAGAGCCCAAACGATAGGTGGATGATCTGCGCCAAGTAACGTTGCCGGTATTCCGGAAGGTCACCTCGACAGGGTAAGACTGACCCACCGTCATGGCTGCCGGCACTGCCTGACTGACGAATACCGAACTACGATCAATAGCAGGAACCCGCAGACTTCCAGAACCCGCGATCGTGTCGTGCGCCGCACCCACCGGCGAAATGCCATGGATGAAAATCACCTTCCCCCCGTTTTGGAGAATGAAGTTCTCATCTATGGGAAACAAGAAACGGTAATTTGTCGCTGATGTTCCGCACTCAGCCGCCACCCCAGCCTCGCTAGGAAGATTCGCTGTTTTGGCGCCAATAAAGTTTCCTGTCCCTCCCGGGCCGTCGAGATAAAAATGCACATCGACTGATTGAGCCAGGTTCGTGGAACAGGCCCAGCCAGAAATCACCGTTGAGTTGATACCGTCAATGCCGCCCTTTATGACGGACGGAAGAACATTGATGTCCACCGGATAGCCAAGCCCGCCAAACCAAGCCACGCCGTCCCGAACCATTCGCCATTGAAACAACTTAGTCCCGGCGGTCAGCGGCGCACGGACTGTAAAATTGAAGGTTGTGTTCGCGCCGGGGGCAACGCTGGATGCCAACTCAACTCGCCCTGTCCCCCAAGTCGAATTATCGGTCGGCCCTTGGCTGCCAAGACGATATGCTTCTTGTGACGTCCACGCCTTCCAACCTGTATTTTGGAAAGTAATGCTTGCGGCATAAGATTGGCCGACGACCATCGTGGTCGGCACGGATCCACTGATGTATTTGGGGTCGTTCTCTTTCTTCTCTACTGGAGTCGGGCATTCATTGGCCGAGCCAGCCGTTGACCCATCAGGACACTGGCGTGCAGCCTGTGCAGTGCCGGGAAGCGCGAGCACCAGAAGCAGAGCGACGGTGCGCAACACGACTCGAAGTGAATTGGATGGAACAACAAAATCCATTTGGCCAGTCTCCAACACTTGATTCACTCGCTTTGGGGGCTGGCTCATTGCGCGCCCCGCTCGATCCTGACGGCCTTGCCAAACACATCGCGGGCGATGTCGGTCCTACTGGACTCGGGGAGCAGTACCCACACCGGAGCGTCGTAGACAGGTTGATCAAACATCTGATAGCCCGTCCGGGTCTGGGCACCCCGGGGATTGGTGACCAGGGTTTGAGAACCTGGCAGATACTGCGTGATCGTGGTCAGTAGTCCCTGCTCACTGTCCTGAGATACGGCCGTGGGCCGACCCACTACGTCGAACTCTGTCCAGACTCCGGTGTTGGCGGTCTCGTTGCTACTCGGATAAGAAGCAAAGACAGGCCTTCCTTCATGGTCGTAGACGAAGCGCTTGACCCGGAGTGTTCCCCCAACGTTTGTCGCATCGTATTCCCGCGTCAGTAGCGGCTGCCACAGCGCATCGAAGTAGGTAACTTTTTGTGCGTTACCAGTGGTCACGGTCTGCCGCCAATGGCCGGCACCGATGCCGTATTCGTCGCCGCCCACTCGCTCGAACGCCTGTGCAGTCGAGTTCCAAGGGGTGCTGTCGCCCGATGGGTAGTTCGTGGCGTTCAGCCGCCCCATCGCGTCGTAGCCATACGTCGTCGCAAATCCATTCTCGTCGTTGGTCTGACGGATCCACCCATTGTCGTCCACGGATGCGGACTTGGCCGTGCCATCGGCATTTGCAACGGTCTGGGGGATGCCACGCTTCCAGCCAGACAAGGTTGTCGCGTTTCCCAAGCCATCCTTGACTTGGGCCAGGGTCCCATCGGGATTGTAGGTATAGGTTGCGACCAGCTTCCCATTGCGCCGTTCCGTCTGGGGCAACGCATTGCTGCCGTAGTCGACTTGAGAGGTAACAATGCCGGTGTTGATGTTGCGAGCGATGGCGGTCTGTCCCAACACCCACGCACCGCGCTCATCGTAATACGTGGTTTCGTCGGTGCGGCTGTGCCAGGGACTGAAGCGTTCGATCCGCAACGGACGAGCAAACTCATCGAAACACGGCTGCCCATTGCAGTCCGCAATCCGCCACACGAACTGGTCGCCCTTGTCGATCGTGATTACCTGACGCACGGGCCGCTGCCTGGCCGCCACCGTGTTATCGCCATAGTTGCCACCCGGATACATCGTCCGTGCCGCATAAGGAGCCGCATCAAATGCAGCGTAATCGGTCATCCGTGTGCGAACGGCTGTAGAACCATTCCAACCGAAGTCCTGCTGGAGTAATAAGCCTTCGTTGGACCAATAGCGATTTCCAAATCGATAACGCGTGGCCTGCCCTGCAGGATCCTTGACGGTGATATCCCGAGTAATGGGCGAGCCAGCATTACACTCAACGTATTTGGCAGGGTCGAGAGGGTTTGGGTTGGGACTTGGCTGCCAGCAGTTGTTGGGTGTGCCGTAATCATATGTCCAAGTGAGGCCCTGCGCCGGCAGCCCGGGGCCGGTGATGCGTCGGCTGGTCACTGCCATGACATAGAACTGATAGGGGATGTCCGAGTAGGCCTCTTCTCTTCTGCAAACCCTGGGCACCCACGACCGTCCCATCAGCATGGAGTTTACGGTGTAGTCGCTGCGAGCGCCGGTCGGAGCAGTAATGCTGCCCACCCTAGTGCCCCCCGACCAAGGGCGTATGTTGTCGCACCCCGGCGGCTGGCTGTAAGTTACGCGTGCAAGAGACAGGTCGACCAAATCAAAGGTCCAGCTGCTGCCGTCAGGCAACGTCACTGTGTCCAGGGTGTCGCTGTAGCCGTAAGACCAGGTTCGCCCCCCTGTGGTCACGGAGGTGATGGTGTTGCCATTCCCTCCGGCATACGACAGGTCAATGCGACGCCCATCGCTGGCAACAATACTTAGAAGCTGCCACGGAGCACCGGGATTCCAGTTGTAAACCACTGTATTGCCGAAGCGATCCGTCACTCGCGTGGGATAGATCAAGACCTCCTTGCGAACCAAGATGTAGTTGTTAGCGACCATCGGGACGATTCCACCGACGCTTGCGGTGGTCATCGCCGAACCTGCAGAAAGGGCCGCTGGGCCAGGGGAGGACTTAGCCAACGCTGGATAGGAGCGAGTGACCATGTGGTTGAAGGCATACACGCTGCCTTGCGTATCAACTAATTCAAATCCTTCACCACGCACTCCCGATTCGCTGGCTCCATCTAACGACGCCAGACAACGGATAGCAGAGCCGTCTTTTAGAACAATGGGATAGTTGCGTCCATCGTTTGGACGAAGGGCTTGAGCAGAAGCTCGCAGCAGCTCCTGGTCACCGCTTCCAGGGCGATAGAGAAAGCTGCCACGCCAAAATTCGGAAGACTCAAAGATTCCGCCTTGGTTCTCGGCAGCAGGGGGAACGCTATAGTTACTGCATCGGTTATAAACGGTGTCCCTGGTCCCGTTGATTGCCCAGCCGTCCGGTGCAGTGTTGCCGCCTGGAAAGGCGAAGACCCCGTGCATGTTGGGGATGTCCAGGTCCCAGAGTTTGAAGTGTCCCCTACTCGGGCTACCCACCGTGAACCGACGGCCTATCCGGACCTGGAGTGCGTTGTTGCCCTTCAAGTCGACGTCGGTCTGCGTGATTTCCATCGACCCTGTATAGAGGTTGATGTTGTCCCCGAAGAGCTTGTCACCTGGACTTGCGACCACAGCCCCGGACTGAATCAGCTTGCCGTAGTCGTCGTAGACGTTCTCGGCCAATCCTGCTGCGGGCAAGATCCCTGCCAGCGCAGCCAGCCCCAGTCCAATCGCGCGCATCTTGCGCGAGGTCGTGCCCCATTCCATAGCATTTTCCAGGTTAATGACTGACCGAGGTCCGGTTAGACCTCATTGCTCCCACGAACTCACGCTCATGCAAAGGCGAGGCATGGCAACGCATGCCCAGCCAAGCCATTGGCAGGTGTTCGTGTTCAACGAATCCGGAGGGTGCGCGAAGCGCGACCGCGAGGTCATTCCCCAATACCCCCACGCGCATTAGAGTTGCTCGGCGCCAGTTTGATGTCAACTGCCTGCTATCGGCTACCCACCGTTGAGGGAGCTAAAACGCAGGACGACAAATTTTTGACGTTATGAGGAATGCTTACGAAAGGCGAAACTAAGGGTCGCTTCCCTATGCTGGATTCAGAAAACTCTGACACTGTCATCAGCGGTTATCTGACAAGGACCCTGCGTCACCCCATCACTCGCCCAGTTGGGTCGCCTTCGGCTGTCCGTATTGTTCCGCAGGTCGCTAGCTTCAACCAAGGCACCAAGTGTCAGGGAAGACATCGCCGAGTGCTACCGGGACATCGCCAGCGCCCAGGTCTACAGTGACGTCATCTAAAGCGACATCACCAACAACTACTTCCTTTCCAGCCACGGCATCCGGACGCCGGACTTCTTCCAAAAGAACAGTCATTACGGCCAACCCTATGCAATACCCGGGGCCGTCCAGGCGGCACCATTCTTTCCGGATTTGACTAAGGACGTTGAGCGTTCTTTAAAACCTGAAGACGAGCGCACTCGCGTTCGCTTAGTCTGATGAATGAGCCGCTTGAGTTCGCTCATGGCAGCTAAGGCAGCGCAGCTAACGACTTGCAACCAGAGGCGCCCTGAGGCTAACGTTGCTTATCCAAAGGGGGATGAGCAATGGAACGCTCGCATTATTTCGTTGATCGCAGCCTATACGGCGATGAAGTGGTAGCTCGAGCAGCCCACCGTTACACGGGCATTTACGACGTAGAAATGCGGGTGGAAGGCGACTCACTTATAGTCGCTTTTTCGAGCAAAGACGACGTTGCCGTTGCATCCGGACTTCATGCCCAGTTCTCTCGTGACTTACTTGATGAGCGTTTGCGCGCGCTGGTTCGCACCGAAACGCAGGGCTTGCAGCAGGAACTAGTCCGTGCGGCATTGAACCAAGCTCAACCGCTGACGCGTTCTAATGTCGAGGTTTAAGCCCAAGGAGGCCTTTGGCTACTCATCCTCATACAAGTTACTACCCCTTCGGTTTCGGCGCCTGCCGTGGGGTGAGACCCGCGCGTTCGTGTCATCAATGGCTGGCGACTGGCTCCTCATGGACATGGCCGACCTTCA
The DNA here is from genome assembly GCF_009835065.2 of Xanthomonas sp. LMG 8993. Classification (NCBI taxonomy): domain Bacteria; kingdom Pseudomonadati; phylum Pseudomonadota; class Gammaproteobacteria; order Lysobacterales; family Lysobacteraceae; genus Xanthomonas; species Xanthomonas sp. LMG 8993. The sequence goes on along the minus strand of NZ_QVIF02000001.1, from coordinate 231,416 downwards.
GCGGTTTGTCTCCCATGAGCTCTCTGCAGACTCTCCTTTGCTCGCAGATCTACAGGCTAGGCACTTGGCGATCGTAGAGACCGACCGCAGCAGTCTATCGCCGCTTCTGAGTCAGATCCGCACCCGGAAGTCCTACATGGTGGGTGGGCCAGCACTTCATATTTTCGTTGTGTCTTTGCGGTGCCACCACACCTGCAGCTATTGCCAAGTGTCCCGCCAAGCAACAACCGCCACCGCCTTTGATATGACTGGCTCGCATGCGGAGCAAGCGGTCGAGCGGCTCTTCGAATGGCCCAGCCAAGAACTCACTATTGAATTCCAAGGTGGCGAGCCCCTGCTCAACTTTGAGCAAGTCGTTGGCATCACGAAGCTCATCGTCAAGCGCAACGTCTCCGAACGGAGAGACTTACGGTTTGTCTTGGCTTCCACCCTTCATGACCTCACCGAAAGCCAACTGGCATTTCTGGCAGAGCACCGCTTTAAGTTATCCACCTCTTTAGACGGTCCAGAGTGGCTCCACAACGCGAATCGCCCGCGACCTGGCCGCGACAGCTATCGTCGCACCCTAAACGGCATCGACCTGGGGCGGCGCTGGCTTGGGGAAGATGGAGTTTCTGCTCTGACAACATTGACCAAGCTGAGCTTGGAAGTCCCAGAAGCGATCATCGATGAGTATCGGAAGGTAGGCCTTCACTCCATCTCGTTGAGGCCTCTTAGCCCCTACGGATTCGCGAATCGGACGGCTCGCCGAACCGGTTACTCAACGGAAGACTACCTGGCCTTCTACATGCGAGCCTTTGGCCATTTGATAGCGGTCAACCGCTCCGGTTATGCATTAGAAGAGTCGTATGCGTCGCTGCTGCTCTCGCAGCTCTTCACTTCGTTTGGTCATGGCTATGTCGATCTCAGGTCGCCATCTGGTGCAGGCCTTGGGGCCGTCATCTATGACCACGACGGGCGGGTCTACCCTTCTGACGAGGCAAGAATGCTCGCAGCGATGGGAGATGACCAGTTCGCGCTTGGAGACGTTTCACAACCGGTCGCCAGTTGGCTTTCGTCCCCTGTCATGGCGCGGCTATTGGAAGCTGGCGTAGCTGAGGCTTTACCTACCTGCTCCGATTGCGCATTCGTGCCGCTGTGCGGCGCGGACCCGATCGAGCACTACGCACGCCAGGGAGACACCGTTGGACATCGCCCGACTAGCGACTTTTGCAAGAGGAACATGGGCTTGTTCGATCTCTTGTTGGAACGCTACGAAGGCTCTGACCGATGGACCCAAGGCTTGATGCGATCCTGGGCGGCTCCCAAGGCAGCAGAGGAAGTTTCCAATGTTGCCGCTTGAGACCAAAGCACTGCTTGCGCCATCCACCCGAGCATCCTTACTGAAAGTCGTCGGCTTGGCAGATTTTTCGCAATCCCCACTGCCGTTAGAGCGGATGGCTTTGGATACAAGGGGCTTGAACCTGCAACGGTTGAGCGAATCACTGTTAGGACTGCCCTGGGGCGCTGTCCTTGCACCTGAAGAAGCAGCGTGGTTCGACGATCTCCCTCTCGTTCGCTTGAAGGGATCGCAGGACCTCTGCAAACCAGGGGACGTCATTGAACTCAATCCGCTTCAAAGCAAGGTTGCCATTCGCTACCGACGGGGCGATACAGGAAACGTGCTATTCGCCACCGAGCGTTGCAACAGCTACTGCCTGATGTGCTCGCAGCCACCGCGTGAGGTAGAAGACGCTTGGCGTGTCCAACATCTGCTGGACTTGATTGACCTAATCGACCAGAACGAGCCCTCTCTCGCTATCAGCGGAGGTGAACCCACGTTGCTGGGAGATGGCTTGGTCCAGGTCACCCAGAAGTGTGCGGATGCGCTGCCGAATACCCACATCCACGTCCTCTCGAATGGACGGCTTCGCGACCCAGCGCTGCCTGCAAAGTTCACGGGTATCCACCCCAATCTAAGTTGGGGTGTCCCGCTTTATGGCGACCACCACGCCCTGCATGACTATGTCGTTCAGAGCGAAGGCGCTTTCTCCCAAACCTTGCGAGGTCTGTATGCCCTTGAGGCCGCTGGCCAGAGAGTTGAGATCCGCGTCGTGCTGGTGAAGCCAAGCTTCGAGCGACTGGCACAGCTCGCTCGCTACATCTGGCGCAACTTTCCCTTCGTGGAGCACGTGGCGCTGATGGGCATTGAACCAATCGGATTTGCAAAGGCGCATCAGCAGGAACTGTGGGCTGACCCAGCCGATTACGCGGCAGAGCTTGGGGAGGCGGTTGAGACGCTCGCAGAGGGGGGAATCGCTGTCTCTCTCTACAACTTGCCGCTTTGCACCCTGAATCGCTCTCTTTGGCCGTATGCAGTTCAGAGCATCTCGACTTGGAAGAACGACTACCTTCCTGCATGTAACGCTTGCTCGGTTCGGGAACGTTGCGGCGGGTTCTTTTCGTGGGTCACTCCGGCGTGGACCAGTCGCGCCGTATCACCAATATTGGAAGCCTAGACATGTCCAACGCCTTGATGATTATCGGCTCTGCTACTTTTGGCAGCTTGGCCACTGAGCCGCCCAAGGGACAGTCTGATCTCATGATGCTTTCTGAGATGGACGGGAAATACGCCACAGTCCTGAGCACTTCCTTGAACGCCGGGCGGCACAACCTGTATGCCGGGCATAGAAGCCACAGTTCCCACCGTTCGCACAGCTCGCATCGGTCACACTCTTCCGGCTCTGGAAGTTCTTACAGATCCTACTCATCCCCACCGGCGACGACCTACACACCGCCAGCGAGCACCTACGCGCCGTCGTCGACGTCAAAGAGCACAGGCAGCACCTCGGGCGCATCGTATGGACAAAGCTTGCAACCGACTGGCACATCAACGACATCAGCGAACCACAGCAGTTCGCAACCGCTCTCATCGACCTCGACCACCAAGCTTGCCTCGGAGGGTCGAGATGCGGACGCCTTGAAGCTACTCATCATGCGCGTCCAGGCTGCCCTTTACTCGAAGGGCTACGACCCCGGGGCCATTGATGGGACTCTGACACCTGAGACGAAGTTAGCACTTCGGCTTTTCCAGCGGGCTTATGGGCTTAAGCCGACCGGCACCATGACTACACCAACGCTTGATGCACTAGGGGTGCGACTGTAGTCCTCCCTCCTCAAAGCCCGCGCAGATACTTAGCTAGTAGCTCGTGGAACCTGTCTCGGCCTACTTAACATCTCCTGGCCGCGCAGGTCATCGAAGCCATTGGGAGGCAATAGTCATGGTGAAGAGCTCTCCGATTATTCCTAACAACCGAAGGGGCTTGGTGTGAACTTCCTAACTTCAATTAACATCAAACACGGAGCTTGACATATCGGATATTCGAAATAATCTTCACGCATGAAAGATAATCTGAAAATTCAGCCGGCGCTTGGAGCAGCACTAGCTTGGTTAGCTGCAATAATTGCCATTGCCGCAAAATTTTTTGCTAGGTAAACCATTGGTCGGGAAAAGTTGCAATCGCAGTTCCAGCTAGGGCCACGAGTGTTCCAAAGAATGCATGCGTAAAAGCTGACTGAAGTGCGACCGCCACATCTTTAGAGGAGAGACGTAACATACGAGGAAATTTTGATTTTTGCTCATCCTTACGCTTCGCGTAGTATGAAATTATTTCATCAATTTCACTCTTCCATTGAAGCTCACTCAGCCCACCGCACCCTCTTAACTTTTTCAAAAGAGCAATTATTTCTCTCGTAAGCCTTACATCTCTTACTGCGACGGTTTGACGCAGACTCTCCTGGTCGATAAACCTTGATATGAAGCTTCTTTGAGAGCTGGTCAAGTAAACACCGAGAAGAATTTGCAAACCCCCACTCACGATAAGGACAATTTGGGCTATCGTCGAGAAATTCTTATTGCTAGTAGAAACGCCGATAGTTACCAAGATTAGTGCGGATGCCCCCGCATACACCCATAAGTGGCGACCCCAAGAAACCGCGGTCCTCTCTATCAGATCCCACCATTGCACATCCCCTTTACTCTGATAGCTCGCCATGTCATCTGTTTCTGTATCTGGCTCCATACATTCTCCAAAGTGACGTTTACGAAGTCAGAGCATAGCGCGCCACCGAGGTAAGGGGCGGGATGCTCGTCCGCTTTCAGCGTTAGAGGCGTTAGAGAGAGAGCGCCTGAGAGGCAACCACCATCATTCCCTCTCAAGAAATCCCGTAATTTATAGAGCCAAGTCCTGGGCCCTGGCCAAAGCCATGGAGCTTTTCAGTCACTGTAAACGGTCGACTGTAGGTGGCATGGTGCTCATCATCAAGTTCATGCCCTACTATTTGAGCGCGAAGCTCTGAGACTACACCTGCGCCCTGCAACTCTTGGATGAAAGTCTTCCGGAGCGAGTGGAAGCCCCTCTTAGCCGGCGACCAATTTTTACCGACCTCAGCTAGGTGCCGACCGAATGCCTTGGTGATCCAGTTGCCTTGCCCGTTTAACGCGTTAGCCTTGGCCGCTGGAAACAAGCGCTGGTGCCCAGCCGCCCGTAGTTCTTCGACCCAGCCCAAGAACCCTAACCTGATCAAGGCAGGATGGATTGGGACGATCCGCAGACTGGCTTCGGTTTTGACCTTCTGATGCTCGCCCTCGTCCGAAATGCGAATACATGGGATGCCGTCCTCCTCGCACACATCGCTGGTCAACAGTTGGCCCACCTCCGACACCCGCGCTCCAGTGTAAAGACCGATCAGCATTGCCCAGCGCGCGGCCAGCGGGACTCGCTCTAGGACTGCGGGAGCAAACAGGGCTTGGATCTGCTCACGGTCAAAAGCCTTAAATCCCAGCTTCCTTCGAGCCCGCCGTTCCCGTGCCGAATAGCTCACGTGGCCCTTAGCCGGGTTGTCGCCTTTAGGGTAGTGACCAGAAGCGATGGCCCAATCGAAAAACCCTCCCTTCCCGCCGATGTAGCTTTGCTTGTTTGTCAGGGTTGGAGTGGATGCTCCCTCCTTCCGCATCTGCTGATACCAGCGGGCCAAGTCCGAACGCGTGACCGTGTGGATCTTCGTCCTCTCCCCCAGGTGGTCCACCAATGCCTGGATGGCCGATTTTTTGATGACGTAAGTCTTGGGCAAAGTGCGTCCCTTCAAGGTCGCCAACCAGGCATGCTGCGCCTTTCCAAGCGTCACCGGCTCAATGGAAGAACCTGCCTCGGTGGCATATGCCGCCACAGCCAGCGGAGACCTCGGCAACGCTTCGGCTTGCTTACCATCCGAACCAGTGCCTTCGTGGAGCGCTCTAAACAGCCTGACTCCCTCTGGGCTGTCTATTTGCCAGCGCTCATGCACGGTCCCGTCCGGCGTTCTGGTTCGATGCAAGGTCAGGTTTCGGAAGGGGGCCGCGGCAGAAGATCCAGCCAACAATGCAGAGGCATCTTCTTTGCTGCGATTTTGCAAGCCGTCGGCACGCAGTTGAGCGAACAACCGTTCGTAGTGCGATGCCAGCGTCACCGCACGCAACTGTGCTTCTTCCACAATGTTCGTATGCAACGTGCGCTTGATTGTCTGCTGACCCAGCAAAGGCTGAAGATCGTTAGGGACACGCTGCCGAAAAGACCAACGGCCGGATGGCAACGAGCGCGACAAATATTGACGATTACGCATCAACAGCGGACCGGTTACGCTGGCCGTTGCTTCTCTCTATGGGCCTCTACTTAAAAGCAGGGAGAAAGCTTCAGCGTGGACCGGCGAACCTCTAAAACGGAGTGCGGGGAAGCACTATCGCCGGAGGCAGCCTATCTTCAAGGTCACGGCTTCGCTGCGCCGAGCGTTCCTGCGCAAGGTGTCGCGTCAGCTCCCCCAGTGCCCTATCCATCGCCTCGCTGAAAGGGTCTCGAGCTTCGTTGGTGGCCCAAGGCTCCTGTAGCGCTTCTTTCAGGGTAGCCGTCCACACCTCGCCAACCTCTGAGCCAACCCCGGTATGAGCAACATTCGCTTTGCTTGTGCCGTTCGCTTTGCTTGTGCCGTTCGCTTCGTTTGCTCCATCCGCAGCAGTCGCAGCCGTCAGCACATCGCCTGGCACGGTCAATACATGGCCAACCAAGCGACCGCCGACCAACACCCAGTCGTGCTGGGCGGTCAAACACTCTTTGACTGTCGTGAGGGCCAGGACCCTGCCCGCTTTTCGCGTCATGCGGGCGACTTGGTCCCTGACTGCCTGTAGTTCAAGTTGAAGCTCCAACTCCCGAGCCTGCTGCCTCAACCGTTCTAACTCATCTACAAGGCGTCGCTCTTTGGGCGTCTTGCTGGCCCTGGCTTTCTGCCACTCCACTAAGTCTTCATAGAGGTAGCGCACGTGCTGATTGGCCCCGCCACCTGTGAGTCCTGCGCCTTTCTGGAAGGGTGGCCCCAACGGTGGGGAGCGGCGGCGCCACTCCCCCAGCGTGTCGAAGTGGACTCCCAGGAACCGTGCCGCAGCCTTGGTGCTGACAGCTTTTGTCAGCCCACCTCTTGCGCGCTCCAGTTCCTGGTCCAGCGTCGCCTCCAACAGCGCACGGTAGTCCTCTTCACTGCGAACAACCTCAATCATCCAGTGCGGTCCGCTGGTTCCGTTGAGCAAAGATAGTAACCGGAGGGTCATTGGCCTCGTCCAGCCTCGGCTTGTCCGTCCCCTTCAGCCGGTTCCACACCCGCGGACTCTTGGCGACCATGGCTTCCTCAACTCGCCCCATCGCTTCTCGCAACTTGGACCACTCCTGCTCGGTGTAGCGCTCCGATACCGCTGCCATCCGGTCCTCGCCCTGGCCCCGCGTGTGGTGATGCAACAGCTGGGAGACGATGCGGCTCTCTCCGAACAACCGAGCCGCGTAGCGGCCCATGGTTCGACGGAGATCGTGCGGGGTCAGTCCGATGTCGATGTCCTCGCTGAGGTTCAAGAGGCCCGCATCGCGCCGAACGTTGGCCACGATGCTCTTGCTGTCTGAGTAGTGCCCCGAACGGCTGCGGCTCGAACGTGCAGGAAAGACGTAGCGGGTTCGATCCAGGGCGTGGCGCGCTTTCTCCAACTCCACTTCCAATCCTTTGATCAGCTCCCGGTTGGCACCCTTGGCCTTGGCGGCTCGAAGCAGCCCTTCCGTAGTCGCCACATCCTTCTTCGCTTCGGTGTCGTCAGGCCGCTCATCCAGACGCCGCTGAAGCACCTGCTCGGCGAAATACGTCACCGGCAAATAGCGCTCATCTCCGTTCTTGGTGTCGAACAGGTAGACCTGCGACCCCTCCCGACGGGTGAAAAGATTGACCTCTCCCGGTGGGGTCAACGACACCCACGACACCTCACGCTGAGTCAGCTCGCCCGGCGTGCAGCGGTCGAACCACCGCAACGCGGCTGCCTCGCTGCGCCTGGTGCCCCACAACAGAGTCAGCAGCAGGTAATCGGCACCGGCGGCGTTCAAACCGCCCTGCTCATCTCGGCGAGCCAGGATGACCTTCAGCACCTTGGGCAGCGTGTCATCCCCCAATGGATTGCGCACCTCAGCCCGGCTGTAGTGGTTGCGCAGGTCCTGAGCCCCGCGAAGCAAATCCTTGCTGTAGATAGCCTGGAATGGGTTGTAGATTATCTTGGGCTCTCGCCGAGCTTCATGCGCCTGTTCTTGTTCCACTTCGTTGAACAGGTCCACAGAGCGCTTGGCATCGGTGAAGGTGTGCTCGGCAGCGGCAAGTCCCGCGGCCCTTACCCGTTGAATGTATTTCCCAGCGATGCCCAGTTCGCCAAGCTGAGCTGTGGAAAGCTGGGCCCAGTCGTCGTGGGATGCCAAGGCCTGACGCATGGCGGTCGGGATACGGTTGGAGCGAAGCATGGCGCTCTTGCGCAACGCGTCGTATCCCCGCACCACGTCCTGGGTTCGCGTGTCCCGAATCTTCAAATCAGCCAGGCCCACCTCGGGTCGCTCCAGACGGGCCAAGCTGCTGCGGACCGCCTCGACACTGACCTGCTTTACCTTCTTCTTTTTGGCCCGCTCTCCCATGCGCTCGATGTAGAGCTCCATGCACTGCCGAAGCGTGATGTCTTCCGAGCGTTTGTCCCGACGCTTGGCGCGGAGTTCTGCACGCTCCTGGTGCACCGGATTGGTCCCGGTCTGCCGGAGCACCGACAGGTGCCCCTTGGCTACCTCGTAGGCTTCGTCCAGCCCCATGTCAGTGACGTTGCCCAAGGAAAAACGGCGGATGCCCGTCGGCCCACGCTTAACCACCTCGTATGTGGTCTTGGTGCTCCCCACCCGAAAACTAAAACCGGAAGGAGCCTTGTCACTTCCGTCCACCAAACGGTAGGGTTCGCCGGCCTCTTCAGGGGCCCGCTCCACCAGCTTGACCTTGCCCGCGTTGTCCATCACGGGGATCCGATCCACCGACAGGCTCAGGACTTGGGCGTAGGTCAGCTTAAACTTGAGCGACCCACGCCTCTTTGGCAGGTCTGGCAGCTCCGACGTCTTGCTCATGCATCCTCCATTGCTGTCGTGTAAGTGCCGTTGGCTGCAACCAAAGTCGCAACATCAACGCACGCTTTTCTTACCATGCGAACTCGTCGCAACATGCCAAATTGGGTCTCGCTTTGAATCGTCGCAACACGGTCGCAACAAAAAAGACCGTTACTCCCCGCCAAACCCCTCTTTTGACCGTCAGTTCCGTTACAGAGCAAATTCATAAGTGACTGTTTCCTCAGATATTTCCAAGCCTGGCAAGGCCCCTCAAGAACACACGCCTGCCATGAAGCAATTCTTCGCCGCCAAGTCGGACTACCCCGACCTGCTGCTGTTCTTCCGCATGGGCGATTTCTACGAGCTGTTCTACGACGATGCGCGCAAGGCTGCGCGGCTGCTCGACATCACCCTGACCCAGCGCGGCAGCTCCGGCGGTGCGCCGATCCCGATGGCCGGCGTGCCGGTGCATGCCTACGAGGGCTATCTGGCGCGGCTGGTGGCGTTGGGCGAGTCGGTGGCGATCTGCGAACAGATCGGCGACCCGGCGCTGGCCAAGGGCCTGGTCGAGCGCAAGGTGGTGCGCATCGTCACCCCCGGCACGGTCACCGACGAGGCGCTGCTGGACGAACGCCGCGACACCTTGCTGATGGCGATCTCGCGCAGCAAGCAAGGCTACGGCCTGGCCTGGGCCGATCTGGCCGGCGGGCGTTTTCTGGTCAACGAAGTGGACAGCGTGGACGCGCTGGAAGCGGAGATCGCACGCCTGGAACCGGCCGAACTGCTGGTGCCCGACGAAGACAACTGGCCGGAGTTCCTGCGTGGCCGCGTCGGCGTGCGGCGGCGGCCACCGTGGTTGTTCGACGCCGACAGCGGCCGGCGCCAGCTGCTGGCGTTCTTCAAGTTGCACGACCTGTCCGGCTTCGGCATCGACGACAAGCCCTGCGCTACGGCCGCCGCTGGCGCGCTGCTGGGCTATGTCGAGGAAACCCAGAAACAGCGGCTGCCGCATCTGACCTCCATCGCAATGGAAGTAGCCAGCGAAGCGATCTCGATGAACGCGGCCACGCGCCGGCATCTGGAGCTGGACACGCGCGTCGATGGCGACACCCGCAACACCTTGCTCGGGGTGCTGGATAGCACGGTCACGCCGATGGGCGGGCGCCTGCTGCGACGTTGGCTGCACCGCCCGCTGCGCCTGCGCGAGGTGCTGGTGCAGCGCCACCACGCGGTCGGCACGCTGATCGACAGCGGCGCCGATGCCGACGTGCGCGAGGCCTTCCGCGCGCTGGGCGATCTGGAACGCATCCTCACCCGCGTGGCGCTGCGCTCGGCGCGCCCGCGCGATTTTTCCACCTTGCGCGATGGACTGGCGCTGTTGCCGAAGATGCGTACGATCCTCGCACCACTGGATTCGCCGCGCCTGCAGACGCTGCATGCCGAACTCGGCGAGCACGATGCCACCGCGCACCTGTTGATCAGCGCAGTGGCGGAACAACCGCCGCTCAAGCTCAGCGACGGTGGCGTGATCGCCACCGGCTACGACGCCGATCTGGATGAGTTGCGCCGCCTGTCCACCAATGCCGATCAATTCCTGATCGACCTGGAACAGCGCGAACGCGCCAGCAGCGGCATCGCCACGCTCAAGGTCGGCTACAACCGCGTGCATGGCTATTACATCGAGATCAGCAAGGGCCAGGCCGAGAAGGCCCCGCTGCACTACAGCCGCCGGCAGACGCTGACCAACGCCGAGCGCTACATCACCGAAGAACTCAAGAGCTTCGAGGACAAGGTGCTGTCGGCGCGCGAGCGCTCGTTGTCGCGCGAAAAACTGCTGTATGAAGGCCTGCTCGATGCACTCGGCAGCGAGCTGGAAGGTCTCAAGCGTTGCGCGAGTGCATTGAGCGAACTGGATGTGCTGGCCGCCTTCGCCGAGCGCGCGCAGGCGCTGGACTGGGCGCAGCCGGAACTGGAGAGTGCCCCCTGCCTGCGTATCGAACGCGGCCGCCACCCGGTGGTGGAAGCGGTGCGCGACCAGCCGTTCGAACCCAACGATCTGGAGCTGCATGCCGACCGCCGCATGCTGGTCATCACCGGCCCGAACATGGGCGGTAAATCGACCTACATGCGCCAGAACGCCCTGATCGTGCTGCTGGCGCACATCGGCAGCTATGTGCCGGCCAGCCGCGCGGTGATCGGGCCGATCGACCGCATCCTCACCCGCATCGGCGCGGGCGACGATCTGGCGCGCGGGCAGTCCACCTTCATGGTGGAAATGGCCGAAACCAGCTACATCCTGCATCACGCCACGCCGCAATCGCTGGTGCTGATGGACGAGATCGGCCGCGGCACCTCCACCTACGATGGCCTGGCGCTGGCCGATGCCGTCGCACGCCATCTGGCGCATACCAACCGCTGTTACACGCTGTTCGCCACGCATTACTTCGAGCTCACCGCACTGGCCGACGAATCGCATGCCGGCGGTGCCAGCGGCATCGCCAACGTGCATCTGGACGCGGTCGAACACGGCGAGCGCCTGGTGTTCATGCATGCGGTCAAGGACGGCCCGGCCAATCGCAGCTTCGGCCTGCAGGTGGCCGCGCTCGCCGGCTTGCCCAAGGCCGCCGTGACCCAGGCGCGTCATCGCCTGGCCGAACTGGAACAACGCGGCGGCGAAAGCCATGTCGCACAGATGGCGCCGGCCGCATTGGACGCCCCGCAACAGTTCGGCCTGTTCACCGCGCCCTCGTCCGCTGCGCAGGAAGCGCTGCAGGCGCTGGACCCGGACGAACTCACGCCCAAGCAGGCGCTGGAAGCCTTGTATCGGTTGAAGGCGTTGCTTTGAGGGCGGGGAATCGGGAATCGGGAATCGTAGGAGCGTAGTTGCCTGGCTCTAATGCTTTGCGGGGTTGGTCAACCCGTTGCTGTGTTGTTGTCGGATGAAGTGACTTGACTGCCACTGTGCGGCATCGCTGCCCTCGCCCTGCAGTGCGACGCGTGCCGTGTTGCTCTGCTGCCGCGACGGGCGCACGCTGCGGCAACGTTTTGTCCAACCGGAGACACCCATGACCACGTCCGCCTCGTTGACCGATCAACTCGCCGCGCAGTTGCAAGGCCCGCAGTTGCAGCAGCTCGCCAGCCGGCTCGGCATTGCGCCCGAGCAGGCGCAATCGGCGGTGCAGACCGCGCTGCCGCTGTTGATGGGCGCCCTGGGCCGTAACAGCCAGCAGGCCGGCGGCACCGATGCGTTGCTGGGTGCCTTGCAGCGCGATCATGCCGGCAGCCCGGACATCGGCAGCCTGCTCGGTACGTTGCTGGGCGGCTCGGCCAGCGGTGCGCAAGGCAATGGCGCCGGCATCGTGGGGCATCTGTTCGGCGACAGGGCGCCGCAGGCTGCCGCTGGTCTGGGCCAGGCCACCGGCCTGGAAACCGGCAAGGCCAATCAACTGCTGCAGTTGCTGGCACCCATCGTGATGGCGTATCTGGCCAAGCGTTTCCTCGGCGGCAATGCCGATGCCAGCAGCCAGCTCGGCCCGGCCCTGGCGCAGGAACAGCAGCGCGCCAGCAGCGACACCGGGATCAACGGCGTGCTGGGCAGCGTGCTGGATCAGGACGGCGACGGGAAGCTTGGACTGGGCGATGTCATGAAGCTCGGCGGCAGCCTGTTCGGCAAGCGCTGAGATCGCAGCAACAGGTCGGTTCGGCACCGGCGTGCCATCCATAGCGTCTCGCTATCGATATGGTTGAATAATTCGAATTCCCCAACCGATCGATGCTGCTTATCGTGTGCGCACGCCACCACGATGAGTCCGCCTGATGCGTCTGTCTGCCAGTCACAGTCTGCATATCGACCTATACCGGCGCCTGCAGGCAGGCGCTAGCATCGGCACACCCGGCGACCATTCTCGATAACCCCACGGCCGCATCTGCGCCTTCGATCGATGACCACCGCTGACGCATTGCCCACCTTTTTGATTCCACCAGCACGTGTCCGCAGTTTCGGCACACAGCTCCCCAAGTGCTCACGCACACAGGTATTGCCATGACAACCGAAGCAAAGTGCCCTTTCAATCACGCCGTCGTCGGTACCGGAACCACCAACCGCGATTGGTGGCCCAAGCAGTTGCGCGTGGACCTGCTCAGCCAGCATTCGAGCAAGTCCAACCCGCTGGGCCAGACCTTCAACTATGCCGAGGCGTTCAAGCGCATCGATCTGGCCGCGCTCAAGCAGGAACTGCGTGCGCTGATGACCGACTCGCAGGACTGGTGGCCGGCCGACTTCGGCCATTACGGTCCGCTGTTCGTGCGCATGGCCTGGCATAGCGCCGGCACCTACCGCATCGGCGACGGACGTGGCGGCGGCGGTCGCGGCCAGCAGCGCTTCGCACCGCTCAACAGCTGGCCGGACAATGTCAGCCTGGACAAGGCGCGCCGCCTGCTGTGGCCGATCAAGCAGAAGTACGGCCAGGCGATCTCCTGGGCCGACCTGATGATCCTCACCGGCAACGTCGCGCTGGAAAGCATGGGCTTCAAGACCTTCGGCTTTGCCGGTGGCCGCGAAGACACCTGGGAACCGGATCAGGACCTGTATTGGGGCCGCGAAACCAAGTGGCTGGGTGGCGACGAGCGCTACTCGCGCGGTTCGCCCGGCGTGGACGAAGCGCACGGCGTGCTGGTGAAGGACGACGACAGCGAAGTGCCGCACACCCGCGATCTGGAGAACCCGCTGGCCGCCGTGCAGATGGGCCTGATCTACGTCAATCCGGAAGGCCCGGACGGCAAGCCCGACCCGGTCGCCGCCGCGCGCGACATCCGCGACACCTTCGCACGCATGGCGATGAACGACGAAGAGACCGTGGCGCTGATCGCCGGCGGCCACACCTTCGGCAAGACCCACGGCGCCGGCCCGGCCGACAACGTTGGTGCCGAGCCGGAAGCCGGCGAGCTGGAGAGCCAGGGCCTGGGCTGGCACAACCGCTACGGCAGCGGCAAGGGTGCCGACACCATCACCAGCGGCCTGGAAGTCACCTGGACCACCACCCCGGCGCAGTGGAGCAACGACTTCTTCGACCATCTGTTCAAGTTCGAGTGGGAACTGAGCAAGAGCCCGGCCGGCGCGCACCAGTGGGTGGCCAAGAATGCCGACGCCATCATTCCCGACGCCCACGATGCAGCGAAGAAGCATCGGCCGACCATGCTGACCACCGATCTGGCGCTGCGTTTCGACCCGGCCTATGAGGCCATCTCGCGTCGCTTCCACCAACACCCCGACCAGTTCGCCGACGCGTTCGCCCGGGCCTGGTTCAAGCTCACCCACCGCGACATGGGCCCGCGCTCGCGTTACCTGGGGACCGAGGTGCCGAGCGAAGAACTGCTGTGGCAGGACCCGGTGCCGGCCGTCGACCACCCGCTGGTCGATGCGCAGGACGCCGCCGCCCTCAAGCAGACCATCCTCGATTCCGGCCTGAGCGTGGCGCAGCTGGTGTCCACCGCGTGGGCATCGGCATCGACCTTCCGCGGCTCGGACAAGCGTGGCGGCGCCAACGGCGCACGCATCCGTCTGGCACCGCAGAAGGATTGGCAGGCCAACCAGCCCGCGCAGCTTGCACAGGTGCTGGGCACGCTGGAGCGCATCCGGGCCGACTTCAACGGCGCGCAGGCGGGCGGCAAGCAGATCTCGCTGGCCGACCTGATCGTGCTGGCCGGTAATGCCGCGGTCGAACATGCCGCACAGGCCGCTGGTCACAGCGTCACCGTGCCGTTCGCACCCGGCCGCACCGATGCCTCGCAGGAGCAGACCGATGTCGAATCGTTCGCGGTGCTGGAACCGGTGGCCGATGGCTTCCGCAACTACGCCAAGCAGCGCTATGCGGTGCCCGCTGAGGCGCTGTTGATCGACAAGGCACAGCTGCTGACGCTGACCGCGCCCGAGTTGACCGTGCTGGTCGGCGGCCTGCGCGTGCTCGGCGCCAATGTCGGCGACTCCAGCCATGGCGTGTTCACCACCCGCCCCGGCGTGCTGAGCAACGACTTCTTCGCCAACCTGCTCGACATGCGCACCGAGTGGAAAGCCACCTCCGAATCGAAGGAGGTCTACGAAGGCCGCGACCGCAGCACCGGTGAAGCCAAATGGACCGGCACGCGCGTGGATCTGGTGTTCGGCTCCAACTCGATCCTGCGTGCGGTGGCCGAGGTCTATGCCAGTGCCGACGCACAGGAGAAGTTCGTCCAGGACTTCGTCGCCGCCTGGACCAAGGTGATGCAGCTGGATCGTTTCGATCTGGCGTGAGTGGCAAGGCGCACGCCATCGTGCGTGCGCTTCCAACTCTCTGTTGAACTGCACGCAAGAGACCGACTCGGCACGGAAGACGTCAGTGGAGCGGCGGGTCTGCGGTTTGGCTGCAAGGCCCTTGCCCGCCCACCATCGCGGGACACGCCGCAAGTACGTCCTTGTAGGCTCTTACGCGGCATCCATGCCGCGTAAGGTCCCGCGACGGTGAGCGGGCAAGGACCCGTCGAGATGGTCGGTGTGCATGGTTGAGAGCAGAGCATCACGAACGGCGCTTCCCCCGCGATGGAGAAGCGCCGTTTTTATTGATTGAACAACATGACGGATGCCAAGGCGTTTCTTGTTTCCGTCAGTCGATTCGCAGCGAATAGCCCGCGCAGTGCTACAACGCGTCGATATCGCCCAGCGCGTTGATCAGCCGGCGTGCGCGCTTGTCCGGCTTGCCCTCGGGTGCGCGATAGCCGGTACGTTCGGCGGCGCGCTGCAGCCGCCATTGCGCCCGCGCCTCGCGTGAGGCATCGCTTTCCACGTACAGCGTCTGTGCGACCGGAGCCGGGCCGCGCACATCGCTCAGCGCGGCAACGGTGACTTCGAAGATTTCGCCGCCACGGTCGATGCGTAACTGTTCGCCGCTGCGCAGCGTGCGCGAGGGCTTGGGCCGCTGGCCGGCGACGTCCACCTTGCCGTTGTCCACCGCCGTCTTGGCCAGGCTGCGCGTCTTGAAGAAGCGCGCCGCCCACAGCCAGACATCCAGCCTGACCGTCGTCGCTTGTTCCACCAGTTGAGTCATCGCGTTGTGCTTGCCGTCGGATCCAATGGGCTGCGGGCCGCTGCCGTGATCGCCACTGTATCGGCGCGTCGCAACGGGCTGCGTTGAGCGGGAAATATCTGGGCGAGCCCGCTGTAACTCAAGCGTGGCTGCCGTCCAAGTACAGCCTTCCTTCCACACGCTGGCTGACTCATACAGACTGATCCGCACAGCGTGCGTCGTGTCATCGGCCTGGCGACAGCACGCGTCACACCTGCCAATGCTAGTGTTCGCAGCTTCCGCACCACGGCGCGCCTGCGATGCCCAAATCCGCTGTCCTGACCGAAGGCCCGATCGGCAAGAATCTGCTGCTGTTCGCGATGCCGATCCTTGCCGGGAACATCGCGCAATCGCTCAATGGCTCGATCAATGCGATCTGGGTGGGCCGCTACCTCGGCGAGGCGGCGCTGACTGCGGCGGCCAACGCCAACAGCATCATGTTCTTCCTGATCGGCTCGGTGTTCGGCATCGGCATGGCCTCGACCATCCTGATCGGCCAGGCAATGGGTGCGCGCGACATCGCGCAGGCGCGCAAGGTCATGGGCACCAGTGCCAGTTTCTTCGGAGGGCTGTCGGCGCTGATCGCGGTGCTGGGCTGGTTTCTGGCCCCGCATCTGTTGACCGCCATGGGCACGCCACCGGCGTCGCAGACACTGGCCGAAGAGTACCTGCGGGTGATCTTCCTGGCGATGCCGCTGATCTATGTGTTTGCGTTCCTGTCGGCGGCACTACGCGGTACCGGCGATGCCCGCACGCCATTCCGCTTCTTGTTGGTGTCGGTGGTGCTGGACATCGTGTTCAACCCGCTGCTGATCTTCGGCCTGGGCCCGTTCCCGGCGCTGGGCATCGCCGGCGCGGCCTGGGCCACCTTGCTGGCGCAGGCGGTGGCACTGGGCGGTTTGCTGCTGTATCTGCGCAGCAAACGCCATGTGCTGTGGCTGGGCCGTGGCGATCTGCACCTGTTCCGCATCGCGCCGACGATCCTGCGCGCGCTCATCGTCAAAGGCGTGCCGATGGGCCTGCAGATGGTGCTGATTTCGCTGGCCATGATCGCGATGATGACGCTGGTGAACGGCTTCGGCACCGACACCGCAGCCGCCTACGGCGCCGCGTTGCAGCTGTGGACCTATGTGCAGATGCCGGCGATGGCGCTGGGCGCGGCATGTTCGACGATGGCCGCGCAGAACGTGGGCGCGGGATTGTGGACACGCGTGGATGCGACCGCACGCACCGGCATCGCGGCCAATTTCCTGATGACCGGCGTGCTGATCGGGCTGCTGATCGTGTTCGATCGCTGGACGCTGGCGCTGTTCCTGCCGACCGACAGCCCGACACTGGAGGTCGCGCGGCATCTCAACCACATCGGAATCTGGTCGTTCCTGCTGTTCGGCGTGAGCTTTGTGGTTTCCGGCGTGGTGCGGGCCACCGGTGCGGTGATCCCGCCGCTGCTGATCCTGGCATTCGGTCTGTGGGGCGTGCGCGTGCCGCTGGCAAACGCCTTGATTCCGCATCTGGGAGCCGATGGCATCTGGTGGAGTCTTCCGATCAGTTCGCTGTGTTCGATGCTGCTGTCGCTGGCGTATTACCGCTGGGGCGGCTGGCGCAAGGCACGCATGCTGACCACGCCGGCAGATCCTGCCGAACTGGCCGCCGCCGCAGAAGTGCCGGCGCATCCGGCCTCGCCGGTTGCCGATACCGCGCCAATCGCGGGCGCGCCGCAGCCCCGCCGGCACTGACATCGGCTGGCACCAGGCGGCACGCTGCCACACCGGCCGACATCACGCGAAAGCAGGAGCCGGACGCTGCATTGAGTGATCGATACAGCGCGCAGGGATTTCTTGAGTGATCGATCTAGTCGACCGACGCCATCGCTCGCCAAGTCGCCACGAAAAGACATCCCGCCCCACTGCGCAACAACCGCGCGCTCACCTGTAAACCTATGAGCATCGCGTACGCACAACCGGCGAATCCCTAATCCCTAATCTCGATTCCCCAATCCCGATTCCCGATCCCCACAACGCAAACGGCCGCCCGAAGGCGGCCGTCTGGCAACAGCAGGACCAGCCTGCCAGTGACTTACTCAGCCTTGGCAGCAGCCTGGCGAGCGGCCTTGGCCTGTGCAGCGGCGGCCAGATCTTCCTTGATGCGGGCAGCCTTGCCTTCCAGACCACGCAGGTAGTACAGCTTGCCGGCGCGCACCTTACCGCGACGCTTCACTTCGACCGAGTCGATGATGGCGCTGTGGGTCTGGAACACGCGCTCGACGCCGAAGCCGTGCGAGATCTTGCGCACGGTGAACGCGGAGTTCAGGCCGGCGTTCTTGGTACCGATCACGACGCCCTCATAGGCCTGCACGCGCTCGCGGTTGCCTTCCTTCACCTTGACGTTCACCACGACGGTGTCGCCCTGGTTGAACTCGGGAAGCTTGCGCTGAATCTGGGCGGCTTCGAAGTCAGCCAGGATGGTCTTGTTGAGTTTGCTCATGATGGGCACCGCGTGTCTGGTGATATTGGACCGGCAGTCGCCGCACGGCGATTGCTCGAGGTTCGTAGGAGGGCCAGACGCAAGGCTGGCCAGCAAGCCGCATATTGTACCCCAATCGATAATGCAAGAGCTAGGGGTGGAGCCCTTATTTCTCGTCGCCCGGGGCGAGTTCGCGGCGAAACTCGTCCAGCAGACGGCGATCGTTCTTGTCCAACCCGGCTTCATCGAGCAAGTCCGGGCGACGCAACCAGGTCCGGCCCAGCGACTGCTGCCGACGCCAGCGCGCAATTGCAGCGTGATTGCCCGAGCGCAATACCTCCGGCACATCGCCCCAGTCATGGGTCGATGGATGGCTGTAGTGCGGGCAGTCGAGCAGGCCTTGCGGGCCTTCGAAACTGTCCTGGGCTGCGGATTCGGCGTCGTTCAACACACCCTCCTGCAACCGCGTCACCACATCCACCAGCACCGCCGCGCCAAGCTCGCCACCGGACAACACGTAGTCGCCGATGGAGATTTCCATATCCACCGCCTGCGCCAGAAAGCGCTCGTCCACGCCTTCGTAGCGCCCGCACAGCAACACCATGCGTGGCAACTGCGCCAGCTCGCGAGCGAGCGGCTGGGTGAGAGGCCGCCCCTGCGGGCTGAGATAGATCACCGGCGCCGGACGCGCGTCTGCCGCTTGCACCGCGTCCAGACAGGCCCGCAACGGCTCGATCAACATCACCATGCCGGGCCCGCCGCCGAACGGACGATCGTCCACCCGGCGGTAATTGCCCTGCGCATGCTCGCGTGGATTCCAGCCCTGCAATTCCAGCAAGCCACGCTCCTGCGCCCGCCCGACCACACCGAACGCCGCGCATTGCGCGATGAACTCGGGGAACAGGCTGATGACGTCGATGCGCACTGGGGAATCGGAAGTGGGAAATGGGGAAAGCAATAGCGGAGCGGCGCGATGCGCCATTCCGGTCAGAAATCCGGATCCCAGTCCACCACGATCAGGTTGGTTTCGAAGTCGACCGACTTGACGAAATCCGGCAGCACGAACGGCACCAGCCGCTCACGATCGCCGCGCACCACCATCACGTCGTTGGAGCCGGTGGAAAACAGGTGCGACACCGTACCGAGCTTGACGCCTTCGACGGTTTCCACCTGCAGCTCTTCCAGATCCACCCAGTAATATTCATCGGGCTTGGGCGGCGGCAGCACGCTGCGCGCGACGTAAATCTCGGTTCCGTGCATGGCCTCGACGGTGTCGCGGTCGGTGACGTCGGGGAACACCGCAATCAGATTCTTGCCCTGATCGCGCCCACGTACGCCGCTCACGACTGATTCCTGCCCCGAGGGCGTCCGCACGATCCACGGCTGATACCGGAAGATCGCACTGCGCGGCTCGGTCCAGGATTCGAGCTTGAGCTCGCCCTTGACACCAAAAGCGCCGACAATCCTGCCTAACAGGATGCGGCGCTCGGTCGGCTTCATCTGCGTCGACTCTGGGCCAGGCGCTGGCGCCCGGCCCTCCAGGATCAGGCCGCAGCGGCCTGGGACTTGGATGCTTCGCGATACAGGTTGCGCACCTTGTCGGTCAACTGAGCGCCCTGGCCGACCCAATGGTCGACGCGTGCGACGTCCAGCACGACGCGCGGTTCTGCGCCCTGCGCAACCGGGTTGTAGTAACCCAGACGCTCGATGTTGCGGCCGTCGCGCGCGCTGCGCACGTCGGTCACGATGATGTGGTAGAACGGACGCTTCTTGGCGCCGCCGCGGGTCAGTCGAATCTTGACCATGGTGTCGTTTTCCTGAGTTGCCCAGTCGCCAGAGTGGCGCGGTAAGCCGGCGATTATAGCGGGCTCCGGCGGCGAAGCCAAGTCACCCCGGAATCGTTCAGATCCCCTGCCAGGCCTGGGTCTGCAGGGCCTGCTCCAGCAATGGCAGCTGCGCGGCCTGTGCTGGCCATGACGCCGCGCCGGCTTGCACGATCGCCTGCTGACCGCGCGCGTTGCAGCTGAAGGCGCCATCGAAGCCGCCAAGCTCGCTCAGCATGACCGGGCGAAACTCCTGCTGGATACCGAGCGTCTGCAGTCCGGCCTGCAGCAGACGCTGCTGGGTGCCGGGCAGCGCCGGCCCTTGCGGCCACACCACCCTGCCCTGCTGCCACACGCCCAGATTCCAGAAGGCGCCCTCCAGCAGATGCGCCTGCGCGTCGATCAGCAATGCGTCGTCGTAACCGGCCGCCATGGCCTGGCGACGCAGATGCAGCAGCGCGAAGGTGCCGACATGCTTGTGCCGGGGTTGCTCGCGCACATGAAGGACCGGCTGCACGCGCAGCGCGGTGGTTGGCATCCGGGCTGCGGGCGCGATGGAGATCAGCACATCGAGCGCAAGCTGGCGCAATGGATCGCGCAGGTCGAAATCCTGCGCAAACACGGTGATGCGCACGCTGGCGTCTTCGCAGTTCGCAGCCGACAACGCAGCGCGCAACTGGGCGCGCAGGGATACCTCATCGATCGATGCACCGAACAAGGCAGCGCCGTCGTGTTGCAGTCGTTGCAGATGCAGGTCCAGCCCGCGTACCGCACCGCCGCGCACCTGCAGCGTGGTGAAGTGGCCGTAATTGATCAATGCGGCCGCGCCCAACTGCTGCGCTGTCGCCACTGCGCCGTTGCAGAAGATCAGCGGCACAACAGCGCCTGTGCCTCAGCCCACCACTGGGTTAGCAATTGCGCGGCAGGCTGGGCAGGTGCCATCCAGGCCGATTGGCCGGCCCAGGCCTGCATGGCGTCCAGGCGGTTGTCGCGCGCGGCGGCCTGACGCATCGGCGCGGTCAGCGCGCGCTGCACCGGATACGGCGCCGGCACCGGCGCCTCGGCCGCAATGGCAGCACGCACATAGTGCGTGGCGAGCGCACGCCCCAGCCGGCCGGAAAATGCACGGGTCGGCTGGGTCTGTTCCGGCTCGGCCTGGGCCAGCGCGTCCGCCCAGGCACTGGGCAGCGCCGCCTCGGGCGTGCGCAGCAGGCCGGTACCGATCTGCACGGCGCTCGCACCCAGCGTCAGCGCCGCGGCAATGCCGCGCGCATCGGCGATGCCGCCTGCGGCGATCACCGGAAGATCCAGGTGATCGACCAATCGTGGCAACAAGGCGAACAACCCGGTCATCTGCCGCTCGGCGCGACCGGCATCGAATGCACCACGATGCCCACCGGCCTCGGCGCCCTGCGCAACCACCGCATCGGCACCGGCCGCCTGGGCCGCACGCGCTTCGTCCAGCGTGGTGGCGCAGGCGAACCAGGCGATGCCGGCGCTTTTCAGCCGCGCAACCTGATCGGGCCGAAACACACCCATGATCGATGAGGCGACGGCGGGCCGTGCGGCGAGCAAGGCGTCGAACTGGGCATCGAAGTCGGCCGGTGTTGCGTCGCCCGCATCCTCGGGAACCGGCGGCCCCCACTGCGACACAAACGCACGCACGCGCGCCTCTGCCGCGGCGTCGCGCACAGGGGCCGGATCAGGAATCCACAGATTGACCTGGGCGGGCCCGGCGCTCGCGCCGCGAAACGCCGCCATCCACGCCACGATGTCCTGCGGTTGCGACAACACCGCACCCATCGCGCCCATGCCGCCGGCCTCGGCAACCGCCGCCGACAACGGCACCGGGCAGGCACCGGCCATGGGGCTGAGCAGGATGGGAAGGCCTAAACCAAAACGCTGCTGGAAGGCGTCGATCTGCGAAAACGAACCCATCGTGCGCGGCCTAAAGTGATGACGCGTTGTGCGCGAGTTCAACGCCACGCGTGCCTGTCGAAGGACTTACCGCGCGCGTCGCCGATTGAAACTCAACGGAACGGCATGCCGCCGCGGCCGCCCATGGCGCCCATCATGCCCTTCATGTTGCGCATCAGGCCCTTCATGCCACCGCCGGCCAGCTTGCCCATCATCTTTTCCATCTGCTGATACTGCTTCATCAGCTTGTTGACGTCGGCCGGCTGCATGCCGGAGCCGCGGGCGATGCGGGCGCGGCGCGAGCCGTTGAGCAGGGCCGGGTTGCGGCGCTCCTTCTTGGTCATCGAATTGATGATCGCGATCATGCGCGGCACTTCCTTGCCGGTGACCTGCTGCTTGACGTTGTCCGGGATCTGGCCCATGCCCGGCAGCTTGTCCATCAGCCCATGGATGCCGCCCATGTTCTGCATCTGCTCGAGCTGTTCCTTCATGTCGTTGAGGTCGAACTTCTTGCCCTTGGCGACCTTGGCGGCGAGCTTGGCGGCCTTTTCCTGGTCGACGCTGTGCTCGACCTGTTCCACCAGCGACAGCACGTCGCCCATGTCCAGGATGCGGCTGGCGACGCGGTCGGGATGGAACACGTCCAGGCCGTCGGTCTTTTCGCCGGTACCGACGAACTTGATCGGCTTGCCGGTGATGTAGCGCACGCTCAGCGCGGCGCCGCCACGGGCGTCGCCGTCGGTCTTGGTCAGCACTACGCCGGTCAGCGGCAGCGCCTCGCCGAAGGCCTTGGCGGTGTTGGCCGCGTCCTGGCCGGTCATCGCATCGACCACGAACAGGGTTTCGGTCGGGTTGACCGCGGCGTGCAGCGCCTTGATCTCCTCCATCATCGCCGCATCGATGGCCAGGCGGCCGGCGGTATCGACCAGCAGCACGTCGGCGAACGACTTGCGCGCATCGCTGATGGCGGCGCGCACGATGTCGACCGGCTTCTGCGAGGCGTCGGAGGGGAAGAACAGCACGCCGACCTGCTCGGCCAGGGTCTTGAGCTGCTCGATCGCGGCCGGACGGTAGACGTCGGCCGAGACCACCATGACCTTCTTCTTGCGCTTTTCCTTCAGGTGCTTGGCGAGCTTGCCGACCGTGGTGGTCTTGCCCGCGCCCTGCAGGCCGGCCATCAGGATGATCGCCGGCGCCGGCACGTTGAGGTTGAGGTCGGTGGCGGCCGCGCCCATCACAGCGGTCAACTCGTCGCGGACGATCTTGATCAGCGCCTGGCCCGGGGTCAGCGACTTGAGCACTTCCTGACCGACCGCGCGCACCTTGATGCGCTCGATCAGCGCCTGTACCACCGGCAGCGCCACGTCGGCTTCGAGCAACGCGATGCGCACTTCACGGGTGGCTTCGCGGATGTTCTCCTCGGTCAGGCGGCCGCGGCCGCGCAGGCGCTCCATGGTGCCGGAGAGACGTTGGGTAAGGGACTCGAACATGCGCAAGGGACCGCGTGAGGGGAAACGGGCGTCGATTATAGCGGCACCGGCCAGCCGGCCGCCCCGGCGGCCGCCAGCGCCCGACCGGCGAAGCCGACCCGCAAGCAGCTTCACCAACGCGCAGCAACGCGCACGGCCAACCAGCGCAGCAGCGCCAGGACGGGAACGGCAACTGCGGTGCCAGCAGGTAGCCCCTGCCCGCTCGCGCTCCGCCCCCAGCACGCCAGCCCACCTCCAGCCCCGCAGCTCGCAACTGCTTTCCCGATTCCCGATTCCCGATTCCCGATTCCCGATTCCCGATTCCCGATTCCCGATTCCCGATTCCCATCCCCCAATATGCGAAACTTCCACGATGACAATCGTTCTCATCGCGTTCGCCTTGTATCTGCTGGCCACGGCACTGCTCACCCGCTCGGTGCTGCGCGATGGCAACCAGGCGCCTGCACGCTGGCTGATCCCGGCACTGGCGGCCGTGGCGCTGCACGCCGGGTACCACGTGCTAGTGGCGCTGCGCACCGCCGGCGGGCCGGACATGCATTTCTTCGCGGCGCTATCGCTGTGCGGCCTGGGCATGGCCGCGCTGACGGCGGTGTTCGGCGCGCGCGGGCGCATGGCGGCGGTGGGCGTGGTGGTGTTCCCGCTGTCGGCAATCCTGCTGGCCTGCTATCACGCTTACGGCCACGAACCGAGCTCGGACCTGGGCTGGCGGCTGGAACTGCACGCGTGGATGGCGCTGCTGGCCTACGCCACGTTGGGCATCGCCGCGTTGCTGGCGATCATGCTGTGGCTGCAGGAGCGCGCCCTGCGCCGGCGCGACTTCCATACCTGGCTGCGCGCGCTGCCGCCGTTGACCGAGCTGGAGACGCTGCTGTTCCGCACGATCACCGTCGGCTTCGTGCTGTTGAGCCTGACCCTGCTGACCGGCCTGCTGTTCGTGCAGGACTTCCTGGCGCAGCGGCTGCTGCACAAGACCGTACTCAGCATCCTGTCGTGGATCGTGTTCGGTGCGCTGCTGATCGGGCGCTGGCGCAATGGCTGGCGCGGCACCAAAGCGGTGCACTGGACGCTGACCGCGATGGCGCTGCTGGTGTTGTCGTTCTTCGGCAGCAAGTTCGTGATCGAACTGGTGCTGGGGCCGCGCTGATCGCGTTGGCTCCAGGCCCGTCCAGGCCCCGCCGCCGCCACACCGCCCGCGCTCAGGCGTCCAGCGCAGCGCTCACCGCCGCCCACGGCTGATCCGGCCCCGGGCTGGCGAAGCGATAGGCGATGCGGCGGCGGTAGACCTGCCCGGGCCGCAGGATCGTCGACGGGAAATTGGGGTGGTTGGGCGCGTCCGGGTAGTCCTGCGGCTCCAGGCAGACGCCGCGGCCGAGTCCGGGATGGTGGTCGTCCAGATGCTGGCCTTCGTAGAGTTGCACCGCCGGTGCGTCGCTGCTGATGCGCAGCGCCACGCCACTGTGCGGCGAGTACAACTCGGCAACGCAATCGGCCCCGGCGGCCAGCACCAGGCATTGGTCGTAGCCCTTGCCGAGCACCACCTGCGGGTGCGACGGATCGCTTTTGTCGGCCAACGCGGCAGCATGGCGGAAATCGAACGGCGTGCCGGCGACCGAGGCGATTTCGCCGGTCGGAATCGATTCGGCATCCACCGGCAGATAGCGATCGGCCGGCACCCGCAGCACCTGCAGCGCGGCGCGCCGATGCGGGTTGCCGGATAGGTTGAAGTACGGGTGATGGGTGAGGTTCAACGCGGTGGCGGCATCGCAGTGCGCCTCGAAGTCCAGCTGCAGGCTGCGTCCTTGCAGCTGCAGCCGCGCACGCACCTGCAGATTGCCGGGATAGCCTTCTTCGCCATCGGGCGAGTCGTAACCGAGCAGTACCTGATCCGGTGCCTGCTCCAGCACGCTCCACACGCGCCGACCGAAGCCGCGCAGGCCGCCGTGCAACTGGTTGCGCCCTTCGTTGGCGGCCAGCGTGTGGGTGACCCCATCCAGCGTGTAGCGCGCGCCGGCGATGCGGTTGCCGAAGCGGCCGACCAGGATGTTGAGGCTGTCGCCATCGGCGGCGTAGGCCGGCAGATCCGGCAATGCCAGCAGCAGCGGCACCACCCCATGCTCGGTGGTCAGCCGCAGCGCATGCAGGATGCCGCCATAGGTGAGCACCTCCGCCTCCAGCCCGGCAGTGCTGCGCAGCGTGAGCGCGTGGACTTCGACACCGTCTGGCAACTGCCCGAACACTCGCTGCATGGATCGTCCTGCCGATACTGGAAGCTGGCGAGCATAGCGGGGGAGCGCGGTCGCCGACCATGCCCCGGCGCACATCCTGGCGTGCGATGCGATGATCGTGTCGGCGAGACCTACGCCAGCCCTGGCTGATTGATCGTGATGCAGCGACAACCTGCCATTGCAGGCACTAGGCTAGCGACGCGCCCGCCCCGCACCGGCGTGTGACCACCTCGATCGATCAGCACAGGAGCGCCAAGCCGATGCAGTGGATTTCCCCCGCTTTGCGAATCTCACCGGGACGGCTGTTGCAGGCTGTCGTTGGCGCGGCCTTGCTCGCCAGCGCGCTCGCCGCCCCTGCGGCCGAGGTCAAGGTGACCGGCACGCTGCGCGTGGACCAGCCCGGTGCGCAGGTGTCGCGGCAGCTGTTCGGCCAGTTCGCCGAGCATCTGGGCACCGGCATCTACGGCGGGGTGTGGGTCGGCGAGGACTCGGCGATTGCCAATACGCGCGGCTATCGCAACGATGTGCTGGCCGCGTTGAAGGCGATTGCAGTGCCCAACATCCGCTGGCCCGGCGGCTGTTTTGCCGACGAATACCATTGGCGCGATGGCGTCGGTGCGCCGGCCAAGCGCCCGGTCAGCGTCAACACGCACTGGGGCGGCGTGGAAGAGTCCAACCGCTTCGGCACGCACGAGTTCATGGACTTCACCGAACTGCTCGGCACCCAGGCCTACATCGCCGGCAATGTGGGCAATGCGGCGCCGGACGAGATCGCGCAGTGGGCCGAATACATGACGGCGCCGACCCGCTCGAGCCTGGCCAACGAACGCCGCGCCAATGGCCGCGATGCACCGTGGCAGGTGCCCTACTTCGGCGTCGGCAACGAGTTGTGGGGCTGCGGCGGCAACATGCGCGTGGAATACGCGGCCGACGTCTATCGGCGCTACCAGACCTTCGTCAAGGCCCCGGCCAATCAGAAGATCCTCAAGATCGCGCCCGGCCCCAACAACGACGATTACCACTGGACCGAGGTGATGATGCGCGAGGCCGGCACGCTGATGGACGGCCTGAGCCTGCACTACTACACCGTGCCCGGTGGCTGGCCGCCGCGCGCCTCCTCCACCGACTTCGACGAAGCCGCCTGGATCGACACCCTGTCGCGCACGCTGGTGATGGACGAGCTGATCCGCAAACACAGCGCGATCATGGACCGCTACGACCCGGGCAGGAAGGTCGCACTGGTGGTGGACGAATGGGGCACCTGGTACGCCGGGCTGCCGGACGCGAACCCGGGCTTCCTGCATCAGCAGAACACGCTGCGCGATGCACTGGTGGCGTCGTTGAACATCGACATCTTCAGCGCGCATGCCGAGCGCGTGCGCATGGCCAATATCGCGCAGATGGTCAACGTGCTGCAGGCGATGATCCTCACCGACGGCGACAAGATGGTGCTGACGCCCACCTACCATGTGTTCGCGCTGTACAAGCCCTACCAGGACGCCACCCAGCTGCCGTTGCAACTAAGTACACCCGAGTATCGCCATGGCGATGTCCACGTGCCCGCAGTGCACGGCTCGGCGGTCAAGGCCAGGGATGGACATGTCTATATCGCCCTGACCAATCTGGATGCGACGTCGGCCGCGAACGTCAATGTGCAGGTGGATGGCCTGACGGCGCGCGGGGTGACCGGACAGATTCTGACCGGGCCGGCGATCACTGCGCACAACACCTTTACGCAGCCGCGCACGGTGGAACCCAAAGCGTTCGAGGGGGCACGCGTGCAAGGCAACGCAGTGACTGTCGCGCTGCCGGCGCGCTCGGTGGTGATGCTCAAGCTGGAGTGAGCGATGGCGGCGGCAGCATCAACTGCCGCCTTAGTCGTTGGTCGAGAACGACAACTGCGCAAACTGCGTCTTCAGCGTCGTTCGCTCTCAAGCAACGTGGCATCCATCACGCATCAGCACGTCACGCCCGCGTGCACCCTGTCGAACAGAGCACGAACCAGGCGCGCTCCAGATGTCAGATGCTGGCTACACCCCGGTCGCTGCGTGAGCCGGCGCCGGCGCGGGCTCGGCAGTACGCCATTGCACCGGCAGGCGTTCGAGCACGTGCTCCATGAAGGCGCGCACCTTCGGGGTGAAGTCGCGGCGGTCGGCGACGCAGAGGTAGATCCGCAGCGGCTCCGGTAATGCCTGGGCTGTGCTGCCGAGATCGGAGACAAACAGCGGCTGCAGCTCGCCGCGCTGCAGGTAAGGCTGCACGACATAGGCGGCCAGGCGCGCGATGCCGCCGCCGGCCGCGGCCATGGTGGCGAGCGCATCGATATCGTCGCTGACCATCGCCTTGCCCAGTTCCGGCTGGAAGCGCACGCCATTGCGCACGAAATTCCACGGCAGGCAGCGCCCGTCGACCGGGTAACGCAGCAGCAGGCAATCGTGATACTTCAAGTCGTCCGTGCCCTGCGGCGTCCCGCAGCGCGCCAGATACTCGGGCGCTGCGCACACCACCAGCGGCACCTGGGCGATGCAGCGTGCGACCAGGCCGTCTTCCAGCTGCGCTTCGATGCGCAGGCTGACATCCACGCTTTCCTGCGCGTGCTGCACCGCCCGGTCGGTGCACAGCAGCTCGATCTCCAGCTGCGGGTACTGCTGACGCAGGGCCGGCAGCATCGGGGCGAGCACGTGCCGCGCGAAGGCCGCGGTGCTGGCCACCCGCAAGCGCCCCGCCGGCGCCTGCTGCGGCCCGGCCACCGACTGGCGCGCGCGCTCCAGGTCGCGCTCCAGCTGCCGCACCTGCTCGAAGTACAGCGTGCCGCGCTCGGTCAGCGCCAGGCTGCGCGTGGTCCGGTGCAGCAGACGCACGCCCAGGTGCTGCTCCAGCCGCGCGATGTTCTGGCTGACCGCAGCCGCGCTGATCCCCAGCAGCTTGGCGCCTCCGGCAATGCTGCCGGCATCGACAGTACTGACAAAGCTACGGATGGACTGAAGAATGTTCATTGGTCAGGCGAGTATTACCAAAGGATTCGTAAGTTTTTCTTACGTAAGCCGCAAGGCTACGCGATCTACCCCGCCCGCGGTGGCGTCTCTACAGTGCTGCCCATCACGCCGATCCGCGGCAACCGAGGCCACTGCATGTCGTCATCTCCCCCCTCCTCCCCATTGCTGCGCCCGCGCTGGAAACTCGGCGTGCGCACCACCCCGTTCGTGTTCGCGTTCTATATGGCCACGATCATGGCCTTGCTGATGTGCCTGGTGATCACCGGCGCCAATACCGGCCTTGCCCCCGGCTACCTGTGGCGCGTGCTGGATGCCTACCGCATTGCGATGCCCACCGCGTTCTGCTGCGTGCTGGTGGTGCGACCGTTGGTGATACGGCTGGTGGCCTGGACGGTCCACGCCGGGCATTGAGTCTGGCGTATGCGGCATGCGCGAAACGCTGCCGCAGGCAATCGTGCCGATGCATCCGCAAGGCCATCGATGTGCCGCAGCACGCGGCTTGCCTGCCACGTTGGCATCCCCTGCGCCGTAGCCATTCCAAAGCCTGCCAACGCGTGCATGCGTTGGCGCTCGAAGCATCTGCCGGCTTGAACGCATTGAGCTGGACGCCGCAGATGCGGTCGCGCCCGCAACGAAACATCCGCAGCCAGCTGCTGCCACGCAACATCCGGCGCATGCAGTCTGCGACCGCCGTCATGCCAATGATGGATGATTCCGGAATGAACACCACGGAACTGAAACGCGCCACACAATTGCTTTGACACTGAAGTAGCCGCTGCGCAGCGTCACTTCTCCCTGGACTTCGGTCCACTTTTTGGAGACGCACGCAATGAACACGCTACGCAGTGTCGCTGTGCAGTTCGCCTTGCTATGCGCAGTGGCGATGCCACCAGGCGCACACGCGCAAACCCTGGTGTGGGAGGACAATTTCAACGGCCCCGGCATCGACGGCAACAAGTGGACCTACGACGTCGGCAACGGCTGTCAGATCGGCCTGTGCGGCTGGGGCAACGGGGAGATGCAGTACTACACCAGCCGCGCCGAAAACGCGCGCATCGATAACGGCCGGCTGGTGATCGAAGCGCGACGCGAAGCGTTCCAGGGCATGCCGTTTACCTCGGCGCGTCTCAAGACCGAAGGCCGCATGCACTTCAAATACGGCACGCTGGAGGCGCGCATCAAGACGCCGGTCGTGGGCAACGGGCTATGGCCGGCGTACTGGATGCTGGGCACCATCGGCGTGTGGCCAGGTCGCGGCGAGATCGACCTGCTGGAAGCCGGCATGGCCGCAGCGATCGCCAATGGCACCGCCAATCGCCGTATCGGCGCGGCGGTGCACTGGGACTACAACGGCCAGCAGGCCGACTACGACACCAGCTACACCAGCCCGGTGGATCTGCATGCCGACTTCCATGTGTACCGCATGACCTGGGACCCGCAGTTCATCCGCGTGTCGATCGATGGCCAGCAGTACTTCGAGTTTGCGATCTCCAATATCGAAGGCGCCTCGCTGCACGAATTCCATCAGCAGCAGTATCTGCTGCTCAATCTCGCCGTCGGCGGCGCCTATACCGGCATCACCTCGCCTGCGGCGGTGACCGCGCCGTTGCCGGGCAGGATGGAGATCGATTACATCCGCCTGTATCAAAACCCCGGTTCGCAGCTGTACGTGGGCGCGCAACACGCGGCGCCCGCAGGGCGCTTCGGCGTGTTCACCGAGCAGGCCGATACCAGCGGGCGACTCAACTTCGGCCAGGATGCCGAGCTGTATCTGTGGAACAACCTCACCCCGATTGCGCAGGCGCCGTTCGAAGGCAGCAACGTGATGGCCTACCGCGCCAATGCCGGTGCCTGGTATGGCCTGGGCATCCAGACCGACTATCGCAACATGGCCGCCTATGCCGGCGGCGCGCTGAAGCTGCACCTGAAAACCACCACGCCATCGACCTTCAAGATCGGCATCAACACCAGCTTTGGCGACAGCTGGGTGGATTTTGTCGCGGGCGGCAATCAGTACGGCCTGGTGCGCGATGGCGCCTGGCATGAGGTGAGCATTCCCTTCAGTGCGTTCTACGACCTGGATCTGCAGGCGGTCAAACAGATGTTCATGCTGGTGGCCGATCCGCCGGCTGCGCCAGTGGAGATCGCCATCGACAAGGTGTATTACCAGAGCCGTTGAGCAGCGCAGGCGCAGGACGCTCGGTCACGGCCCCTGCAGCGCAGGACACCCGCAGCCAACGCTCAGGCGTTGGTTGCCACGCCTTTCAACACATCGATCAGCTGACGCAGGCGATACGGTTTAGGCAGGAAATCCACCTGCGCCGGCAGCGGCGGCAATTGCGCCTTTGCAAACCCCGAGGCCAGGATCACCCGCGCCTGCGGCAGCAGCTGCGCCACGTGTTCGCTCAGTTCGATGCCCGACATGCCGTTGGGCATGCGGATGTCGCTGAAGACCACATCGTAGGGGCCGTTCTCGCGCAGCATGCGCAAGGCGGTGTGGCCGTCGTCGGCGGTTTCGACGGTGATGCCTGCGTCGCGCAGCGCCTCGCCGATCAGTTCGCGCAATTCCTGCTGATCTTCCACCATCAACAGACGCAGGGATTCAGTCATGCTCAGCCTCCTCGATGGCCGGGAGAAACAGGGTAACGGTGGTGCCGCGGCCAGGCGCAGTGTCCAGCTCGACGAAGCCACCGGATTGGGACGCAAAGCCGTGTACCTGGCTCAATCCCAGGCCCGAACCCTTGCCCACGTCCTTGGTGGTGAAAAACGGCTCACTGGCGCATTGCGCCACGTGTGCCGACATGCCGGGGCCGTCATCGCGTACGGCAATGCTGACGTAAGCGCGCGGCCGGCCATGCGGATCGGATGGCGCAGCACGCTGCTGTAGCGCCGTTTCCAGCACGATGGTGCCGCCGCCCGGCATGGCATCGCAGCTGTTGAACACCAGATTGAGCAAGGCCGCCTCCAGTTGGCCCGGGTCTACGCGGATATCGGGCAACTGCTCGGCGAACGCCAGCGACAGCACGATCCCGGCCGGACAGGCACGCCGCAGCAGCTCCAGCGAGCGCGTCACCACCGCGTTGGCGCCGTGGCGTTCGGGAATCAGCCGCTGCCCGCGCGCAAAGGCGAGCAGTTGGCGTGTCAGCAAGGTGCCCCGATCGACTGCCGTCTGCGCCGCGTCCACCAGCATGCGCGTACGCGCGTCGTCGCCGGCACGCAGCGCGATCAGGTCCAGGCTGGTCACCATCACGGTCAGCAGGTTATTGAAATCGTGCGCCATGCCAAGCGTCAGGCGACCCAGCGCGTCCACCTTCTGCGACTGCAGCAGGGCATGCTGCGCATGCTGCAACAGCTGCTGCGCCTGGTGCCGCTGGTCGATGTCGCAGGTGACCTTGGCAAACCCCACCAACACACCGAATTCCAGCACCGGCTCGATCGCCACGCTTGCCCAGAAGCGGCTGCCGTCCTTGCGCACCCGCCAGCCTTCGGTGGCAAAACGCCCCTCGCGTCTGGCGGTGTCAAGATTGCGGGCAGGTTCGCCGCCCTGCGCATCCTCCGGCAGATAGAAGCGCGAAAAGTGCGAGCCAATGATCTCGGCGGTGGTGTAACCCTTGATGCGCTCGCCGCCGGGATTCCAGCTGCACACGTGGCCGCCCGTATCGAGCATGTAGATCGCGTAATCGGACACGCTCTGCACCAACAGCTGGCACTGCCGGCTGTCGTGAGAAAGCGGCCCCGCACTGTCGACGGCCGTTTCCGCATCCATCACGCAACTTTCCCCCGGAAAAGCGCGCGACCATAGTGACGAGTGCGTGAAGGCTGCGTGCAAGCCGCCCCGGCTGCAGAGCGTCAAAATCCCGGCGATTTGCGCGTGAAAGTTATCGGCTACCATGACCGCCCTCCCCGTCCGGTCCGCGCCTTTATGCAGAACATCTCGACCACACGCGACCGCTGGGTGTGGGTGATCGCGGGGGCCTTGATGGCCGGAACGCTCGGCGTGGAACTGGTCACGCCGCTCGGCTATGCGGTGTGGCTGACCTATTTCGTCGCGGTGGGCGTGACGGTCTTCCAGAATCGCGTGCAGGTGCCCCTGGTGGTCGCCGCGCTCTCGTGCGTGCTGCTGGCCGTCGGTTTTCAGCTGGCGCCGTCCAGTACCAGCTCGAGTTTTTCCTCGATCAACCGCAGCATCGGCGGGGTGTCGTTCCTGGCGATGGCGCTGGTGGTGATGCAGGCGATCCGCGCGCGCCGCCAGGCCGAACTGGCGCTGTGGCTGCAGCAGGCTGAAAACACCGTTGAAGCCAGTTTGCGCGGCGATCACAGCCCCGACGATCTGGCCAATGCCGCCGTGCGCGCGCTGTGCGACACGCTGGATGCGCAGGTCGGCGCGTTGTATCGCATCGAGGGCGACCGCCTGCGTCTGACCGGCGGCGCCGCGCTGCCGGCCGATGTGTCCAGGACATTGCCGACCGATGCCGGCCAACTCGGCGAGGCCTTGCGCAGCGGCACGGTGCGCCGGGTGCGCGGTGTGGAAGCCGGACATCTGCAGATCGCCTCGGGCCTGGGCCGCAGCGCCTGCCAGGAACTGCTGCTGGCACCGGTCATCGCCGATGGGCGGGTGATCGGCATCCTCGAGCTGGGCCGCGCCGCTGCGCCGGGCACTGCCCGCACGCGCGAGGAAGAACTCCTCACGCGCTGCGGCGAGAACATCGGCCTGGCCTTGCGCACGGCATTGCTGCGCGCGCAGCTGGTGGCCCTGCTGGAAGAAACCCAGCGCCAAAGCGAAGAGCTGCAGACCCAGCAGGAAGAGCTGCGCGTGGCCAACGAGGAGCTGGAGGAACAAAGCCGCAGCCTGCAGCAATCGCAGAGCGATCTGGAACTGCAGCAAGCCGAGCTGGAACAGACCAACGTGCAGCTGGAAGAGCGCACCCAGGCGTTGGAAGCGCAGAAGCAGGCCTTGCTGATCGCGCAGAATCAGTTGGTGCGCAACAGCAACGAGCTGTCCACCGCCTCGCGCTACAAATCCGAGTTCCTGGCCAACATGTCGCACGAGCTGCGCACGCCGCTCAACAGCGCGCTGATCCTGGCCAAGCTGCTGTCGGACAACAAGGACGGCACGCTCAGCCCCGAGCAGGTGAAATACGCGCAGGCGATCCTGTCGTCCAACAACGATCTGCTGGCGTTGATCAACGACATTCTCGACCTGTCCAAGATCGAAGCCGGGCATGTGGAACTGGCCGACGAAACCGTCACCACCAGCTCGGTGCTGCAGCGCCTGCGCGAGACCTTCGAACCGCTGGCGCGCCAGAAGGGCCTGGCGTTGCAGCTGGCTGCCGAATCCGATGCACCGACGCAACTGGTCGTCGACAGCCAGCGCCTGCAGCAGATCCTCAAGAACCTGCTGGCCAACGCGATCAAGTTCACCGAGCACGGCAGCGTCAGCCTGTCGATCCAGGCGCACACGCCGGGCCGGGTGCTGTTCAAGGTCAACGACACCGGCATCGGCATCGCGCACGAACAGACCGAGATCATCTTCGAAGCGTTCCGTCAGGCCGATGGCAGCACGCGCCGTCGCTACGGCGGCACCGGCTTGGGCCTGTCGATCTCGCGTGACCTGGCCCAGCGCATGGGCGGCAGCATTCGGGTGGACAGCCAGCCCGGACGTGGCAGCTGTTTCACGCTGGAATTGCCGATCGACGGCGCGCCGGCCGAGCTGGTCACCGCAGCACAGGCCAACGCGGGTGCGCTGGCGATCGGCGCCACGCCGTTGTCGCAATCCGCCAGTGGCACGGCCATGGCCTCGCGCCTCGATGGGCGTGCAACGGGTGCGTCCACGGGGATGCCGCTGCCGATTCCGGCAGCCGCCGCCCCGCCGCTGCAGCGCGCCGACGATGATCGCGACCAACGTACCCGCCCCGGCCGACTGATCCTGGCGGTGGAGGACGAAGCACGCTTTGCACAGGCGCTGGTCGACCTGGCACACGAGCTGGACTTCGATTGCGTGGTGGCGCCCAGCGCCGAAGAAGCGCTGCGCCTGGCCGCCGAACTGCGCCCCAGCGGCATCCTGCTCGACATCGGCCTGCCGGATGCGTCCGGCCTGAGCGTGCTCGAACGCCTCAAGCGCGATCCGGCCACGCGCCATATTCCGGTGCATGTGGTGTCCGCGCTGGAGCGCAGCCAGATTGCGCTGGAACTGGGCGCGGTGGGCTATCTGATCAAGCCGGCCACGCGCGAGCTGCTGGCGGGCGCGATCCGTCAACTGGAAGACACCAATGCACGCGCGGTGCGCCGCCTGCTGATCGTCGAAGACGACAGCGCGCTGCGTGCGAATCTGCAATTGCTGCTGGCGCGCGATCAGCTGGAGATCATCGCAGTGGGCAGCATTGCCGAGGCGATGCAGCAACTGGCCGGCTCGACCTTCGACTGCATGGTCACCGATCTGGCGCTGCCCGACGGCAGCGGCTACGACCTGCTCGAGCGCATGGCCGGCAACGACGCAGTCGCGTTTCCGCCGGTCATCGTCTACACCGGGCGCGCGCTCACCCGCGACGAGGAACAACGCCTGCGCCGCTATTCCAAGAGCATCATCATTAAGGGCGTGCGCTCGCCCGAACGCCTGCTCGATGAGGTGACGCTGTTCCTGCACAGCGTGGAAGCCTCGCTGCCCAGCGACCAGCAACGCCTGCTGCGCGAAGCGCGCCGCCGCGACGCGGTGCTGGACGGCGCCACCGTGCTGCTGGCCGAGGACGACGTGCGCAACATCTTTGCGCTCTCCAGCGTGCTCGAGCCGCTGGGCGTGACGCTGCAGATCGCCCGCAACGGCCGCGAGGCGCTGGAACATCTGGCCAAGCACGAAGTGGACCTGGTGCTGATGGACATCATGATGCCGGAGATGGACGGCCTGACCGCGATGCGCCAGATCCGCGCCAATCGCCAGTGGCAGGATCTGCCGATCATCGCGCTGACCGCCAAGGCCATGGCCGACGATCGCGAGCGCTGTCTGGAGGCCGGTGCCAACGACTACATCGCCAAGCCCATCGACGTGGACAAGCTGGTGTCGCTGTGCCGGGTGTGGTGCTCGCGGCAATGAACGCGGTTGAGCTGTTCGACCTGGAGCTGCGGGTGCTGCTGGAAGCGGTCTACCAGCGCTACCACTACGACTTCCGCGATTACGCGGTGTCGTCGCTGCGCCGGCGCATGCGCCACGCGATGGCACGCCTGGAGTGCGCGCGCGTGGCCGATCTGCAGCACCGCCTGCTGCACGAACCTGACACCTTCGCGCAGGCGATGCAGTTCTTCACCGTGCAGGTGTCGGAGATGTTCCGCGACCCGACCTACTTCCGCGTACTGCGCGAGCATGCGGTGCCGGTCTTGCGCACCTATCCATCGATCAAGCTGTGGGTGGCCGGCTGCAGCACCGGCGAGGAAGTCTGGTCGCTGGCGATCCTGTTGCACGAAGAAGGCCTGCTCGAAAAGGCGGTGATCTACGCCACCGACATCAATCCCGAAGCACTGGGCATGGCCGAGGCCGGCGCCTTCGGCATCGACCGCATCGCGCAGTTCAGCCGCAATTACCTGGATGCCGGCGGCCGCGGCTCGCTCTCGGATTACTACACCACCGCCTACGATGGCGCGGTGTTCGATCGCCGGTTGAAGCGCAATATCGTCTTCGCCGACCACAGCCTGGCCACCGATACGGTGTTCTCCGAAGTACACCTGGTGTCGTGCCGCAACGTGCTGATCTATTTCAACCGCAGCCTGCAGGACCGTGCCGTGGGCCTGTTCCACGATGCATTGGTGCACCGTGGGTTCCTGGGCCTGGGCAGCAAGGAGTCGCTGCAGTTCGGTGCGCATGCGCAGGCGTTCGAAACCGTGGCGCGCGAGCAGCGCCTGTTCCGCAAGGCGGCGGCATGAACGCAATGCACGCGGCGGCGGCGCAGTTCGACGCGATGGTGATCGGTGCCTCGGCCGGCGGTGTCATGGCCTTGCAGGCGCTGCTGTCCAGCCTGCCTGCAGACCTGCCGATGCCGGTGCTGGTGGTGTTGCACCTGCCGCGCGACCGCACCAGCCATCTTGCCGAGCTGATGGATGCACGCTGCGCCTTGCCGGTGCGCGAGGCCGAAGACAAGCAGCCACTGCTTGCCGGCAGCGTGACCATCGCCCCGCCCGACTACCATCTGCTGGTTGAAACGCGCGACAGCCTGGCGTTGTCGATGGATGCACCAGTGCTGTTCTCGCGCCCGGCGATCGACCCGCTGTTCGAATCGGCGGCCGACGTCTTCGGGCAGCGCCTGCTGGCGATCCTGCTCACCGGCGCCAGCAGCGACGGCAGCGCCGGCGTGGCGGCGGTGCGCGCAGTCGGTGGCACCGCATGGATCCAGCGCCCCGACGATGCCGCCTCACCGCTGATGCCCGCCTCCGCTCTCGCCTATGCTGGCGCCGATGCGGTGCTCACCCTGCAGGCGATCTGCAGCCGACTGGAAGCCTTTCACCCATGAATCTCACCGCGACCGGCCTGGCTGCGCACAGCAATGGCGACGAACCCGCCAAGCTGCTGATCGTCGACGACGTGCCGCAGAACCTGGTGGCGATGGAAGCGCTGCTGCAGCGCGACGGCCTCCAGGTGCTGTGTGCCGCGTCCGGCGCGCAGGCGCTGGAGCTGCTGCTCGAACACGATGTGGCGCTGGCGCTGCTGGATGTGCACATGCCGGAAATGGACGGCTTTTCGCTGGCCGAACTGATGCGCGGCTCGCAGCGCAGCCGGCATGTGCCGATCATTTTCCTGACCGCATCGCCGAACGATCCGATGCGCGCCTTCCAGGGCTACGAAACCGGCGCGGTGGATTTCCTGCACAAGCCGATCGAGCCGCACGTGATCCTGAGCAAGGTCAATGTGTTCATCGAGTTGTACCAGCAGCGGCGCCTGCTCAAGGCACGCAACGCCTCGCTGGAACGCGCGCTTACGCTCAACGAAACCATGATGGCCGTGCTCACCCACGACCTGCGTACGCCGCTGTCGGTGATCCTGCTGTGCGCCGACAAGCTCGGCCTGGATGTGAAGGCCGATGGCTCGGCCGCACGCACGCTCGATCACCTGGAAAACAGCGCGCGGCGGATGGCACGGATGGTCGAGCAGTTGCTGGATTTCTCGCGCCTGCGCAGCGACGGGCTGTCGATGCAGTTCGGCCCCTGCAATCTGGGCGAAGTCACCCACAGCGTGGTGGGCGAAGTGGCGCAGGCCAACCCGCACACGCCGATCGACCTGCGTACCGAAGGCGATCTGGACGGCGATGGCGACGGCGATCGCCTGGCCCAGGTCGTGTCCAACCTGGTCGGCAATGCGGTGCTGCATGGCGGCAGCCAGCCGGTGCGGGTGCATCTGGACGGACGCGAACGCGACACGCTGCGGCTGTCGGTGCGCAATGTCGGGCGCATCCCGGACAGCCTGATGCCGCGCCTGTTCGAGCCGTTCAAGGCCAGCTTCCATACCAGCCAGGGCCTGGGGCTGGGCCTGTTCATCGCCGACCAGTTCGTCAAGGCGCACGGCGGCACGCTGCAGGCACGCAACGAAAACGGCGACGTGGTGTTTGAAGCCGTGATGCGGCGACACAATCTGGCCGCGTAATCGCGGCCAACGGGGCGACAAGCATCACGCCGGGCGTTCGCCGCGGCACCCGGCAAGGCGTGCGGGGTGATCGAAACCCATGCAATCCCGATGCTGGCGGCCTGTCGTAAGCCCCGCCCATCGCGGCAACATAATCCCTCTGACGAACTCATCCAAGACGCCTCACGCAGCGCGCGGCGCATGCGGTCCGACAACGGAAGCCGGCACGAAAGCGGTTTGCATCGTCATGCGGGCGCGACCAGTGCCCGCATGACGGATGCGCCGTATGCTCGTACTCCACGCCCCGTCCCGGCGCAGCGTTCCAGCCTGTTTCGATCGCACCAGCATCTGTCGTCATCATCCGGCGCACGCCGTGCGCCATGTCCGAGGAGGTGGTCATGTCGTATGTGGATGGATTTGCACTCGCGGTACCCACGGCCAACAAGGCCGCGTTTCTGGAACATGCCCGCATGGGCGATGCCATCATCATCGAATACGGCGCGCTGCGCGTGGTGGAGTGCTGGGGCGATGACGTCCAGCATGGACAACTGACCGACTTCCACCGCGCGGTCGCTGCCGGCGAGGACGAAACCGTGGTGTTTTCGTGGATCGAATGGCCGGACAAGGCGACCCGCGATGCGGGCATGCGCAAGATGATGGACGACCCGCGCATGGACCCGTCGGTCAACCCGATGCCGTTCGATGGCAAGCGACTGATCTACGGCGGCTTTGTTCCGATCCTGAGCCTGGGACAATCGGGCTGAGCACTGCAGCGCGCACGCGTATCTGTCTTTCACGTGCGCGCTCCCCCCCGGTGTTGCGGAAGTGGCCGACGGCACCGGGTCTTCGGCGTTGGCCGTTACACTGGCCGCATGCAGCCGCGCTCGCCGCCCACGATGCGCGGGCGCAGCGACTGTATTGCCTGCCACCGGAGACCACCGCATGACCGACGCACCGCTTTTAATCGCCTGCCCGAGCTGCGCTGCGATGAACCGTGTTGCAGCTGCGCGTCTGCGCGATGCACCCAACTGCGGCAGTTGCCACAAGCCCTTGTTCCTGGGCACGCCGGTGGCGCTGTCGGAGGCCGATTTCGATAAGCATGCGGTGCATAGCGCGCTGCCGTTGGTGGTGGATTTCTGGGCGCCGTGGTGCGGGCCGTGCCTGAGCATGGCGCCGCAGTTTGCCGCAGCCGCGGCACTGCTCGAACCGCAGGTCCGGCTGGCGAAGGTCGATACCGATCTGCATCCGGCGCTTGGCACGCGCTTCGGCATCCGCAGCATCCCGACCTTGCTGGTCATCCGCGGCGGCAGTGAGCTGGGCCGTCACTCCGGCGCGGTGAGCAGCGCGCAGATCGTCAGCTGGGTGCAGTCGGTGTTGCGCAGCCGTTGATACAAAAAAACCCGCTGCATGATGCACGCAGCGGGTCTGTTCTACGTTCTACGATCGGCATCACTGCGGCACACGCGCAGTGATGCAGTCGATCGATCAAGCACCGGGAGCGGCTGACCAGAGCACTGTGCAGCCGCTGGCGACTTTTCAGTCGCTCTTACTGCCAGTTGACGTTGACCGACACGCCCACCACGCGCGGCTCGTTGTACACCGCCGCCATGTAGTTTTCGATCACGCCCTTGACGTTCTTCTCGTTGGTGATGTTGCGCGCAAACGCCGCCACCTCCCACGCGCCATAGCCGCCGGTGTAACCGAGCTTGAGGCCGCCTTCGAAATTGCCGTTGGCGCGGAACTCGGTGGAGTCGTACAGCACGAAGCT
The DNA here is from genome assembly GCF_009835065.2 of Xanthomonas sp. LMG 8993. Lineage (NCBI taxonomy): Bacteria > Pseudomonadati > Pseudomonadota > Gammaproteobacteria > Lysobacterales > Lysobacteraceae > Xanthomonas > Xanthomonas sp. LMG 8993. The sequence goes on along the minus strand of NZ_QVIF02000001.1, from coordinate 191,586 downwards.
GGTTTCGCCCTGCTTGTTCCAGTCGGTGGAGACGAAGAAGGCGCCATCGTTGCCCACCGGAATGTCGTAGCGCGCGGCCAGGTTGAGGTTGTACTTGGGCGCGTTGGGCAGCGGGTTGCCGTCGATCTGCGCAAAGGTGTTGGCACCGACGCGGATGGTCGGGTCGTTGACCGTGCACACCACCACGCCGTTGAGCGCACAGGCCTGCGCGTAGACGCGATCGTCGTGGATTTCGCTATGCAACAGGCTCAGGCCGGCGGTTAGCGACAGGTTGGAGATCGGGCGCCAGTCCAGATCCGCCTCCAGGCCGTAGGCCTTGGCCTTGTCGGCATTGAACAGCACGCCATTACCGTCCGAGTCGTTGCCGTTGAGCTGGATGTCGTCCACCGTATAGGTGAAGCCGCTGACGTTCAGACGCAGGCGGTTGTCGAACAGGCTGCTCTTGATGCCGGCTTCCCACGACAGGATGGTTTCCGAATCGGCGGTGGTGAAATCCGAATTGAACACCGCGCTGCGGCCCTGGATGGTCGGGCCGCGGAAACCGCGTGCCACGCGCGCATAGATGCTCAGCTCGGGATTGATTTCATACATCGCGCTGAGATCCCAGCTGGGCTGGGTGTCGGACATGCGCACGTCGCGACGGCCGCGATAGGTCACCGCACCGGCGGCGGTATCGGCGGTCTTGAGCAGGCGGGTTTCCTTGCTGTCCTTGGTCTGGCGCAGACCGGCAGTCAGGGTGAGCGCGTCGGTGGCCTTGTAGCTGAGCTGCCCGAAGCCGGCCCAGGAGGTATTGGTGTTGCGCAGGCGCACCCAGTTGTTGGGGTTGCGCGCGGCGGTCTGCAGGAAATACGCCCGCTGATAGAAATCGGTGGTGTCGCGCCCGTCGAAGTAGAACGCGCCCACCTGCCATTGCAGAGCGTCGTCGCCTTCGCTGGCCAGACGCAGTTCCTGGGTGTACTGGTCCAGGTCGCGGATCTGCCCCATCGACTGGCCGAAGCCGTTCGGCACGCCGTTGACCGGGTAGTTGGCCGCTGCGCCGCCATCGGTGTCGCCACGGCTATAGCCGGAGGTGGTTTCGTAGGCGGTGATGGAGGTCAGCGACACGCCGCCGAAATCGTAGATCGCCTTGATGGAGCCGCCGTCGGTCTGATACGCCTGCGGGTTGTCGTGCGCCTCGTCGTAGGCCACGCGATCGCGCGGCACGTCGACCTTGTCGCTGCCGCGCGTGACCGCATTGCGCAGGAACAACGTGGAGGTGCCGTCGTAGTCGCGCGTATGCACCGAGCCCAGCAGCGAGAACGCGTCGTTGGGCTTGAGCAGCAACTGCAGGCGCGCATTGCGGTCGTTGTAGCCGCCCATTGCATCCTTGCGCGGGGTACGCGTGCCGTCGGCGCTGCTGCCGGCGAAGGTGTTGTCCACCCAGTCGTCGCGGTGCTGGTACAGGGCCGACACGCGGAACGAAAGCACGTCGTTGATCGGCCCACCGAAGCCGCCATCCAGCGACACGGTGTTGTAGCTGCCGTAGCTGGCATCGACGCGACCGGTGTAGGTATCGCCAGGTTTGATGGTGTCGAACTTGACGATGCCGGCGGTGGTGTTGCGGCCGAACAAGGTGCCCTGCGGGCCGCGCAGCACTTCGACCTGGTCCACGTCGTAGACCGGGTTGGACTTGAGCACCACGTGTTCCAGCACCACGTCGTCCTGGATGATGGACACCGGCTGCGAAGCGCCGAGGTAGAAATCGATATTGCCCAGGCCACGGATATAGAAGCGCGGGAAGATGCGCCCGGTGGTGGTCTCGGCATAGAAGCCCGGCACGCGGCCGGACAGCGCCAGCAGCGTGTCGTCGCCACCGGCGGTGAACTCGCGCATCGCCGCGCCTTGCACCACGCCCACCGACACCGGCACTTCCTGCAGGTTCTGCTCGCGGTGTTCGGCAGTGACGGTGACCGTATCCAGCGCGGTCGGGCTGCCCTCGCCCTCGCCCTGGCGCGTCGGCGCCTGCTGCGCAGAGGCAGCAGCGGCCAGCGAGGCAAGCAGCAGGCCGGCGCAGGCACGCGCCAGCGGCGTGCGCTGCAAGGCGGCGCGACGGCGTGCGGGTGCGTGCGTGGTGGCGGACGTCAGGGACGCGGAGACAGACGAGTACAACGACATGCGAGATGATCCTTGGGTAGGTGACGCGAGGGGTGACACGGAGGCAAACGTGGCGATCAACATGGCTGCGCGGCGATCAGTCGGGCACGGCCGGTACTTGGAATCGGCACGTCGCACTCGTACACGCCGGTTCCTCCCCCACCGTCCGCACCCACCTGACACCTGCTCGCCACGTGTTGTTGGCCACTCCAGCGTCCGTCGGCACCGGGCATGCCGGCCGACGACGCAAGGTGGCGCCGCGCGCACGATATGTCAGCAATGTTGCAGCTCTATGGCAAGCGTGTCGTTGCGCACATGGCCGCCGTTGCAGAGCCATGCCGCGGCGCGCGCCAGGCATTTCGAAACGGCATGCCTGCGCTGGCCGCGTGCTGTCATGCTGGCGCCATGCGGACGCGCTCAGCGGAGAGGAACAGAGCTTGAAACGACTTGGATGGATGGCGGGCGTACTGGCCGCAGTGAGTTGTCAGCTGGCGCAGGCCGGCAGCGCGGTGATCAGCCGGATCGACTACCAGGGCGATGACGGCGGCCCGATACCGACCGCGGCACAGTACCGCAACCCGGTCGTGGCCGGTTTCCATCCTGACCCGTCGGCGGTCCGCGTCGGCGACGACTTCTATCTGGTCAACTCCAGCTTCGGCTATTTCCCCGGCCTGCCGGTGTTCAAGAGCCGCGATCTGGTGCACTGGACGCAGATCGGCAACGCGATCGATCGCCCCGATCAGATCAAATACGGCAACGACGAACTCACCCGCGGCCTGTTCGCCGCCAGCATCAGCCACCACGACGGCACCTTCTACATCGCCAACACCTGTTTCTACTGCGATGGCGGCAATTTCCTGATCACCGCCAAGGATCCGGCCGGGCCCTGGTCGGACCCGATCTGGCTGGATGCCAAGGGCATCGACCCATCGCTGTTCTTCGACGACGACGGCAGCGCCTGGCTGGTCAACAACGATGTGCCGGCAGGCAAGCTGCGTTACGACGGGCACCGCGCGATCTGGCTGCAGCGACTGGATCTGGCCAGCATGAAACTGGTCGGCACGCGCCAGGTACTGGTGGATGCGGGCTTCCAGCCGGCCAGCAACCCCGAGCATATCGAGGGCCCGCACCTGTTCCGTCGCGATGGCTATTACTACCTGACCGCAGCCGAGGGCGGCACCGGCGAGCAGCATGCACAGATGATCTACCGCAGCCGCCAGATCGCCGGGCCCTACCAGCCCTGGAGCGGCAATCCGGTGCTGACCCAGCGCGATCTGGACCCCAGCCGCAGCGCGCCGATCACCTCCGCAGGCCACGCGCAATTGGTCGAATTGCAGGACGGCTCCTGGTGGGCGGTATTCCTGGCCACCCGCCCGTATCAAGGCAACCACTACACCCTGGGTCGCGAAACCTTCCTGCTGCCGGTGCAATGGCGCGACGGCTGGCCGGTGATACTGCCGCACGGCACGGCTGTGCCTGCGGTCGCCACGCGCCCGCCGCTGCCGGCAGGCACGCAGGACGCACCCACCAGCGGGCCAATGCAGTGGAGCGAGCATTTCCAGGACGCGCGCGTGCCGATGCAATGGATGACCATCCATCCGCCAACGGCGCCGTGGTATGTCACCAGCCCGCAGGGTCTGCGCATCACGCCCTCGAGCGTGGCGCTGGGCGATATCGGCCGCGGGCAGCCGGCGTATCTGGGCCACCGTCTGCAGCATCACCACGCCACGCTGGCGGCGACCGTCGATGGCAGCACGCTGGCAGCGGGCGAACAGGCGGGGCTGGCGATCGTCGCCAGGGAAACGCATTACCTGGCCTTACTGCTGGTGCGCGAGGATGCCGGCATGTCGGTGGTGCTGTCGCGCCGCGCCGGGACGCAGGAGCCAGGCAGCGGCACCGTGCTGGCGCGCGCGCCGCTGGCCGATGCAACCCAACCGGTCACGCTGCGCTTTGCCCTGGATGGCGCACGCGTGCATGTGGATTACGCAGTCGGCAGCGGCCAGTGGCAGACGCTGCTGGAACAGGGCGATGCCCGCATGCTCAGTACCGACAGCGCCGGCGGTTTCCTGGGTGCCACGTTCGGCCCGTACGCGGACGCGCAGTGAGCGCACGCACGCCAACGACACGCCGGTGCTGCCGGCGCACTGCACAGGCATCCACTGCAGCCAGGTGCGTGCAACACGGCGTGTCAGGCACAGGCGGCGCACACCTGAAACACACGCAGCTGGACGCTGGTTTGGACGCGCGCAACGCCTGAGGCGTCGCGGCACATCGCTATCGTTATCGTTGCGCGGCAGGCAGGCACCGACAGCTGGCGCCTACGCGCGTAAACCGCGTCAGGCGCGGGCGGCGATCACGCTGCTATCGAGCATCTGCCCGACCATGTTGAGCAGATCGTTGAGGCTGAAAGGCTTGGGCAGCAGCGCCATGCCGTCGGCCAGGAATTCCTGGCGGGTGGCGGCGTTTTCGGCGTAGCCGGTGATGAACAGGATCGGCAAGCCCGGCCGCAGCGCGCGCGCCACGTCGGCCATGTCGCGCCCGTTCATGCCGGGCAGGCCGACGTCGGACACCACCAGATCGATCTCCACCCCGGCACGCAACTGATCCAGCGCGCCGTTGGCATCATCGGCTTCCACCACGTGGTAGCCGGCATCGCTGAGCACCTCGCTCACCATCATGCGCACCACATCGGTGTCGTCCACCAGCAAGATACGCTCGCTGCGTGTACGGGGCGAACTCGGTGCCGGTGCCGGCGGCACTGCGCTGGCAGTGAGCCCGCGCGGCAGCAGCAAGGCCACCGTGGTTCCGCGGCCCACGGTGCTGGTGATGCGTGCGGTGCCGCCGGACTGGCGCGCAAAGCCATAGGTCATCGACAAGCCCAGGCCGGTGCCCTCGCCGATCGGCTTGGTGGTGAAGAACGGCTCGAAGACCTGATTGAGGATGGCCGGTTCGATGCCGCTGCCATTGTCGATCACGTTCAGCACCACGTAATCACCATCGTCCAGTTCCGGATCGCCTTGCGCGGTGTAGGCCGCGCTCTGGATGCGGATGGTGCCCCGGCCCTTCAAGGCGTCACGTGCGTTGATCACCAGGTTGAGCACCACGTTTTCGAGCTGGTTGGCATCGGCCATTGCCACCAGTGGCGTGTCGGCCAACTCCAGCTCCAGCACGATGTTCTCGCCGATCGAGCGGTGCAGCATGTCTTCCAGCGAACGCACGCGTGTGTTGATGTCGAAGGCTTGCGCATCCAGCGATTGCTTACGCGCGAAGGCGAGCATGCGCTGGGTCAGTGCGGCGGCGCGATGCGCCGAGCCGGTGGCGATCTCGGCCAGCCGCGGCACCCGCTCGATGCGGTTGGACTCGACCGCCAGCTGGATCATGTCCAGGCCGGAAATGATGCTGGTCAGCAGATTGTTGAAGTCGTGCGCGATGCCGCCGGTGAGCTTGCCCAGCGCCTCCATCTTCTGCGCCTGCAGCAACTGGATTTCGGTGCGCTGGCGCTCGGCGATCTGGTGGGCCAGCTCGGTGGTGGCGGTATCCAGCTCCTGGCGCTGCTCACGCTCGCGCAGGCGCTGTTCGGTGACGTCCTCGACCAGCAGCAGGCCCAGATCCGGTTCGCGATACGGCGACACGCGCCACTCGGTTTCGCGCACCTTGCCCTCGCGCAGGATCGACAAGGCACCGCTCCAGCGCTCGCGTTGCGCCAGTGCGTTGGTCAGCGCCTGCACGGTGGCGGCCTGGTCCACGCCGGGCACGGCAAGCGCCTCGCCGGGCGTGACGGTACCGATCAAGCGCTGGAACGCCGCGTTGGCCTCATGCGTGTGCAAGCTCGCATCGACCACCGCAATCGGTGCACTGATGTGCTCGAAGATCTCGCGGAAGCGTGCCTCGCTGATGCGCAAGGCGTCTTCGGCCTGGCGCGCGCGCAGCAGGGTGCGCAGCGTGGCGACCAGCACGCTGGGGTCGACCGGGTGAATCAGGTAGGCGTCGGCACCGGCCTCCAGGCCGGTGATCATGTCGCCGGTGGCGATCGACGCGGCCGACACGTGCACCACAGGCAGCAACGCGGTGCGCGGCTCGGCGCGCAGCGTGCGCACGATGTCAAAGCCGCTCATGTCCGGCAGATTGACGTCCAGCACCACCGCAGAGAATGCCTGCTCGGCCAGTTTGGCCAGGCCGTCGGTGCCGGTGCCGGCTTCGTCGACCACGAACTGGTGGTGTTCGAGCACGCGGCGCACCGAATAACGCGTCACCGCGTTATCGTCGACGACCAGAATGTGTGGCTTACTGCCCAAGTGCATCCTCCGCTGCCAGCGTGACCGGCAGCACCACGAAAAATTCCGAGCCCTGCCCGACCACGCTGTTGATCCCCACAGTGCCGCCCAGCAACTCGGCAAACCGCTTGCAGATCGACAGCCCCAGACCGGTGCCGGTGAGGCGTTTCTGCAACGGCGAATCCACCTGTACAAAATCCTCGAACAAGGCGTCGTGAAGCTCGGCCGGAATGCCGATGCCGGTGTCCTGCACGCTGAAGCGCACATGGGTCTCGCCTTCCAGCTGCGCGAATACGCGCACATGGCCTTGCGGGGTGAACTTGAGTGCGTTGGAAATGAAGTTGCGCAGGATCTGCGCCAGCTTCTTGTCGTCGGTATAGAGCATCGGCAGCACCGGCGGGTCTTCGAAGATCAAGGTGGTGCTGCCGGCATCGGTGAGCGGGCGGAACATGCCGCGCAAGGCCGCAAACAGGTCCATCAGGTCGAACCAGCCCGGCGAGATGGTGATGCGCCCGGCCTCGATCTTGGCCAGATCCAGCAGGTCGTCGACCATCTCGGTGAGCTCGCGCGCCGAGGCGCTGACAAAGCGCACCTGCTTGGACTGCTCGGCAGTCAGCGGCCCGTCCATGCCGTCTTCCAGCAGCCGCGTGATGCTCAGGATCGAACTGAGCGGGGTGCGGAACTCGTGGCTCATGTACGACAGGAAGCGGCTCTTGAGCTCGGACACATCGCGCAGCTGTTCGGCCTGCTGATCCAGCTCGGCATACAGCGCCAGCACACCCTGGTTGGTCTCTTCCAGCTCTTCGCGCAGGGCCTGGTTCTGCCGCCGCAGCGCATCCAGTTCGGCCAGCGGATCGAGCGGTGGTGTCTCACCGGAAGCATTCATTGCAGGCCTCCCAGCCGCATGACAAATACGCCGCAATCGTCGCGGCCACGCGTGTAATCGCGCAACAGCACCGCCGCAATCAGGCGCGGATGGCGCGACAGCAGGCCCGGGTGATCGCGCAGGTTCCAGCGCGATTGCAGGCCATCGCTGTGCATGACCAGCAGCTTGCCGGCGGCATCCGCAAAATCGAATGGCTGCGCCTTGCGGAACTGCACCCCGACGATGCCCGGATGCGACGGCATGCCACGCACGCCGTCGCCATCGCACAGCGAGGCGACGATATTGCCCACCCCGGCAAAGCGCACCCGGCCGGTGCTGCTGTCGAACTGCATCACCGCGGCCGCGCCGCCGCGGGTACCGGACATACCGGCATGCAGCTGCGCGATGCGCTCGCCGGGTTCGCCGCGGGCCGCCGCCGCTGCGCGCGCGCCGGCGTCGGCGGCTTCGGCGGCGCCCGGACCGTGGCCCAGGCCATCGATCAGGGTAACGGTCGCCCGCTGCTCGCCGATCGCCAGATGCCAGGCATCGCCGCACACCGTTTCGTTGTGCAGCGGCAGGCGAATGGCGCCGTACGGCAGGTCCAGCTCGGCGCGTTGCTGCGCAAACAACCGTGCCATCACCAGCGCACCCTTGGCATCGGAATACGCATCCAGCACCTGCGCCTGGCGCTGGATCGCACCCAGCCCGGTGCCCGGCGTCCCGGCGGTGGAATAGCCATCGCGCAGGCCGTCCACGAGTGCGAACCCGGGGCCGCCGTCGATGGCGCAGATCTCCACGCCCATGCCCTGGGCGGTGGCGACCGTGGACAACTGCAGCACGCCGCCACGTCCATGCTTGACCATGTTGGTGGCAAGCTCGGTGGCCACCAGCGCCACGCGCCCGCAGGCGGCCTCATCGAAACCCAGCGCCTGAGCCAGCACCGCCGCCTCGCGGCGCGCCTGCCCGACCTGGCTGGTTTCGTCGACGCGAAACGCGCGCGTAACCTCGCCGGCGAGCATCACTTCCATTTGGTGATGGTGATCCGCGTGCCCTTGCCGGCTGCGGTGTCCAGCACGAAATCATCCACCAGCCGACGGCTGCCGGACAGGCCCAGCCCCAGCCCGCTGCCGGAGGTCCAGCCATCGGTGAGCGCCAGATCCAGGTCGGGAATGCCGGGGCCCTCGTCGCGGAAGGTCAGCTGCACGCCCTTGCGGATGCCGCTTTCCACCAGGGCCCAATCCATGTCGCCGCCGCCGCCGTAGATCACGGTGTTGCGGGCCAGCTCGCTGGCTGCGGTGACCAGCTTGGTCTGGTCGACCAAACGCAGGCCGCACTGCACCACCAGCTTGCGTACCGTCTGCCGGGCCAGCACCACATCCTGTTCGGTGCGCACCGGTTGCGAACCGGTGGTCATGAAGCGTGATCGGGTTGCTGCAACAGGAGCATGCCGCGTTCGACATTGAGCGCGGTGCGCACCGACGGCAGGGTCAGGCCCAGCTCGACCAGCGTGATCGCCACGGCCGGCTGCATGCCGACCACCACGGTCCTGGCATCCATGATTGCCGCCAAGCCGGAGATGGTGCTGATCATGCGGCCGATGAAGGAGTCGACGATGTCCAGTGCGGAAATGTCGATCAGCACGCCGCGCGCGGAGGTGGCGCTGATCTTTTCCGACAGGTCTTCCTGCAGCGTCATCGCCAGTTGGTCGTGCATGTCCACCTGGATGGTGACCAGCAGCAGGTCGCCCATCCGCAGGATCGGGATGCGCTCCATGTCAGCCCGCCTTGCCCACGGTCATGCCGATGCGCTTGAGCGCCAGCGCCAAAGCGTCGGACAGGTTGGCCTTGGTGACGATGCCCTGCAGGTCCAGGCCCAGGTGCACGATGGTCTGCGCGATCTGCGGGCGCACGCCGCTGATGATGGCATCGGCGCCCATCAGGCGGATCGCGGTGACGGTCTTGAGCAGGTGCTGCGCCACCAGCGTGTCCACGGTGGGCACGCCGGTGATGTCGATGATGGCGATTTCCGAGCCGGTATCGACGATGCGCTGCAGCAGCGACTCCATCACCACCTGGGTGCGCTGCGAATCCAGCGTGCCGATCATCGGCAGTGCCAGCACGCCCTCCCACAGCTTGACCACCGGGGTGGACAGCTCCAGCATTTCTTCCTGCTGGCGCACGATGATGTCTTCGCGGGTCTTCTGGAACGCCTTGACGGTGTACAGGCCCAGACGGTCCAGCAGCTCGGACAGCGCCCACAGCTGCTGGCCCAGATCCTCCGGCGCATCGGCATACTCGCGCTGCATCAGCGCAAACAGCACCCGCTTGAGCGAGAAGATGAAGTTGGCGGTTTCCTGCGAATCGAAGCCACGGGTGGCGCGGTCGCGCGAGAGGTTTTCCAGGAAACGACGCACCTCGCTCCAGTCGGCGCTATCCAGGCTGCTGCCGCCGTCCTTCAGGGAAGCGACCAGCAGATGCAAAAAGTCCGCGCTCTGGGTTTCGACGTCCTGCCGGGAAATACGTCCATCGCTGCCCAGGCTGGAGCTTAGCCATGCAGCCAACAACGCCGTTTCCTGGCCACGAATCGCATCGATCGAGCGCTGCTGCAATGCCACCATGAGATCACCCGCCGAGAGTAGAAGAGAGAAGGCTGGGCATGCGGGACGATGGCGCCCCCTGACTGGCGCGGCGCCCCCACGCCGAAGCGCAGCAGAATAAAGCAATTCAGTTTCGGCAACCAGCAACGAACCTGTAGCGGTCAGAGGAAGGTCCAGACAGAGTTTGACATTGCGGCGCACGCGGTGAACGTGAGCGCGACCACGCCTGGAAAGATGCGATAACTGCCGTCCCGTTCCCTTGCCATAGGCGCGACGATTGCAGGCGCGACGGCCGCCGGTTGGCGTCCACCGCCGGCTCGGCCGTGCGTGCAGCCGCCGACCGCTACGCAACGGTGGTCATGGTTTTGCGGGCGGAGCGCGTCTGACGCCGCCCAATACCTGTCGGAAGCGCGCATCCCATGCCAGCGGACGCGCCCGCTGCGCCGGCTGGCCCGCTTGTCCACAACCGGCACCGCATGCAACGCGCTGTGCCACCGGCAGAGTGTCTGCGCGGCGGCCGGGCGTGTTCTGATCGCAGCCTGCTTTTCTCAGGTGGTCGCTCTCCATGTCATCGCTGTTCTCTCCGTATCAACTCAAGGACGTCACCCTGCGCAACCGCATCGCGGTGCCGCCCATGTGCCAGTACACCGCCGTCGACGGCCTCAGCAACGCGTGGCATCAGGTGCACTACGCCAGCATGGCGCGCGGCGGTGCGGGCCTGGTCATCGTCGAGGCCACCGGCGTGTCGCCGGAAGGACGCATCACCCCCGGGTGTCTGGGCCTGTGGAACGACGCCCAGGCCGAGGGACTGGCGCGCATCGCGGCATCGATCAGCGCTGCCGGCGCGGTGCCGGGCATCCAGATCGGCCACGCCGGCCGCAAGGCCAGTGCCAACCTGCCGTGGGAAGGCGACAACCACATCCCCGACGGCGACCCGCGCGGCTGGGACACCATCTCGCCCTCGGCCATCGCCTTCGGCGGCGGCCTGCCCAAAGTGCCGCGTGAGATGACGCTGGACGACATCGCCCGCGTGCGCGGCGATTTTGTCGCCGCCGCGCAGCGCGCGCGCGATGCCGGCTTCCAGTGGCTGGAGCTGCATTTTGCCCATGGCTATCTGGCGCAAAGCTTCTTCTCGGTACACGCCAATCAACGCCAGGATCACTACGGCGGCACTGCCGACAACCGTGCGCGCTTCCTGTTGGAAACGCTGCAGGCCGTGCGTGCGGTCTGGCCGGAACAGCTGCCGCTCACCGCACGCTTTGGCGTGATCGAATTCGATGGCCGCGACGAAGAGACCCTGCAGGAAGCCATCGCACTGACGCGCAACTTCAAGCAAGGCGGCCTGGATCTGCTCAACGTCAGCATCGGCTTTAGCACCCCGACTGCGCAGATTCCATGGGGACCGGCCTTGCTGGCGCCTTACGCCGAACGGGTCAGCCGCGAGGCGCAGCTGCCGGTTGCCTCGTCCTGGAACATCGACGATCCGCTGGAAGCCGACCGCGTCGTCGCCGCCGGACAGATGGAGCTGGTGATGGTCGGCCGCGCGCACCTGGCCAACCCACACTGGCCGTATCACGCCGCATTGGCCCTGGGCGAAGAACGCCCGTCCTGGGTGCTGCCGCCCTCGTACGCGCACTGGCTGGAGCGCTACGGCAAGCGCAGCTGATCGGGCAGCTGCCATGCACTGCGAGATAGCCGTACAGGCGAATGCTTAGGTCTGCTGCGGGCGCTTACACCGGGTTTCCAGGGATGGATTCCCGGCGTGTCCCGACACTGCATGCGGCGCCGCGCCGCCGACCAGCTCCGCAGACCTGGCAATCTTGTGCAAGACCTCTGCCGGTTCCATGCGAATGCTGCGGTCTGCCGAGGGCGCTTGCACGCGTACCGGCGTGGGACACGCCGCAAGTACGTCCCTGTAGGCTCTGGCGCGGCATCCATGCCGCTCAAGGTCCCACGCCGGCACGCGTGCAAGCACCACCGGTTGTTGTCGGTTGCTGAAAGAAATGCGGAGGGTCAGCTGAGCTGCACGTTCTTCCTAGCGTCCATTCCTGGCGACGTGACAGTAGATGGAAGGCTTACTGATTACATCGGCCACGAAGTCCGCAGGCATCAACACCTGCTTGAAGCATTGCTTGCCGATCAGCGATAGCAATATGGGGAGCGTGGCGCCGCGTCCGGTGGCGGGACCGTGTGGCGACATGGATGTCGCCACCGAGCCTCCAGGGACGGATTCACGGCGTGTCCCGACACTGGATGCGGCGCCGCGCCGCCGACCGACTCCGCACACCGATCAATCTTGCGCACGACATCCACCGGTTCTTCGCGAATGCCTCGGTCTGCCGAGGGAGCTTGCACGCGTACCAGCGTAGGACACGCCGCAAGTACGTCCGTGTAGGCTCTGGCGCGAGATCCATGCCGCGCAAGGTCCCACGCCGGCAACCGCGCAAGCACCACCGATTGCTATCGGTTGCGGAAAGAAATGCGAACAGCCAGATGGGCTGCACGTTCTTCCGAGCATCACCATTCCTGACGACAGGCCAGCAGTTGGCACGCAACCACGCATGCCAATCCCGAATGCCCAATCCCCAATCCCGGCGGCGGCCGCGTCAGCAGCTAATGCGCGACGAGCTTGATCGCCGCCCTACAGCCCGTAACGCTCCACTGCGTCCAGATGCGGGCGCGGGTCCTGGTCGCAGGCCTCGGCCAGGCGCAGCCAGCACATCGGGTGCGCCCACTGCGCGGTCGTGGCCAGCAGGAGGCGATGCAGTTCCAACGGCGGCGCCGCTTCCGGCAGCGCCACGGTGAACAGCACGCCCGGCAGACCCGTGCTCGCATCTTCCGGGTCGAACGCCTCCGCGTGTTCCGGATCGACCACGCGATAGTCGTCGCGGCTATGCAGCCACAGTTTCCAGCCACGCGCTTCGATGTCCTCGCGCAAGGCCTCGATCGCCTGCCCGCCGGGATGCACGCCATCCACCAGCCAGCTGCTGCCGTAACCGCCCGCCTCCAGCACATGCACCTGCGCATAAGTCGGCACGAAGCGCTCGCGCTCGGCCTCGTCCTCCGGCGGCGGATACAACAACTCCGCATCGAACACCACCCAGTCGCCGACATGCTGGCGCCGATGCGCCGGTGCATTTTCGACGATACGCGCGGTGACCGGGCCGGTGCGCCGCGCGTAGTACTCGGCTGCCTCGCCGTCATCCACGCAGCGCACGATCACCCAACCCCAGGTTTCTTCGACCACGCCGCTGGTGCTGCTCAGCTCCATGCCGAGCGCCAGCGCCGAGGTGCGCACTGCGTCCCATTGCTGCGCCGCGCTGGCCGCAGTCATGTGATCCCAATGCGCGGAGCGCGGTTCTTCCATCAACTCGGTCAGCTGTCGATACACCTCGGTGGCATCGGCGAAGCGGCCGGTATTGAGATACATGCGCCCCAGCAAGCCGCGCGCACCGTGCGAGCCGGGCGACAGTTCCAGTAACGCGGTGCAGGCCTGCTCCAGCGCCGGCCAATCGGCCAGCCGCTGGGCCAGCTGCGCTTCGCACCACAGCGCCGCCACCGGCACCAGCGGGCGATACAGCTGCGCCAGCCGGCGCAGGCCGGCCTCGTCGCCACGGCCCAGCAGCAGATTCATCAGCCGGAAGGTCGGGCTGGTTTCGCGATCGGCATGCCGCTGCACGAATGACCACAGCAGCGCGATCGCCTCGTCGTCGGCCGCACACGCGCTCAATGCCGACGCCGTGGTGTCCACCAACTCGGCATCGTCGGGTCGCTCGGCCACTGCCTGCAGCAACCACTGCGCCTCGCGCTCGGGGTTACGCGCCACGTCTTCGCCCTGCGCATCCAGCCATGCCAGCAACTGCTCGGCGGGCACCGGCGCCGGCTCGCCGGCCGGTGCGGTTTCGATGCGCACGGCCAGACCGTCCAGCAGTTGCGTGGCGCCCCGGTCCTGGCGCAACTTGGGCACGTGCGCACGCGCAAGCGCCAGGTGGCGGCGTGCGGTCCACACCGCGCCACGCTGCAAGGCCAGCCCGATCGCCATCTCGGCCGCGTCGATCAGGATGCGATGTGCACCGACCTGCGCGTAATGATCGAGCATCACCTGCAGGCGGCTGCCCAGATCCCAGGTATTGCGCTCGGGCTGGCGCGATACCAGCACCACCACCGCACGCAACCAGTGCAGGCGGTAGCGCGGCGCGACCTCGCGCCACGGCAGAAACGCTTCCAGTGCTTCGTCGTCGCGATTCAGCATCGCCAGGGCGCGGGCTTTCTGCAAACGCCGCGGCTGACTGCAGTTGGCCCACTCCGCGCCTTCGCGCGCGGCCTCGCGCTCGCGCTGCTCGATCAGTGCCAGCGCGTCTTCCGCGCGGCCCAGCGAGAGCAGGATCGAAATGCGCATGTCCGGCACGCCGTCGTAGATCTGCCCGCCATGCGCAACAATGGTCTGCGACTGCTGCTCCAGATAACTCAGCGCCGCCTCGCCGCGTCCGTCGTCGAGCAAGGCATCGGCTTTTTCGCAGCTCAGGCATTGGTAGCACGACCAGCTCGGATCGATGCGGCCCAGCGTTTCCTCGCACACCTCGATGCGCTCTTCCACCCAGCCCGGACCGTCGATGTTGGCGTAGCACGCGGCCAGATCCTGGGTCACGCACACCGACTGCGGGCACTCCACCGCATCGGGGCGGTGCGCACGCTCGAACAGCGTCACCGCATCGCTCAGCGCACGCTCGCCCTCGCACAGGTTGCCGACCCGGTTGCGCATTTCCCAATGCCCGACGAACACCTCCAGCCACGGATTGGCCAGCGTCTTGCCCAGCGCACGCGCCTCGGGCAACAGCGCTTCGGCACGTTCGATCTGCAGGTCGCAGATATGGTCGGTCAGGCGCGTCAGCAGTTGCGCATTCTGCGGCTGCCCGGCTTCGCCCAGATCGTCCTGTAGCTTCTCCACCCAGTTCCAGATTTCCATCGTGTTGCTCCTTCGATGCGGCGCTCAGCGTGCCAGCAATTGGGTCACGGCCTCGGCAAGATCGCCGAAGGCCCGGTTCAAATCCGATCCGCCCGATGCGTTGGCACCGGGCTGCGGCTGGGTGCGCCCCTGCGCCGACACGATCACCTTCAGTGAGCGCAGCAGCCGTGCCGCCACCGCCGCCTGCGGATTGCCGGCGCGTTGCGCCGCCAGCAGCGCCTGCAATGCCGGGTTATCGAGATTCAGGTAGAGCCGCTGGGTCTGCCGTGCTTCGATCCCCGCCGTGAACTGCCGGGCCAGCCGCAGCGCAGCGGTGGACACGCGCTTGTCGTTCTCGTCCTGCTCCAGGCGGCGTTTCAGTTCGGCCTCGCGGTCGGGCACCACCACCAACGGCAACGCCTCGGGGCTGAAACGCGCCGGCACCAGCGCTTCGCCATCGCCCAGATGCTGTTCCAGCCAGGCCAGTTCGTCGGCCGGCAGCGTGTCCAGCTGGAACAACTGCCGGTTGCCCTGCTCGGTGCCCAGCTCGACCAGGCGCACGCCCTTGGCCTGCGTCCAGCGGCGCAGGAACGGCACCACCGCATAGCGATTTCCGTAGGCCACCGGCACGCCCATCGCGCGGAACAGCATTTCTTCGAAACCGCTGTCGCTGTCCAGGATCACGTGCACCGCACCACGCGCCGGCAATTGCTGCGCCGGCAGGTCGCCCTGCGAGGTCGGCACCCGCACGTGTTCCATCAGCAACTCGAACAGACGCTCGTCGCACAAGGCAGCGCCCAGCAATGCCTCGTTGTGCCGCAGCAGGATGCGCCGCCAGGCTTCCGGCTGCTGACGCGCCACATCGGCCAGGCCCTGCACCAGCGCCTCGGACAACGCGTGCTGCACGGCCGCGTAGGTGGCATCGCGCTGCAGGTCTTCGCGGCTGGCGGTGGGCGTCAAGCGATTGGATTCGATCACGCCCCCGATAAAGCCCGCCCACGGCGGCAGCAATTCGCGTGCGTTGTCGTCCAGCAGCATGCCGCGCAGGAACACCGACAGATTGCGGTTGTCGCTGGTGCCGTAGGTGGCTCCGTCCTGCACCCACAGCAGGCCGACCGCATCGCTGCCCTCCTCCGCGCGCACCGGCATGCAGCACAAGGGTTCGAAGTTGCGCTCGAAACGTGCGGCAAACTCGCGTTGGCGCCGCCAGGCCTGCACCGGATGCAACGGCACCGCATCGTGCATGCGCCACGGCGGCGGCTCGGGGTTGATCGCCTGGGTATCGGAGCCGATCCAGATCGGCTCGCGCAGCAGCGCGCAATAGCGCGACAGGATCTCGCGCAGCCGTGCTTCCTGGGCCAACGACAGATAGTCCTGGTGCAGTTCCAGCACCACTTCCGTCCCGACCTGCGCACGCGCCGGGATCGGGCTCACCGTGTATTGCTCGGCATTGCTGGAGATATAGCAATGCCCCAGCGTCGGGCTCTGGTAGGAGGTGGTGCGCACGGTGACGCGGCGCGCCAGCACGAAGGCCGACAGAAAGCCCAGCCCGAACATGCCGATCAGGCCGCTGTCCTCATGCCCGCCCTGACGCAGGCCACGCGTATACCCCACGCCGACCGTGGCCAGGTAATCGTGGATCTCCTGCTGGGTCAGCCCGGCGCCGGTGTCGATGATGCGCACGATGCCCTGGGCAGCGTCGGCATGCACTTCGATGCGCGATTCGCCTTGCCAGTCGGGTTGTTCCAGCCGGCGACGCAGGATCGAGTCGTGCGCGTTCTGCACCAGCTCGCGCAGCGCGACCACCGGCGTGGAATACAGATGCTTGCTGAGCACGGACATCAGTCCGTTGAGATCGACGCCTGCACGGCGGATCTGGGAGGCGTCCGTCGCCTCGGAGGTGTGATCTTGCATGATCGTTCGTCGTTTCCTTGGCGGCCACGCCCATCCTCGGACGCGCCTTCCTGGGTGGCAGTGCGAGCCGAACAGGATAGCCGCAAGCCACGTCGTACGCACGCGCGCCGCACTCTCACGACTTCCAATGGCTGGCCGGCCGTTCGGTCGCCACTGCAGCACGGCCTTCGGAAACGACACGCCACGGCCTGCATCGACGCCCGGCCGTGGCGCGCAACGACCTAGCGCTGCAGGGTTTCCATCGGTGCCTCATTGAAATGCTGGCGATAGCCCTTGGCCAGCGCCGAGCGGCTGCCCACGCCCCAGCGGCTGGCCGCCTGCAGCACGCTGCCGCAGCCGCCTTCGGCCAGTAGTTCGTCGCGAATGCTCTGCATCCGGTAACGACGCAACACCTGGGTCGGCGACAGCCCGGTAGCGGACTTGAACGCCTGCTGCAAGGCGCGCCCGGTGACGCCGATCTGCGCAGCCACCTCGTTGATCGACAGATCCGAGCGGTGCGCATTGGTGATCATGTAGGCGTAGGCGCGCCGGTACTTGGCCGGCAGCCGCGCGGAGAT
The DNA here is from genome assembly GCF_009835065.2 of Xanthomonas sp. LMG 8993. NCBI lineage: Bacteria > Pseudomonadati > Pseudomonadota > Gammaproteobacteria > Lysobacterales > Lysobacteraceae > Xanthomonas > Xanthomonas sp. LMG 8993. The sequence continues at coordinate 174,302 of NZ_QVIF02000001.1, read as the reverse complement.
GTCGTCGCTGACATGCGCCGGCGTGCCGCTTTCCAGCAGCCGCGGCGCCTGTACCTCGCTGCGCAGGCACTGCACCGCACCCAGCGCATAGCGGTTGTACAGCAGCAGTGCCTGCTCGGTCTTGCCCAGCGCCTGGCTGATCTTGGCCTGGCAATACTCGAACTCCAGATTCCAGCGCGGCGCGTGGTGCCGGCCCGCACCGGCCAGGGCGCGCTCTGCCAGATCGGCACGCCCTACCGCCAATGCGGCAAGCGCCAGCTCCACCTGCGCATCCTGCCGGGCGCAGGGCGGGCAACCGGTGGCGGCGGCCGGCAGCGCATCGATCTGCGCATCGAAACCGAAGGTGTCGCCACCGGCGATGCGCAGCAGATTGCGCACGTGGCGCATGCGCTGTGCGAGCACCGGCATGCTCTCGGCCAGGTCGGCGATGCAGGCACGCAGCTCGTTGGGCTCGAACGCGTGCGCCGCATCCTCCTGGCGCAGCGTGGCCTGCCAGAACACGTGGTCGCTCATCCGGTCGGCGCGCCGGATGCGCAACTGCGCAATCATGTCCAGGCGCAGCGCATTGGCGATGCGCAGCCACTCGGTTGCGCCGCTGTCCAGGTCCGCCAGCACGTCGTTGGCACGCTCCAGCGTCTGCAACGCCAGCGTGCTCTGGCCCAGATGAAAGTGGGTCAGCGCCTTGCCCAGCAGACTCTCCCCGCACAGGCAGGCCGGCGTCTCGCGGTCCATCGCCAGCTGTGCAAAGCAGTTCAATGCAGCGCTCAGGCGGCGCTGGCTCAGCATCAACCAGGCGGTATTGCGGCAGGACAGCAACCGCAATTGGCGCTGATGCCCGCGCATCGCCTTCAAGGCGTGGCGGTAGGCATCTTCGGCCTCCTCCTGGTATTCGAGGATCAACAAGGCGTCGCCGCTGGCGCCGAGCAGGCCGACTTCGTCGTCGGCGCCATCCGCGGCGGCCTGGCCATCACGGCGTTGTTGAAGATGTTGCAGACCTTGCGGCCAGGCACCAACCAGCATCCTGCTTGTATAGGTAGGAAGACGGTCTGCGTACGACAACGCAGAGATCGCCGCGAAGTAGGTTGAAAGGATCATGCCGGGCTCTCTCATAGGGGGATGAGCAAAAACAACAATGCGCCGGTCTGGCTGGCGCAACCGATTGTATGCAGCGGATCCAATGGAATTTCTCACTCCAAGGCACTAAGAAAATCAAAAAACCTCACTCTGTCTCCTGCCAACCCAGTTATGCGGCATGCAGATAAAGGGCACTTTTTGCATACCGCCGGCGCTGTCGTGCATAGGACATTGCACGCCATGCGAAGCCGTATTGAAGACAGGACGGCAGCCGGAGAAGATTGGCAGGGCCAACCAAATCCCATGCCTTGTGTCGGCTTCAGTGCTGTCCCGGCATGACGTTGCAATGGCCGCATCCGCGGTACTTCAGTAAATGAAAGATGCGCGTCAAACGATGGCCGCGCCGTTGTGCTGCATCGGCGGATCGCTCAGATATTCCATGTGCGCTGCAAGCGCGTGCAAATCGCAATACCGTGGTATAGACCTGGACGCGCAATGGGATGGACTCTGCGACTGCGCCCGTTGTCTCGCCGCGTCGACCGGCTGCGCGTTGCGCAATGTCGGAATTTTGTTAGTTACTGACGACGCATGCCCTGGATGTAAGAGCTGCTTTACGCCTAGATGAGCGTACGTTAAAGCCGGCCTACCCAAAGCCGAAGAAAAGTACGCAGCAGTGAAACTTTCTGGCTCGGCAATGGTACATACCATTCGTCCGGCCCCAGGTCGGATCCCCTGGCAGCCAAAGGCGATGGCGATGCACTTATCTCTACACGTGGGTTTTGTATTGGCGCCTGCTGTCCGCAACAGGCATCCGACGTACGCCTGGTACGTGTGCAGACATGGGAAGGCCGGCTGATGCACGGCAACCTTCCCGGCAAGCACGGATCGGCTTTCCTGTTGACGCAGGACGCGCGTCTGGCATCGCAGGTCAACGCGAGCCTCGCACCGCTGGCCCCGAGTTTTGCGGTGTTTTCCGATGAACTCGAACTTCTGCGCTCGCTGCGGCATTCCCCTTGCGAGCTGTTGATCTTCGATGCGACCTGCGTCGCGTCGGACGACAGCTCGCTGCTGGCCTGGCAACGCTGCCACAGCGGCCATCCCACGCCGCTGATCGTGCTGGGGCGTTTCGACTGTGCCCACGACATCCTGGCCTGGTACCGCGCCGGCGCACACGATGTGCTCGCCCTACCCTTCAATTCGCACGAGCTGCATGTGCGCGCAGCATTGGCGCTGTCGCCGGTGGCCGAGGCGTGCCCCGAGAGCCAACAGCTGAGTGTGGGCCCCTACCAGCTGATCCGCGACGAAAATACCGTATACCTGCACGGCAAGCCGATCGTGTTGACCGCACGCGAGTTCTCGATCGCCTGGCTGCTGTTTTCCAGCCCCGGTGTGTGTTTCCGCCGCTGCCAGTTGGCCAAGGCGGTGTGGGGTAGCCACACCGAGTTCACCGACCGCACGATGGAGCAACACATCTACAAGCTGCGCAAGAAGCTGCAGCTGTGCAATCACAGCGGCGTGGTGCGCATCAGAACCGTGTATTCGCATGGGTACAAGCTGGAACTTGCCCTGCAGGTCAAGGACGCACCGACGCCCGGCAAGGTCGTCAGCCCCAGCACCGGCCATCATGCTGCGGCCTGTTGACCGATGCGGACCTGCAAGAGCGAAGCGCGGCGACTTGCGCTTGCTATCTGCTACCGGCGCCTGCATGGCAGTGAATCGGCCGTTGCCATGCGTTGATCTGGTCAGGCATTAACTGGCAGAGCTTGTTCGCCGGCTCCATGTCGAGTGGAAACGCACCCAGTTAATAGTTCAATAATGTATTGAATATACAAATAGAGCTTGGCGCATTGCCGGTCGACTGCTTCCTACACCCTGGCAGGACGTCCAAGTTTTTGCCGGCAGTTGAAGAACGCATCAATCGAGCCGAATCCGGCACTCAAACGCACGCGTGTTGTTGGTCAGCCTGCGCCGACCGTACATCTCCAGAAACGACAATGGCGCGGAGGAGTCTCCGCGCCATTGTTCGATCAGGCCTTGCACCCGGTTACTGCTTGGGATTCTCGCCGTACTCGTTCGGGCCGGGCGTACCTTCCAGGCACATGAAGACCAGCACGATGAAGCCGCCCACATAAGGCACCAGGCTGATCAGATAGAACCAACCCGACTTGCCCTGGTCGTGCAAGCGACGCACGGTCACTGCAATGCTCGGCACAATCAATGCCAGCACCACGATCCCCATGACGGCAGCAACCAGCCATGCCAGTGCACCAGGACCGTTCTCGCCGCCCATCAGTGCAGCCGCGATGCCGAACAGGCCGCCCAACACCAGCAGGACGATCGCCTGCAGCAGCATGAACATCCAATATTCCTTGCGGCGCGAGCGGCCATTGAAGTCGGCGTAGCGCTTGAGTGGCAACAACATCCATTCCATCGTGTTTTCTCCTGATAACGCGCAGTGAGCGCTGTCCGTGATCCGGTGCACAGTGCAACGGGCCGCGCATGTTGCCATAGCCGCCCTGCGCTGAAAACGTTTTCTTATCGACGAATGGCGGATCGCGACCTGCTGGCCGACGGACGGTCACAGGAGCTGGCGACAGCCAGCCCGAAACTTCATTGATGTCATTCAAGCATGGCGCAGGCAGCCATACCGCCCACTGCACGGCGGTGCGGGGTCAGCTCATCGCATGCAGAGCGACGCCTCGTAAAGACAGTCGCTCACCTACCGCCCCGGTATCACTCGGCGGCCGCTTCCAGCGCCTGGCTCAGCCGCTCCACCGCAACGATCTCCATGCCCTTGATGCTGGTGGTCTTGGGCGCGTTGGCCTTGGGCACGATCGCGCGCTTGAAGCCGTGGGTGGCGGCCTCTTTCAGACGGTCCTCGCCGTTGGGCACCGGCCGGATCTCGCCGGACAGGCCCACTTCGCCAAAGGCGATGGTCTTCTCGGACAGCGGCCGATCGCGCAGCGAGGACAACACCGCCAGCAGCACCGGTAGGTCGGCAGCGGTTTCCTGCACACGGATGCCGCCGACCACATTGACGAACACGTCCTGGTCGCCCACCACGATGCCGCCGTGGCGGTGCAGCACCGCCAGCAGCATCGCCAGCCGGTTCTGCTCCAGACCCACCGCCACGCGCCGCGGATTGGACAGCGGCGAGGCGTCCACCAGCGCCTGCACCTCCACCATCAGCGGACGGGTGCCTTCGCGGGTGACCATCACGCAGCTGCCCGGTTGCTGGGTGCTGCCACCGGACAGGAAGATCGCCGACGGGTTGGAGACCTCCTTGAGGCCCTTCTCGCCCATCGCGAACACGCCCAGCTCGTTGACCGCACCGAAGCGGTTCTTGAACGCGCGCAACAGCCGGAACCGGCTGCCGCTCTCGCCTTCGAAGTACAGCACCGCATCGACCATATGCTCGAGCACGCGCGGGCCGGCGATGCCGCCTTCCTTGGTCACATGACCGACCAGGAACACCGCGGTGCCGGTCTCCTTCGCGTAACGCACCAGCCGCGCCGCACTCTCGCGTACCTGGCTGACCGAGCCCGGCGCTGCGGTCAGCGATTCGGTCCACAGCGTCTGTACCGAATCGGCCACGATCAGCTTCGGCCGCGCCACGCTGGCATGCTGCAGGATGTTTTCGATGCCGGTTTCAGCCAGCGCGTTCAGGCCCTCCAACGGCAGATCCAGCCGCACTGCGCGCCCGGCCACCTGTGCCAGCGATTCCTCGCCGGTGACGTACAGCACCGGCAGTGTGCTGGCCATGCTCGCCAGCGCCTGCAGCAACAGCGTCGACTTGCCGATGCCGGGGTCGCCACCGATCAGCACCACCGCACCTTCGACCAGGCCGCCGCCCAGCACCCGATCGAACTCGCCAATGCCGGTGGACACGCGCGCCTGCTCGGACTGCTGCACGTCCTTGAGCGCGGTGATCTTGGGTGCCTCGGCCTTGCCGGCCCAGCCGCTACGCCGCGATGCCGCAGGCGAGGCCTTGCCGCCGGGCGTGGCGCTTTCGAGCACGATCTCGCTGAGCGTGTTCCACACCCCGCACTCGGTGCATTGCCCCTGCCACTTGTTGTATTCGGCGCCGCACTCGCCGCAGACATAGGCCGTTTTCGCCTTCGCCATCGTCAGTTAACCAATCGCTTCTGGAGCGACAGGATAGTCGGCGTTGGTCTCAGGATGCGCGACGCTGGCTCGGGATTCGGGATTCGGGATTCGGGATTCGGGAGTCGGGATTCGGGATTCGGGATTCGGGAGTCGGGAGTCGGGATTCGGGAGTCGGGATTCGGGAGTCGGGAGTCGGGAGTCGGGAGTCGGGAGTCGGGAGTCGGCCAGGCTGCGGCGGCGCTGGAATGGATGCAACCGCGCATTCCTGCTGCTGCGTTTTCACTCGGACATCGATGGCGCCGAGCGTTTGGCTGGCGCGCTGTCTTCTGGTCGGTCGGCATCGGTACCGACCAGAACCAGCGTCTGGAGCCGCATGATCGATCGCAGCCGGTCATGCAGCTCCAGGTCTTGCCATTGCCCGCTTCAACGGCTGTGAGCGAGCGGCTGCCGCTCAGCGCGGCTTGTACAACTCGCTCAGGCGATCCGGCTTGCCGGGGATGCGTTCCAGATGCGGATACAGCAGGCCGCCGTGGTAATCGATGCGCACGGTGTCGTAGCGGTCCAGGCGCTTGACCAGCAGTTCGATCGGCGCGGTGGTGCCCTTGGCCGCCTTGATCGCGTCCTTGATCACCTCACTGCTGAAGGCGCGGCCGTTGACCGCCACGATGGTGTTGCCGGCGATCAGGCCGGCATTGAAGGCCGGGCCGTCCCACAGCACATCGCTGATATCGCCAGAGGCCTTCAGGGACACGCCAAGCGAATAGGTCAGGCTGGCGTCCTTGTCGTCGCTCTCGTCGGCCTTGGTGGCCAGGTTCGGCTCCTCGTTATAGACCAGCTTCCAGCCGTTGGCTTCGATACCGCCGTTCAAGGAGCCATGCCCGTCCATGCGGCTGCGCAACAGGCTCGCCCAGTCGTAGGCGGCGATGCCGTTGAGCGTGGCGACGATGTCGTCGAAGGTGTACGGATTGACGTCCCAGTCGCCGTTCTTCATGCCGAAGAAGGCCTTGCCGAAATCGTCGATGGAACGCTTGTTGTTGGTCAGCGCGCGCAGCTTGCTGTCCACTTCCAGCCACATCATCTGGCCGCCGGAGTAATAGTCTTCGGCCATCTGATAGCTACGGTAGGCCTTGGGCCGGCGCATCGACATGGTCGGGTCGTTGGTGGTGTCCTGCACGGTGCGCCAGGCCATGCCGGGGCGACCACGCTCGTAGTTCGCCGCCACGCCGGCCAGCATCTCGCGCGCCTGATCCTGCGTCCACAGGCCCGAACGCGCAGCCATCACTTCGCCCCAGAACTGGGTCTGGCCTTCGTACAGCCACAGCAGGCTGTCACCCATCGGCACGTTGAAATTGGGCGTGGCCAGGTCGGCGCCACGGCGGTACTTGCCGTTCCAGGAATGGTTGAACTCGTGCGCGAGCAGGTCGCGCCCGGTCCAGCTCTTGTCCCACTCGGTGAAGTAGGTCGGCACGCCGCTGTTTTCGCTGGAGCGATGGTGCTCCAGGCCGATGCCGCCCAACTTCTTGGTCAGCGCCAGCAGGAATTCGTAGTGGTCGAAATGCCGCGCGCCGTAGAGCTTGTCCATCTGCTGCACCAGCGATGCATGCGCCTTGATCTGCTCGGGCTTGGCCTCCAGCGACTTGGCTTCGTCGGCGAACACGTTGAGGTAGACCGGCTGCTTGCCGCCGCTCAGCTCCACGCGCTTGTAGTACTTGCCGGCGAACATCGGCGAGTCGACCAGGTCGTCGAAGTCGATCGGCTTGAAGGTCACCGTGTCGCCAACCCGGCGGTCAGTCTCCAGCGCCGTGGCATAGCTCCAGCCGGCTGGCAGCGTGACGCTGGCCTGGGCCTTGATGTTGCGTGCGAAGACGCCGGCCGGATACAGCGCCGTGGTGTTCCACTGCAGGTTGAGCATCTCCGGGGTCATCATCACCCGGCCCTGGTTCGGGGCCTGCGGCGAGAGGAACCTGAACTCGGCCACCAGCTCGCTGGCGCCCTGCGGCACGTCCACGGTGAAGGCATACACATCGAACTGGTCGCGCTTCCACGGCACCACCTTGCCATCGACCTTGATCACCAGACCGGCGAGCTTGTCGATCGGCCCGGTCGGCGAGTGATTGCCGGGAATCCACTGCGGATACAGCAGCGTCATCGGGCCCGGCCGCGCCGGCATGGTGGTTTTGACCTTGAAGATGCGATGGGCCAGATCGGTGGCATCGACGTCGATCTTCAAGGTGCCGTCGAACGGCACGTCCTGCGGCGCGGCAGTTTGTGCGGCCGCAGGCAACGACAGTGCCGCCAGCAACGACACGGACAACAAGGTGGGGATCTTCATCGCAACTCCGCAGGGACCTGGAACAGGCAAGCCCACGATGCTAAGCGCCTGCCCGCGCTTCCCCGTATGCCATAGGTCATGCTGCGCAGCGATTCACACACAAAAAAACCGCCGGTGACCCGGCGGCTTTTTGTCCAGCATCCTTGGATCCGGCGTGCCGTGATCCGGCACAGCGCCGTCTCAATGCATCATGTTGACGTTCATGTTGTGCAGCACCCACAGCGAACCGACGATCACGATGCCGATGATCAGCAGCGAGAACAGGCCCACCTGCACGTTGGAGCGCTGCTCGGGCGAGCGATCCATGTGCAGGAAGTACACCATGTGCACCAGCATCTGCACTGCGGCCATCAGCGAGATCACGATGACGGTGACGCCCTTGGAGAACGCCCCGCTCATCACCATCGCAAACGGGATGACGGTGAGGATCACGGCCATCACAAAGCCGATCAGATAGGACTTCAGGCCGCCGGCATGTGCGTCGGCAGCGGTTTCATGCGCGTGGTGATTGGCCATTACAGCGCTCCCAGCAGGTAGACGACGGTGAACACACCGATCCAGATGATGTCCAGGAAATGCCAGAACAGGCTCAGGCAGGCCAGACGCGTGCTGTTGCGCGGGGTCAGGCCGTTCTTGGAGATCTGGATCACCAGCACTGCCATCCACAACAGACCGGAGGCCACGTGCAGGCCGTGCGTGCCCACCAGGGTGAAGAAGGCCGACAGGAACGCGCTGCGCCCCGGACCCGCCCCTTCATGGATCAGGTGGTTGAACTCCCACACTTCCATGCACAGGAAGCCGATACCCAGCAGTGCGGTGACGCCCAGCCAGGCGTACAGCCCGGTCATGCTGCGCTTGTGCGCGGAGATCATCGCAACGCCGAAGCTCAGGCTGCTGAACAACAGCAGGAAGGTTTCCACCAGCACGAACTTCAGGTCGAACAGCTCCTTGGCGGTCGGTCCGTCCACCGTGGCGCCCGAGAGCACCGCATAGGTGGCGAACAGGCCGGCGAACAGCAGGCAGTCGCTCATCAGGTAGACCCAGAACCCGAAGACGGTGTTGCCACCGGCGTCGTGATGTTCGTGGTCGTCGTGGCCGCCCGCGTGGGCGGCGTGGTCAAGCGTGGTCGAGGAAGACATGGTCATACCACCTTCGCGGCCTGCGCCGCATGTTGCTGTTCGAGCAGGGCAAAGCGCGCGTTTTCGATGCGCTCCACTTCGTCGGCCGGCACCCAGTAATCGATGTCGTCATCGAAGGTGCGCGCAATGAAGCTGCCGATCATGCCGACCAGGCCGATGATGGCCAGCCACCAGATGTGCCAGATCAGACCGAAGCCCATCAGCACGCTGAAGGCACCGATATACACGCCAGCCCCGGTGTTGCGCGGCATGTGGATCGCCTCGTACTTGGACGGACGCACCCAGCCCTTGCCGTTCTGCTTGTCGGCCCAGAACTGATCGCGGTCGTCGATGTGCGGCAGCACGGCGAAGTTGTAGAACGGCGGCGGCGAGGAGGTGGCCCACTCCAGCGTACGGCCATCCCACGGATCGCCCGTGTAGTCCATGTGCTCCTTGCGCTTCCACACGCTGTAACCGATCTGCACCAGGTTCAGGAAGATACCCAGGCCGATGATCGCAGCACCGGCCGCAGCAACGTACAGCCACGGCGCCCACTCGGGGTGGTTGTAGGTGTTCATGCGACGGGTCATGCCCATGAAGCCGAGCACGTACAGCGGCATGAAAGCCACGAAGAAGCCGATGATCCAGCACCAGAACGAGGCCTTGCCGATCTTCTCGTTGAGCTTGAAGCCGAACGCCTTCGGGAACCAGTAGGTCAGGCCGGCCAGGTAGCCGAACACCACGCCGCCGATGATCACGTTATGGAAGTGGGCGATCAGGAACAGGCTGTTGTGCAGCACGAAGTCCACGGCCGGAATCGCCAGCATCACGCCGGTCATGCCACCGATGGTGAAGGTGATGATGAAGCCGATCGTCCACAGCACCGGCGAGGTCATGTGCACACGACCGCGGAACATGGTGAACAGCCAGTTGAAGATCTTCACGCCGGTCGGGATCGAGATGATCATCGTCGTGATGCCGAAGAAGGCATTGACGTTGGCACCCGAGCCCATGGTGAAGAAGTGGTGCAACCACACCACGAACGACAGCACGCCGATGCACGAGGTGGCGTAGACCATCGAGGTGTAGCCGAACAGGCGCTTGCGGCTGTAGGTCGCGATCAACTCGGAGAAGATGCCGAACGCCGGCAGGATCAGGATATAGACTTCCGGGTGACCCCAGATCCAGATCAGGTTGACGTACATCATGGCGTTGCCGCCACCGTCATTGGTGAAGAAGTGCGTGCCCAGGTAACGGTCGGCACCCAGCAGCGCCAGCGCCACGGTCAGGATCGGGAATGCGGCAATGATCAGGATGTTGGTGATCAGCGCGGTCCAGGTGAAGATCGGCATGCGCATCAGGGTCATGCCCGGCGCGCGCATCCGCATGATCGTCACGAAGAAGTTGATGCCGGTCAGCAAGGTGCCCAGGCCTGAGACCTGCAACGCCCAGATGTAGTAGTCGACACCGACCCCTGGACTGTATTCCAGCCCCGACAACGGCGGGTAGGCCAGCCAGCCGGTCTGCGCGAATTCGCCGACACCCAGCGAGATGTTGATCAGCGCCGCACCGGCCACGAACAGCCAGAAGCTCAGCGAGTTCAGGAACGGGAACGCCACGTCGCGTGCGCCGATCTGCAGCGGCACGATCAGGTTCAACAGGCCGGTCATGAACGGCATGGCCATGAAGAAGATCATGATCACGCCGTGCGCGGTGAAGATCTGGTCGTAGTGGTGCGGCGGCAGCACACCTTCGCCGCCGTTACCCGCCAGCGCCTGCTGGGTGCGCATCATCGCCGCATCGGCGAAGCCGCGCAGCAGCATGACCAGCGCCACGATGATGTACATCACACCGATGCGCTTGTGATCCACCGAGGTGAACCACTCCTTCCACAGGTAGCCCCACAGCTTGTACTTGGTGATGGCGCCCGCGATGAGCAGGCCGAGCAGGCCGGCACCACCGAGTGCGACCATGATGATCGGCTCGTGGTACGGAACCGCCTCGATCGTAAGTTTGCCTAGCATCACTTGTCTCCAGAAGTGCACATGGCAACCGGCTCTGCAGCCGCTGCCTGATGGTCGCCATGGCCTTTGTTATGGCCCGGACCATTCATGTATTTGTCGACGAGCGAGCGGAACATGCCGTCCTGCACCGACGAGTAGTAGGTGACCGGATACTGTTCCTTGTCGTTGCGATTGGCGGCCAGCACCTGGTACTCGGCAGCGTTCAACGCGGTCGGCGATGCCTTGACCTTGGCCACCCACGCATCGAAGCCGGCCTGATCGACCGCATGCGCCTTGAAGCTCATCTTCGAGAAGCCGTGACCGCTGTAATTGGTCGACAGGCCGAAGTATTCGCCAGGCTCGTTGGCCACCAGGTGCAGCTTGGTTTCCATGCCGGCCATCGCGTAGATCATCGTGCCCAGGTGCGGGATGAAGAACGAGTTCATCACCGTATCGGAGGTGATCTTGAAGTTCAGCGGCGTATGCACCGGGAACGCGATCTCGTTGACCGTGGCGATGTTCTGGTCCGGGTAGATGAACATCCACTTCCAGTCCAGCGACACCGCTTCGATGGTGATCGGCTTGACGTCCGAATCCAGCGGACGGTACGGGTCCAGCGCATGCGAGGAGCGCCAGGTCAGCACCGCCAGCACCAGGATGATCACGCACGGGATCGACCACACCACCACTTCGATGGCGGTGGAGTGCGACCAGTCCGGCTCGTAGCGCGCCTTCGTGTTGGACGCGCGGTATTTCCACGCGAACGCAATCGTCATCACGATCACCGGGATGACCACGATCAGCATCAGCACGACCGAGGTGATCAGCAGCTGCTTCTCGTCGTGGCCGATCTGGCCTTTCGGATTGAGAATGGCCGAGTTGCAGCCTGCCAACAGCAGGAACGGCAGCATCAGGCCTGGACGAAGTACACGCCCGAGATGTTTCAACGGAATCATCGGTCGATCCAAGTGCGAAGGAACGCCAGCCTCGTTCGTCGTATCCATGTGGACTCGTCCTGACGGCGCGCTTCCCGGGGGAAGGCGGCCACGCAGACCGAAGACACGAGTTAGCTCCCTGATTTTAGACTTTGCTGCACCTGCACGAAACCCATCGGCAATGATCTGCCGCAATTAATGCGCGCAAAACTGTGCGACATGTTGTCGCAGCGCTGCGCAGGGCGGAAAAGATGCGCTTGCGGCCATCGATTGCGGCCTGTGTGATGTGCGGCGTATATGGCGGCGCAGCGCCGGGATGTGCGTGATCGGCCCAAAACGCAACTGGGCCGACCCATGGTCGACCCAGTGCTGAAGCGATGGTGCCGGAAATAGGAATCGAACCTACGACCTACGCATTACGAATGCGCCGCTCTACCAACTGAGCTATTCCGGCGAGCCGTGAATTGTAGGAGCGGAGCCGGTGCCGGGTCAATCGCCACCAGGCGGAGGACAGCATGTCCGGCGCCGGACCCGGGCTGTGGCTGGCCGATATGGCCACCTGCAGCGGTGAGGCACACCAACTTGCTGCAGGCAGTCGACGCCGGCTCAGCCAGTCCGGCGTGCCCTGCGTCAGCTGACCAGACGCAACCGCAGTTCCTTGGGCAGCGCGAACACCATCGATTCCGGCTCGCCCTCCAGCTCGGACACACTTTCGGCCCCCAGCTCGCGCAACCGCGCCAGCACGCCATCGACCAGCACCTGCGGTGCGGAAGCGCCGGCGGTCAGGCCGATGTGCTGCTTGCCGACGATCCAGGCCGGATCGATCTCGCCGGCGTTGTCGATCAGGTAGGACTCCACCCCGTCGCGCCGGGCCAGCTCGCTGAGGCGATTGGAATTGGAGCTGTTGGGCGAACCGACCACCAGCACCAGATCGCATTGGCGCGCCAGATCGCGCACCGCATCCTGACGGTTCTGGGTGGCGTAGCAGATGTCGTCGTGGCGCGGCCCTTGCATCGCCGGGTAGCGCGCACGCAGGGCCTCGATGATGCCCATGGTGTCGTCCACCGACAGCGTGGTCTGGGTGGTGTAGGCAAGGTTCTCCGGCTGGCGGATCTGCAGCGTGGCGACCTGTTCGATATCCTCGACCAGATAGATCGTGCCCGGGCCGCGTTCGCGGCTCCACTGCCCCATCGTGCCTTCCACTTCCGGATGCCCGGCGTGGCCGATCAGCACCACGTCGCGGCCGGCCCGGCAATGCCGCGCCACCTCGAAATGCACCTTGGTCACCAGCGGACAGGTCGCGTCGAACACCTTGAGCCCGCGGCGCTCGGCTTCCTGACGCACCGCCTGCGAGACGCCGTGCGCGCTGAAGATCACCGTGGCATTGTCGGGCACCTCGTCCAATTCCTCGACGAAGACCGCGCCGCGCTGCTTGAGGTCGTCGACCACAAAACGGTTGTGTACCACTTCATGGCGCACATAGATCGGCGCGCCCAGCGTTTCGATCGCACGCTTGACGATCTCGATCGCGCGGTCGACACCGGCACAGAAACCACGGGGATTGGCGAGCAGGACATCCATGGCGGGCATTCTACGGGAATGGGGAATGGAGGATGGGACCGGACGGCGCCGGTGCGCCGCGACTTCAGCGTCGATTCCTACTTCCGCATCCCCGACTCGCGCTTGCCGGACTTGTCGAACAGACCGAATACCGCGATCCCGATGGCGCCGCCGACGATCGCCGAGTCAGCGATGTTGAACGACGGCCAGGTGTGGCTGCCGATGTACCACTGGATGAAATCGACCACATGGCCGTGCATCAGGCGGTCGATCACGTTGCCGATCGCCCCGCCGATCACCAGCGCATACGGCAGCGCGCTGCGCCATTCGCTGCGTGCGGTGCGCGACAGCCAGAACGCCAGCAGCCCACTGATGCCCACCGCCAGCGCGGTGAAGAACCACAGCTGCCAGCCGCCGGCATCGCTCAGGAAGCTGAAGGCCGCGCCGGTATTGTAGGTGCGGTACCAGTTCCAGAAGCCGTCGATCACCGGCACCGGGGTGTATTCGGGCAGGCTGGACAGCACCCAGGCCTTGCTCCACTGGTCCAGCCCGATCACGAGTGCCGACAGCAGCAACCAGATCAGGGCGGAGGGTTTGGGGCGTTGACTCATGTCGAAAGGTCGCAGTTGGGGGTGACTTCTCCGACGTCGGAGAAGATGCCTGGATGGCGATAAGTGAGGGCGGTGGCAGATGAAGCTGACGAAAGCGGGATGACAGGCAGGCAAGGATGGCATGGGCACCGGAGCCGGCTACCCTGCCCCGCCGTGCCGCATGCGCCATGCTTCAGCAAGGGCGTGCATGCAGCGCCGGGGCACTCGCCGTCCGGCACCAGCGCCTGCCCATGATGCCGCGACAGAGGCGCACGCCAGCCCGTACGGGGTCTCGATAACGCGTGGCAGGACCTGCCCGCCACGCGCATTCACGCAACCCCGTCAGAACCAGTGGCGTTGCTCGCCGGGGCCTTCGATATTGCTGACGCAGCGGCTGCACAGTTCCGGGTGACGCGGATCACTGCCCACGCTGGCCTGGTGGTGCCAGCAACGCACGCACTTGGCCTTGCTGGTCGGCTGCGCGCTGACGAAGATGTCGTCGGTGCTGGCCGCAGTCACGGTCACGTCGCCACTGATGAACAGGAAGCGCAGCTCCTCGGCCAGCGGCTGCCAGCGCGCGGCGGTCTGCGCATCGGCCGCCACGGTGATCTCCGCTTCCAGCGCCGCGCCGATCGCCCCATTGGCACGCATCGGCTCCAGCACCTTGGCCACCTGCTCGCGCAAGGCCAGCAGCCTGTCGACATCGGCACTGCTCAGCGCGGCATCGGCCGGCAACGGCGCCAGGCCGTCGTACCAGGTGGCGAACAACACGTTGTCGACCCGCTTGCCCGGCAGGTAGCCCCACAGTTCCTCGGCGGTGAAGCTCAGCACCGGCGCGATCCAGCGCACGAACGCCTCGGCCACGTGATACATCGCGCTCTGCGCCGAACGGCGGCCGCGTGCATCCTCGGCCATCGTGTACAGGCGGTCCTTGGTCACGTCCAGATACAGCGAGCCCAGGTCGACGCTGCAGAAATTCAGCAGCGCCTGCACGATTTCGGCAAAGTCGTAGCGCGCATACGCGGCAGCGATCTTTTCCTGCAGTTCGTGCGCGCGGTGCACGATCCAGCGGTCCAGCAGCACCATGTCGTCCAGCGCCACCAGGTGCTGCAGCGGATCGAAGCCATGCAGGTTGCCGAGCAGGAAGCGTGCGGTATTGCGCAGGCGGCGATACGCATCGGCGTTGCGCTTGAGGATCTCCTGCGACAGCGACATCTCGTTGCTGTAATCGGCCGAGGCGATCCACAGGCGCAGGATGTCCGCGCCCAGGGTCTTCATGATGTCCTGCGGCTCGATGCCGTTGCCCAGCGACTTGGACATCTTGCGCCCGTGCTCGTCCACGGTGAAGCCGTGGGTCAGGCACTGCTTGTATGGCGCCGCCTTGTCCATCGCCACGCCGGTCAGCAGCGAGGACTGGAACCAGCCACGGTGCTGGTCGGAGCCTTCCAGGTACAGGTCGGCCGGCTTGGGCAGGCCGCGGTCCACCAGCACCGCCTCGTGGGTCACGCCGGAGTCGAACCACACATCCAGGATGTCGGTGATCTTGTCGTAATCGGCGGCCTCATCGCCCAGCAGTTCGGCCGCATCCAGCGTGTACCACACGTCCACGCCGCCCAGTTCCACCCGGTCGGCGACCTGGCGCAGCAACTCGGTGCTGCGCGGATGCGGCTCGCCGGTTTCGCGATGCACGAACAAGGCGATCGGCACGCCCCAGGTGCGCTGGCGCGAGATGGTCCAGTCCGGACGTCCATCGACCATGCCGGCGATACGCGCCTGGCCCCAGGATGGATACCAGTGCACGTTGTCGATGGCCTTGAGCGCATCGGCTCGCAGGTTGGCCTGCTCCATCGAGATGAACCACTGCGGCGTGGCGCGGAACGCGATCGGCGTCTTGTGGCGCCAGCAATGCGGATAGCTGTGCTCCATCTTGCTGGCCGCCAGCAACACGCCGGTATCGCGCAGCGCCTCGATGATGATGTCGTTGGCTTTCCAGATGTGCAGCCCAGCCAGCACGGTGTCGCCCAGCGGCGGCGTCGACGGCAGGTACACGCCGCGCCCGTCCACCGGGTTGATCTGCGCCGCGCCGTAACGCTCGAGCAAGCCGTACTGCTTGGAGACCTGGTAGTCCTCCTGGCCATGGCCCGGTGCGGTATGCACCGCGCCGGTACCGTCCTCGGCCGACACGTGGTCGCCCAGCAGCAGCGGAATCTCGCGCTCGGCATAGAACGGGTGGTTCAGCAGCATCCGCTCCAGCGCCGCGCCCTTGGCATGGCCGTGCACCACCACCGTGTCCACGCCATAGCGCGACAGCGCCTTGCCGGCCAGGGCCTCGGCCACCACCAACCAGCGCGGCTGGCCGCGATCGGCCGGGCCTTCGACCAGCACGTAGTCCAGTTCCGCGCCTAGGCTCACCGCCAGCGACGCCGGCAGCGTCCACGGCGTGGTGGTCCAGATCGGCACCGCCACGCCCACGCCCGCCGGCAGGCTGGCGCCGAACGCGGCAGCGACAGCCGCCGGATCACGCGCCGGATAGGCGATGTCCACCGTCGGCGACACCTTGTCGGCGTATTCGATCTCGGCCTCGGCCAGTGCCGAGCCGCAGTCGAAGCACCAGTGCACCGGCTTCACGCCACGGGTCAGATGGCCGTTGTCGACCACCTTGGCCAGCGCGCGGATCTCGTTGGCTTCGAAGCGGAAATCCAGCGTCTTGTACGGGTTGTCCCAATCGCCGATCACGCCCAGGCGCTTGAAATCGCGGCGCTGCAGATCGATCTGCTCGGTGGCGTACTCGCGGCACTTCTGGCGGAACTCGGCGGCGTCGAGCTTGACGCCGACCTTGCCGTACTTTTTCTCGATCGCGATCTCGATCGGCAGGCCGTGGCAATCCCAGCCCGGGATGTAGGGCGCATCGAAGCCAGCCAGATACTTCGACTTGACGATGATGTCCTTGAGGATCTTGTTGACCGCATGGCCCAGATGGATCTGGCCATTGGCATACGGCGGGCCGTCGTGCAGCACGAACAGCGGGCGCCCTGCCGCATTGGCGCGCAGTTGCGCGTACAGCCCCTCGCGCTCCCAGCGGTCCAGCATCGCCGGCTCGCGCTTGGGCAGGTCGCCACGCATCGGGAATTCCGTCGCGGGCAGATGGAGAGTGGCTTTGTAGTCTTGGGTCACAGGTCTCTACCGTTGCGCTGGATTTTTTAATAAGTCCGCACATGGATGTGCGGGCTCTTGCGAGGGACTCGCATCATAGGTCGGCTCTTGCGAGGGACTCGCATCATAGGCGGGCTGTTGCGAGGAACTCGCATGTGTTGCAGAAACTGCGTGCCTGTCCAACACCGCACGCGCCTGCTCGGCATCACGATGCATCTGCACCGTCAGCGCGTCCAGGCCGTCGAACTTCTCTTCGTCGCGCAGCTTGGCAACGAATTCGACCTCGATATGCCGGCCATACAGGTCGCCCTGGAAATCGAACAGATGCGCTTCCAGCAGCGGCTCCACACCGGCCACGGTCGGGCGCGTGCCAAAGCTCGAGACCGACGGCCACGGCCGCTCGGCCACGCCATGCACCCAGGTCGCGTAAATACCCGACAGCGCCGGCGTGCGCGGAAAGCGCAGATTGGCGGTGGGATAGCCGAGGGTGCGGCCAAGCTGTTTGCCGCGCACCACCCGCCCGCCGATGGCATACGGACGGCCAAGCAATTGCCCGGCGTGCGCGAACTCGCCCGCGCCCAGCAGCTCACGGATGCGCGTGGCCGAGATGCGCTCGCCGTGCAGGTGCACCGGCGCGATTTCGCCCGCTGCAAAGCCGTAGTGCGCACCAAGCGAGCGAAGCAGGCCGATATCGCCGCCACGCCGATGGCCGAAACGGAACTCCGGGCCGATCCAGACCTCTTTGGCGCACAGCCGGCCGACCAGGGCCAGGCGCACGAAGTCTTCGGCACTCATCGCCGACAGGCGACCGTCGAACCGGATCATGCCCACGCTGTCGGCACCGAAGCCGTGCAGCCCTTCGATCTTGGCGCGGGCCAGGGTCAGCCGCGGCGGCGGCGCGGCCGGGGCGAAAAACTCGCGCGGCAACGGCTCGAAGCTCACCGCCACCGCCGGCACCCCAAGCGCGCGCGCGCGCGCGACCGCATGCTGCACCAATGCCCGATGCCCCAGGTGCAGGCCATCGAAGGCGCCGATGCAGACCACGCTTCCGTGCGGGAACAGCGTCCCGCCCTCGACGTCTCTAAACAGCCTGCTCATTCCTCGATCCAAACAGATGCCGGCCTGCCGGCCGACCCTCGTTGATGCATAACCCGCAAGTATAGCCGTGCCTGTCAATCCGCATGGGCGCGGCCCCGGGCCTGTGCCGCCGCGTCCCGGAAGCGGGCAGACGATTGCGCGCCTTCCCGGCCCAGGATTGGCCCCAGCCACCGTGCATGACGGCTGGCTCTGCACCCGCTCGGCCAGCTCGGCGGACGACTAGCCCTCGCGCAGATGCCGCGGCCGCAATCCCAGCGCCACTTGCGCCACCAGGTAGGTCGCCCCACCGCTGCCGACCAGCACCGCCAGCCAGCCGATGCGATCCCACTTATCCATCACAGTGAACGATGGCAGCCACCACAGCAGGCTCAACAGCACCGCCACCATCGCCGCGCATGCCAGCAGCAGGCGCAGCGCATAGCCAGCCCAGCCCGCCCGGCGCTGGTACACGCCGGACTTGCCCAACCAGTACCACAGCAAAGCCAGGTTGAGATAACTGGACAGCGCGCTGGCAATGCCCAGCGCCAGATGCAGACCCGGCTGCTTGCCCAGCGCCTGCATCACGCCCTGCGCCTTGAGCTCAGGCGGCACCATGACCTGGTAGACCACTGCCAGCAACGCGAAGTTGAACACCATGTTGGCGATCAACGCCGCCACGCCGGCACGCACCGGGGTGCGGGTGTCCTGACGGGCGTAGAAGGCCGGCAGCAGCACCTTGAGCATGGCGTACGCCGGCAGGCCAAAGCTCAGGCCGTAGACCGACATCGCGGTCATGCGCGTATCGAAGGCGGTGAACTGGCGGTACTGGAACAAGGTCGCCACCAGCGGCTCAGCCAGCAGCAGCAAGCCGAGCATCGCCGGCATCGCGATCAGCAGCGTGGTGCGGAACCCCCAGTCCAGCGCGCCGGAGAACGCGCTGCGGTCGGTCTTGACGTGATGGCGCGCCAGCGCCGGCAGGATCACCGTGCCCAGCGCCACCCCGAACACGCCCAGCGGCAGTTCCAGGAACCGGTCGGCCAGCGACAGCCACGACTGCGAGCCGTCGGCCAGCCGCGCGGCGATCACCGTGTCCAGCATCAGGTTGATCTGCGCGATCGACGAACCGAACAGGGTCGGAATCATCAGGGTCAGCACCTTGCGCACATCCGGGTGCGTCCAGCCCCAACGCGGCAGCGTCAGCAGGTCGATGCCCTTCAGGGCCGGCAGCTGAAACAGCAACTGCAGCGCCCCGGCCACCAGCACCGCCCAGCCCAGCGCCAGGATCGGCACGTCCAGCCGCGGCGCCAGCCACAGCGCGCCGGCGATCATGCACAGGTTGAGGATCACCGGCGTCAGCGCCGGAATCGCAAACCGCTGGAAGCTGTTGAGCGCCCCGCCCGCCAGCGCGGTCAACGAGACGAACAACAGAAACGGAAACGTCAGCCGCAACAAATCGACCAGCAGGCCGTATTTATCCGGATCGGTGGCCGCGCCATCGGAAAACACCGACGCCAGCTGCGGGGTGAAGATCAGCCCCAGCGCGGTGATCAGCAGCAACATGCCGCCGAGCGTGCCGGACACCCGCGACATCAGCTCGCGCAAGTCGGTATGCGGGCGGGTCTCCTTGACCTCGGTGAACACCGGCACGAAGGCGGTGGCGAACGAGCCCTCGGCAAACAGCCGACGAAGGAAATTGGGGATCCGGAACGCCACCCAGAACGCGTCGGTGACCGCATTGGCGCCGAAGGTGGTGGAGATCGCCTGGTCGCGGATCAGGCCCAACACCCGCGACACCATGGTCATACTGCTGAATGAGAGCAGGCCTCTCAACATGCCGGGCTTGCTCACGCTGCATCCCTCTTGACAACTGACTTGACGTACATAACTAAGCCCATCATACTTTCCCGCTTGCTTTTTCCACTACACCGATTTTTCAGGAACCCACCACCGTGGCCAATATCAAGTCCGCCAAGAAGCGCGCCAAGCAGACCGTCGTGCGCAATGAGCGCAACACGGGCCAGCGTTCGATGCTGCGCACCGCCGTCAAGAAGGTGATCAAGGCCCTTGACGCCAACGATGCTGCAGGCGCCGAAGCTGCTTTCGCCGTTGCCCAGCCCATCCTCGACCGTTTCAGCGCCCGTGGCCTGATTCACAAGAACAAGGCTGCGCGTCACAAGAGCCGCCTGACCGCTCGCATCAAGGCCATCAAGGCCGCGTAAGCGAGCCGTGCTGGCATCACCGCAGGCCTGGCTTGCGGTGGCATAGAAAAACCCGGCCTTGGCCGGGTTTTTTGTGTGCCTGCGCATGCGCTCAGCCGGCATTGCGTGCCTCGAGCTCGTCCTCGCGCTGACGGTCGAAGAACGCCATGATGTCCTTCATGATCGGGAAGGTGCCATCGCGGCCCAGCGCCGAGACCAGATACCACGGCGCGGCCCAGCCGAGTTCGGCCACGATCGTCTCGGCCGCAGCGCGCGCCTCGTCCTCGAACATCAGGTCGGCCTTGTTGAGCACCAGCCAGCGCGGCTTCTTCAGCAACTCCGGATCATGGCGCTCCAGCTCGCGTTCGATGGTGCGCACCTGATCCACCGGCGACGCCTCCACCCCACCATCCATCGGCGAAATGTCCACCAGATGCAGCAGCAGACGGGTGCGCTGCAGATGGCGCAGGAACTGCGTGCCCAGCCCGGCACCGTCGGCCGCGCCCTCGATCAGGCCCGGCACGTCGGCGATGACGAAGCTGCGGTATGCCTCGACACTGACCACGCCCAGATTCGGGTACAGGGTGGTGAACGGGTAATCGGCCACCTTCGGGGTTGCCGAGGACACCGCGCGGATCAGGGTGCTCTTGCCCGCATTGGGAAAGCCCAGCAAGCCGACGTCGGCCAGCAGCTTCAGCTCCAGCTTGAGCAACCGCTCCTCGCCCTCTTCACCGGTGGTGGACTGGCGCGGCGCGCGATTGACCGAGCTCTTGAAATGCATGTTGCCCAGGCCGCCCTTGCCGCCCTTGGCCACCAGCAGGCGATCGCCATGCTGGGTCAGGTCGCCGATGACTTCGTCGGTCTGCACGTTCATCACCACGGTGCCGACCGGCACCACGATGATGCGGTCTTCGCCGCCCTTGCCGTAGGCCTGGCGGCCCATGCCGTTCTCGCCGCGCTGCGCCTTGAAGGTGCGCTCATGCCGGAAGTCGACCAGCGTATTGACGTTCTCGTCGGCCACGATCCATACGCTGCCGCCGTTACCGCCGTCGCCACCATCGGGCCCACCGAGCGGGATGAACTTCTCGCGGCGAAAGCCGACACAGCCATTGCCGCCATTGCCGGCACTGACCAGGATTTCTGCTTCGTCGACTAACTTCATGAGATTTGGGATTCGTAATTTGGGATTGGTAACACCACCGCAGGACGCCGCTAGGCGGCCGCGGAAACAGCAGGAAGCAGCGGTACCGGGACTCTCGAAATCCGCCGTTGCGAATCCCCAATCCCGATTCTCCACTCCCGGCCGTCAAACGAAAAACCCCGCAAAAGCGGGGCTTTCCGTCTCGTCCGCCAGGCAGCGATGCCTGACGGACTGGCCTGCATGGAGCGGGCGATTACGCCTCGGCAACCACGCTGACGGTGCGACGCTTCTTCGGGCCCTTGGTGGAAAACTCCACCTTGCCGTCGACCAGCGCGAACAGGGTGTGGTCACGGCCGAGGCCGACGCCGGCGCCCGGATGGAACTGGGTGCCACGCTGACGCACGATGATGTTGCCGGCATCGATGGCCTGGCCACCGAAGATCTTCACACCCAGGTACTTCGGGTTGGAATCGCGACCGTTGCGCGAGGAACCTACGCCTTTTTTGTGTGCCATGACTGGTTCTCCTTACTTCTTATCGCCACCGGCGATGCCGGTGATCTCGATTTCGGTGTAGTGCTGACGGTGTCCCTGACGCTTCATGTGGTGCTTGCGGCGACGGAACTTGATGATGCGCACCTTGTCGGCGCGGCCATGGGCCACGACCTTGGCGGTGACCGAGGCGCCCTTCAGCGCATCGCCCAGCTTGATGCCATCGCTATCGCCCAGCATCAGGACGGTGTCGAACTTGATCTCGTTGCCAGCTTCGACATCGAGCTTTTCCACGCGGAGCGTTTCGCCCTGCGCGACGCGGTATTGCTTACCGCCGGTTACCAGAACTGCGTACATGACCAGGTTTTCCTCTGTAGTTATTATGGTCGCACTGACGTGCCCTAGGGCAGACAGGAGCGGGATTGTACGGGCTGGCGGGGTTTGGGGTCAACCTGCCGGCCAGCCGGCCATGGCCCCGCCCGATCCACCCGTGCAACGCATCATCCGGCCGCCACAGGCGCCCGGTCAGACTGGCATTTGGGGCAATTGCCCTCACCTAGGTCGGCGGGTAGGCTGATCGACTGCCACTCATTCCTGCTGAGCACGCTCGCACCACCGCCGGTTCGCCGGCCCGACATCGGATCCCCCATGGCGATGGATTTCATCCGCATCCGCGGCGCGCGGACGCACAACCTCAAGAACATCGACCTCGACCTGCCTCGCGACAAACTGATCGTGATCACCGGCCTGTCCGGCTCGGGCAAGTCGTCGTTGGCGTTCGACACCATCTATGCAGAAGGCCAGCGCCGCTACGTCGAGTCGCTGTCGGCGTATGCGCGCCAGTTCCTCAGCGTGATGGAAAAGCCGGACCTGGACCACATCGAAGGCCTGTCCCCGGCGATTTCGATCGAACAGAAATCGACCTCGCACAACCCGCGTTCCACGGTCGGCACGATCACCGAGATCTACGACTACCTGCGCCTGCTGTACGCGCGCGTCGGTCAGCCGCGCTGCCCGGACCACGGCTTCCCGCTGGAGGCGCAGACCGTCAGCCAGATGGTCGACCACATGCTCACGCAGGACCAGGAGCAGCGTTACATGCTGCTGGCGCCGGTGATCCGCGAGCGCAAGGGCGAGCATGCGCAGGTGTTCGAGCAGCTGCGCGCGCAGGGCTTTGTGCGCGTGCGCGTGGATGGCGAGCTATACGAGATCGACGCGGTGCCGCCGCTGGCGCTGCGCCAGAAGCACACCATCGAGGCGGTGATCGACCGCTTCCGTCCGCGCGAAGACATCAAGCAACGGCTGGCGGAAAGTTTCGAGACTGCGCTCAAGCTCGGCGAAGGCATGGTCGCAGTGCAGTCGCTGGACGACCCGGCCGCGGCCCCGCACCTGTTCTCGTCCAAGTACAGCTGCCCGGTCTGCGATTACTCGCTGCCGGAGCTGGAGCCGCGGCTGTTTTCGTTCAACGCACCGGTGGGCGCCTGCCCCAGCTGCGATGGCCTGGGCGTGGCCGAGTTCTTCGACCCGGATCGCGTCGTGGTGCATCCGGAGCTATCGCTGTCGGCCGGCGCGGTGCGCGGCTGGGATCGCCGCAATGCCTATTATTTCCAGCTGATCGCCTCGTTGGCCAAGCACTACAAGTTCGACGTGGACGCGGTGTGGAACACGCTGCCAGCCAAAGTGCGCCAGGCGGTGCTGTTCGGCAGCGGCGATGAGGCGATCAGTTTCACTTACTTCACCGATGCGGGCGGGCGCACCACGCGCAAGCACCGCTTCGAAGGCATCCTGCCGAACCTGGAACGCCGCTACCGCGAAACCGAATCGCCGGCCGTGCGCGAGGAGCTGACCAAGTACGTCAGCCAGCAGCCCTGCCCGGCCTGTAACGGCACGCGCCTGAACCGTGCCGCGCGCAACGTGTTCGTCGCCGACCGCCCGCTGCCCGAACTGGTGGTGCTGCCGGTCAACGAGGCGCTGAGCTTTTTCCGCGGCTTGTCGCTGCCGGGCTGGCGTGGCGAGATCGCCAGCAAGATCGTCAAGGAGATCGGCGAACGGCTGGGCTTCCTGGTCGACGTGGGCCTGGATTACCTGACCCTGGAACGCAAGGCCGATACCTTGTCCGGTGGCGAGGCGCAGCGTATCCGGCTGGCCAGCCAGATCGGCGCAGGCCTGGTCGGGGTGATGTATGTGCTGGACGAGCCGTCGATCGGCCTGCATCAGCGCGACAACGAACGCCTGCTCGGCACGCTGACGCGGCTGCGCGACCTGGGCAATACCGTGATCGTCGTCGAGCATGACGAGGACGCGATCCGCCTGGCCGATTACGTGCTGGACATCGGCCCCGGCGCCGGCGTGCACGGTGGCGAAATCTGCGCGCAGGGCACGCTGCAGGACATCCTGGATGCACCCGGCTCGCTGACCGGCCAGTACCTGTCGGGCAAGCGCCGCATCGAGATTCCCAAGCAGCGCCACAAGCCCAACCCGAAGATGATGCTGCATCTGCGCGGGGCGACGGGCAACAACCTGAAGAATGTCGACCTGGATATTCCGGCCGGCCTGTTGACCTGCATCACCGGCGTGTCCGGCTCGGGCAAGTCCACGCTGATCAACGACACCTTGTTCTCGCTGGCGGCCAACGAGATCAACGGCGCCTCGCATCCGGTGGCCGCGCATCGCGAGGTGGAGAATCTGGATCTGTTCGACAAGGTCGTGGATATCGACCAGTCGCCGATCGGGCGCACCCCGCGTTCCAATCCAGCCACCTACACCGGCATGTTCACCCCGTTGCGCGAGCTGTTCGCACAGGTGCCGGAAGCGCGTGCGCGCGGCTATTCGCCGGGCCGTTTCAGCTTCAACGTGCGCGGCGGCCGCTGCGAGGCCTGCCAGGGAGATGGCCTGATCAAGGTGGAGATGCACTTCCTGCCCGACGTCTACGTGCCCTGCGATGTCTGCCACGGCAAGCGCTACAACCGCGAGACGCTGGAGATCCGCTACAAGGGCTTCAACATCAGCGACGTGCTGCAGATGACCGTCGAGGACGCACTGCGGCTGTTCGAGCCAGTGCCGTCGATCGCACGCAAGCTGGAAACGCTGGTGGATGTGGGCCTGAGTTACATCAAGCTGGGCCAGAGCGCGACCACGCTGTCCGGCGGTGAGGCGCAGCGCGTCAAGTTGTCCAAGGAGCTGTCGCGTCGCGATACCGGACGTACCCTGTACATCCTCGACGAGCCGACCACCGGCCTGCACTTCCACGACATCGAAGCGCTGCTCGGCGTGCTGCACAAGCTGCGCGACGAGGGCAACACGGTGGTGGTGATCGAACACAATCTGGACGTGATCAAGACCGCCGACTGGATCGTGGATCTGGGCCCGGAAGGTGGCCATCGCGGCGGCAGCATCCTGGTCTCCGGCACGCCGGAAGATGTGGCCGCGCACAAGGCGTCCTACACCGGGCAGTTCCTGGCCAAGATGCTGCCATCGGTGAAGGCGCGCGAGACCCGGCCGGCGGCGATGGCCAACAAGCCCGATGCGCGCCCGCCACGCAAGATCAAACCGGAGAAGGTGGCGAAAGTCGCCAAGTCCGCCACCAAGAAAACCGCAAAGAAGAAGGCAAGCTGATGAGCGAAGAGCACAAGGTGTTGGCACGCATCCCGATCAGCGTGCGCTGGCGCGACATGGACAGCATGGGCCATGTCAACAACGCCAAGTACATTTCGTACCTGGAGGAAGCGCGCGTGCGCTGGATGCTGGGCGTTGAAGGCGTGGCGATGACCGACCGCATCGCGCCGGTGGTCGCGGCCACCAACGTCAACTACAAGCGCCCGCTGATATGGCCGAACGACATCCTGGTGGAACTGTTCGTCGAGCGCCTGGGCAGCAGCAGCATCACCATCGGCCACCGCATCCTCGACCAGAAGGACGAGGGCGTGCTGTATTCCGATGGCAACGTGGTGGTGGTGTGGATCGACACGCAGACCGGCAAGAGCGCATCGCTGCCGGACGCGGTACGCGCCGCCAGCAGCTGAGATTTGCCAGTTGCGCGCTGGATCTCCAGCGCCATAAGACGACGGCGGCTCTTCCGGGAGCCGCCGTTGTTGTTTGCAGCGATCCTGTCATGCCGCTGCGCGATACCACCGACAGGCCGCGTGATCGAGACCGGACTGACACAGTGAAGTGGCGGCTACCTGCCACCACGCATCGCGTTTGATCGGCAACATCGCGTAGTGGGCTCTGCAAGAACTGCAACCTGCACGGCTGCAGCCTCGCTCAGCCACGCACTGCGCGCGTTTACGAACCCGGCGCGCGCTTGCGCGCCTGCAGCGTGGTATTGACCTCGCGGCCATCCTGCAAGGTAAAGGTCACCGGCACCTGCGCGCCTTCCTGCAGCGGCGCACGCGCTTCCATCAGCATCAAATGCAGGCCGCCCGGTGCAAGCGGCACCGACTTGCCGGCCGGCAATGCCAGCTCCGGCACCGCGCGCATGCGGCTGACGCCGTTGGTTTGCGTGGTCTCGTGGATGGACACATCGGCAAACGCACTGCTCTTGGCCTCGGTGACCTTCGACGGCTGCGCACAGCCATTGTGGAACTGCCCGAAGCCCGCTGCCATGCCCATGCCACCGGGTGGCGGAATGCGGATCCAGCCGCCCTTGAACTCGGGCAGGCACTGCGCGCCAGCGCCTGCACTTGCCAGCATCACCCATGCACCGAGCACGCGTGCGTACATGCGCTGCCTGCTTCGACTGCCGTCTATCATGACCCAACCTCCAGGAGCCCCGAATGAGCATCCAGATCTTAGACCATGGCCGTCTACGCGAAATCCGTCTGGCGCGCCCGCCGGTCAATGCACTGGACAGCGCGCTGTGCCAGGCCCTGAGCGTTGCGGTGCAGCAGGCCGGCGAGGAGACCGATGGCATCGTGCTGTCGGGCAGCGAGCGGATCTTTTCCGGTGGCATGGACGTGCCGCACCTGCTGGCGCATGGCACCGACCGCGCCGCATTGCTGGCCAGCTGGACGGCCTTCTTCGAGGCCGCGCAGGCGCTGGCCAACAGCCGCGTGCCGGTGGTCGCGGCCATCGGCGGGCATGCGCCGGCCGGCGGCTGCGTGCTGGCACTGTGCTGCGACTACCGGGTGATGGCGCGCAGCGCCGATACCGCCAAACCGTATGCGATCGGCTTGAATGAAGTGCAGGTGGGCATGGCCGCGCCGGAAGGCATCCAGCGCCTGCTGCGCCGCGTGGTCGGGGCGCACCGCGCCGAGCGCCTGCTGATCTCCGGGCAGCTGCTGCCGGCCGAGCAGGCAGTCACGATCGGCCTGGTCGACGAACTGGTCGATGGCGAATTGGTCACCGCGCGCGCGGTGGCCTGGCTGCAGGACCTGCAGCAGCTGCCGCGCCAGCCGATGCTGGCCACGCGCGCGATTGCCCGCGCCGATCTGCGCGCGGCACTGGCGCCGGAGCTGATCCAGCTGGAGCGCTTCATCGACGGCTGGTACGCGCCGGATGCGCAGGCCGCCCTGCACGGCCTAGTGGCGCGGCTGCAGAAGGCCTGACGCCGCTCCCGCACGGCGCGCAGGGGGCGGCCCGCTATAATCGCGGTCCGTCGCACGCCCAGGCCAGCCCCTTGTCCGCCACTGCCGAACCCGTCGTCTCCGAACTGATCAGCCTGCTGTCGCTGGAGCGCCTGGAAGACAACCTGTTCCGCGGCCAGAGTCGCGACATCGGCACCAAGTACGTGTTCGGCGGACAGGTGCTGGGCCAGGCACTGGCCGCCGCGCAGGCCACCGTGGACAACGGTCGCCAGGCGCACTCCCTGCATGCCTATTTCCTGCGCGCCGGCAATATCGACCACCCGATCGTCTACGACGTCGACCGCACCCGCGATGGCGGCAGTTTTTCGGTGCGCCGGGTCACCGCGATCCAGCATGGCAAGGTGATCTTCTTCTGCGCGGCCTCGTTCCAGCAGCGCGAAGACGGCGCCGAACACCAGTCCGCGATGCCGGTGGTACCGCCGCCCGAAGACATCGAACCCACCCCGCCGCTGGCAGCGGAGGTGCTGGAGAAACTGCCTGCCAAGGTGCAGCGCTGGCTGTCGCGTGGCGGCCCGTTCGAGTTTCGCCATGTGTTTCCGCGCGACGAACTCAAGCCGCCCAAGCGCCCGCCCTTCCAGCAGATGTGGCTGCGCCTGAGCGACCCGGTCGGCGACGACGTCGGCCTGCACCAGGCCTTGCTGGCCTATGCCTCGGATTTTCAGCTGCTGGGCACCTCCACCTTTCCGCATGGCATCAGCTACTACACGCCGAACGTGCAGATGGCCTCGCTCGATCACGCGCTGTGGTTCCACCGCCCGTTCCGCACCGACGACTGGCTGCTGTATTCGCTCGACAGCCCCACCGCACAGGGTTCGCGCGGCCTGGCGCGCGGGCAGTTCTTCACCCGCGATGGCGTGCTGGTCGCCAGCACCACCCAGGAAGGCCTGATCCGGGTGGTGCCCGACGGCAGCGCGATCGCGGTGCCGGCAAACGACTCGCCATGTTGATCGCTGCACCGCGTTCGTCGCGCGCAGGCATGCTGATGGCCGCCTGCACTTTCCGGCCTGGATCGACGTCCTTGCCGCTCCTTTCTTTCAGCTCGAGCAAGCGCATTCGCAGCGCGCCCTGCTCGGCAATCGCTGGCACTCCTTAAGCATGCGCAAGATCTTCAGCAGTCAACGTATCGAAACCGCCGAAGGCGTGGCCGATCTCCTGCGCAACGCCGGTATCGACGTGCGCATGAGCAACGGCCGCTCCTACGAGAGCAAGCGCAGCGGCCAGTTCAGCTATCTCGAACAGGGCAACGCCCAGGCCTACCCCACGGTGTGGATCGTGCACGCCGACGACCAGCCGCGTGCCCGCGATCTGCTGCGCGACGCACGCCTGCTCGACACCACCCGCCGCGATCTGCCGAATGTGGAGTACACCTTCCGCGACGGCGAAAACGGCTCGAGCACCAATGCGCGCAGCTGGGCCTGGCGCATCCGGCTGGTGCTGCTGCTGGTGATCGGCGCGGTCGCCATGTTCGTGGTGCTGCGCCATCGCAATGCCCCGGATGCGGCCAGGCCAGTGGCACCGCCGGCCGCGCAACCAGCGCCCGCCACCACCGCACCGCCCGCCGCAGAAGACGACGAAGTGCGTGTACGGATCCAGCCGGCGCGCTGAGCGCAGTCACCCGGCGCTGCGCCAGGCGCCACCGCCATCACGTTGGTCACATCCGCTGCTCGCCTGCGTCATGCTGGGACCAGGACATGGATTGCGCCGATGCACACCGACACGCTAGACCTGATGTTGCAACGCGAATTGCCGGTCGCCGCCGCCGGCTGCCAGCAGGCCTACGGCCGCATCGTGCGCGCCTGCCAGAACACGGTGACCGCCATCGCGCTGGCGATCACCCGCGATATCGCCGCCAGCGAAGACATCGCCCAGGAAGCCTTTCTGCGCGCCTGGCAGCGGCTGGCGCAATTGCATCAGCCGGCTAGTTTCCTGCCGTGGCTGCGGCAGATCACCCGCAACCTGGCGCGCGACTGGCTGCGCGCCAACCGGCATCGCGCGCTCAGCGGCGAAGCGGCGGACCTGGCGATCGCGATGGCTGCCGACCCGGCCCCCTCGCCCGCCGACCAGTTGCTGCAGGTGGAAGAAGAGATCGCCGCGCTCGACATCATTTCTGCATTGCCCGAAGAGAGCCGCGAGACGCTGCTGCTGTTTTATCGCGAAGGCCAGAGTTCGCGGCAGGTTGCCTCGCTGCTCGGCCTGAGCGATGCGGCCGTGCGCAAGCGCCTGTCGCGGGCACGTGCCAGCGTGCGCGGCGAGCTGCTGCGCCGTTTCGGCGAGTTCGCCCGTGGCAGCGCGCCCAGCGTGGCCTTTGCCACCGCGGTGACCTCGGCAACCCTGCTGGCCGCGCCGGGGACGGCGAGCGCGGCCATCGTGCTGACCGGCATGGGGGGCGCGGGCAAATTAGGCGTGAGCGGGCTGACCGGCTCGGCATTGGGCGGGGGTGGCGCCGCTGGTGCGCTAAGCCTCTGGCTCGGCCTGCCGTCGCTGTTCGCCGCCGGCGCCGTGCTGGTTGCCGGCGTCGGCACGTACTGGTCGTGCTGGTATCTGCTGCGCTTTGCGCAGACCGCCGCCGAAGCAGCGGCGATTCGTCGTTTCCTGCACATCACCACGCTGACGTCGGTGCTGGTGGTGGGCAGCACGCTGCTGCTCAAACGCCTGGATGCCGGCGCATGGACGTCGCTGCTGTTGCTGGGCGCAGGCATGGCGGTGCTCAACTACCAATCCATCCGGGTGCTGCCACGCGTCATGCGCCCGATGCTGGAACGCGATGCGCAACGACGCGGCACCACGCGGGCACCGCTGCTGTATCGCTGCATGTTCAGCCCGGCCGCGATGCTGGTGAGCACGGCGGCGGTCATGCTGCCCATTGTGCGGCACTACATGAAGCTGGGGATGCTCTGATCCCGGCGTGGCGCCATCGCCGTATGCGGCAAGTGCGGCCATTCCAGTCAACAAAAACGGCCCCCTGCTTGCGCGGGAGGCCGTTGGTCGATCGGCGCCTTGTTGCGTGTTGCGGTTTACATGCTGCGTGTGACGTCAGTGCTGCCCCGGTCGCAGCACTGCGACCGGGTAAGCGACTGGATGAACTCAGTTGCCCGCGGCAGGCTTGGCCGGCATCGGACGCTTGCCGTGATCGCCATGCTCGCCCTGACCCCAGCGGCCATGCTCGCCACGCTGCTTGGATGCGGCATCGAACTCGGCCTTGCTCAGCTTGCCGTCCTTGTCTGTATCGGCCTTGGCAAACCACGCGTCGCGATGCTGCTGCATGCGCAGCTCACGGTCGGCGCGATCGACAAAGCCGTCCTTGTTGATGTCCATCTCATCGAAGCGCGCGGCGAACTTGGGGTCGGCCTTGGCTTCTTCGCGGCTGATGCGGCCGTCCTTGTTGGTGTCGAGCTTGCTCAGCCATTCGCCGCGTCCACCGCGCCCCGGGCCGCGATGATGCGGGCGCTCGTCGCGCGACAGCTTGCCGTCCTTGTTGGTGTCCAGCGTGTCGAACTGTGCGGCCAGCTTGGGGTCGGCGGCGGCTTCGCTGCGATCGATCACGCCATCGCCGTTCTTGTCGAGTTTGGCAGGACGCGGCGCATCGCCGGCGGCAGGCGGAGCGGCGAACACCGCGCCGGTGGACAGGGCAGCCAGCACGGCCAGTGCGAGAAACGGTTTGCGAGACGTCATGAGAAACTCCTGGAATGTGGGAACCACACGCGGCACCTGCATGGGCCGCATCGCGTGGGTGGCGCATCCGGATCCACCGTGCGCTGCCACCAACACCCACATCAACGAGCCATCGGCGCGCGCGTTGACGCGGCAACCGGGCGTATTCATCCGGCGGACAGTCGCCGCCGTTGCGACGCGCAGGCGCTATCCTGACGCCATGGCCATCCACGCCGACACCCATGACGACCTGCGCCTGTTCCAGACCGGCGAGCATGCCTGTGGCTACTGGTCCGAGCGCCGTGCGCGCGACCTGGTGCTGGATCCACACGACCCGCGTCTGGGTGCGATCTATCCGCAGGCCTTGGCATGGGGATTCCGTCGCTCCGGTGATCTGGTCTACCGGCCGCATTGCGAACGTTGCCGCGCCTGCGTGCCGGTGCGCATCGCGGTGGATGCGTTCCGGCCCGATCGCAGCCAGCGCCGCTGCCTGGCGCGCAACCAGGACCTGGTGGTGCGCGTGGTTGCTGCCGAGCGCACCGACGAACAACTCGCGTTGTACCGGCAGTACCTCAAGCACCGCCATCCCGGCGGCGGCATGGACGAGCATGGCGCCACCGAATTCGACCAGTTCCTGATCGGCGGCTGGTCGCATGGACGCTTCCTGGAAATCCGCGAACCGGCGGTGGCGCATGCGCCTGGGCGGCTGCTCGCCGTTGCGGTCACCGATGTCACCGAGCATGCGTTGTCGGCGGTCTATACGTTCTACGCACCGGATGCCACTGCGCGCAGCCTGGGCACCTTTGCGATCCTGCAGCAGATCCAGTGGGCGCAACGCGAGCGCCGCGCGCATGTGTATCTGGGCTACTGGATCGACGGCCATGCCAAGATGAACTACAAGCGCCGCTTCAGCGCGCTGGAGGCCTACGACGGCCGCCAGTGGCGTGGGCTTCCTGCCGCTGCACCGGAAGGGTGAACCCCGCCGGGACGACATCGGGCTGTCGTCTTGCACATGCGAGAATGTGGCGATGATCAGACCTCTCTTACTGCTTGCGCTGACCGCGCTCTGCGCCGCCTGCGCCCATCAGGCGACCTCTCCGGAGACAAGCGCCAAGGCAACTGCCGC
Source organism: Xanthomonas sp. LMG 8993 (assembly GCF_009835065.2). Taxonomy (NCBI): domain Bacteria; kingdom Pseudomonadati; phylum Pseudomonadota; class Gammaproteobacteria; order Lysobacterales; family Lysobacteraceae; genus Xanthomonas; species Xanthomonas sp. LMG 8993. Next base: position 142,162 of record NZ_QVIF02000001.1, on the reverse strand, counting down.
CTCCGCGCCGGCCCAGCTGCGCATCGCGACCTACAACACCTCGCTGTATTCGGATCAGGCCGGCGGCCTGGTGCGCGAACTGCAGGGCGACAGCGCGCACGCGCGCAAGATCGCCGCGGTGCTGCAGCGGGTGCGTCCGGATCTGGTGCTGCTCAACGAGTTCGACTTCGACCCCGAGCACCGCGCCGCCGATCTGTTCCAGCAGCGCTATCTTCAGGTCGCCCAGCCGGGCGGCGGCGCAGCGTTGCGCTACCCGTATCGCTACTTGGCCCCGGTCAATACCGGCGTGCCGAGTGGCCTGGATCTGGACAACAACGGCAGCGTCGGTGGCGATGGCCGCACCCGCGGCAACGATGCCTGGGGTTACGGGCTGCATCCCGGCCAGTACGGCATGCTGGTGCTGTCGCGCTACCCGATCGACACGCAGGCGGTGCGCAGTTTCCAGTTGCTGAAATGGAGCGCGCTGCCGGGTGCGCTGCGCCCGACCGACCCGTCCAGCAAACAAGCGTTCTATCGCGACGCGATTTGGGCGCAACTGCGGCTGTCGTCCAAATCACATTGGGACGTGCCGGTGCGTACGCCGCTTGGTGTGGTGCACGCGCTGGTCTCGCACCCCACCCCGCCGGTGTTCGATGGCGCCGAGAAGCGTAACGTCGCCCGCAACCACGACGAGCTGCGGCTGTGGCGCGAGTATCTGGACAATCCCAAGGACGCCAGCTGGCTGTGCGACGACCAGGGCCGCTGCGGCGGGCTGCCCGCCGATGCGCGCTTCGTTATTCTCGGCGACCTCAATAACGACCCGGTCGACGGCGCCGGCCGGCACGATGCGATCCGCGCCTTGATCACGCACCCGCGGGTGCTGCAGTACCCCACGCCGCACAGTGCAGGCGGCCCGGAAAAAACCGCCGAATACGCCGCGCAAGGCATTGCCCATGCGGGCGACCCGCACCAGGTCACCGGCGACTTCGGGCCGCAGGCGGGCACGATGCGGCTGGACTACGTGCTGCCTTCGCGTCAGTTCACCTTGGTCGGCAGCGGCATCTTCTGGCCCGCCAGCGCCACGCCGGAAGCGGCGATCGCCGATGGCAGCGACCATCATGCGGTTTGGGTGGATGTGGCTGGGGCGCGGTGATTGGGGATTGGGGATTTGACGCGTCGGGTGGTTGCTTGTGTCGTGGCGCGATTGCGGCTGGTCGCCGCAACCGCGCCATGACCCGCGCAGCGCTCAGTCCAGCCGGATCTGCACTGCCTCTGCGGCTACCCGCGCCTTCGCGCGCGCGGCGTCGATGCTGTCGGCGCGCGCCAGCGTGACGCCGACGCGGCGGTGACCGTCCACGCGCGGCTTGCCGAACAGGCGCAGTGCGGTGTCCGGGTCGCGCAAAGCCTGCGCGACATTGTCGAAGGCCGGCACGCCATGACCGTGCGCCAGCAGCGCGCACGACGCCGACGGGCCACTCTGACGGATCACGCCGCCGTTTTCCGCACCGACCGGCAGGCCGAGAATCGCGCGCGCGTGCAGGGCGAATTCGCTCAGCTCCTGCGAGACCAGCGTGACCAGGCCGGTGTCGTGCGGGCGTGGCGAGACCTCGCTGAACCACACCTCGTCGCCCTTGACGAACAATTCCACGCCGAACAGGCCCAGACCGCCCAGGTCGTCGGTGATGGCCTGCGCGATCTGCTGCGAGCGCTGCAAGGCGGCCGCTGACATCGGCTGCGGCTGCCAGCTCTCGCGGTAGTCGCCGTCCTTCTGCCAATGCCCGATCGGGTCGCAGAACGAGGTGCCGCCTGCATGCCGCACGGTCAGCAAGGTGATCTCGTAATCGAAGTCGATGAAGCCCTCGACGATGCAGCGGCCGGCACCGGCACGTCCGCCGGTCTGCGCGTAGTCCCAGGCCGCCTCGATGTCCGCCTCGCTGCGCAGGGTGCTCTGGCCCTTGCCCGAGGACGACATCACCGGCTTGACCACGCACGGCAGGCCCACCGCGGCGATCGCCTCGCGATACTCGGCAGCCGTGTCGACGAAGCGATACGGCGAGGTCGGCAGGCCCAGTGTTTCGGCAGCCAGGCGACGGATGCCCTCGCGGTCCATGGTCAGGCGTGCGGCGCGCGCGGTCGGGATGACCCGCTGGCCCTGCTCGCGTTCCAGCGCGAGCAGCGTTTCGGTATGGATCGCCTCGATCTCCGGCACGATCAGATGCGGCTGCTCCTGGGCGATCAGCGCGCGCAGCGCCTGGGGATCGAGCATGTCCAGCACGTGCGAACGGTGCGCCACCTGCATCGCCGGCGCGTCGGCATAGCGATCGGCGGCGATCACTTCCACCCCGAAGCGCTGCAATTCGATCGCCACTTCCTTGCCCAGCTCGCCCGAGCCCAGCAACAACACGCGGGTGGCGGAAGGCGACAACGGCGTGCCGAGAGTAGTCATGAGCGCGGTCCAGATCGGGAGGGGGCCGCCATTCTAACGGGCCGTCACTCCGGCCGCCGACCGCACGACTTGCATCGACTGATATCACTTTGATATCTTTTTTGAACTCCCCAAGGACACCCACCTCATGAAAGAGAAGCCGATCAGCTCACTGCCGGGCATCCCGGTCATCCTCGCCGCTGGCGCCGCGTTCGCGGGCGCCGCCTGGTTCATTCTCACGACCCTGGCGGCCGGCAGCCCGACTCCAGGCGGGCTGCTGATTGCGCTGCTGGTGGTGGCGGCGGGCATCTTCATGCTGGCCGGCCTGTACACGCTGGAGCCGAACCAGGCGGCGGTGCTGAGCCTGTTCGGCAAGTACGTCGGCACGGTCAAGGACCCGGGCCTGCGCTGGAACAGCCCTTTCTACGCCAAGCGCCGGGTCAGCCAGCGCGTGCGCAACTTCGAGAGCGGCCGGCTCAAGGTCAACGAACTGGACGGCAGCCCGATCGAGATCGCCGCGGTCATCGTGTGGCAGGTGCTGGACGCTTCCGAGGCGGTCTACAACGTCGACGATTACGAAAGCTTCGTGCATATCCAGTCCGAAGCGGCGCTGCGCGCGATGGCCACCAGCTACCCGTACGATCAGCACGAAGACGATCAGATCTCGCTGCGCAGCCATCCGGCCGAAATCAGCGAACAACTCAAGCGCCATCTGGACGAGCGCGTGACCCAGGCCGGCGTGGACGTGATCGAAGCACGCATCAGCCACCTGGCCTACGCGCCGGAAATCGCCCAGGCCATGCTGCAACGTCAGCAGGCCAATGCGGTGATCGCCGCACGCACGCGCATCGTCGCCGGTGCGGTGGGCATGGTCGAAATGGCGCTGGCCGAGTTGCAGAAAAACGGCGTGGTGCAGCTGGACGAAGAGCGCAAGGCGCACATGGTCAGCAACCTGCTCACCGTGTTGTGTTCTGATCGTGGCACCCAACCGGTGGTCAACGCCGGCTCGCTGTATTGAGGTGATGCAATGAATGTCATGGTGCCGTTGGTCGTCGCGCTTTCCGGCTTGCCTGCATTGGCAATCGCCGCCTCCATCGGTGCGGACGACGACGACCGCGCGCGCGGCCTGGGGCTGCGCTGGGCCCTGATCAGCCTGGTCATCCTGATCGGTGCTGCCTGCCTGTACTGGGCCGGCGACAACCGCGCCGGCATCTACGCGGTGGTGATCGGCATGCTCGTCGGTGTGAATGTGTTGATCGTGTCGATGGTGATGCACCTGCGCCGCCACAGCGGCCGCCAGGAGCGCGAGTGAGCGAGAAGAAGGCCTATCCGCTGCGCATCAACGCCGACGTGCTGGCCGCCGCGCAGCGCTGGGCCGACGACGAACTGCGCAGCCTCAACGCGCAGATCGAATACGTGCTGCGCGATGCGCTACGCAAGGCCGGGCGCCTGCCGAAGCCGCAGGGCGACAAGGACGCCGATGCTTGAAAGTAAGCCCGGTTGAGAACAAGCACAGGCGTGAGTGATCGTCAGAACGGATCAGCTTCCGCTCGCATGCATCCGCCCCGCCGCTGCTCAACGGAGCATCTCTACCGGCGCACGCCAGCATTCGCGCCGCTCCGGACTGGCAGCCCTCACGTGGCACCCGCTAAGCTGCGGCGATGCGCAACTCCCCACGCTTTCTGTTCAACACCTCCAACATCGAACTGTGGCCGGCAGACCTGCTGCGTGCGCGCGGCAATGCGGATGCACGCGTGCTGGCGCAGGCCGACTGGCTGCTGCGGCGCAAGCGCGACGGACGCTACCTGGCCGCGCATCTGCCGCAGGGCGTGATGCCGTTGATCCCGCGACTGGCGTACGAGCCGGGGCTGGACGAGGCACTGGCGCTGCTGGAACTGCCAGGCGGGCGTGCATCGGACCGTACGAACACGCTGTTGCCGGTCAGCGGCGTGCAGCAGCGGCTGGCGCAACTGGAAATCGACGTGGAAGCGTATCCACGGCAGACCGGGCTGAGCCTGGTGGCCGAACCTGCTGCCCTGCACTTTGCCGGACGCGATCGTTTTGCACGGCCGTTGTGGCTCAGCGCCGGCGCAAGCCATGCATGGCGGCAGATGCAGGCCGACGCTGCACGCGCTGGCGTGCTGCTGGATGCGTTGTCCGGGTATCGCAGCCACGATTACCAACTGGCGATCTTCGAACGCAAGCTGGCGCGCGGCCTGACGGTGCCGCAAATCCTGGCGGTCAACACCGCGCCCGGCTTCAGCGAACACCACAGCGGCGATGCACTGGATATCGGCACGCCCGGCGAGCCGCCGGTGGAAGAATCCTTCGAGACCACGCCGGCCTTCGCGTGGCTGCGCGACAACGCGGATCGCTTTGGCTACCGGCTGAGTTATCCGCGCGACAATCCCTACGGCATCATCTACGAGCCCTGGCATTGGCGTTGGTCGGCGGCGTAATGCGCGCGGCAAGCCGCACGCACCGCACTGCAACGCCCTATTCCTGCGAGCGCGGCGTCGGCACCTTGGCTGCCACGCTGAAGTCGGCGATCTTCCATAGATAAAACGCGGCGTAGCTGCGGTACGGGGCCCAGCGTTCGCCGCGGATGGCCAGTTCCTTCGGCGTGGGCATCTGTTCCTGCCTGTCCACGCGCTGGGCGCCCTTGCGCACGCCCAGGTCATCGACGGGCAGAAGATCCGGGCGCCCCAGGCGGAACATCAGCATCATCTCCACCGTCCAGCGGCCGATGCCGCGCACCGGGATCAGCGCCTGCACGATCGCTTCCTCGTCCATGAAGGCGAGCCTGCGCAGGGAGGGAATCTCGCCATCGCGCTCGCGGCGCGCCAGATCGCGCAGCGCCAGCGACTTGTTGCCGGACACGCCACACGCACGCAGTGCCGCGTCGTCGATGCGACCGAGCGTGTCTGCATGCAGGCGCGACGCACCGATGGCCGCTTCCACCCGCGCCACGATCGTCGATGCGGCCTTGCCGCTGAGTTGCTGGAACAGGATCGCGCGCGCCAACGCGTCCACCGGATCGAACGGCTTGCGCCAACCCGGCTGCGCGGTGATCGGGCCGATGCGCTTCATCCACGCGCCCAGCGCGCGATCGCGCCGGGTCAGGTGCGCGAAGGCGGCCTCCACATCGAATCCGCGGGCATGGCGCGGCATGCTCAGCGCCTCAACGCGCCGATCGCCAGCACCGCCCAGCCCAGCATCAGGCTGACGCCGCCCACCGGTGCAAGGCTGGTGGGCCAGTGCAGCAGCGCGCCGCCGACCAGACTGCCGGCAAACAGCAGCGTGCCGAGCAACAGCAGATACAGGCCGAGCCGGCCAAGCGCGCGCGTTTCGGTGGCGCCGAGTACCGTCAGCACGGCACCGTGGCCAAAGGCATACAGCGCTGCCAGTTGCAGCCGCGATTGCACCAGCGCATCGGCCACCCCGTGCGAGGCATAGGCCGACAGGCCCACCGCGACGGCGGCCAGCAAGGCGCCGCAAAACGCCAGCAGCGACGGATGTTTCTTGCGACGTTCGAGCAGGGACATAACGAAGTTTCCATTGCAGCGCCGTGATGCAAAAAAAAACGCGCCGCAGGACTGCGGCGCGTTTTCGTCTGGATCAGATCATCGTGGTGAGACGATTACTTGATGGCCCAGTAGACGTCGTAGGTACCGTCCTGCGTAAACGACTTGTCCACGCCGCCCTTCCACGACTCGTACGGACGCTCGGTCACGTCGTTGCCGTTGGTGGCAGCCCAGGCACGCAGGGAGCTACGCACTGCATCCAGGCCGGCCATGTGGCCTGCGTAGGTTGCAAACGCGGAACGGTGTGCCTTGGTGCGCTCGTACTTGACCGGTGCTTCCGACGGGATGTTGACCTTCAACTCCTCGCCCGCTGCAGCAACCGGGGTTGCATCCACAGGTGCGGCAGCCGCGGCGTCGTCCTTCTTGGCATCGGCCTTGGCGGTGTCGGCCTTGGCATCGGTCTTCGGCGCACCACCGGCACGCTTGCGGACCGGCTGCACCACGTCGAACGCGTACTTGTCGGTAGCGAAGTCGGTGGTCACGATGCGGACCGGACCAGCAGCCTCGAGGCCGTTGGCGTCCATCACGCGCTTGATCCACTCCTGGTTGTCCTTGATCGACTTCTTGATCGTCTCGTTGTCACGATCGATGTTGCCCGCGTTGACGACCAGCAGGTCCTCGGCCGGCACATCGACGAGCTTGAGATCGCTCAACACCGGCTTGCCGTCGAGCTGGGCGCGGTAGTCGAAATTCGGCACGGTGGCCAGTGCGGTCGCCAGACGCGACAGACCCAGCTTCAGGTCGTCGCCCACGTGGCGGCTGACATACAGGCCGGCATAACGACCGAACAGGTTCCAGCCGTACTTGACGCTGTAGTCCTGGGTGATCTTTACGTTCTTGTTGTTCTTGCCGGTTGGCGCAAGGGTGAAGTTGGTGACTTTGTCGTAGCCCTTGGTGGGATCGTCGATCGAAATCTCAACACGCTCGTTCTTGACGCTGTTGGTGATCTCCCAGCTGCCGTCGCCGATATAGCCTTCAGTGGAGCTGTATTCGACGCGTGCACCCTTGCCCTCGGTCGGGCCGACCAGCTTCAGCTGGATCTTCGGGTCACGCAGCACAAGCGGGTTCCAATCCTTGAAACGACGGAAGCTGTTCACGGTGTCGTAAACAATCGTCATCCTGCGGTTGGTCTCAACACTCTCGGACATCTGCCGCTCCGAGGGCAACACCAAGCCCACCACGACAAACAAGCCAGCCACGATCCCCAAGGCGATCAGGAACTCGATAATACGGGTCATTCAGGAGGTCTCCGGGGCCGATCCCACGGCCGGGTTGAGTGAAGCGAAGCCGCCATCCTAGCAGGCTTCGAGAAAGATGTTCAGTTGTGCGACGGGTAGCGCGGTCTTGCGGTGTCATCCACCGCGCAACCGCGCAGTCCATGACTGCGCAATCCCAACCTGCACAAGGGTTTGGGCAGATTGCGCGCAGCTATCATGCACATCGCGCGATGCCTGTGTGTGATGCGATTGCCGCCGGCGCGGTTTTCGTTCCTCCGGCAGCACGCATGATCGGCGTGGAAACGACCAGACCACCCCGCCACGCGCGTTGCCACATGCGCTGCGAAGCGCGCGCAGCGCCGCGCGCCGGCAGCTGCACCCCCTGCGCTGCCGATCAGACCAATTGCAGCTCGAAGGCCTTCAGCACCGCGCGGGTGCGGTCGCGCACGCCGAGCTTGGACAGGATGTTGGAGACGTGATTCTTGATGGTGCCCTCGGCCACGCCCAGCGAGTTGGCGATCTCCTTGTTGGAGAAGCCGCTGGCCATCAGCCGCAGGATCTCGGTCTCGCGGTCGGTCAGCGGATCGGGCCGGTCCAGGCTGACGAACTCGTTGCGCATGTGCTCCAGGCCCGACAGCAGGCGCTGGGTCACCGCCGGCTGCACCAGCGAGCCGCCGTCGGCCACGGTGCGGATCGCGCCGACCAGTTGTTCCAGCGAGACGTCCTTGAGCAGGTAGCCCTTGGCGCCGGCCTTGAGCCCGGCCAGCACCAGTTGGTCGTCGTCGAAGGTGGTCAGGATGATGGTCGGCGGCAGCGTGCCGTTGCGCGAGAGCATCTGCAGCGCCTCCAGGCCGGACATCACCGGCATGCGCATGTCCATCAGCACCACGTCGGGCTGGACCTGCGGGATCTGCTCGACCGCCTGCTTGCCGTCCGAGGCCTCGGCCACCACCTCGATGCCGTTATCCAGCGCCAGCAGCGAGCGGATGCCCTGGCGTACCAGGGTTTGGTCGTCGACCAGGCACACACGGATCATCAGAACACTCCTTGAGTCACGGCCGCAGGCATCAGTGCCGGCGCGCCTGGGACGGAGATGCGCAGGCCGAAGCCGTCACCCCGCCGGGTTTGAATCTCGAGCTGGCCACCATACTGGTTCAGCCGCTCGCGCATGCCGCGCAGCCCGTTGCCGGGCGCCACCGTGTCGGCGCCATGGCCATCGTCGCGCGCGTCGATCAACACGGTGTCGGCATCGCGCCGCACCTGGATCCACAGATTGCGCGCACCGGCATGGCGCACCGCATTGGTGATGATTTCCTGGGTACAGCGCAACAGCACGTGAGCGCGCTCGGGGTCGTCCAGGGTCAGCGGCTGGGCGATGTCCAGGTGGATGTCCAGCGACGGCACCTGGGTCACCAGCGGGCGCAGGGCCGCTTCCAGGTCGATCGCGCCGCTGTCGCGCAGGTGGCTGACCGCTTCGCGCACGTCGGTGAGCAGCAGCTTGGCCAGCGTATGCGCCTGGCGCACGTGCTCCTGGGCCTGGCCGTCGGTGATGTGGCCGGCCACTTCCAGGTTCAGGCTCAGCGCGGTGAGGTGGTGGCCGAGCAGGTCGTGCAGCTCGCGCGAGATGCGGGTGCGCTCGTTGACGCGGGCGCTTTCGGCCAGCAGCGCGCGGGTGGCGCGCAGCTCGGCATTGAGCCGGCGCTGTTCTTCGCGGGCATCGGTCTGCTGGCGCGCGACCAGGCTGGTCACGAAGATGAACATCGAAAAGCCGCCGTACAGCAGCGACTGCATCAGCGCGGCGAACAGGGTGAAGTCCGGGCGCAGGTAATAGAACACCGGCAGTACCGCCAGCTGGCTGAGCACCAGCCAGGCCACGCCGATGCGCAGCGGCAGCAGCCAGGGGATCACCCCGGCCGCCACCATCATCAGGATGCTGCCCAGTCCGGTCCCGCTCAGATAGCTGACCGCCAGCGCGAAGATGGTCAGCAGCAGCAGGATCAGCCGGTCGTACCAATGCGCATGGCCGCCGCTGCTCAGGCCGCGGGTCAGCCAGAAGTAGCTGGCGCCGAAGCCGACGAAGAACGCCGACATCAGCAGGCCTTCGGCCACGCTGCGGTGGTCGCCCTCTTCTGCGGCCGGCCAGTAGGTGTACACCAAGGGCATGGCGATCATCGCCCAGGTGAACAGGCCGGCGAAGCGCAGGACGCGCGTATGACTGAGGTATCCCAACATGCAGGCATCTTAGGCGCTCGCCGGGCGGCTGCCCTCTTGCCGGAAGTCATGCATGCGTGTGGCATGGCGCGCCGGGCCTGGCAGCAGGAGCTGCCGGCATTGGCATGCTGCAGTCGGTTCTCATGCCTGGCTGGCAGCACACGGCGGGTCGCCGCTTCAGGCCACGCATGCAATAATCCGACGCAGATCCGATTTCGGGTCGAGAGCGTTACCCCACGGAGTCCCAATGTCGATCGTTATCCGCGACGTGCGCGAGCACGAGCTCGATTCCGTCCTGGCCCTGAACAACAATGCCGGACTGGCAATCCTGCCGCTGGATTCAACCAAGCTGCAACGTTTCTACGAGCAGGCCGAATATTTCCGCGTCGCCGAGCGCGACGGCAACCTGGCCGGGTTCCTGGTCGGGTTCGGCAGCGGCAGTGCGCATGACAGCAGCAATTTCGCCTGGTTCCGGGACCGTTACCCGGAATTCTTCTATATCGACCGCATCGTGGTCGCCAGCCGCCGTCGCGGCGGTGGCGTCGGGCGTGCGTTCTACGCCGATGTGCAGAGCTACACCGAGTTGCGCTACCCGCAACTGGCCTGCGAGGTGTTCCTGGACCATGGCGCCGATGCAGCGTTGCTGTTCCATGGCAGCTTCGGCTTCCGCGAGGTCGGCCAGAACACCATGGCCGATGTCGAGGTGCGCGCCAGCATGCTGATGAAAGACATGTGCAGCTATCCGTGGGTCAAGGAGACCTATGCCGGCAAGTTGCCCGACCACCTGCCGTGGGTCGGCCGGCCGCGTCATGCCGCCGCCACCGACAACCCGTCGACGGGGGGCTGAGGCGTGGCGAGCGTGAATGTGGATTTTGAACAGGCCGGCGAACTGAAGATCGGCCAGGTGGGCATTGCCAACCTGCGCGTGCGCACGCTGGATGTGCCGCGCCTGGTGCGCGAGATGCGCGAACGCGTGACCCGCGCGCCGAAGTTGTTCGGACGTGCGGCGGTGATCCTGGATTTCGGCGGCTTGTCGCAGGTACCGGACCTGGCCACGGCCAAGGCGCTGCTGGACGGTCTGCGCGATGCCGGCGTGTTGCCGGTGGCGCTGGCCTACGGCACCAGCGAGATCGACCTGCTCTCGCAGCAGCTCGGCGTACCGCTGCTGGCCAAGTTCCGTGCGCAATACGAGCCGACCGCGGTGAGCCCGCCGCCACCCCCGCCACCACCGGCGCGTGCCGAACCCGCAGCGCCCGCGGCGCGGCCGGCGCCTGGGCGCATGCAACGCAACGCGGTGCGCTCGGGCCAGCAGCTGTATGCGGAGAACTGCGACCTGACTGTGCTCAGTACGGTCGGTGCCGGGGCGGAGGTCATCGCCGACGGCAGCATCCATATCTACGGTACCCTGCGTGGCCGCGCGTTGGCCGGCGCCCAGGGCAACCCTGACGCGCGCATCTTCTGCCGCGACTTCCACGCCGAACTGGTTGCCATCGCTGGCCACTACAAGGTGCTGGACGATGTTCCCATGGACCTGCGTGGCAAGGCCGTCCAGGTCTGGCTGGAGCAGGATCAGATCAAGATCGCTGCGCTGGACTGACGCAGCCCAACCACAGAAATATTCGGAGAAATCCTTTGGCTGAAATCATCGTAGTCACCTCCGGCAAGGGCGGCGTTGGCAAGACCACCACCAGCGCGAGCCTGGCCTGCGGGCTGGCACGGCGCGGCAAGAAGGTCGCCGTCATCGACTTCGACGTCGGTCTGCGCAACCTGGACCTGATCATGGGCTGCGAGCGGCGCGTGGTGTACGACTTCGTCAACGTCGTGCATGGCGAAGCCACGCTCAAGCAGTCGCTGATCAAGGACAAGCGCTTCGACAACCTGTACGTGCTGGCTGCCTCGCAGACCCGCGACAAGGACGCGCTGACCCAGGAAGGCGTGGAGAAGGTGCTCAAGGACCTGGCCGCCGACGGCTTCGACTACATCGTCTGCGATTCGCCCGCCGGCATCGAGAAAGGCGCGTTCCTGGCGATGTATTTCGCCGACCGTGCGGTGGTGGTGGTCAATCCGGAAGTTTCCTCGGTCCGCGACTCGGACCGCATCATCGGCCTGCTCGATTCCAAGACCCGCAAGGCCGAGCAAGGCCAGACCGTGCCGGCCTTCCTGCTGCTGACCCGCTACAGCCCGGGCCGCGTGGAAGGCGGCGAGATGCTCAGCATCACCGACGTGGAGGAAGTGCTGGGGCTGAAGGCCATCGGCGTGATTCCCGAATCCGGCGATGTGCTCAACGCCTCCAACAAGGGCGAGCCGGTGATCCTGGATGCCGAGTCCCCGGCCGGCCAGGCCTACGACGACGCGGTCGCCCGCATCATGGGCGAAGAGCGCCCGATGCGATTCACATCCGTGGAGAAGAAAGGCTTCTTCAGCAAGCTGTTCGGAGGGTAAGCATGGGCCTGCTCGATTTTCTCAAGAGCAAGAAGAACACCGCCGAGACGGCCAAGAACCGCCTGCAGATCATCATTGCGCAGGAGCGCAACCACCGCGGCGGGCCGGATTACCTGCCGCTGCTGCAGCGCGAATTGCTGGAAGTGATCAAGAAGTACGTCAACATCGACGCCGATGCGGTGCGGGTTGATCTGGTCAAGGATGGCGAGCATGACGTGCTCGATATTTCGGTTGCCTTGCCCGAAGACGGCGACAAGTAAGCGTTCCCTGCGGCACCGTGTTTGCACGGTGCCGCCTTGACGGCCCGAACCGACCGCGAGCCTTTGCGTGTGACCATCGATTCCTCTCCCAGCCCCGAGCCAGCCAGCGTGTTGTGCGTGGGCGATATCGGCCTGGACGCGCCGGCCGCGCTGCTCGCCCGCTATGGCCTGCGCCTGCATCGCGTGGAAGCCGGCGCGCCGATCCCCGGCAGTTTCTGGGGCGAACCGGAAGCCGGCATCATCGGCTGCGATGTCTATGTGCGTGACGACACGCCGGTGCATTCGCTGTTGCACGAGGCCGGGCACCTGATCGTCCTGCCGGCCGACAAACGCGCGGCTGTGCATACCGACGCCACCGATTCGGTGGATGAGGAAGACGCCACCTGTTATCTGCAGATCCTGCTGGCCGAGCAATTGCCGGGCGTGGGCAGCGCGCGCCTGATGACCGACATGGACACCTGGGGCTATACCTACCGGCTGGGATCCACGCGCGCCTGGTTCGAGCAGGATGCGGAAAATGCGCGCAGCTGGTTGAGCGCGCGCGGTTTGCTGCCGGCCTGAGTGCCCGCGCCGTGGTCGAGGGGCGTTGCGCTGGATGCGGCTCTCGAGATCAGTCGATGCGTCCACTCAACGCAGTGGCTGCCACGCCGTAGTAAACAGCCGTCGGGCGCTGGCAGATGCCGCACACGCGGCGTGTGCGCGACCACGTGCGATGTCACCGCCTGCGTGACTGCCCCATCATCCCTTCGCTGTCGCGGCCAATGCCCCGGACAGGTCCAGCGTCGCCACCGTGCCCTGGCCGGCATTGGAATCCAGGTTCAGATGCCAGCCCAGATGCTCGCAGAGGCGTCCGATCAGTTCCAGCCCGATGCCGTTGCCCTGGCGTGTGTTGCCGCGCGCCAGGCGCGCGTAGATCGCGCTGATCTCCTCCGGCGTCATGCCGTGGCCCGGGTCGGCAATGCGCACCACACCTGGTGCCGATAGCGAGACGCGGATGATGCCGCGGTCGCTGTTCTCGATCGCGTTGCGCAACAGATTGCCGATGGCGGTCTGCACGATCGCCACCGGTGCGGTGAGGCTGCATGGCGGAAGCGGGTCGGTGAGTACCTGCAGGTCCTTGTCGGCGAGCAGATGCGCGTGGTCGGCGACGATCTCCGGCAGCAACTGGTCCAGACGCAGCGTATCGCTGCTGCGCGTCAGCCGGCCGGGGTCCTTGGCCAGCACCAGCAACAAGGTGATCAACTGCTCCACCGCGGCGCTGGTCTGGGCGATGCGCTCCAGCTGGTGGCGCACCGCCGGTGGTGTGCCGGGTTGCTCCAGCGCCAGTTCGGCGGCGTTGCCGATCACCGCCAGCGGGGTGCGCAACTCGTGGCTGGCACTGTCGATGAAGGCGCGTTCGCGTTCGACGAACTGGCCGTTGCGGTCGAGATAGTCGTTGAGCGCGTCGGCAATCACGTACAGCTCGGCGCTGCCCTGCGGGCCAACAGCAATGCGTTGTGCACGCCGCTCGGGACGCAGCGCGCCGATGTCGCGCGCCAGCTCCACCAGCGGGCGCACCAACCGCGCCATCGCATAAGTGCCCATCAGCAAGGTGATGCCGATCAGCGCGACGCCTGCCGCCAGCATCCAGCGGGTGATGAACTGCTCCAGCGCCTCGAAGTCGGTGATGTCCAGCACCAGCGCCAGGCGCCCGGCATGCGGTGTGTCGCGCACCATCACCGCGCTCTGGCGGCCGGCGATTTCCAGCTCGTCGTGCAGGCCGGGATGCAGCGTGCGCAAGACCGGCGGCACTGCCGCGCCGCCGTCGACGCGATACAGCCGCAAGGTGTCCGAGTCCTGCCAGCGGTAATCCGGATTCTGCGCACTGCGATCCAGGATGCTGTCCAGCTCCGAATTCAGCAACGAGCGCCACACGCCGTGTTCTGCGCGCTCGTGCAGATACTGCGCGGTGCCGAACACCGCCAGCACCATCAACAGCGTGTAGCCGAACAACCACACCAGCACGCGGCGGCCCAACGGGCGCTGCCTAAGCATCGCTGCACTCGCCCGCAGCGGGATCGCCGGCACCTTCCAGCGGCGCCAGGCGATAGCCCAGCCGCGGCAGGGTGTGGATCAGTTTCTGCGCGAACGGGCCGTCCACGCTGCGACGCAACTCGTAGATATGCGAGCGCAGCATGTCGCCATCGGGCGGATCGTCGCCCCATAGCGATTGCTCCAGCCGCTGGCGGGTAACCGCGGCGGGGCTGGCCTGCATCAGCACTTCCAGCAGCTTGCGGCAGGCCGGATACAGATGCAGCACCTGGCCGGCGCGGGTGGCTTCCAGCGTGGACAGGTCCAGACGCAGATCGGCCACCTGCAACAACTTGCCGCGTCGGCGTCCATGCGCACGCGCAAGCAGGGCCTCGATGCGGACCTCCAGTTCCGGCAGCGCGAACGGCTTGGTCAGATAGTCGTCGGCACCGGCCCGGAAGCCGGCGATCTTGTCGGGCAACTCGTCGCGGGCGGTGAGCATGATCACCGGCAGCTCGGACTGGTGCTGCTCGCGCAGGCGGCGCAGCACTTCCGGGCCGTCCATGCGCGGCATCATCCAGTCCAGCACCAGCACGTCGTACTGCTGGGTGGTGGCCAGATGCAGGCCGGTGATGCCGTCGGGCGCTGCGTCAAGGGTGTGCCCGCGCGCTTCGAAATAGTCGAACAGGTTGGCAACCATGTTGCGGTTGTCTTCGATGACCAGCAGCCGCATGAGCGCGTTTCCAGGGCGGCCCGGCAGGGACGATGTGCGCATCCTAACCGAGCCTGGCCGAACACAGCCGCTCTGGATGGCTCCGACAAAATTCCGACCTGCTTGCCGGATAGTGTGGCGCCCCACCGATCGGGGCGTGCGCGTGTCGCCTGCCATCTCCGCCGCCACTTCCCGCCAGCGCGCACTGCTCGCCGCCGTGTTGCTGATCGTCGTCAGCCTGCTGGCCGGGCTGGGCCTGCGCCAGCCCAACCCGCCGGACGAGCCGCGCTTTGTGCTGGCCGCACGCAGCATGGTTGCGACCGGTCAGTGGCTATTGCCGCACCGGGGCAGCGAGCTGTATGCCGAAAAACCGCCGGTCTTCATGTGGTTGCAGGCAGCCAGCTACGAGCTGGTGCCGCACTGGCCGGTCGCGTTCCTGCTGCCGTCGCTGCTGGCTGCGCTCGCCACGTTATGGCTGACCTGGGACATCGCGCGGCGGTTGTGGAACCGGCGCGTGGCGCGGCATGCGGTACTGGCATTGTTTGCGGTGCTGCAGTTCGGCCTGATGGCCAAGCGTGCGCAGATCGACATGGTGCTGGTGGCGCTGACCACGCTGTCGTTGTGGGGGATGCTGCGGCATCTGCTGCGCGGGCCGGACTGGCGCGCATGGACGCTGGGATTGTTCGCCGCCGGCGTGGGCACGGTGACCAAGGGTGTGGGCTTTCTGCCCTTGCTGCTGTTGCTGCCGTGGATGGCGCTGCCGCGCAGGCACTGGCGCGTGCTGCCGGCACGCGCACAGGCCGGGCGCAGCTGGTTGCTGGTGCTGCCCGCGTTCCTGGCGGGGACCGCGGTATGGCTTGGTCCGCTGGGTATCGCGTTGTGGCAGAGCAACGACCCGACGCTGCATGCCTACGCGCACGAGTTGTTGTTCAAGCAGACAGGTACCCGTTACGCCCACGCCTGGCATCACCTCAAGCCGGCCTGGTACTACCTGCAGGTGATCGCCACGTTGTGGTTGCCCGGCTGCCTGCTGTTGCCCTGGCTGCTGCCGGCCTGGTGGCGGCGGCTGCGACGCGGCGACCCGCGCTATCTGTTGCTGCTTGCCTGGAGCATGTTGGTGCTGGTGTTCTTCAGCGCCAGCCCGGGCAAGCGCGAGGTCTACATCTTTCCGATGCTGCCGGCCCTGTGCATCGCCGCCGCACCGCTTCTGGCCGGGCTGCTGCGCAAACGTGGCGTCCGCGTATTGCTGACCGGCTACCTGCTGCTGCTTGCGCTGGCCGCTCTTGCATTGGGCAGCGGTATCGCACTGCATCTGCACTGGGCGGAAAACACCGCCCTGCAGCGCGGGATGGAGTTGGCCTCGCTGCGGTCGGTGGCTCTCTGGTTGATCGGCCTGGGTGTGGTCGGCCTGGCGGCAATTGCATGGTCGCGTGGCAAGCGCACCGGCACCGCGGTGGTGGTGGTGACCGCCGCGCTGTGGAGCGTGTATGGCCTGGGCTTGATGCCGGCACTGGACCCGTACAGTTCTGCCGCCCGCTTGATGCAGCGCGTGGGACAGCGCATCGGCCCGGAGGCCGAGCTCGGCATGCTGGCCTGGCGCGAGCAGAACATGCTGCAGGCGGATCGACCGGTCACCGACTTCGGCTTCAAGGCGAGTTGGCAGCAGCAGTGGGCCAAGGCCGGTCTGTGGCTTGCAAACGCACCTGAGCGCCGTTGGCTGTTCGTCCTCAAGCAGGCGGTACCGGCGTGCATCGATCCGGCGCAACGGATCGATATTGGCGAGTCCAACCGCAATCAATGGCAGTTGGTGCCGGGCACGGCATGGCATGCCGGTTGCGTTGCAACCGCCTCCGACACCAACACCGGCAGTGGCGACAGCGAGACAGACTGAACGCCGGATAGCGCGTTAACCGCCGGACAACTCCGGTCCGACCGCTTTCCGACATGCCGCTTTCGAAGATGCCGGGCATAGACCACCGGCCGATGCTTCGATGACCACGCTTCCCGTATACGCACCAGCCCTGGCGCGCACAGCCACCGTTGCGCAAACCCGCTTTCTCGTTCGGCATCTATGGCTGCCGCTGGCAGGCGTGCTCGTGCTCAGCGCGTTGTTGATGGGCGCCGGCGGCGACCAGTGGGTTGCCGATGCGCTGTATCGCCTGGAAGGTGGGCAGTGGCTGCTCAAGGACCACTGGTTCACCAGTGGCGTGATTCACCGTGTCGGCAAATGGTTGAGCACCGCCGGCGCTGTCAGCGTACTGGTGCTGGCGCTGATTGCCTGGTACCGGCCGCGCCTGCGTGTGCTGCGCTGGCCGCTGACGTATCTGGCTGCATCGATCGCACTGTCGACCTCGCTGGTGTCCTTGCTCAAGTCGTGGACGGCGATGGATTGCCCGTGGGATCTGAGCCGTTACGGCGGCACCCAGCAGATGATCGGGCTGTTCGAATCGCGCCACGGCATTGCTGCGTCCGGTTGTTTTCCTGCAGGCCACGCCAGCGCCGGTTATGCGTGGGTGGCGCTGTATTTCTGTGCGCTGGCACTACGTCCTGCGTGGCGTGTTCCTGCATTGTGGCTGGGCATCGCGGCAGGGTTGTTGTTCGGGATTGCGCAGCAATTACGCGGCGCGCATTTTCTGTCGCACGACCTGTGGTCGCTGGCGGTGTGTTGGGGAACTGCACTTGCACTGTACTGCGTGATGCTGGCTCGACCGCATCGCGCCAATGTTGTGGTGTTGCAATCGGGGGATGCAGCATGAGTACCTATCTACCGCAATCGCGTGGGTTCAAGCGCCTGCGCGCACTGAGCTGGACGACGCGACCGACGGTCTCGACCGAAACCTTGGTATTGTTGTCGAGTCTGTTCTTCGCACTGGTGTGCAACCAGCTGTTCTGGCACACGGCCATGGCCACGCATCCGGGCAGTCTCGGGTTTGCCATCTCGTTGATGGCCTTGCTGGTGGCCGTGCATGCGTTATTGCTGGGCCTGCTGGTGTGGCGCTGGAACGCCAAGCCGCTGTTGACGCTGCTGCTGTTCACCACCGCGCTGGCTGCGCACTACATGGACAGCTACAACGTCTACCTGGATGCGGACATGCTGCGCAATGTGCTGCATACCGACCACAAGGAATCGCGCGAACTGCTCACGCCCGACCTGATCCTGCCGCTGCTGTGCTACTTCCTGATTCCGGCCACGCTGTTGTGGCGCACGCGCCTGCAGGCACCCAGCATCGGCAGATCACTGGCAATCCGCGCCGGTTTCTTGCTGGTGGTGGCAGTGGTCGGCGCGGCCGGCGCGATGCTGTCGTCGCAGGACGTCTCGGCGTTGATGCGCAATCACCGCGAGGTACGTTACCTGGCCACGCCGATCAACTACATCGTGGCACTGCGGCAGAACCTCAAATCCGATTCGCCAATCAAGCATGCGCCCAAGCAACCGGTCGAACACGACGCCATGGCCACACCACGTGCACCCGGAAGCCGTCCGCGCCTGCTGCTGGTGGTGCTGGGCGAAACCGCACGTGCGCAGAACTGGGGCCTCAACGGCTATGCGCGCCAGACCACGCCCGAGCTGGCCCAGGCCGGGGTGATCAATTTCCCCGACATGCATTCCTGCGGCACCAGCACCGAGGTCTCGGTGCCGTGCATGTTTTCGCCGTTCGGTCGCCGCGATTACAACGAGGACACGATCCGCGGCCACCAGTCGCTGCTGCATGTGCTCGAACATGCCGGCATTTCCACGCTGTGGCGCGACAACCAGTCCGGCTGCAAGGGCGTCTGCGATGGCCTGGACATCCAGAAGCTGGACGATGCCACCACGCCAGGGCTGTGCGCCGATGGCCGCTGCATGGACGAGATCCTGCTGAGCGACCTGGCTGCGCAAGTCCGCGCAAAGCCCGGCGACCGCGTGGTGGTGCTGCACCAACTCGGCAGCCACGGGCCGAGTTACTTCGAGCGCTACCCGGCACAGTTCGAGCGC
This sequence comes from Xanthomonas sp. LMG 8993, assembly GCF_009835065.2. Taxonomy (NCBI): domain Bacteria; kingdom Pseudomonadati; phylum Pseudomonadota; class Gammaproteobacteria; order Lysobacterales; family Lysobacteraceae; genus Xanthomonas; species Xanthomonas sp. LMG 8993. The sequence continues at coordinate 123,346 of NZ_QVIF02000001.1, read as the reverse complement.
TTCAAGCCGGTGTGCAAGACCGCCGACCTGGGCAGTTGCAGCCGCCAGAACATCGTCAACGCCTACGACAATTCCATCACCTATACCGATCACTTCCTCAACCAGGCCATCCACACGCTGCGCGGGCTGCAGGACTACGACACCGCGATGATCTACCTCTCCGATCACGGCGAATCGCTGGGTGAAAAAGGCCTCTACCTGCATGGCGTGCCATACGCGATCGCGCCCAAGGAACAGACCCACGTGCCGATGGTGATGTGGTTCTCGCCGGAGTTCGCACGTGACCGCGGCCTGGACGAAACCTGCCTGCGCCACCGTGCCGGCCAGTACACCGATCAGGACGCGCTGTTTCCGTCGGTGCTCGGTCTGATGCAGGTCAAGACCAGCGCCTATGCGCGCGAGCGCGATCTGTTCGCGCAATGCACGGGATAAATGCAGCTGGATTTCTTCAAGCATGGCTTATCGAAGGCACGGTGCCCTAGCCGCTCGCGCGACACGCCGTGAATCTTCCCGTGGAGGCGCCCTGGCGGCATCCATGCCGGCAAGGACACCGCGCCAGTAAGTTGGTCGGATTCTTTTTTGAAGACTTGCTGCGCAACTTGCGATGGAAAGATTTTCGGACGCACGACACTCCGAACAACGCGCATCAGGCACTGCTCTTACCGTGCACACCGACTATCTCGACGGGCCCTTGCCCGCCCACCCTCGCGGGACCTTACGCGGCATCGATGCCGCGTAAGAGCCTACATGGACGTACTTGCGGCGTGTCCTGCGAGGGTGGGCGGGCAAGGGCCCTGCAACCCAGCCGCAGATCATCCGCTCTGTAGCCGATCTATCCGCGCTGTCCAGACCTTTGGAGCACGACACCCAAAACAACGCGTGACAAGCTGCTTGTCGCGCGTGTGTCGGACTTCGAGCATCTAACAACGCGCATTACGCACTGCTCTTACCGTGCACACAGACCATCTCGACTGGTCCTTGCCCGCCCACCCTCGCGGGACCTTACGCGGCATGGATGCCGCGTAAGAGCCTACATGGACGTACTTGCGGCGTGTCCTGCGAGGGTGGGCGGGCAAGGGCCCCGCAGCCAAGCGGCAGATCAACCGCTCTGCAGCTGATACATCAGCGTCGTCCAGTCCTTTGGAGCACGACACCAAAAGCAATCTCGTGAAAAGCTGCTTGTCGCGCGTGTGTCGGACGTCGAGTATCGAACAACGCGCATCACGCACTGCTCTTACCGTGCACACCGACCATCTCCACTGGTCCTTGCCCGCCTACCGTCGCGGGACCTTACGCGGCATGGATGCCGCGTAAGAGCCTACAAGGACGTACTTGCGGCGTGTCCTGCGAGGGTGGGCGGGCAAGGGCCCCGCAGCCAAGCGGCAGATCATCCGCTCTGCAACTGATCCGCCTACACCGCTCCATCAACCCAATGCCATCGGTCCCCCAGTCTTGAAGCAACTGGCAGTACATCGCGAGCAAACAGGTAACGGCCGTGCCCGCCTGCGGTGAGCACGCCAATGTGGCACTTGCTCTGACGAGCACAGATGGATTTGCAGCCCACCCAAGTCGCGTACACCGTGACAGCGCTTGCGGTGAACCTCGACGCGCTCTAGCCTGCGTCGGACTTCACCGCAAGGACCACCCGTGAATCCTCGTTTGTTGTGGCTGGCACTGGCCGTGGCAGCCGGCACCCTGTCGTTGTCGGCCTGCCGTCAGGACGCGGCAGCACCCGCCAAGCCCGCTGCCACCAAAACCGCGCCGGAGGAAAGCGCCGACCAGTTCGTCGCGCGCATCAGCGCCGAGTACAAGGCCGCTTACCCAGAACTCACCGCCGCGCAATGGTTGTCTTCGACCTACATCAACGGCGACTCGCAGCTGCTGGCCGCCAAGGCCAACGAACGCTCGCTGGCGCAACTGGACCGCTGGATCGAACAATCCAAGCAGTATGCAGGCACCCCGATGTCGGCCGACAGCGCGCGTGCATTGCAACTGCTGAAATTGATGAGCGCCCTGCCCGCACCACGCGACCCGGCCAAGCTGGCAGAGCTCACCCGGATCGCCGCCAAGATGGAAGGCGATTATGGTGCGGCCAGTTATTGCATGGGCGATGGCGAACAACGCCGCTGCCGCCAGCTTGGCGAGCTGGAACAGGTGCTGGCCAGCAGCCGTGATTACGCCGAACAGCTGGATGCCTGGCAGGGCTGGCATGGCACTGCAGTCCCGATGCACAAGGACTACCAGCGCTTTGTCGAGCTCGCCAACGAGGGCGCGCGCGGGCTGGGCTTTGCCGATGTCGGCGTGCTGTGGCGCAGCGGTTACGACATGCCGCCAGCGCAACTGGCCAGCGAGACCGACCGTCTCTGGGACCAGGTCAAGCCGCTATACGCACAACTGCAGTGCTATGCGCGCGGCAAGCTCGATACGCAGTACGGCAAGGACAAGGGCGAGCTCGCCGGCGGCATGTTGCCGGCGCATCTGATGGGCAATATGTGGCAGCAGGACTGGAGCAATCTGTGGGACCTGCTGCAGCCGTACCCGGGTGCCGGCGACCTGGACATCACCGCTGCGCTGGAAAAACAGTACCAGGGCAACCTGAGTGCGGTGCTGGCGCGCACCACCGGCACGGAGGGTGGCAGTGGCGCGCGCTTCCAGGCCGAGCGCGAAGCGCAGCTGCGCACCGCAAGACAGATGACCGAACGTGCGCAGGATTTCTACACCTCGCTCGGCATGCCCAAGCTTCCCGACACCTATTGGCAGCGTTCGCAGTTCATCAAACCGCTGGACCGCGACGTGGTCTGCCATGCCAGCGCATGGGACATGAACATGGGCGGCGAAGCGACGCAGAACATCGGTGCGGACGTGCGCACCAAGATGTGCATCAAGCCGACCGAAGAGGATTTCACCACCATCTATCACGAGCTTGGGCACATCTATTACGACCTGGCCTATAACCCGCTACCGCCACTGTTCCAGAACGGCGCCAACGACGGTTTCCACGAAGCGATCGGCGACACCATCGTGCTGGCGATGACGCCCAAGTATCTGCAGTCGATCGGCATGGTGGGCGAACAGCAAACCAGCCGCGAGGCGCTGCTCAATTCGCAGATGCGCATGGCGCTGAGCAAGATCGCCTTCCTGCCGTTCGGCCTGATGATCGATCGCTGGCGCTGGGGCGTGTTCGACGGCTCGATCCCCCCCGAGCGTTACAACCAGGCCTGGTGGGAACTGAAAGCCAGGTATCAGGGCGTGGCACCGGCGAGCCCGCGCGGCGAAGAGTTCTTCGATGCCGGCGCCAAGTACCATGTGCCCGGCAACACGCCGTACACCCGGTATTTTCTCGCGCACATCCTGCAGTTCCAGTTCTACAAGGGCCTGTGCGAAGCCGCCGGCCATCAAGGCCCGTTGTACGAGTGCAGTTTCTACGGCAACAAGGACGCCGGGCAGAAGTTCTGGTCGATGCTGCAACGGGGTTCCAGCCAACCCTGGCAGACCACGCTGAAGGAACTCACCGGCAACGACCGCCTGGATGCCGGCCCGATGCTGGAATATTTCGCGCCGATGAACGAGTGGCTGAAGCAGCAGAACCAGGGGAAATTGTGCGGCTGGCAGGCGAACGCACCCGCGGCCGCCAGCACTACGCCTGTGCCTGCCGCACCGCACTGACGCACGCGTTTCCTGCGGCAGGCGACGGCCCTCACCCTGGCCGCCGCATAACGTTGATTTGATAAACGCACAAAACGCCGGCGATATACTGCGCGCCCGCTGCACCGGCGCAGCATGCAGGATGCATCCAGTGAACAACACCTCCACCGGCCCGGACCCGCGCGACGCGGACCGCAACAAGCAGTTCATCGACGACGCAAACGACCGCGCATTCGACCCGATCTACAGCAGCAAGAGCAGCGACTACGCGCTGGAAGTGGGCGGCAGCAACATCGAGCTCAGCCCCGAAGATCAGACGGTCAAGTATTCCCATACCAGCGAGCAGAGCAGCGGCAGTCCGACGCAGCCACTGGGCGAGAACAGCCTGCGCAGCAGCCGCTCGCTCGGCCTGGGCAAGCTCAGCGACGCCGAAGCCAAGACCACCACCTTCAACCTCGAGGCCGACGCCAACACCGGCCAGCAGCAACGCCTGCAGACCAAGCTCGGCGACAGCAAGCTGAGCATCGAGACCAGCACCAGTGCCGGGCAGCGCATGCGTTACGCACTGACGCTGCCCGGTGCAGACCAGCCTGCAGAAGCGGCCACCCGCGTCAATCCGCTGCAGCCGGAGAGCCTGCCGATCGGCGCGCGCGCGGTGATGGACACGCAGACCTACACCCAGCGCGACGCCTCGGCGAGCCTGCAACACCTCACCATGCAAAGCGAGATCACCGAAGCCAGCGGCCGCAGCTACCTGATCGAGCGCGTGGACGAGCGCCACGTGCGTGTGGTGACCGGGCCCAATGCAGCCATCGAGGCAGTGAACGCCGTTGGCGTCAAGGTGGGACCGGCGCAGGCCCTGCTCGGGCGCGCCGACGCCCTGGGCCAGTCGCGTGTGGAGAGCGCGCAATTCGACCTGGCCGATCCGCGTGCGCGCGCAGCCATGGGCGACTTTGTGCGCGAGGGCAAGATGGCACCGGGCGTGCCCGGCGTCGATGAGCTACAGACGGTGGAGCGGATCAGTTTCAGCTCGCAGCAGCGTCTGCAGCTGGAATTGGGCCCGCTCAGCGCCGATGTGGCCGGCAACCGGAATCAGGGCAGCCAGGTGCGCATCAGCACACCGGGCCAGGACGGCTACACCGTGGTGCAGCAGCTGCAATACGGCGGCAACGTGCCGCTGACGATCGTGCGCCAGTACGACGGCAACGACACCGAACGCGTGCAGGAACGCAGCTACCGCTTCGAGATCGATGGTGATGTCGCCGCGCCGGGGCTGCTGCAACGCCTGGGCGGGCGCAACGAGGCCAGCGAGGAAAAGGCGATTGCACAGAATCTCAACAGCGCGCTGAGCGGCGACATGGCGGGCACCGGTGCGATTGCGCCAGGGCAGAAGACCACGCTGGCCTTCAGCGAGGCGCAGATGCAGGCGCTGATGCAGCAGACCCAGGCCAGCGTCGAAGCCGGCAGGATCGGCGGCAGCTCGCTGACGGCGCTGGTCGGCGACCGCAACGCCGCACCGCAGTCACCCGAACGCTTCGCGATCGCGATGGCCCGCAATGTGGGCGGCGAGCCGTATCCGTTCGTCGAGCGGCTGCAGCGCATCGCCGACGGCGCCGATGGGGCATACGACGGCCGGTTGCAGCGCATCGATGCCGAGGCGCTTCCGCGCCAGGCGGCTGCGGAAACCGCGGCGGCGGATCCGCGCAATCCGGCCAGTCCGGACCATGCGCTGCTGACCCAATGCACCGCAGCGGTGGAGCAGCTGGAAGCCGCGCGCGGCCGCGTACCCGATGCGGACAGTGAGCGCCTGGCAGCCGGCGCGCTGGTGGCCGCACGCGAGCACGGGCTGCAGCGCGTCGACCACGTGGTGCTCGGCCGCGACCCGGCACAGGGCTTCGTGGTCCAGGGAGCGCTGGATTCGCCGGCGCACCTGCGCGGACCCTTCGATGCCCAGGCCGCGCAGCAGACGCCGGTGGACCACAGCCTGCAGCGCGCGCAGGCAGTGGGCGCCGAGCAGGATCGCAACGCCGCCGCGCAGGAACAGGCGCAGCAGCAGGACGTCCAGCGACAGGCTCCGGCGCGCTGATCCAGCGCGCCGGCTGATCCACAGCCAAGCGCTGGCGCAGGTCAGCACCGAACACGGCCCGCTGACGCGGAATGGGCCGTGTTCGGAGCCGGCCTCGCCGACACCGCTGCGTTATGACCTCAGTTGGTGCGCGCGGGCACCAGCTTCTGCGCGAACTCGATCCGGAACGCCTCGAAATCCCTGCCGTCGGCGGCCGCCTCGGCATGCGCCGCGTCCTTGAGCGCATCCGAATAGGTCAGCCGTACCGGCGTGCCCTGGCGCTCGTGCAGCTCGGCCGCGCGCATGATCAGGGCCAGCACCTGGGCGGCGCTGGTGCTTTCGCCGGCAATGCGGCCGTCCATGCCCAGCACCCATTCGCCGTCGCGGCGGACGATGCCGGCCAGTAGCGTGCGTTGCTGGTCGCGCAGTTCGGCATGCGGCTCGATCGGCGAGACCGGCGCGGGATTGGCGGCGGCCTGGTTGCGCTGGCGCTCGGCGGCGCGCTTGCGGGCATCGCGGCGCAGCTTGGAATCGGTGGACATGCAGGCTCCTGTGAGGTCAGAGATGGTCCGCCGGCTCCAGAGGCACTGCCTCCTCGGCCTGGCGGCGGCGCAGACGGCGGCCGCTGCGGCGTTCCCAGCGCCAGAATAGCCAGCCCAGCAGGAAAAAACCGGTCATGCCGATCGCCAGATGGCGCGGGTGTTCACTCAGCAGCGGCGACAGCACCCCGGCCACCAGCGTATTGGTCATCAGCTGGGTGAAGGCCTGCAGCGAGGAGGCCAGGCCGCGCTGATGCGGGTACATGTCCAGCACCGCCAGCGCCAGGATCGGGAAGATCAGCGCCATGCCCACGCCGGCCAGGAAGATCGGCAGCACCGCCCAGGGCAGCGCGATCTGCGCCGCCGTCATGGTGTAGCCCAGGTTCGCCAGCGCCGCCACGCCGCAGCAGATGAAGCCGATGCGGATCTGCCGCACCGGGTCCATGCTGCCGGCCATGCGCCCGGACAGGAACGAGCCCAGCGTCATGCCGCCGATGGTGGGAATGAACAGCCAGGCGAAGTCGCCCTCGCCCAGGTGCAGGTGGCGCATGATCAGGACCGGCGCCGAGGCGATGTACAAAAAGATGCCGGCGAAGTTGAACGCACCGGCCGCCGCCAGCCGCTGAAAACGCGGGTTGAAGCCGATCCGCACGTAGTCGTGCATCAGGCGGCGCAGCTGCAGCGGCGTGCGCGCCTCCGGCGGGTGGGTCTCCGGCAGCCAGGTCAGCGTGGCCACCAGCAGCACCAGCCCGAACGCCACCAGGAACCAGAAGATCAGCGGCCAGCCGGCACCGCTGAGCAGGATCCAGCCGCCGATGATCGGCGCGATCGCCGGGGCGATGCCGAAGATCATCGACACCTGGCTCATCAGCCGTTGCGCGTCCGCCCCCTGGAACAGGTCGCGGATCACCGCCCGCCCGACGATCATGCCTACCCCGGCCGACAGCCCCTGCAGTGCGCGGAACGCCAGCAGGGTGGGCAGGTCCTGAGACAGCGCGCAGCCCACCGAGCCGGCGATGAACAGCACCAGCCCGCCCAGGATCACCCGCTTGCGGCCCCAGGCATCGGACAGCGGGCCGTGCGCGATGCTCATCAGCCCGTAGGCGAGCAGATAGACGCTGATGGTCTGCTGGATCGCCACCTCGTCCACCGCCAGGCTGCGGCTGAGCCGCGAGAACGCCGGGAAGATGGTGTCGATGGAAAACGGGCCGAACATCGCCAACCCGGCGAGCAGCAGCGCCATGCGACGGGTGGAAGGCGTGGTGGGGGTCATGCAGGGATCCGAAACGTGGTGCATCGGGGGGACGCACGCCGGCGCCGCCCTGGGGGCGGCGTCGGGATGAGCACAAGGGCGTCGATGATAGGCGCTGGCCGTTGCAAGGTTAAGCAAACCCGAGCGCATGGCCTGCCGCGTGCGCTCCGGCGCGTGCGCACGCAGGCTATAATCGGCCGGCAACACGGTGGGAGAAGCGGCACTGCCGCTGCCGAAGGCGCAACAGCCCGTAATCGCTCAGGCCCGATACCATCCGCAGTACAACTCTGGAGAGACCGGCCGATGCCGGCGCCGAAGGGGCACGGAACGCAGGCAGGCCCAGCGCCATGCCGCGTTCTTAAACTCTCAGGCAAAAGGACAGAGGGGCGCGAGGAAGACTGTCGCTGCGACAGGAGGTGATGCGCTGCGCGCGTCACGCCGGTCCGGTGGCCGTCGACCATTCGTCTGCCCCCTGCCCCGGATGCCCGCCATGTCCCAGACCACGTCTTCCTTGCGCGACCTCGAACACCACAGTGCGTTCGTCGAACGCCATATCGGCCCCAACGACGCAGAAATCGCACAGATGCTGGAGGTGGTCGGCCACGCCTCGCTGGATGCGATGACCGATGCGATCGTGCCCGGCAACATCAAGTCGCCAGCGGCGCTGGCGCTGCCCGAGGCGATCACCGAAGAAGAGGCGCTGGCCAAGATCCGCGCCATCGCCAGCAAGAACCAGGTGCAGCGCAGCTTCATCGGCCAGGGCTATTACGGCACCCATACGCCCAAGGTGATCCTGCGCAACATCCTGGAAAACCCGGCCTGGTACACCGCCTACACGCCCTACCAGGCCGAGATTTCGCAGGGCCGCATGGAAGCGCTGATCAACTTCCAGACCCTGTGCACCGACCTCACCGGCATGCAGATCGCCAACGCCTCGCTGCTGGACGAGGCCACTGCCGCGGCCGAAGCGATGACGCTGGCCAAGCGCTCGGCCAAGTCGAAGTCGGACACCTTCTTTGTGCATGACGCGGTGCACCCGCAGACGCTGGAACTGCTGCGCACCCGCGCCGAGCCGCTGGGCATCGTGCTGCGCGTCGGCACGCCGGAAGAGGCCTTGCAGGCCGAGTGCTTCGGCGTGCTGCTGCAGTACCCGGACAGCTTCGGGCACATCGGCGATCACGCTGCGCTGGCCGATGCGGTGCACGCGCAAGGCGGCCTGGTCGCGGTGGCCACCGACCTGCTGGCGCTGACCCTGATCGCCGCACCCGGCGAATGGGGCGCCGATATCGTGGTCGGCAATTCGCAGCGCTTCGGCGTGCCGTTCGGCTTCGGCGGCCCGCACGCCGCGTTCATGGCCTGTCGCGATGCCTACAAGCGCTCGATGCCGGGCCGCCTGATCGGCGTGTCGATCGATGCCGCCGGCAACCCGGCCTACCGCCTCACCCTGCAGACGCGCGAGCAACATATCCGCCGCGAGAAGGCCACCTCCAACATCTGCACCGCGCAGGTGCTGCTGGCCGTGATGGCCTCGATGTACGCGGTCTACCACGGCCCCGAGGGCCTGACCCGCATCGCGCGGCGCACGCATCGCCTTGCCGCGATCCTGGCCGCCGCCCTGCGCGGCGCCGGTGTCACCGTGGGCGAGCAGTTCTTCGACACCCTGCACGTCAAGGCGATCGATGCCGAGGCCATCCACGCCAAGGCCCGCGCCGCCGGCATCAACCTGCGCGCGATCGACAGCGAAGCGGTCGGCATCAGCCTGGATGAAACCAGCACGCGCGCCGATGTGGTCGCGCTGGCCGCGTTGTTCGGCGCGCAGGCGGATGTGGACGCACTCGATGCCGCCACCGCCGACGCATTGCCGCAGGGCCTGCTGCGCAGCAGCGCGTTCCTGACACACCCGGTGTTCAACACCCACCACAGCGAGCACGAACTGCTGCGCTACATGCGCTCGCTGGCCGACAAGGACCTGGCGATGGATCGCACCATGATCCCGCTGGGCAGCTGCACGATGAAGCTCAACGCCACCGCCGAGATGATCCCGGTGACCTGGCCCGAATTCGGCGCAATCCATCCGCTGGCCCCGGCCGAGCAATCGGCTGGCTATGCGCAGCTGATCGAGGAGCTGGAAGCGATGCTGGTCGAATGCACCGGCTACGACGCGGTGAGCCTGCAGCCCAACTCCGGCGCGCAGGGCGAGTACGCCGGCCTGCTGGCGATCCGTGCCTATCACCGCGCGCGCGGTGAAGCGCATCGCGACATCTGCCTGATTCCGGAATCCGCCCACGGCACCAACCCGGCGTCGGCGCAGATGTGCGGCATGACCGTGGTCGTGACCAAGTGCGATGCCAACGGCAATGTCGATGTCGACGACATCCGCGCCAAGGCGGAAAAGTACTCCGAGCGTCTGGCCGCGTTGATGATCACCTACCCGTCCACCCACGGCGTGTTCGAAGAGGACGTGGTGGCGATCTGCGAAGCGGTGCATGCGCATGGTGGCCAGGTTTACACCGACGGCGCCAACATGAATGCCCTGGTCGGCGTGGCCAAGCCCGGCAAGTGGGGCTCGGACGTGTCGCACCTGAACCTGCACAAGACCTTCTGCATTCCGCATGGCGGCGGCGGCCCGGGTGTGGGCCCGTGCGCGGTGAAGTCGCATCTGGCGCCATACCTGCCTCGTGCCGGCATCCATGCCGGCGAAGGTCAAACTGCCGCCATCCATGGCGGCGGACTCAACTCCGAAAGCGGGAGTGGACACTCCTCGCGCATTGGCGGCATGGTCAGCGCGGCGGCCTACGGCTCGGCCTCGATCCTGCCGATCAGCTGGATGTACGTGACCATGATGGGCAGCGGCGGCCTGCGCAAGGCGACCCAGGTGGCCCTGCTCAATGCCAACTACATCGCCAAGCGCTTGGCGCCGCACTACAAGACGCTGTACACCGGCCGCAACGGCCTGGTGGCGCACGAGTGCATCCTCGACATCCGCCCGCTGGAAAAGACCAGCGGCATCGGTGCCGAAGACATCGCCAAGCGCCTGATCGACTTCGGCTTCCACGCGCCGACGCTGAGCTTCCCGGTCGCCGGCACCTTGATGGTGGAGCCGACCGAAAGCGAATCGCAGCACGAACTGGACCGCTTCATCGACGCGATGATCCAGATCCGCGAAGAGATCCGCGCCATCGAAGACGGCCGCCTGGACCGCGACGACAACCCGCTCAAGCACGCCCCGCACACCGCCACCCAGGTGTCGGCCAGCGAGTGGACCCACGCCTACCCGCGCGAACTAGCCGCCTTCCCGCTGCCCAGCCTCAAGCAGCAGAAGTACTGGCCGCCGGTGGCGCGCGTGGACAACGTCTACGGCGACAAGAACGTGATGTGCGCCTGCATCCCGGTGGATGCGTACAAGGACGACGTGGAGGCGTAAGCGCCACCACCAGGTAAAAACGCGAAACCCAGCCGGTCACACGGCTGGGTTTTTTGTTGCCGTGCCGGGACGGGACGGCGCTGCCGCCAACACAGGTTTTGCGTTTGTCACAGCCAGGGCGATAGCCGGCTCTTCATGGGCAGCGATGAAAGATTGCCCTCCGGCGCGTGCTGCGCTCATCGCACCGCACTCGACCAGGCGACAGCGATGCCATCTGCCCCTCGCCGGCGGATGCATCAACACTCGTGCATGAGGACTGCGCGAGTAGATACACATACGTCGTAGGCAGCGATATCTGACCAATCCTCGGCGACACGTGTACCCGGCCATCTCATGCCGGAGCCCTACCAACCACACGTTTGCCTGCCCTACACGTGCGGTGGAGATGATGGCGGACGTCCTCACGCACACGGCAGACCTGCGCATGCTTCAGCTGAAACACTTCGGCATCCTCCTGCTGGTGGCCTGCACGCTGACCGCGTGCGCGCCCCGCCGCCCTGGCGAGGTGCCGGCGCTGGTGCACGCGGCCGATGCGCAGGCCGAGGTGGTGCAGACCGATGCCGGCGCAGTCCGCGGTGTTGCCGGCGCGCAGGGGCGGGTGTTCTTGGGCGTGCCGTTCGCCGCGCCGCCGGTGGGCGCATTGCGCTTTCGCGCGCCGCAGGCGGCGCCCGCCTGGAAGGGAGTCCGCGATGCCACCCAGGCCGGGCCGGCGTGCCTGCCGCGTTATCGCTTCGGGCAGAAGCAGGTGTCCGAGGATTGCCTCACCCTCAACGTCTATGCGCCACCCGGCCCTGCGCCGGCGCATCCGCGCGCAGTGATGGTGTGGATCTACGGTGGCGCGCTGGAGCTGGGCAGCAATGTCGACTACGACCTGAGTGCATTGGCGGCGCGGCAGAACGTCATCGTGGTGGCGCCCAATTACCGGCTGGGGGTGTTCGGTTTCTTCGCGCATCCGGCGCTGCGTGGCGAGGGCGAAGGCGCATATGCATTGCTCGATCAACAGGCTGCGTTGCGTTGGGTCAGGCGCAACATCGCCGCCTTCGGCGGCGATGCGCACAACGTCACCGTGTTCGGTGAATCGGCCGGTGCCTGGAGCATCTGCTATCAACTGGCCGCACCGGGCGCGGCCGGTCTGTTCCAACGCGCAATCCTGCAGAGCGGCAGTTGCCTGGCCAGCGATTCCAGCCTGCCGCGTGCCGAAGCCGAGCGCGGCGGTGTGCGCATGGCGCAGACGCTTGGCTGCGAGCGCTCAGGCGATGTTGCCGCGTGCCTGCGCGCATTGCCTGCCGACAGCGTGGCCGACGCAAAACCGCAGCGACGTGGCCTGACCGGCAGCGATGCGTGGGCGCCGATGTCCGGCGGCGAGGTGTTGCCGTTGCCGCCCGCCAAGGCGATCGCCAACCTGCAACATGCGCAGGTGCCGGTGCTGATCGGCACCAACCGCAACGAAGGGCGGCTGTTTGCGCAGTTGCTGTCCTACATCGGCAAGCTCAACCTGCGCAGCGGTTATGAGGCACGCCTCAAGCGCATGCATGCCGACCCTAGCGCGATCATGGCGCGCTACGCGGACGTTGCCGCGCAATCGCGCTGGGATGCATTTGCCGACATCGTCACCGATGGCGGATTCGCCTGCCCGACACGTAGGCTGGGCCAGGCCTTGCACACCCGCGCGCCGGTGTATGCGTACGAATTCGACAACCCGCAGGCGCCTTACGGCCTGTTGCGCCTGCCGTTCTCGCATCCGCTGGGCGCGTATCACGCGTCCGAACTGGTGTACCTGTTCCAGCGTCCGTGGGTACTCAGTGGCGAGCCGGCGTTCACGCCGGCGCAGCAGGCCTTCGCCAATACGCTGCAGGATTACTGGGGCGCGTTTGCGCGCACCGGCGATCCGAACGGGGCTGGCCGTCCGCAATGGCCGCGCTTCGATGGCGACGCTCCGTTGACGCTGTCGCCCGGCAGGATCGGCGCAACGCCCGACTTCGCGCAACGGCATCGCTGCACGTTCTGGGATGCACAGGCAACGCTGACACCACCGCACGCGACAGCAACGCCGGCACAGTCACACTCGCATTGATCGCATCATCAGGAGCCACCCATGTCCGTTTCCACCTCATCTCCCTGCCCCACGGTGCGCCTGCGCAACGGACGCAGCGTGCCGGCACTCGGGCTCGGCTCGTGGAACCTGGGCCAGGGACGACACCCGCCGCAGCAGGAGATCGATGCGCTGCAGACAGGCCAGCAATTGGGCATGCGCCTGATCGACACCGCCGAGATGTATGGCAATGGACGGTCGGAGCAACTGATCGGCCAGGCCATGGACAGCGCGCAGCGGCCTTATCTGGTATCGAAGGTCCTGCCGAGCAATGCCAGCGCGCGCGGCATCGCGCGTGCCTGCGAGGCCAGCCTGCAGCGGCTTGGCGTGCGCACGCTGGATCTGTATCTGCTGCACTGGCGCGGCGGCAGCGAGCTGCGCGAGGTGGTCGATGCCTTCGAGGCCTTGCGCGATGCCGGCAAGATCCGCGACTGGGGCGTATCGAATTTCGATGTGGAGGACATGCAGGAGCTGTGGGAGATCGAGGGCGGGCAGCATTGCCTGGTCAATCAGGTGCTGTATCACGCCGGTAGCCGCGGCATCGAGTTCGATCTGCTGCCGTGGTGCGCACAGCACGAGGTGACGGTAATGGCGTATTCGCCGCTAGGCAGCCGCGCATTGCTGGATCACCCGGTACTGCACGCGATCGGCGAGCGACGCGGCGTGGCCGCAACTGCGGTAGCGCTGGCATGGGCGATCCGCAGCGGCCAGGTCATTGCCATTCCCGAATCGGGAACGCCCGCGCATGTGCGCGCGAATGCAGCTGCGTGCACGCTGCACCTGGACGCGCAGGACCTTGCCGAACTGGACCGTGCGTTCCCGCCACCGACGCGCAAGCAGCCGCTGGATCTGCTGTAGTCGGCATGTAACGGTCGCGTTCGCTGCATGCGCTTGCAGACGTGCGTCGGCACATTGCGTGACCGACGCATCGGACGGCTGCGATCCAGCGCAAGCTTTTGGTTGCATGTGAGTATTCGTTCGCATGCAGACACATGCACTTAACAGCGCCCCTCCCAGGCTCAGTGGATCAGCCCGCATTTCAAGCCCGCCAGAGTGGAGTCCCATGCCCAAGTCCCCCAGCAAGTCCGCGCAACTTCCGTCCACCGCTGCTGTCAGCGCAACTCCCGAAACGTTGCGCGGCACGGGCGATGAATTGCATCAGAAGGCCGGCGGCACGCATCCGCAGCTGACCACCAACCAGGGCATTCCGGTTGGCGACAACCAGAACTCGCTGCGCGCCACGCCGCGCGGGCCGACGTTGCTGGAAGACTTCATCCTGCGCGAGAAGATCACCCACTTCGATCACGAGCGCATCCCCGAGCGCATCGTGCACGCACGCGGTAGCGCGGCGCATGGCTATTTCGAGCTGACCAAGTCGTTGAGCCAGTACACCACTGCCAAGATCTTCACCGAAGTCGGCGAAAAGACGCCGCTGTTCACGCGTTTTTCCACCGTTGCCGGTGGTGCCGGCTCGGTGGACACGCCGCGCGACGTGCGCGGGTTTGCGGTGAAGTTCTACACCAAGGAAGGCAACTGGGATCTGGTGGGCAACAATATCCCGGTGTTCTTCATCCAGGATTCGATGAAGTTCCCGGACCTGATCCACGCGGTGAAAATGGAGCCGGACCGCGGTTTCCCGCAGGCTGCCAGTGCGCACGACACTTTCTGGGACTTCATCTCGCTGAGCCCCGAGTCGATGCACATGATCATGTGGGCGATGAGCGATCGCACCATTCCGCGCTCGCTGCGCATGATCGAAGGCTTCGGCATCCACAGCTTCCGTTTCCTCAATGAAAAGGGCGACAGCACCTTCGTCAAGTTCCATTGGCGCCCCAAGCTCGGCCTGCAGTCCACGATCTGGGACGAGGCAGTGAAGATCGCCGGCGCCGATCAGGACTTCCATCGTCGCGATCTGTTCGAATCGATCCAGAGCGGCGACTTCCCCGAGTGGGAGCTGGGCGTGCAGCTGTTCACCGAGGCGGAAGCCGATGCATTCCCGTTCGATCACCTGGATTCGACCAAGGTCATTCCGGAAGAACTGGTGCCGCTGCAGATCGTCGGCCGCATGGTGCTGGACCGCTGGCCGGACAACTTCTTCGCAGAGACCGAGCAGGTCGCGTACTGCCCGGCCAACATCGTGCCCGGCATCGACTTCAGCAACGATCCGCTGCTGCAGGGCCGCCTGTTCTCGTATCTGGACACGCAGCTGAGCCGCCTGGGTGGACCGAACTTCCACCAGATCCCGGTCAACGCGCCCAAGTGCCCGTTCGCCAACAACCAGCGCGACGGCCATATGCAGATGGGCGTCCCCAAGGGCCGTGTCGCCTACGAACCCAGCTCGTTGCAGGCCGATGCACCGCGTGAGGCGCTGCGTGGATTCCCCAGCCATGCGACACCGGCCGAAGACGGCGCCAAGGGCCGCGTACGCGCAGCAAGTTTTGCCGATCACTACAGCCAGGCACGCATGTTCTTCCGCAGCCAGACCGCACCGGAACAGGCGCATATGGCATCGGCGCTGGTGTTCGAGTTGTCCAAGGTGGAGACCGCGCACGTGCGTGAAGCCATCGTCGGTCACCTGCGTCACATCGACCCGACGCTGGCACAGCGTGTGGCCGATGGCATGGGCATGACCACGTTGCCGCCGGCGCCGCCGGCTGCGGTCGCACCGACCGACATGCCGCTGTCGCCTGCCTTGCAGCTGATCGGCAAGATGAAGGACACCTTGCAGGGCCGCACGGTCGGCATCCTGATTCACGATGGCTCCGATGCAGCGACGATCAAGGAGGTGCGCAAGGCCGCCGAAGCCGCCGGTGCTACGGTCAAGATCGTTGCGCCGAAACTGGGCGGCGCCAAGCTCAGCGACGGCAAGCAACTGGCTGCAGATGGTCAATTGGCCGGCACACCCTCGGTGGTGTTCGATGCAGTGGCAGTGGTGTTGTCGTCGGAAGCTGCCAAGGCGCTGACACGCGAATCGGCGGCGCTGGATTTTGTCAGCAATGCGTGGGCGCATCTGAAGGCAATCGCCTTCGACGATGGCGCGCAGCTGCTGCTGAAGGCCGGCAATGTCGGTAAGGACGCGGGTGTGATCGCGGCGGCAGATACCAAGGCATTCATCACTGCCGCCAAGACCCGCCAGTGGGCACGCGAACCAAAGGTGCGCATGTTGGCGTAACCGCATCCGCATAGGCTGCACAGGCTTGGGCGCGAACGACTCCACGTCGTTCGCGCCCAAGTCGTTGATGCGGATAGCAACTCATCTTCAGCAGTAGATCAACGCGTCCTGTGCAACGGCCGGCCTTCAGCCATTCTTTTGGCCGCGTCTACTAAACGATGCTGCGACTTGGAATCCTGGCTGTCTTTATGTCGTTGCTCGGTCGTGTCTTTGGGGTGTCGGTGCGCGCGACCAGGTCGGCAGTAGAGCGGCGGGCTGCGGTTTGGCTGCGAGGCCCTTGCCCGCCCACCCTCGCGGGACACGCCGCAAGTACGTCCGTGTAGGCTCTTACGCGGCATCCATGCCGCGTAAGGTCCCGCGACGGTGGGCGGGCAAGGACCCGTCGAGAGGGTCGGTGTGCACGGTTGCAAGCAAGAGCATGCGGTGCGCTGGGCGGATTGCTCTGGGCGCGACCAGCTCTTAACGACTCTCCGTTGCAAGCGGGGTAGCCGACAGGCTTTCAACACGTGACCTACCAACTTCTCTTCTGCCCAGGCTGAGCAACAAGCTTTCAGGAAAACAGCCGACCAACTATCTGGTGCGGTGCCCTCGCCGCTTGCGGGACCGTGTGGCGGCATGGATGCCGCCACCGAGCCTCCATGGACGGATTCACGGCGTGTCCCGCAAGCGGTGAGGGCGCCGCACACTCGACGAACCAGGCTTTCGACTGCATCTACCAAACGAAACTGCAACCCGGAATCTCGATGGATTCACGCAGTTCCCCGCAAGCATTACAGAGGAGCCGTGCTCGGCTAATTCAGCAGCTGAGCAGTCGTCTTGTCGGATGCGCTAAGCCGGTTCGGCAGGAAACTGCGCCGCGTTCGCCAGCGCGCGATACTCGCGTGGCGTCATGCCGACCGCCAGCTTGAACTGCCGTGCGAAGGCGCTCTGATCGCTGAAACCGCAGGCATGCCCGATTTCGGTGAGGCTCTTGTTTCCGTGCAGCAGATGCATCGCCATCTGCAGGCGTAGCTTGGCCAGCACCTGTTGCGGGGTGAGTTGAAACACCTTGCGGAACGAGCGTTGCAGCTTGGACATCGAAAACCCGGTGATCTCCACCAGCGCCTGCATGCGCACGTTCTGCGCGTAGTTGGCGTTGAGGTACGCCAGCGCGAGCCGCAGTTTTTCGTACTGCGATTCGTGCCCGTCCTGCGGCCCCAGATCGCGCGAGATGCCGATGATGCCCTGCACCTTGCCGTCGACCAGCAGCGGACGTTTGCAGGTCAGGCACCAGCCCGGTTCGCGGTTGGCGAACAGATGCAGTTCCAGCAGGTTGTCGATCACTTCCCCGGCCAGCACCTGCTCGTCCTGATTGGCGTAGTTTGCACCCAGCCCGCTGGGATAGACCTCGGCAACGCGCTTGCCGATCAATTCCTTGCGCGATTTCAGGCCCAGGCGCCGCAGCATGGTCTGGTTGACGTGGGTATAGCGGCCCTCGCGGTCCTTGACGAAGAACAGCACGTCCGGCACCGCATCGAACAACGCTTCCAGATCGGCAGGATCGATGCTCTTCATGGAGGTCATGCGGGACTGGACTCGGGATCAGGAAAGACGCAGCTGGCGCTGACGCGCGCCACCAATGCAGGCCGCAGCGCATGCAGCGCATGCAGCGCATGCAGCGCCATGATACGCCGCGCGCCTAAGACGCCGGCGCACCGCGTCAGCGCGGGTTGTCGGCCACCTTGGACGCGGCCGGCGCAGCCTTGCTGTCCACCGCCGCTGCGGTGGGGTTGCCGATGCGATCCAGCGGCACCTGCTGCGCGCGCCAGCCACTGACCACCGCCGCGCCGGACTGCGAGCCAACCTGCACCTGCAGGCGTGCACTGCCGCCGGGTGCGATGAACTCGACGGCGCAATCGCCGGCGGCCATGCAGCTGTCGGCGGCGAGCGGATCCACCAGCTGCCAGCCCTGCTCCATCACCGCCTGCGCAAACGCGCGGTAGCCCATGCCGGGCTTCAGCGTGGCCGGCAGCGGCACGCCCGGATCGCTGGCCACCGCATCGGTGCCAACCGCGGCAGTCGCAGCCACGGGCGCACGCGCGGGCACGGCGGCGGGCCGCGATGCGGCATTCAGGGCAGGACTACAGACGAGGGCGAGCGCCCACAATGAGGGGCGGAACAAGGTGCGCATGCAAACGGTCCTTGCGATCCTGGCAGGGAGTTGAGGAAGTTAAAGAATCGCTATTTTGACATGGCTTGCGTGCACTGCGGCACTGCTGGCTCATGCTGGCATTCAGCCAGATGCGGCGATCCAGGCCCTCTCCACGCTCCGCAAGCGGACTCATCCACGCGTGGACGCTGCCGGCACGCAACGCCGTACCTGCGAACATCGTCTGACGGGCGAAGCGCGATTGCGCAGACCTCGGGTCGAACGCCGGACCAACCCCGGCATGCCGGCAGAGTCGCCATCTCCGCAAGCGCGTTGCATCATTGCGGTTTGATCGTGGAGTACCCGATGCCTGACACCACCTCCCCCGTCTATGCGGTCGGCCAGCTCTGGCGCTGCCGCGGGCGCACCGCAACCGAGGCCCCGCTGCTGCTGATCAACCAGATCGATGTGCACCCCCACGGCGGCCAGATCCTGCACGTGAGCATCAGCGACATCCAGGTGCGTCACGCAGGATTGCCCGCTGGGATCCTGGACGCGCTGCCGCACATCCCGGTGATCGCGCAGACCCTGGAGCGCAGCGCTGCCGAACACGTCGGCACTGCCGCGCCCAATCAGGATTACCTGCCGGGTTATGCAGAATGGAAGGCCGCCTTCGATGCCGGCAATGCCGGCTCGTTCGGCATCGCGGTGGCGGAGATCCTGCAGATCGTCGAAGGCCAGTTGGCCAAACGCGATCAGCTGCCGAACTGAGCAAACCGAACAACCCTGCGACCCGCATCAAAGGCCGAGGTCTCACGCGTCATCGCCGCACCAACCGGCACGCCGCTCCAGGCGGCGTGCCGGTCGCGACCTCACTGGCCGATATGCTGCTTCAGCCAGCTGTTGACGGTGTCGTGCCACAGCACGCTGTTGTCCGGCTTGAGTACCCAGTGATTCTCGTCCGGGAAGTACAGGAACTTGGAATCGATACCCTTGCGCTGCAGCGCGGTGAACGCGGCCAGGCCCTGCTCGACCGGGATGCGGAAATCCTGCTGGCCGTGGATGACCAGCATCGGCACCTTCCACTTGTCCACGTGCAGCACCGGGTTGAACTTCTCGTAGCCGGCCGGGTTCTGCCACGGCGTGCCGCCGTTTTCCCATTCGCTGAACCACAGTTCCTCGGTGGCGTAGCCCATGGTGCGGTTGTCGAACACGCCGTCGTGGTCGACCAGGCACTTCCACGGCTGATTCCAGTTGCCGGCCATCCAATAGACCATGTAGCCGCCATAGCTGGCACCCAGCGCGCAGGCCTTGTCGCCATTGAGGAAGCCGTACTGCTTCTGCGCGGCGGTCCAGCCCTTCTGCAGGTCTTCCAGCGGGCGGTCGCCCCAATGCTGGCTGATCGCATCAGTGAATTCCTGGCCGTAGCCGGTGGAGCCGTGGAAGTCGATCATCACCACCGCATAGCCCTGGCCGGCGTAGGTCTGCGGATTCCAGCGGTTGCTCCAGCCGTTGCCGAAGCTGCCCTGCGGCCCGCCGTGGATCAGGAATGCCACCGGGTAGGTCTTGCCTTCCTGGTAGTTGTACGGCTTGACCACATAGCCGTGCACGGTGTCGTTGTTCCAGCCCTTGAACTGGAACTGCTCGTAATCGCCGAACTGCACCTCCGGCAGCAACTCGCCGGCGCTCTGGGTGATCGCACGCAGACCCTGGCCCTGCACGTCGCTCACAAAGACCTGGTCGCCGCTCTTGAGCGAGTTGCGGGTGAACGCCAGCGTGTTGCCGGCCAGGGTCGGCGCATGCACGCTGCCCTCGCCCACCAGCTTGGTCGCCTGGCCGCTGGCGATGTCGATCTTGAACAACGGATGCTCGCCGAGGTCATCGGCGCTGGTGTAGAGGCTGGCGCCATCGGCGCTCAAGACGATCTCGCCGGCCGAGCGGTCCCACTTGGGGGCGATCTCGCGGCTCTTGCCGCTGGCCACGTCCATCGCCATCAGGCCGAAGCGGTCGGCTTCGAAACCGGGGCGTTTCATCGCGCGGTAGTACAGCGTCTTGCCGTCGCTGCTGAACACCGGGCCGGCATCCCAGGCCGGGTTGGACGCGGTCAGATTGACCGGCGCGGCCTTGTCGGCCGCATCCAGGCGGTACAGGTCGAAGTTGGTCTGCCACGGCTCGTCGTTGCCGGTGGGCTTGGCGCCGGCGCTTGCCTTCTTGCCGGTTTCCGGTCCATGCGGCTGCGGCACGCGCACGCTGGCCACCACACTGCCGCCGTCGGGCGACCAGGCGTAATCGTCGTTGCCGCCGAACGGCTTGGAGGGCGCATCGCCGGCCAGCGTGGCGCTGATCGCCGAGGCACCGGCCACGGCCTTGCCGCCGGCAGCCGGCAGGTCGGCGACGAACAAGGTGTTGCGTCGGCCATCGTTCCAGGTATCCCAATGCCGCACGAACAACTGGTCATAGACCACGCCGCTGGCCTTGGCGCTCTTGAGGTTGGCGAGCTTGCTCTTGGTGCAACCCAGGTCCGAGCCGCAGTCCTGGAACACGCCGGCACTGAAGGCGATGCGCTTGCCGTCGGGCGAGAGCTTGTAGCTGTCCACATCCACCGCAAAGGCGGTCAACTGCTGCGGCGCGCCGCCGGCCAGCGGCTGCGCGTACAGCTGCTGTGTACCGGATTTACTGCTGAGGAAGTACACCGTCTTGCCGTCCGGCGACAGCGCCGGGCTGTTGACGTTCCAGCCGTCGGGAGTGAGCCGCCTGGGCGGCGCGGCATCGCGGGTACGCAGATTGCGCGTCCACAGGCCGGTGGCCGGCTTGCCGTTGCTGCTCTTGGCCTGCCGCTTGGCGAACACCAGCACGCTGCCGTCGGGGCTGAGCGTGGGCGAAGACACCCGGTCCAGCGCGACCATGTCGCGCACATCGAATCCGCGCGCAGCGGCAAGACTTGGCAAGGCGGCCAACAGACACAGGGGCAGCACGGCGTAACGAAGCTTCATCGAGAGTTCCTGCAACGGCAAAACGTCGATGGTAGGCGTTGCTGCGCCGCACGCGCAAAGGCACAAGGTCATGCACCCGCAGGCGCCGCACGTGGCCGCCCTGCAAGGCGCCGAATGCGCACAGCGCGCAGTGCGCCGTGCGGCAACGGCGCGCCACGCTGTGGGCACGCACTCAGAACGTGAGTTTGGCCTGCAGCCCGACCACCACTGCGTTGCGCGTGTGGGTATAGGCGTAGGTCCCGGGGTTGACGATGTATTGCAGGTCCGGGCGCAACATCAGCCACGGCGTGATCTGCGCGCTGTAGGCGAGCTCGTAGAGCTCTTCGGCAGCGCTCAGCCCGACCAGTGGCGAATCGGCCGCCACGCCGGCATCGATCAGTTCTGCGCGGCGTGCATCGAGCAGCCGATGATTGATCCTGCCGGCCACATAGCCGAGTGCGATGCGGTCCCGCGTGCGTGTGCCGATGCCCTGGTACACCCCGCCGACCGAATACCACCGTGTCATCAGCGCACTGTCGTGGTCGCTGGCCATGTACTGGGCGAATCCGGTCAGGCCGATGACGGGGTCCGCTCCCTTGGTGAACAGTTTCTGTTCGACCAGCAGATAGGCGCCGTCGCGGCCGGTGCTGCGGCTGGTATCCAGCCCACGCCTGGGTACCGACGAGGAATCGTAGTAGCCGCCGAACTTGTACACGCCCGGGTAGCGTGCGGTGGCCGGCTTCCAGGTAAATTCGAGCGGGAAGATCGCACCGGTGGTGCCGCTGGCGAACGGCTCGAACGCGTAGGTGTCGCGGGCACCGAAGCCCAGATTCGGGTTGACCTGAAACCAGCCGGCATGCAGGTTGAGCTGCGGGGTCAGCTGCTGCGCGCCTTCGATGCCCCAGCGCGCGGCCGGATAGTTGTACCAGCCGCTATTGGCCGAAAACGCTAGCGGATGCGCGCAGAACGCGGCATTGACGAAGTTCACCAGCAACGTGTGCGAAGCGAACTGGTTGCCCATCGCATAGAAGCCCAGTTTCAGATACGTCCTGCCCTGGTTGAAGCTGCGGTCGTAGCTGAACTCGCTCAGGCGGGTGTACTGGCCTCCGTACACTTCCTGGATGGGGAAGCGATTGCCGACCAGGTCGGCGGAGGTGCTGCGGCCGCGGCGGTCGTTGATGGTGACGTGCAGGCTGCCACCACCCCAGCCGGCGAGCTTGGCCATGTCCAGATCCACGCCCACCCGCAGTTGCTGTGCATAGCGCGCGCTGGTGTTTTCGTAGCCGCCGTCCACCACGCCAAACGTCTCGGACACGTAGTCGCCGCGGACGCTCACGCCTTGCTCGGCCCAGGCGGACCGGCGCCCACCCCAGTCGCCGGTCAGCGTGGTATCGCCCGCGGCGACTGCGGTGGCCGGCAGTGCCAGCAACAAGGCGTAGCCCAGCGCACTGCGGCGCGGGAGGAAAGACAGACGATGCATCGTGGTTCTCTGATCGGGGCAGCGTGCACGGCCATCGGTGGCGATGCATGGCGGTGTGCCAAAGCGCCGCTGCGGTAACGGGAGCGTTGGCCGGGATGTGCGAGACACCCGGCCGTCGGGTTGCAGCCAACAGCGGCTGACGCGAGTGCGCAGCGGTCAGCCGGGCACGCGCGAGGTTTGTCGGCCGCTCCGTGACCACGCCGACGCAGCTGGCGACGTGGTCACGGGGGTGGGGGCGGTGTCAGTGCGCGTCAGGCAAGCTGTAGGCGATCACGTCATCGCCCCGATCGGGCGACTGCCGCGCACCACCGGCACTGATCACCACGTACTGCTTGCCGGTCTTGTGCGAGACGTAGGTCATCGGCCCGCCCTGACTGCCGACCGGCAAGCGGCCCTTCCAGAGTTCCTTGCCGGTGGCACTGTCGAACGCGCGCAGGTAGTAGTCCTGGGTGCCGGCGATGAACACGAGCCCGCCCTGGGTGGACAGGGTGCCGCCCAGCGTGGGCATGCCGATCGGGATCGGCAGATGCATCTTGATGCCGAACGGGCCGGTGTCCTGCACCGTCCCCACCGGCACCTGCCAGGCGATGCTGCGCGTCTTGAGGTCGATCGCGCTGAGCGTGCCGTAAGGCGGCGCCTGGCACGGAATGCCCAGCGCCGACAGGAAGCGGTTCTTGTTGACCGCATACGGCGTGCCCTTCAGCGGCACGGCGCCCATGCCGGTATTGACGGCCTCGCCACCACCGGCCGCCTCGGCCTTGCGGGTGTCGGCAGGAATCATCTGCACCCACAAGCCGAGGCGCATGTCGTTGGCGAAGATGACGTCATGCACCGGGTCGGTCGACAGGCCTCCCCAGTTCATGCCGCCCAGCGAGCCGGGGAAACTCAGCGAGACATCGGTGCCCGGCGCGGTGTACAGGCCTTCATAACGCATCTGCTTGAACGCGATGCGGCACAGCATCTGGTCGATCGCAGTGGCGCCCCACATGTCCGATTCGGTCAGGTGCTTGGTGCCGATCTGCGGCATGCCGACCGACAGCGGCTGGGTCGGTGCATACTGCTCGTGTGCAATATCCGAGCCTTTCACCGGTACTTCCCTGACCTCGGTCAGCGGTTGGCCGGTGGCGCGGTCGAGCACGTAGATCTGCCCGGCCTTGGTGCCGATGACCACCGCCGGGGTGTGGCTGCCGTCCGGGTTGGGGAAGTCGATCAGGCTGGGCTGCATCGGCAGGTCGAAGTCCCACAGATCGTTGTGCACGGTCTGGTAGACCCACTTCTCCGCACCGGTGGTGGCATCCAGCGCCAGCACCGAGGCGCCGTACCGGTGATCGAGCGCGGTGCGCTCGGCGCCGTACAGATCGGTCGACGGCCCGCCCAGCGGCAGGAACACGGTATTCATCGCCGCGTCGTAGGACATCGGTGCCCATACGTTCGGCGTGCTGCGCACATAGCTGCTGCCGGCGGCCGGCGCCTGGCGGTCGTGCGGATTGCCCGGGTCGAAGGCCCAGCGCTGCGCGCCGGTGACCACATCGAAGCCGCGCACCACGCCACCAGGCATGTCGGTCTGCACGTTGTCGGCCACGCGTCCGCCCACCACCACGGTGGTGCCGGCCACCAGTGGCGGCGAGGTCAGCTGGTAGAACGGATCCGGCGCAGCGCCCAGGCCGGCCTTGAGATCGACCTGACCGTTGCTGCCGAAGCCCTGGCAGAACGCACCGGTGTCCGCATCCACCGCGATCAGGCGACCATCGATGGTGTTGGTGAACAGGCGGCGACGGCAGTTGGCGTCCTGCGCCACCGTCACTGCGGCGATCGGCGAGGGATTGGCCGCGCTCGGCGTCGGCAACGCCGCGTCTGCGTCGAAGTAGCCCAGGCCACGGCAGCGCTGCCAGACCGACGAGGTCGCATTGATCTCGCGCCGCCACAGCTGCTTGCCGGTGCTGGCGTCGAGCGCAATCAGATTGTTGTGCGGTGTGCACAGGAACACCTTCTCGCCCACCTGCAGCGGGGTCAGCTGATCCTCGGCACCGTTGCCGTCGCTGTTGGCGATCTCGCCGGTGTGGTAGGTCCAGGCGACCTGCAGCTGGTCGACGTTGCTGCGGTTGATCTGGTCCAGCGCAGCGAAGCGGCTGCCGCCATCGGTATTGCCGTAGGCGGACCAGTTTTGTTGCACGCTTCCAGGCGGCACCGCCGTCATGCCCGGCCCCGCGTTACCTGCCACCGGCGGATGCGGCACGAACATGCCGCCGATCCCGGCCACTACCGCCAGCGCCAGCACCGTCGCCACGCCATAGGCCGTACGCCCGGTCGGCAACGCCCGGCTGCGCCGCAGCGCTGGCCAGGCCAGTGCCACCAGCACGGCGAACGCCGCAGGCAGCATCAGCCGCGAGACCAGCGGCCAGAACTCCAGCCCCGCATCCCACAGCGCCCACACCAGCGTCAGCGCGAAGGCGACGCCGTACACCAGCGCACCGGCCGGCCGACGCAGCACGATCAAGACACCGGCCAAAGCGGTCGCCAGGCCCATCAGCAGGAAGTACCAGCTGCCGCCCAGGCTGGCCAACCTCGCGCCACCCAGCAGAAAGATCAGCCCCACCAGCGCGACCAGCATGCCCAGCACCAGCAGCAATGCCCGGCCCGGGACCGGCAACTTCGATTTCGTTTCCACGTTGCAACACCTCGATCAGGAGATTCCGCCCTGCATTGCGCCCGGCATTCCGATCTGGATGCTGCAAGGTGCCCGCACGGCGGCCAGTAGAGGCAGCATCACTGCCCACTTTCTGTCACTCCCCTCCCCGGCCCGCGTACCTCTGGCGAGACCGGCACCGGCATGCCCGGCAGACTGACGACATAGTGTCGCACCGCACCGGGCAGTTATTACATATCTGAAGCGGTTTCCTGCGGAACACTGCAGTCCGCACAGGCGCGGACCGCAGCGGCGTTTTGTATGCGCAGCGCGCGCTGCGCGCGTCAGAAGCGGTGCGACATGCCCACATACACCTGCGCGTCCGGGGTGCGGTCGTTGAGGCCGAAATTGGCGCCCACATCCAGCTGCAGCAGCGGATTGAGCAGATACGCAGCGGCGATGTCGGCCGAATACTGCTCGATGGTCTGCGCCGGGTCGCGGTTGATCGAGGACCACACTTCCACCGCCATCGACAACTTGGAGGTGAGCGGATGCGCCAGGTTGATCGCATTGATCAGCGCAACATGCTTGCCGCTGCCATCGCTGTCGGCCAACCAATCCACCTCAGGCCCGAAGGTCAGCGAGAAGCTGTTGGGCAGCGCGAAATTGATCGGCAATGCGACGCCGCCTTCCCACTCGTCGTTGCCCAGGCCGGTGCGCGCGGTCGGTGCCTTGACGAACGGCAGCAACGCCACGCTGGCGGTGTCGCTTTCGTAGAAACGCGCCTTCATGCGCAGATAGATGTCGCCGCCGCCGCTCAGGCTGCTGCGTGCGCCGGTGGCGCGGTCGGTGGTCTTGACCTGCAGCTGCGGCGCCCAGTTGAGCTGCAGATCGATGCGGTCGCTGACGCCGTATTTGAGCGTGGGATTGGTGAACACCGAGGTTTCGATGCGCGTGCCGGGCTGGCTGTCGCGGGTGTAGCTGCCGATGTCGGTTTCCAGCTGCCAGGCGCCGGTTGGCACGGTACAGGTGGAATTGGCCTTGGTCGGGCGATCGGTACACAGCGCCGCGTCGGTGGCCTCCTGTGCCTGCGCCTGCAGCGCAAGGCTGCACAGCACACCGGCCAGGGCGATACTCAATAAGGGGGCACGGCGTGCGCGGGTGGAACGGTGGGAGATAGCAGCAGTCAGCATTGCAGTGGTTTCCATGGCAAGACGCTGGCCAGATCGCGTGAACGGCCAGCAGTGGGAGGGGGAATGCGCGTGGATGTCGAACGACTGCATGGCCGCTGGAGGGCGGCGTGTTGCCAATCGATCTTATAGGCGTCGGCAGGTCCGAAAACGCCGTCGGTGACAAAAGCGGCCTCAACAGTGTGCGGATGTCGCACAGCGTGATGTGAGTCGCTTTTCCACACCCATCATTAATGGGGTCAGGCGGAGCGATGAACTGCGCCGTGGCGCGTCACCGGGATCGATCGAGGCATGCGGTCGCCGTGGTGCACCATCGGTGCGGGAGACGGCACGATACGGAGCAGCCGCATAAAGTCGCTATGCACGAGGCCTGGGTGGGGCGTAAAGCCGGCGCAAAGGCGCTGCGGTGGTGCAGACGCGATGGCCTGAGCCTTGTGCGTGCATTGCGCGATCGGCAAACGCTTGATGCGTTGGCGCGGTGCAGCTGCGCTCGTCGTGTCAGCTGATTGACCAGATGCGCCAACGACGTTGCCCTGCACCGGCAATGCAGGTCCGCTCACGGTGGCAATGCACGAGCATGCAGGAATGTTCGAACTGGATGTGCCGCTGTGCGGTCACGGCATCGATTCGGTGCACCATGCCTTGCCGGCATGCTGCTGCACTTGCGCGTTCGGCAGCAGGGCCGCATTCGAACCGCGTCTGCGGCAAGGCAATCAGAACTGCGGCAATCCGGTTTCAATGCCACAACGAAAAACGGACACGCATCCAGCGATGCGTGTCCGTCGAGAGGCAGCGCGCGGGCACATGCTTTAGTGAAGCGTCACCCTCAGGCGGTCTGTTCGCCGCGCTTGCCGACGCGGTACAGCAGCCAGCCGACCAGGGCGAGAATCGCCAGGCCGAACCATTGGTTGAGCTGCAGGCTGGCCGGCAACGCCAGCACATCGGCGCGGCTGGACAGCACGATCGGCACCGCGATGGCGATCCCCATCAACGCCTCGCCGGTGATCAGGCCGGCGGCGAACAGCACGCCCGGGCGATGCACGCGGTCGCGGCCATCTTCGTCATCGGCGCGGATCTTGTGGAAGCGCTCCACCAGGTGCGCGATCAGGCCGCCGAGGAAGATCGGCACCATCAGCTCCAGCGGCAGGTAGATACCGATCGCCGCCGCCAGCACCGGCACACGGAAGCGCTTGCCGGTCTTCTTCAGCCATTCGTCCAGCGCGATGATCGCCGCGCCCACTGCGGCACCGATGGCAATCATCGACCACGGCAGCTGCCCGCCGAACAGGCCCTTGGCGACCGAGGCCATCAGCGTGGCCTGCGGTGCAGCGAGCGAGTTGGGGTGCTGCGGCGTGGCCGGGCCAATGCCGTAGGCCTGCGCCAGCAGGTTCAACACCGGCGCCATGATCAGTGCGCAGGAAAACGCGCCGATGCCCAGCATCAGTTGCTGCTTCCATGGCGTGGCGCCGACCAGATAGCCGGCCTTGAGATCCTGCAGGTTGTCGCCGCCCACCGCTGCCGCGCAGCACACCACCGCGCCGATCATGATCGCCGCCACCGCACCCAACGGCGCCGCGCCGATGCCGACCGGCACCAGACCATCCTTGCCGAGCAACAGCACCAGCACCGCCGAGGCGAACAGGATGGTGGAAATGGTGATGCCCGAGACCGGGTTGTTGGACGAACCGATCAGGCCGGCCAGATAGCCGGACACCGACACGAACAGAAAGCCGGCCACGATCATGATGATGGTCATCGGGATCGACACGTGCCACTGCTGCACGATCGCCTGGTACAAGCCCAGCAGCGGCAAGGTGCACAGCACCAGCGCCGCCAGCATCCACTTCATCGGCAGGTCGCGCTCGGTCTCGGCGACCACACCGCCGCCGCTCTTGCGCGCGGCGGCAAAGCCGCTCTTGACGCCGGACAACAGCGACTTGCGCAGCGAGAACAGCGTCCATACGCCGCCGATCAGCATCGCGCCGACACCCAGGTAACGGATCTTCGCGCCCCAGATGCCGAATGCCGCATCGGCCGCCGGCGCACCGACCAGGCTCTGCGCCAGGGCCGGGTCGCTGCCCATGAAGAACTGCTGATACAGCGGAATGGCGATATGCCAGGACAGGATCGACCCGGACAGCACCACGATGCCGACATTCAGGCCGACGATGTAGCCCACCCCCAGCAGCGCCGGCGACAGGTTGGTGCCCAGATAGCCGACCAGCCGGCTGCTGCCCAGATAGGTGGCCTGCGCCCAGGTATCCGGGATCACCCGCAGGCCGCTGGCCGCACCCAGCTTGACCAGCGCGCCGATCGCACCGGACATCGCCAGGATCTTCAGGCCCGGGCCGGGGTTTTCACCGGCCTTGAGCACCTCGGCCGCCGCCTTGCCTTCGGGGAACGGCAGCGGGTCTTCGACGATCATCGAGCGCCGCAACGGCACCGAGAACAGCACCCCGAGCAAGCCGCCCATGCCGGCGATGCCCAGCACCCACCAGTATTTGAAGTCCGGCCAGTAGCCCATGATCACCAACGCGGGGATGGTGAAGATCACCCCGGCCGCGATCGACGAACCGGCCGAGGCACCGGTCTGGACGATGTTGTTTTCCAGAATGGTGCCGCCGCCGAGCAGGCGCAGCACGCCCATCGAGACGACCGCAGCCGGAATGGCGGTGGCGATGGTCAGGCCGGCGAACAGGCCGAGATAGGCATTGGCGGCCGAAAGCACCACCGCCAGCACGATGGCCAGCACGACGGCGCGGAAGGTGAGCTGGCGCGGCTGCGCGTCATGGCTCATGGGCAGTTCCCCTGTGGCAAAAAATCCGGACCACGCTAGCGCCTACACGGGGTTCCGTCCAGCTGCGCCGCGGCGTGACACTGTGCCTGCTGTGGCGGCTGGAATACCCGGGGATGTAGCGACGGGGACGACAGGCGTGTACCAGCGTGTGCCGGCGACTGCATCGCGCATGCGGATCGCAAGCGCATAGGTCGCACGGTGTGGAGGTGGCGGACACTGCTGCATGGCATGCAGACCAGCGGCATACGGCATCAGGATGCAGCGATGTGGTTTTCCGGCTCGTCGACCGACGGAGGCGCCATGAGCGACGCGCGCCGTGGCCGATAGGTGACAACGAGCGATGGACTCGTCATCACGTCCATCGCTCGTACCGGCAGTCGCCTGCCGCCCGTGCTGGCGGGACAATGCGCTGATGAGGGGTCGCGGATGAGGCCGCGCGCCCGTAAGGGCCGACTGGTCTGCTGCTGCAGCGGCCGGCACGCGTTGCCGTTACATCGCTATCGCCGTGAGCACTGGACGCTGCCGTTTTTTCTGCACGTCAGGGATCTGCTGCCGGCGATGGTGCGTCAGCGGCTGCGCCGACGCTGGCGACGTCGGCGCGGCTGTCCGATCAATGCAGCAGTTCGGCAAACGCGCGGTCGGCCTCGATCACGTCCGGCAATGCGGCGAACAAGGCATCCAGATCCACCGTGTCCATCAACGGACCGCGCACCGCCTCCAACGCCGCCGGCGTGGCGCCACCATGTGCACGCAGCGCATCGGATACCTGCACCGCCTGGGCGACCAGCAGCGGCATCCGCGCACCTTCCGGCGCAGCGGCCGGGCGGACCTGATAGGCGATCGCTTCCTGGATGACGGCGGGCAGCTGCCAGCGACGTACCAGCTCGGCGCCGACCTCCGGGTAGCCGAAGCCCAGCTGCAGGGTTTCTTCGGCGGCATGGCCAGCCGATGAGCTGTCGTGATTGATGCGGCTGGCGTAATCCGGCGCGCCGGACTGGATCAGCAGCTCGCCGATGTTGTGCATCATGCCGCAGGTAAACGCGGTTTCCGGATCCACGCCGTGCTGGCGCGCCAGCAGGCGGCAGATGCCGGCGACCTCGAAACTGTGCCGCCAGAACGCCTTCAGATCGAAGCCCGGGCCGGCGCGGAACGCGCCGGTCATCGCCGAGGCCAGCACCAGGGTGCGCAGCGTGTTGAAGCCCAGCCGCATGGCCGCGTCTTCTACGCTGGTGGAGTCGCGCAGGCCGTGGAAGCGCGCCGAATTGGCAAGCCGCAGCACCTTGGCGGCGATCACCGGATCGCGCTCGATGGTGTGCGCCAGCACATCGATGTTGGTTGCCGGATCGTCGAACCGGGCAATCAGGTCCTGCGCCACCTCGGGCACGGTGGGCAAGGTGTGCAACTGGTCGAACAACGCCTCCAACTTCATGATCGCCTCGTGGATGAAAGGTAAGCCAGCGCGGCCGCGCCGGCGTGCATGGTGTAGCACAGACCGGTTGGATGACGATGACCCGCCACGGCGGCTATTCACCCGCGCTTTTGCGTCATCGCCTTGTGGCGGGCTGCCCCGCCGGTCGCGTAGCGACGGCCATCATGGATGGCGCGGTCGACAAGATCCGGATATGCGTGCGTTGACGCGGTCAGTTCGCTTTGGCACCACCCAGCGACTTGGCCAGAAACGCCAGCAACTGCGTATAGAACGCACGCCGATGCGGCTCGGTATAGAACCCGTGGCCTTCGGTGTCGTAGTACAAGGTTTCCACCGGCGTTCCGGCCTGGCGCAATGCCGCCTCCATGCGCTTGCTGTGCTGGATCGGCGCGCGCTCGTCCTCACCACCGGCCGCCAGAAACACCGGGACCTTGATCTGCTTGGCCAGATGGACCGGCGAGCGTGCGGCCAGGGTTGCCGGATCGCCCAGCCATTGCTTCAGATAGTTCTCGCCTGAACCGCGCTTCTGGATGTCGCCGCTGGTGAACATCATCGGCAAATCGTAGACGCCGACATAGCCGGCCGCGCAGGCATACAACCCAGGTTCCTTGGCTGCCCCCATCAGGGCTGCATACGCCCCATAACTTGCACCAAAGATGCAGATCCTGCGCGCATCCGCATAGCCTTGCGTCACCGCCCAGCGCGTGGCGTCGGTGACGTCATCCTGCATGGTGCCGCCCCACTGGCGCGCGCCGGCATGCTGGAAAGCGCGGCCGTAATTGCCGGAACCACGGAAATTGATCTGCAGCACCGCATAGCCGGCCTGCGCCAGCAACTGCGCGTCGTCGTCGAACTGCCAGCTGTCGAAGATCTCGAACGGGCCGCCATGCGGCATCACCACCATCGGCAGGTTCTTTGCCGCGCCGGTGCGCGGCAGCGTGAGGTAGCCATGCAACGGCACGCCATCGCGTGCCTGCAGCGCGATGGGCTGCACGGTCGCGGTGCGCTCGGGATCGAACCAGTCGCGTCGGCTGATCACGTGCTGGGCTTTTTTCTCCTGCGTATCGAACACATAGAAATCGCCAGGGTTGCTGCCCGAATCGACCTGCAACATGACGTAGCGGCCATCGCTGGTACTGGAGGTGATACGCACGGCGTTGCCGGCGAAGGCGGCCTCCAGGCTGTGATACATCCGCGCCTCGGGGCCCTGCTCGTCGAAAAAGCGGCTGCGCGGACGGTCAGCCATGAAAATGGCACCCACCGGGATCGTGGTGCCGTTGCGATAGATGACGTCCAGTGGATCGGCCACTGCGTCACGCAGCACCTGTTCACGGCGATTGGCCTGGATGTCCCAAGCCACGATCGCATCGGGGCCATCGGCAGCCTGCACGCGCAGGTAGGCAATGCGCTCGTCCTGCGAAAAGCCCAGTGGGGTTTCGATGCGGCCGCTGGCCTGTTCGTCGTTGAGCAGCGTCCACTCGGTTCCACCACCAACGCGGTAATACAGCTTGCTGACATTGTCCGAGCCTGCGCCCTGCGCAAAACGCACCTCGCCATGGTGGTCGGTGGTGAAGCTGGCGCGCTGAATCGGGGCACGCGCCAGCGGAAGACGCCGACCTGTGTTGACGTCGAGCTTTTCTGCGCGCGTGTACGGGTCCTGCCCTGACAACGGCCAGATGCCGACGACCACGTTGCGATCGTCATCGGGCAAGGTATCGGTGAGGAATGCGGCAACTGCTTCGGTTTTCTTGACCTTGATGTTGGTGCCAAGCCCGGTGCCTCGAGCACGATAGCCCACCAGCAACTCGACACCAGTGCCATCGGCATTGATGGCATACAGCTCGCCGGTCGGCAACGGCTTGTCGAGCAGACCGTATTTCTGTGCGATGGAGATCAACACACGCGTCTCGCTGACCCAGGCAAAGTCGCTCACATACGTGTTCTTCTCCAGCACAAAGGTTGCGCCCATGCTGTTGTCCGAACGCCGCACGATCGCCAGCGCGGTCTTGTCTTCCATCGGCACGGTAGCGGCGAAAAACGCGCCGCTGGGCGATAGCTTGATATCGGCAAACTTGTCTTTTTTGATATAGGCGCCAACATCCACCTGCGCTGCGGCAGTGCCGGCAGCCATCAGCAACCCCAAGGCCGCAATAAAAATCCTTTTCCGCACGTACTGCTCCATGTCGTGTGCAAACTGAGCGCGAAATTTACCAGCAATCGCAGACCAGACAAAGTTTCAATGAAAATCGCGCGAGGGCAGCTGCATTTCGCCGAGCAGGTCGCTGAGGTCGTGCAGATCGCCGGCGATGAGATGCTCCACGCCGTCCACGCGCTCCCAGCGGCCGCGGACGGCCAGCAGGCGCGATTCCAGCAGTGCGCGGCGGCGGCGCAGCGCCAGGTGCGACCAGACGATGACGTTGATCATGCCGTGCTCGTCTTCCAGGGTGACGAAGATGGTGCCCTTGGCGGTGGCCGGGCGCTGGCGCTGGGTGACTAGGCCGGCGACATGCACGCCGCTGCCGTGACGGCGGCCCTGCAGGTCGCGCAGGCCGAGGATGCGCCGCTGCTGCATCTGGGGGCGCAGCAGTGCCATCGGATGCTGGCGCAGACTCAGGCCGACCGAGCGATAGTCGGCCAGGATCTCTTCGCCTGCGCGCGGGGCTTCAAACGTCACCGTGCGTTCTTCGGGGCTGCCCGGTAATAACGGCCGACGCGCTTCCACGCCAGCCATCGCCCAACGCGCAGCATTGCGATTGCCCACCATGCCCTGCAAGGCGCCGGCTTCGGCCAATGCCAGGCGCGCCTTTTCGTCGAGTGCGGCGCGCAGGCACAGATCGCCGATATCGGCGAAGGCCCGCTGCGCGCGTGCCGCGACAATGCGGTTGGCCACCACTTCCGATAACCCGGCGATCTGGCGCATGCCCAGCCGGATCGCCGGTTGCTCGCCGGGGTCGTCGTCGCTGCGCCAGGGCCGGCCACCGACCAGCGTGTTGTCCCAGTCGCTGTGCAACACGTCCACAGGCAACACCTCCACGCGCGCACGCTCGGGACTGCCGCGGCGTGCGTCCTGCACGATCTGACTGGCCGAGTAGAAGCCCATCGGCTGCGCATTGAGCAGCCCGCAGGCGAAGGCCGCCGGCTCATGGCGCTTGAGCCAGCAGCTGGCGTAGACAAGCTTGGCGAACGAGGCGGCGTGGCTTTGCGGGAAACCGTAGGAACCGAAGCCCTTGATCTGCTCGAAGATCTGGTCGATGAAGGTGGAGGCGTAGCCTTTGCCCTGCATGCGCTCGCGCACCCGTTCGCGGTGCTGTTCCATGTCGCCGCCGCGCCGCCAGGCGGCCATCGAGCGGCGTAGATTGTCCGCTTCGCTCTCGCTGTAATCGGCAGCGTGCATCAGCAGCTCCATCACCTGTTCCTGGAATAGCGGAACTCCAAGCGTCGGCTTGAGAATGTCCTCCACCTCTGGCGAGGGGTAGTTCACGTCCTCGCGCCCCTGCCGCCGGCGCAGATACGGGTGCACCATGTCGCCCTGGATCGGGCCGGGGCGCACGATCGCCACTTCGATCACCAGGTCGTAGAACACCGCAGGCTTGAGCCGCGGCAACATCGCCATCTGCGCGCGCGACTCGATCTGGAATACGCCGACCGTGTCGGCGCGCTGGATCATCTTGTAGGTCGGCTCGTCATTGCCTGGCAGTGTGGCAATGCTGTAATCGCGCCCGCGGTGGCCGCGCACCAGCTCCAGCGTCTTGCGGATGCAGGTCAGCATGCCCAGCGCCAGGCAATCGACCTTGAGCAGCTTCATGGTTTCCAGATCGTCCTTGTCCCACTGGATGATGGTGCGGTCGGCCATCGCGGCGTTTTCCACCGGCACCAGCAGCGACAGGGGTTGGTCGGAGATGACGAAACCGCCGACATGCTGCGACAGATGGCGCGGGTGATCGCGCAGTTGCTCGGTCACCGCAAGAATCTTGTTGATCAGCGGGTTGGCCAGATCGAACCCAGCCTCTTCGATGCGCTGTTCCATCGGCGTTTCGCCATTGCCCCAGCCATAGCAATTGGCCAGCAACGCAATCTGGTCCGGCGGCAGGCCGAACGCCTTGGCCACATCGCGCACGGCGCTCTTGCCGCGATAGCAGATCACCGTCGCCGCCAATGCCGCGCGTTCGCGGCCGTACTTGTTGTAGACGTACTGCAGCACCTCCTCGCGGCGTTCGTGTTCGAAATCGACGTCGATGTCCGGGGGCTCGTCGCGTTTTTCGGACAGGAAGCGTGCCATCAACAGACGCGTTTCATCCGGGTTGACCGCGGTGATGCCCAACGCATAACACACCGCCGAGTTGGCCGATGAGCCACGGCCCTGACAGAGAATGTGCTGCTCGCGGGCGAAGCGCACCACGTCCTGCACGGTGAGAAAGAAGGCCTCGTAGCTCTTATGCGCGATCAGCGCCAGTTCCTTCTCGATGTCGGCGCGTACCTTTGCCGGCGTTCCATCCGGCCACCGCTCGCGCATCCCCTCTTCGGTGAGCTGTCGCAGATAACTCGCCGGCGTATGCCCTTGCGGCACCAGTTCGCGCGGATAGGTGTATTCAAGCCTGGAGATATCGAAGCTGCAGCGCTGCGCCAGGTCCACCGCGGCCTGCAACAGCGCATCCGGATAGATGTTGCCCAAGGCACGCCGCGTGCGCAGATGGCGCTCGCCGTTGCGGAACAGGTGCGCGCCGCACTCGGCCAACGGCAAGCCGTGGCGGATGGCGGTCAGGGTGTCCTGCACGATGCGCTCGCGCCGCTGCGCCATATGCACATCGCCGCTGGCCAGAGCGGTCATGCCCAGTTGCTGCGCCAGCAGCTGCAGGACAAGCAACCGCGCCGCATCGTCCTGTTCGCGGTGCAGTTCCACCGCCAGGAATGCACGCTCGCCGAACAGCTGCTGCAGCCAGGCGCCCTGCTCGGCCTGCGGCTGCGCGCCGGGTAACCACAGCGCGAACACGCCCGGTTCCACCGCGCGAAACTGCGCCTCCACCTCGGCACGCCCGAGCCGGTACGCACCCTTGCCTGCCGCACGCCGCGCGGTGGTGATCAGCGCGCACAACTGCGGATAGCCATGCGCGTTTTCCACCAGCAGCACGAAGCGGGTGCCATCGACCAGGGTGAATTCGCTGCCGACGATCAGGCGCACGCCGGTGGCGCGCGAGGCTTCCAGGCCGCGCACGATGCCGGCCAGCGAGCACTCGTCGGTGATCGCCAGGGCGCTGTAGCCGCAGTGGTGCGCGCGCATGAACAATTGTTCGGCGCTGGAGGCGCCGCGCAGGAACGAAAAATCCGACAGGCAGTGCAGCTCGGCATAGGCAGGCAGCCCATCGGCGACCATGGCATGGGCGATGTCGTCGTTTGCCGCGCGCAACCGCGCGGCGACCGTCCAGGCGCGCGGCATGCGTCCACCGGGCGTATCGCGGTCCACGCCGTCGACGGCGTCATCCCAGCTCATGCGCGCACCTCTTCGACATCGCGCTGCCGCCACACATGCGCTGCAGATCGACGCGCTGCGTTTGCCTCTTCGGTCCGTGGCATCGGACGCGTGCGGCACCGCTGCGATGACCAGCCCCGCAGGCAATGCTCGGCTGCTGCAAGGGCACGCAACCGATCATGCGAACCACCCGTGCAGCATCCAGCCATCGACACGGCCAGGAGCGGCGAACGCCCAGCCACGCCGGCCGCGTGCGGTTTCCACCACGTAGTAATCGCGGCGCGCCTCGTCGTCGTCCCACCAGCCGCTTTCCAGCCGCTCCGGGCCGGAGATGATGCGCAGCTGCGTCTCGTGCAGGGGCACCGGCTGCGGCAACAGCCAGGTCGGGCGCGGCGGACGCGGCGGTGCATGGGCTTCGCGCACTGCATCACCGATGGCGCGCCGCCAGGCACGTTCCGGGCGCGGGTCGTCGGCCGGCAGCACGCGATACACCGCCTCATCGCCCAGCCGCGCGCGCAAGCGCTCGCGCAGCTGCGGCCATTCCACCGATTGCTGCGCACGTTGATCGAACAGATCGCGCATGGCCGGCACGAACGGTGGCAGCTGCCGCGCCAGCAGGCGCATCGCCACTACCGGGCGTGGAATCTCCACCCGCTCCAGCCGGTTACGCGCAAGCTCGAACAACAGCGTCGGCGCGCGCTCCGGCGTCAGCAAGCCGATCTCGACATCGGTGGCGCCTTCCTCGTGTTCCAGCCGCAGCAGGAACCGTTGCACGCCGCCGTCGCGGATGGACAGGTAGGTGCACAGGTCGCCGATCAGGCGCCGCAGCGGGAACAGCAGCGCCGGATGCATTTCCACCTCGTAGCCGAGTTCCACACGCTGGTCGAAGTGGTCCGGTGGCGCGTAGCACTCCAGGGGGTCGTCGACCTGGCCGTAGAGGCGGTCCAGATGCTCGAGCAGGCCCGCGCCGAACCGCCGGCGCAGCCCATCGCGCGGCAACGCGCGCACCGCCGCCAGCGTGCGCACGCCCATGTGTTGCAGGCGCTCGCCGGCATCGCCCGGCAACGCGGCGCGGCGTACCGGCACCTTGTCCAGCGTGGCGTGCAAGGCCGGCAACTGCGTCACCACCATGCCATCGCGCAGACCGGCCAGCACGCGCGCGGCGCGCGGCGTAGGTGCCAGTGCGAGCCGGTGCCGGAAGCCCAAGGCCTGCAGTTCATCGCGCAGGCGGCGCTCGAAACGCGGCCATGGACCGAACAACCGAAAACTGGCACCGGCCTCCAGCACGATGGCACGCGACCATTGCTGGCTCACCAACGAACTGTGCCGGTACGCCCACGCCGCAAGAAACCGCTGCGTGCGCGCCTCAGCCTGGGCCTCGTAATCAATGATGCGTACATGGGACATCAGCGCATGCGCCGCCGACAGCCGCATGCCGGCTTTCAGGCCGGCGGCGGACGCCGCTGCATTGACCGAGTGCAGGCTGCGCAACTGCGCCGGGCCTTCCACCAACGCCAGCGGTGCGTCCGGCTCTTCCAGACGCCGGAGGACGGCGTCCAGCGCCAGCTGCGGCAGCAAGATGCAGGCCCACAACATGCGCGCGCCTCAATGCGCCAGCCGCAACGGCTGCGACGGGACCTGCCCGCCGCGGCACTTGCGTACCTGCCAGGCATCGCGCTCGGGCAGGAATTCCAGCCGTAACGCCGCCGGCGATGCATTGACCGCATGCTTGCGATCGCGCAACGCGAACGCGCAGCAGTTGCCGCTGTCGGCGGCGACCTGCAGCCGCCGCAATGCGCGTGCATCGCCGGTCTGCGGCCAGCCCAGCACTGCCGCGCATGCGCCACTGCGCAGGCATTGCTCGAACGCCCACAAGGCATCGCGCGGCTCGGCCTGCACCACTTCCAGATGTTCCAGCACCACCCCGCCCGCCTGCCAGGCCGGCGCATAGGGAATGAACGGCGGCGCCACCAGCACCACCCGGCTGCTGGCGCCGGTCATGCGCGCCAGCGTGGGCAACAGCAGGGCGATCTCGCCCACGCCATGCGCGGGCAGCAGCAACTCGGTCAGTGCCCGCCGCGGCCAGCCGCCATCGGGTAGCAGCGCATCCAGCGCCGCATGCCCGGTGGATTCGCCGCCATGGGCGATGGCGGTGCCACGACCCGCGCGCCACACCGTGCGCGCGGCCAGCAGGGCGTCCAGCGGCAAGGCGACTGCCGCGTTGCCGTCCTGCCTGATGCGCGCGGGCTCCTGGCTCATCTCAACCCTGCCGGATCAGACCGCAGTACAGTCCTTCGATCGCGAAGTCGGCATCGGCCGCCACTACGATCGGCGCGTGCGCGCGGTTGCGCGGCAACAGGCGGATGCGTTCGGCACCGCGCTCCAGCCGCTTGATGGTGATTTCGCCATCCACCCGCGCCACCACGATCTGCCCATCGCGCGCCTCGCTGCTGCGATGCACGCCGACCAGATCGCCGTCCAGGATGCCGTCGTCGATCATCGAATCGCCTTGCACCTGCAGCAGATAGTCCGGGCGCAAGGAGAACAGCGTGCGGTCCAGCCACAACTGCCGGTCCAGGCCGATATCCGCCCCGATCGGCACACCGGCCGCCACCCGGCCCAGCACCGGCAAGGCCAGCAAGGCATCGCGCGCGGCCCCGCCCGGCATGCGGATGCCGCGCTTCTGATTGGGCAACAGCTCGATCAACCCGGCCTCGGCCAGCGCCTGCACGTGCTTCTGCGCGGCATTGCGCGAGGCGAACCCGAACGCCTGCGCAATCTCGGCCAGGCTGGGGGATACCCCTGCACGCGCCTGTTCCTGCAGGAAAGCCAGCACCGCCTGACGCTTGGGGGAGAGAGATTCCATGGGAGTGCAACGGCCGGCCGGGACAAGGTGTACATTTGTACACCTGTCGGTCGCAGCAGGCGAGATCGGCCCATGCAGGTTGCTGAGCCGCTTCAGCCAGGACGGGCTTGTGATCGGCGGGAGACGGAGTTATAACTTACGTACTAACGAAGGCGTCGGCCATGAAGCTCAAGATCACCTCCATCGGCAATTCCGCTGGCGTCATCCTGCCCAAGGAACTGCTCGCCCGCCTGCGCCTGGGCAAGGGCGACGAACTCTATGCACTGGAAACGCCCGACGGCATCAAGCTGACCGCGTTCGACCCGACCCTGGCCGCGCAGATGGATGTGGCCGAGCAGGTGATGCGCAACCGCCGCGCGTTGCTGCACAAGCTGGCGCAATAAGGCTCGACCATGATCGTCTGGATCGAGCGGCCACTTGTCCTGGCCATCCACGATCGCCAACTGGCCGAACACGGCGGCGGCAGCGGCGTGCGCGACGACGCCCTGCTCGACTCGGCACTTGCCAGGCCAAAGCAACTGCTGTCCTACGGCGAGCCGCCACCGGACCTGGCTGCGCTTGCCGCCAGTCTTGCCTACGGATTGGGCCGCAACCATCCGTTTGTCGACGGCAACAAGCGCACTGCCGCCGTCGCTTGCGAAACCTTCATCGTGCTCAACGGAGCGACCTTGGCCGCCGATGATCTGGAACTCTACGGTTTCTACATCGGCCTGGCCGATGGCTCACTCGATGAAGCGGCCTGCGCCGCGTGGTTGCGCTCACGCCTGCGCTTGCGGCATCCAGACCGCGTGCACGAATCGGCGCCGTCATATGGGTGACTGGTAGCCCGGCAAGCCTACAGTGCAGCAGCCATCCATGGCGCGCATCGCT
The DNA here is from genome assembly GCF_009835065.2 of Xanthomonas sp. LMG 8993. NCBI lineage: Bacteria > Pseudomonadati > Pseudomonadota > Gammaproteobacteria > Lysobacterales > Lysobacteraceae > Xanthomonas > Xanthomonas sp. LMG 8993. The sequence continues at coordinate 83,332 of NZ_QVIF02000001.1, read as the reverse complement.
GCCCTGCCGCTGTCACTGAAAAACAGCGTCAGCGCCTAGTCCTTCGCATACACCACCCCCAGCTTGTCGATCTCCTCACCCGCGCGACCGGTGAAACCGGCGATATGCCAGCCGCTGGGAGCGCTCAGCGTGTAGCTCTCGCTGGTCGGGCTGCCCACCTGCACGCTGCGGCCTTTGTTGGTGCGCAGGCTCAGCGAGAACAGGCGGGTGCGGTCGTTGTACTTGCCCACGGTGAAGGTGGCCGAGGACAGCGTTTCGTTGGCACCCAGCGACAGTGTGGTCGCCTGCCCACCGCTGCCGCCATGCGCGAGCAGCTTGCCGCTGTCCAGGATCACGCCGACGCCATCCAGGCGTGCACCGCCGCGCAGGGTCACGCCACTGAGCGGACGCACGCCAGGGTTGCCGGCCAGATCGTTGAACGGAACGCCATGCGGACCACCGAACTGGTCGCTGGTGCGCAATCGGTCGCCCACGGCCCATCCGAATTGCGCATGCAGCGGGTAGTGGTCGGACAGCGGCTTGCCGGCGCTGTCATAGAAGCCGCCGCCATCGAGCTGGTAACGGTTGGCCACCAGGGTCAATTGCGGCGCATCGCGGTACAGGATCTTGTCGACCACTTCGCAGCTATTGGTGGGCGGCGTGCCGCACAACAGCGGTGCGGCGCCGGCCGCCGGTGCTGCGCCCTTGATCAGCTCCACCCACGGATCGGTCAAACCGTTGGAGGCGATCAACTCGCGGATGTTGTCGTCGCTGCGGGTGTAGCGCGTATTGGAATCCATCATCACCAGCACCGCATTGCCGGCCGACCAGGTCTGGATGAACTGCGAGAGTTGGCCGATATTGGCGCGACGTGCGGACAGGTCGCCCGCTTCGACCCCGGCATTGGGGTGCGCGTTGTAGACGTCCAGTAACACGCCGTCTGCCAGGCGCACGCGCATGTAACTGAAACCCTTCGGGGTCAGGCAGTCGGTGCCGTTGCACTGGTTCCACTTGACCCGGGTGAAGTCGTTGAAGGGATAGTTGCTGAGCGTGTTGAGGCCGTCGCCGAACGCGGCACCGCCACTGGTGGCAGTGCGGTAGGGATGCGCGTCGCCGGCGTACAGCGTGGCGTGGTAGTTGAAGTCTTCCTGCACGTTGACCAGCCCGTAAGGCGCCAGTTTCGGTGCGAGCAGTGCGGTGTTGGTGGCCGGCGTTCCGCTGGACAGGCCTTCGGGCAGGCCGGCGACGTTGTAGGTCAGTACGTCGAGTACGCCGACGTCCGTTTGCGCCTGGGCGATGCCTGCGCAGGCAAGACCGAAAGTGATTCCGAGACTGACGAGAGTACGTCGCTGGTGGAGCATAAATCGCCTCTTGCAGTGATGAGAAACAGCGGCTGGCACGGTGGCCAGGGAAACGGCGCCGATGCGCCGATGCAACCACGCGCGCCGACCGCGGCCGGCGCGCGCGGCGTCATTCGCTCAGGTAATGCGGGTCGATCGCGGCGTCGATCAATGTCGCCAGGGCTGGTAGCGGGCAGTCGTACTCCGGGGTGGCGCTGCTGCAGCCGGGAATGAACACCGGCGATGACGGCGGCGGCGCCTGCAGTGTCAGTGCGCGCCGTTCGCGCAGTTGCGCCAGCGTCTGCGCGGTGTAGCGCAGGCGGATCACCCGCTGCCCATCGGCACGCCGCCAGCGCTCGAAGACCAAGGCGCCGCCAGGCACGGTCTGGTCGGGTTGGTAACCAGGCAATTGCCAATGCAGATCGAACATGCCGGCCAGCAAGGTCAGCGTGCCGTCGTGACCGGACAGCACCACCAGCCGTGCATCGCCACCGATCGGCGTTGTGTGCGATGGATTGCGATTGCCACTGGCAACGCTGCCTTGCTGCAATGTCGCCAGCAGCCGCGCCGCCAGCGGCGTACTGGCCATGCGCGCCACCGTCGGCGCACGCAGGCGCAGCGCGAACTCGGCCTGATGCGGTGCGAACGCGCGCAGCAGACTGGCTTCGTCCACGCCTTGCCATCCCAACGCGGCAAAGTCCTGGCCGTCGGCCCAGCCCATCAACAGGCTTTCGCTGATGCCGGAGGCTGCCGGTGCCGGGCCTTGGACACCGGCGATTCCGTCGTGGGCAGCGCCCATGCCTGCGGGCACCGCATCCAGGCGTTGCTTGCCGGCACCGGCCTGGGTCAGGCACGGCCGCTGCGCGCATTGCAGCAACAGTTGCTGCAAGCTGTCGATCGCATCGCGTTGCGCCGCATTCCAGGCGACCACATCGCCACCGACGCGGCCGGCAATGGCCGCGCGCATCAACGCCGCCGCAGCGGGTTGTCGCAATGCCGGCGCGCCGTCAAACAGTGGATCGGACGCGTCATCGGCCACGTGGTGCACCGTGTTCGTACACCCCGGGGTGAGCGTGCTTGCCAACGCACGCGCCGAGGCGATGGTGCGCTGGGTGCGATTGGCCCAGTAGTAGACATTGGCGCAGCCATCGCCATCGAACAGACCCAGCGGCGTGTAACGGGCGCGGTAGTAGGCACCGAATAATGCCTCCAGACGCGCACCGTTTGCGGTCAGGTGGCCGGCCGGCACATCGAAGCGTGGCCAGGGACGTGCGGAATAGCGACCCAGTTGCTCCGGGCTGGACATCGCCGCACGCACGCCGTGGCGCTTGAGGATGACGACTTTCTCAAGCGTCTCCGACGTGGCGGCGGCAGGCGCTACCGGCGTAGCCAGGCCGGCCACGATCAAGACAAAAAAACCGATACAGCTACGAAGCAGTAATGACATGAGTGGTCTCAACACGTGATGCAGGTGCTGCACACCGCGATACGCGGCGATGTGCCGCTGGCAACAGCGCCACAGCCGAAGTCATGGCCCTTGCAGATGGCGCCTTGCAGCAAGGCGCCCGGTGGCGGCATTGGCTGCCGCCAACAGACTGGATCGGCGATCACGACGGCTGCGCTCGTCGCAAGGCCTTCATGGCGGTATGTCACCCGCAAGCGCAGCGCCCCCGATGCACACCGCACGTCGCTGGCAACTGCCCGTCAGGTCTCCAGCCCTTGTCAAAAGCGCGCGCGCAACCCCAGCGACCAGGTGCGGCCGTAGTCGGTATAGCCGCCGAACAAGTGATCGCCAACGAACTGGCGCTGCACTTCGCCGGTGAGATTGATCGCGTTGACGAATACCGAGAGCGTGTCGTTGACCTTGTAGGCGACATTGGCATCCAGGCTGCCGAACCGGTCGCTGTTGAGCGTGGCCACATTGGCGGTACCCACCGCGTTGAGGATGTCGTCGCTCCAGCTGTAGCTGACGCGCGCCATCAACGGCCCCTTCTCGTAAAACAGCACGGCGTTGTAGGTGTTCCTGGCCACGCCTTCCAGGCTGTCGGTGAAGCTGCCGGTGCCGTCGTGATAGGTCGCCTTGCTGTCGGTCCAGGTGTAGTTGAGCTGCATGCCCAGGCCGTCCAGCGGCGACGGCAGGCCGCTGAAGACCTGCTGATACGCCACTTCCGCGCCTTGCACCATCGCCTTGCTGCCGTTGGTCTTGGACGACAGCAGATAGGTCTGGCCTTGGTAGACCAGGTTGGACATCTGGGTCTGGATGAAGCTGGAGATGTCCTTGTAGAACAGACCGCCGGTCAGTGCCGAGGTGCCGTCGATGTACCACTCGAAGGTCAGGTCGTACTGCCACGCTTCGAAGGGCTGCAGCGCTGGGTTGCCGCCGCTGGCGGTGAGGCGTTCGCCACTGGAATTGAAGGTCAGCTTGGACGACAGATCGGTAAGGTCCGGGCGCGTGATCACCTTGGCCGCGGAAGTCCGCAGCACCATGTCCTCGCGCACATCCCAGGCCGCGTTGAACGAAGGCAGCACATTGGTATAGCTGCGCTCGAAATGCACCGGCTGTGCGCTGCCGTTGACATCGGCATGGCCATCGGTGGCCTGCTCGGTGCGCACCACGCGCGCGCCGACATTACCGCGCAGCTCGCGGCCCGCCAGCTGGGTGGCGAAGTTGCTCATCGCGTACGCCGAGGCGATCTTTTCCTGCACCTCGTAGGAATTCTGCAGGTCGGCGCTGTTGGGCGTGTTGCTCAGATCGGCGCTGGTCGGCCAATTGCCCCAGAACGCGGATTCGATCGGCGCCAGCCATTGCCGCGGCAGGTTGCCGTTGGCGTCCGACAGCATGTCGCCCACCGGCAACGCGGTGAAATAGCTGCCCGGGAAACGTACCCCGGCAATGCTGTTGAGCAGCAGGTCGGCGCGATCGTAGGTGCGCGAGCGCTGGCGGTACTTGGCGCCCACCTTGAAGTCGCGAAAGAAGCTGCCGTCGAGTGTGCGCCTGGCATCGAACTGCAGCGCGTCTTCCTTGTCGCGCGCATCGATCTCGCGCCATTCCAGCCGGCGCCCTGCCACGGTGGCCGGGTTGGTCGGATCGAAGCCGTTGGTGAAGCTCCAGTCCGGTACGTTGTCGCCGTCGGCTTGCGGCATGTCCACGCGCATCGACAGGTTGGTGCCGCTGCGCAGACGGGTGCGCCGGATCGGGTCGGAGTCGTAGCTGTGCGCCTGCGAGTGGAACGCCACTGCGCCCAGTGTCCACTGGTCGCCGCTCCAGGTGCTGGACAGGCGTGCGCTGCGGTTGTCGTCGGTGATACCGGAGGTCTCGCGCGAGATCTGCACCTGGCCGTTGCGATAATCGAAGCCGGTGATACCGCCATTTTCCACCCGCAGATTGCTCAGCTTGGCCAGGCTGTCGAAGCCCACGCCCATGCTGTATTCGTCGTAATGCACGGTCTGCCTGGCGTAGAGCAGATCCAGGTTGGTCTCCCACGCCGCGCTGGGCTTCCATTGCAGCGAGGCCGCCACGCCGGTGCGCTCGCGCTCTTCCAGTTCCAGCGTCGGGCGCAGGCCGGTCGGCACATAATTGGCACCGGGCACACCCGGCACGCCGTTGCGGTAATAGTCCCAGCTCACCTCGTTGACGCGGTCCTGGCGCAGCGTGCGTTGCGCATACGCGCCGGAAATCAGCATGCCGAAGGTACCCTCGGCATTGACCCAGTTGAACAGCCCGGAGACGCGCGGATCGTTAGCCTGGGTGCGCTGGGCCTGGCTGGATTCCAGCGATACGTTGGTCAGTGTCTTGCCCAGCTCCAGCGGGCGGAATGTACGCACGTTGACAATGCCGCCGATGGCGCCTTCGTCCAGGTCGGCGGTGGGGCTCTTGATCACGTCCAGCCCGGAGACCAGTTCGGCCGGCAGCGTGTCGTAGCGGAATTGCCGCCCGGTCTGGCCGGAGGTGCGCACGTTCTCGTTGACCGCCATGGTCTGGCCGTTGAGCGTGGTGACCTGGAAATTCGGGCCCAGGCCGCGCACGCGCACGTACACGCCTTCGCCGCGGTCGCGCACGATCGACACGCCCGGCACGCGCTGTAGCGCCTCGGCCACGTTCTGCGCGGGCAGCTTGCCGATGTCTTCGGCGGCGATCACATCCACCACGCTGTCGGCGTAGCGTTTCTGGCGCAACGCGGCGCTGAGGCTGCCGGCGTAACTGCCGAGCACCTGGATGCTGTCCAGTTCCTGCACCGGCGCGTCTGCACGCGGCACCGGTGCCGTGGCGACCGCGGCCGTTGCCGGAGCCGCTGGCGGCAGGCCGGGCGCCGGCTCGGCGGTTTCGATCGTCACCGTGGTCGCATCGAGATAGCGGTAGCGCAGGCCGGTACCGTCGAGCAATTGCTGCAGGGCCTGCTCGGGTGCGACGCCGGCCGCGGTGGCGCGGGTCTGCGGGTTGCCGGCCACGCCGGCGGCATAGACAAACTGCAGCCCGGTCTGGCGCGACAGCGCATTGAGCGCGCGCGCCAGGGGCTGGGCCGGAATCGCATCGACCGCGACGGTGGCAGCAGCCGTCTGGGCGCCAGCGGTACCGGCATGCAGGGCGAGAGCGATCGAAAGAAACAACGTACGGCGCATCGTGAAATCCAGTAGGGGAGGAAGCAATGCGCAACACCACCCGCCACGCGGGGAATGCTGCGTTGTACCTGGACTACGAGCATCGACAGCGACGATCGGGCACCGTTTTTTGATGAATTTTCTGTGACATCTGCGCAGGCACCGAACGGTGCGGGCACGACGCACGGCATCTGCATCGCGCTGCGCCTTGCGTGCACGAGGACGTGAGGTCTTGCATGTGCGTGGACGCAGCCGCAGACGGCCATCGGCATGCACGCGGCGCAATGGCATCGGCAACCCCATCCACTGCGCGCAGGATCAATGCATGTGGGCTACGCGCGCGATGCGGCATGCGCACGCGCTGCACGCATTACGGCGTCGTGCAGCGCCGTGGCTATCGCGTCGCCGTTCCCGGCGCAGGCCGGCTGCTCACGCGCAGCATCCCCGGCGCGCTGACCACGCGCAGGTTCGGCTGGCCATCCAGGAAGGCACGCAGCGCGGCAAGATCGTCACCGCGCAGATTACCGGTGAGCCGCAGCGCACCGGCGGCAGCATCGTCGATCGACAAACGCGTGCGGTTGAGGCGATTGAAGTCTTCGGCCACTGTGGCCAGCGGCGCGTCGCGGAACACGATGCGCCGCTGCCGCCAGGCATGCATGGCGGCCACCTCTTCGCTGGCCAGTTCGATCTTGCCGGTGGCCGCATCGATCCGTGCGCTCTGCCCCGCTCCCAGGTCGGCGAGCATCGGCTGCCCATCGCGCGCGTCGCGCCAGACATGGACACGGCCCTCGGCGACCTCGATGCGTGCCTGGTGTTGATACAGGGCGATATTGAAGGTGGTGCCGATATCCTCGACACGCAGATGGCCTGCATGCACCTGCAACGGGCGCCGATCCGGCGCGACCACGAAGCTGGCCTGGCCACGCAGCAGCTGCAGGTGGCGGCTCCACGGCGTCATGGTGGCACGCAGGCTGCTTTGCCCATTCAAATGCACCACGCTGCGGTCGGCCAACTGCACGCTGCGCTGCTCGCCGTGCGCAGTGGCGTAGGTCTGCGTGCGTGGCCAGGCCCAGCCGGTCAGGATCGCCACGCCGCACAGCGCCGCGGCCAGGCCCATGCGCCAGCTGCGCATGCGTGCATTGGGTTGGCCTTCGCTGCGGCGCGGCCGGGCAGCGGGTTGCGGTGCTGGCTGAACTTGTGACCGCAGCGGCAGCGCGATCACGTTGGGCGGCGCGGCATCGGCAGTCTTGCGCCGGTCGGCAGCAAGCAGGGCATCCACGTCCAGGTCCATGCCACGTATGGCATCGCCCAGATCGCCGGCCACACGCAGCACCGCCATGTATTCGCGTACATGCAGCGGCGATGCGGTCAGCCATTGCAGAAAGCCGGCCTGTTGCGTCGCATCCAGCGCCTGCATGCGTTGCAGCGCGTGCCAGTGCGCGGCTTCACCGACAACGCTGCGGCTCGGTAACACCGGCTTGCTCACCAGCTGTCCCCGCTGTCGGCAACCGCCCGTCGGCAGGCCGACAAGCCACGCACCACATGCTTCTTGACCATATGCGCAGACACCCCCATGCGCTCGGCGATCTGCTTGTAACTGAGCCCGTCGCGGTACTGCATCACCAATACCGCGCAGGTGCGCTCCGGCAACGTGGCCAGCAGGGCCTGCAGGCGTTGCTGGCGCTGCTGCCGGTGCGCGGCGTCTTCCACGTCGTCGCCTGCGGCCAGCAACTGCGAAAACTGTTCCATCTCGTCGATGCGCAGTGGCGCCTGCTTGCGTCGCGCGGCCTGCTCGCGCGCCAGGTTCAGCGCCACCGTGTACAGATACGCCTCGGGATTGGCGATCGCCTCGCCCTGATCCTGATGCGCACGCAATAGCCGCAGATAGGTTTCCTGCACCAGGTCTTCAGCATCCTCGTTGGCGCCGCGACGCACGAAAAAGCCACGCAGCACCGATCCGTGCTGGGTGAACACCTGCGTCCAGGCGCGGGTGGCGTTGGCTTTCATGCGGCGCGTTCCCCTGTGCGCTGGGCCGGCTAGCCTGGCCAATGCAGGTGACACCACGATGACGCACCGACGATTGGCACCGGCCTGCGATCAAGCGATGTCATGCGCAGCAACGCCGCCATGTTCCGCGCATGACCACGCTCAGGCTTCACGCACGCGTGAAAGAGACCTCACTCACCTACACCACACCTTGACCACGCAGGCATCAAGGTGAGGGTCCTCCTCTCAGCCATCGCCACGGGGTTCGCATGAATGCCACACCCGCCACTGCCACGCATCTGGCGCCGGCCACCGCCACTGCTGCGCCGACCTACCCGGTCAACCTGCGCATCAATGGCCAGCCTTACCAATTGCAGCTCGAAGCCTGGGTCAGCCTGCTCGATCTATTGCGCGACCGGCTCGACCTCACCGGCACCAAGAAAGGCTGCGACCACGGCCAATGCGGCGCCTGCACGGTGCTGGTCGATGGGCGCCGCATCAACAGCTGCCTGACGCTTGCGGTCATGCAGGACGGCGCCGAGATCACCACCGTCGAAGGCCTGGCCGAGGGCGAACAGCTGCATCCGCTGCAGCGTGCCTTCATCGAGAACGATGCCTTCCAGTGCGGCTATTGCACGCCCGGGCAGTTATGCTCGGCAGTGGGCCTGATCAATGAAGGCAAGGCGCACGACCGCGACCAGGTGCGCGAGTTGATGAGCGGCAATCTGTGCCGCTGCGGTGCCTACCCGCAAATCACCGATGCGGTGATGCAGGTCATGGGCAAGCCCAGCGACAGCAGCGAGAGCGCCGCCACACCGTGGACGCCAGGGACGGTGCCGGCATGATTCCGCTCACCTATACGCGCGCGGACAGCGTCGATGCGGCGCTGACTGCCCTGTCGGTGCGCGGCAGCGACCCGCACCCGGTGCCCGCCGAAGCCCCGGTGCGCCTGATCGCCGGCGGCACCAATCTCACCGACTTGATGAAGCTGCAATTGATGCGGCCGGGCAGCCTGGTCGATATCAATCGCCTGCCGCTGGACAGCATCAGTGCGCTCCCCGAAGGCGGCCTGCGCCTGGGCGCACTCGCACGCAATGCCGACACCGCCTATCACCCGGACGTGGAGACGCAGTACCCCTTGCTGAGCGCGGCGATCCTGGCCGGCGCCTCGCCACAGATCCGCAACATGGCCAGCAACGGCGGCAACCTGCTGCAGCGCACCCGCTGCCTGTACTTCTACGACCACGCCACCCCGTGCAACAAGCGCGCACCCGGCACCGGCTGCTCGGCGATCGGCGGGCTCACCACCTATAACGCCATCCTCGGCGCCAGCGCGCAGTGCATTGCCACGCACCCGTCGGACATGTGCGTCGCGCTGGCTGCGCTGGACGCAGTGGTGCACGTGCAAGGCCCCAACGGGGAGCGCGACATCCCGTTCGCGCAGTTCCACCGCCTGCCCGGCGAGCACCCGGAGCTGGACAGCACCCTGGCCCCGGACGAGTTGATCGTGCATATCGACCTGCCCGATGCACAGCGCTTCGTCGCGCATAGCGCCTACCTGAAGATCCGCGAGCGCCTGTCGTATGCATTCGCGCTGGTGTCGGTGGCGGCGGCGCTGGACCTGGCCGAGGACGGCAGCATCCGTGAGGTGCGCGTGGCCCTGGGCGGCGTGGCGCACAAGCCCTGGCGCAACCCCGACGCCGAAGCGCAGCTGGTGGGCAAACCGGCCACGGCCGAGAGCTTCGGCAGCCTGGCCGATGCCTTGCTGCAGGGTGCGCAACCGCAAGGCAACAATGCCTTCAAGCTGCCGCTGGCACGCCGCGCGATCGTGCGTGCCCTGGACGTCGCCCGCGAGGGCACCATCGACAACCGCGGGCGAACCAGCGCGCTGGAGGAAGCGCCATGAACGCACGCAGCACCGATCTACCCGACAACGACCTGATCCCGCCGGTTGCCGACAGCGGCACCGGCTATCGCCCCACCGGCACCGGCGTCACCCGCATCGACGGGCGTGCCAAGGTCACCGGCCAGGCACGTTATGCCGCCGAATGGCCGGTGGCGGATCTGGCCTATGGTGTGGTGGTCAACAGCAGCATCGCCAAGGGCGAGATCGTCGCCTTCCATCTTGATGCCGCGCGTGCGGTGCCGGGCGTGCTGGAGATCGTCACCCATGAGAACCGCCCGCATATGCGCGGCATGGATGTGTTCTACAAGGACATGACCGCACCGGCCGGTTCGCCGTTCCGGCCCCTGTACGACAACAAGATCCTGTACAGCGGCCAGCCAATCGCCCTGGTGGTGGCCGACACTTTTGAAGCGGCGCGCCACGCGGCCCACCTGGTGGAGGTGGAACTGCTGCAGGACCCGCACGACACCAACCTGATGACCAACCTGGACCGCGCGCACAAGCCCAAGGCCATGAAGGCTGGTTTCTCGCCGCCGCCCAAGGACAAGGGCGAGCCGGACACCGCCTTTGCCAATGCCGCTGTCCAGGTGCAGGCCGACTACTACAGCGGCGTGGAGCACCACAATCCGATGGAGCTGTTCGCCTCCACCGTGATCCGCGATGCCGATGGCCACTTCACCATCTACGACAAGACCCAGGGCTCGCAGAACAGCCGCTGGTATGTCTCACATGTGTTCGGCCTGAGCAAGCGCAAGGTCACCGTGCGCAATCCGTACGTGGGCGGTGCCTTCGGTTCCGGGCTGCGCCCGCAGTATCAGTTGCCGCTGGCGGTGATGGCGTCGATCCTGCTGGACCGCTCGGTGCGCGTGGTGCTGACGCGGCAACAGATGTTCACTTTCGGCCATCGCCCGGAGACATTGCAGCGGCTCAAGCTCGGCGCCGACCGCGACGGCAGCTTGCGTGCGATCTGGCACGAGGCCATTGCCGAGACATCGCGCATCGAGGATTACGTCGAGGTGGTGGTCAACTGGAGCGGGCAGCTGTATGCCTGCGACAACGTGCATCTGGGCTACAACCTGGTGAGCCTGGACCAGTTCAGCCCGATGGACATGCGCGCACCCGGCGCCGCACACGGCGTGCATGCGCTGGAAGTGGCGATGGACGAGCTGTCCTATGAGCTGGGCATGGATCCGCTGGCGCTGCGCCTGAAGAACTATGCCGAGGTCAACCCGGCCGACGACAAGCCCTACTCCACCAAGGCGCTGCGCGCGTGCTACCAGCAAGGTGCCGAACGCTTCGGCTGGGCGCAGCGTCCGCTGCAGCCGCGTGCACGCAAGGAAGGCAACGAGTGGGTCGGCTGGGGCATGGCCACCGGTCAATGGGATGCGATGCAGATGTTTGCGCGCGCGCATGCGGTGCTGCACGCCGATGGCCGGCTGGTGGTGAGCAGCGCAGCCAGCGATATCGGCACCGGCACCTATACGGTGATGGCGATGATCGCGGCCGAAGCACTGGGCCTGCCGCTGGAACAGGTCACTTTCCAACTCGGCGATTCGACTCTGCCGGTCGCACCGATCGAAGGCGGCTCGTCGCATGTGACCACGGTGGGCTCGGCGGTGGATGGCGTGTGCGCGAAGCTGCGCGCACGGTTGCTGCGCCTGGCGCAGGCGTTGCCGAACTCGCGCTTTGGCAAGGCCAAGCTGGACGAGGTGGTGTTTGCCGACGGCACGCTGGCCTTGCGCGCCGATGCCGGCACCACCATTGCCTTGACCGAATTGTTGCGTGCAGCAGAACTGGAACAGATCGAAGACAAGTTCCTGCTGCTGCCCAATGTGCTCAAGCAACGCAAGTACACCCGTGCCACCCACGGCGCGGTGTTTGTGGAAGTGCGGGTGGATGAAGAGCTGGGCACGGTCCGCGTCACCCGCGTGGTCAGCGCGGTTGCAGCCGGGCGCATCCTCAACCCGATCACCGCGCGCAGCCAGATCGTCGGCGGCGTGGTCTGGGGCATCGGCCAGGCGCTGCACGAACACACCCAGTCCGATCATCGCTTCGGTCGTTTCATGAATCACGATTTTGCGATGTATCACGTCTCGGCCAATGCCGACATCCACGACATCGATGTGATCTTCGCCGACGAGGACGACCGCATCGTCAGCAGCCTGGGCGCAAAAGGCGTGGGCGAAATCGGCCTGGTCGGTGTTTCGGCGGCGATCTGCAATGCGATCTTCCATGCCACCGGCAAGCGCATCCGCAGCACCCCGATGACGCCGGACAAGGTGATGGCGGACTGAGACCTGCACTTGCAGGTGCCTACGCCCTATCAGGTAGAGCGATCTGCCTGAGGGCGGACGCGCCTGCAGCGTGTTGTCGCTGCAGCGTCCGCGACGACCGCAGGCGCGACACTCAGATCAGCCGCGTGTCGGTGGTGCCGAACCGGCGCAGACGGCGCGTCCAGCTGATTAGTGGATGTGTTTTTTGGAGGCTCCAGCGTCAGCGGCACGAAAGTGCCGCTGGTGGTCGACGCAGCGCGTCCAACAAACCATCACATGCACTCAGGTGCGCGTGGCCGCCAGAAAATGCGCGCGGTCCTGCTGGGTGCGGCGGCGGATCTCCGCCAGTGCATCGTTCTCGGTCGCTTCCAGCATGGATTCGAACAGACGCTGGAAGTGGTTGCGCATGGCCGTGCGTGCCGCCATGGGGTCGCGTTGCTGCAGGGCCTGCAGGATGGCGGTGTGTTCGTCCACGCGGGTGGCGCCGTCGTCGTGGCAGACCCGCGCATACACCTCGCGTACGCGCGGCAATTCGTTGCGCATGCGCCAGATCAGCTGCACGCAGTGCGCCACCACCGGGTTGCCACTAATCCGCGCGATCGCCAGGTGGAAGGCGCGGTCGTAGTCGGCAGCGGCCGCATCGCTGAGCCCCGGTGCGGACAGCGCCTGGATCATGCCGTTCAACTCATCCAGCTCCGCATCGGTGATGTGGCTGGCGGCCAATGCGGCCGCCTCCGCCTCGATCACCGCGCGCGCGGCAGTCAGCTCGAACGCGCTGACATCCGGCAACGCGCCCTCGTCCGACGCCAGGCGTGGCTTGACGTACACGCCCGAGCCGATCTTGATCACGATGCGGCCCTGCGCTTCCAGCGCGATTTCGGCCTCGCGCACGGTGACGCGACTGACGCCGAAGCGCTCGGCCAACTCGCGCTCGCCCGGCAGGCGCGAGCCGACCGGGAATTCGCCCGTGTCGATCAGCGCGCGGATCTTGGCGGCAACGGAGTGGTACAGGCGGTTTTCGGACATCGGCGACTCAAACCCTCAGGGTGATCGGCCCGGCACACGGGTGCCGGACAGGTGGGCGACGCTAGAACCGGTAGCGCACCCCCAAATAATAACGTCGCCCGTAAGTGTTGTACTCACGGAAGCTGCCGGGCACCGGCATGTCGGAGATCCGCGGCTCGTTGGTCAGGTTGGAAGCCTCCAACGACACCGACAGCTGCGCATTGACGCGGTAGCTGGCACGCAGGTCCAGGGTGCCGCTGTCGCGCACGTAGCGGTTCTGCGCCGGGGCGCCGACGAACTTCTGGAAATACTCGGAGCGATACTTGTAGATGGCCTGCAGGTCGACCGCGCCGATGGCGTAATACAGCTGGCCGGAGAACACGTGCCGCGACAGGCCGAAGATATTGGCCGGCGCGACGATGCCGCTGCTCACCAGGCCGGTTGCCGGGTCGATCTGGTCGCCCAGGCGCAGATCCTGGGTCTTGTAGTTGGAATCGGCGTAGTTGTAGCTCAGCTTGACGCCCAGGCCGTCGAACGGCGCCGGCAGGTAGGAGAAGCGGTGGGTGCCGGTCAACTCCAGCCCGGTGAGATCGCTCTTTTGCCGGGTGGTGACGTCCTGCACCACCGGCACCACCACCGCGGTGCCGTCGATGACGAAGCGCTCGTCCACCACCGTGGGCACCGCGCCACCGGTGAACTGCTTGTAGTACACCGCGGCGCTGAGCAGGGAGTCGGCATTGGGATACCACTCCAGCGACACGTCCGCATTGGACGACAGCAGCGGCTGCGTGCGCGGGTTGCCGGTGGCGGTGATGCTGCCGATCGCCTCGCCGACGGTAGTGAATTCGGTCCCCGGCTCCAGGATGAAAGTGCGCCCGGCAGACAGCGCCACCAGATCCGGGCGCGCCATGGCCCGGTACAGCCCGAAGCGCAGCTGGGTCTGCTCGGTGAGGCCGATGTTGGCGTTGAAGCTGGGCAGGAACACGCGGTTGGACGCGCGCACCGTCTGCGCGGCGAAGCGCCCGGTTTCCACCAGCTGGATGGTGCCGTCGGGGTTGTCGACCACGTCCAGCTCGCCGCGCAACCCCACCGAGCTGACGTCGGTGCGCACCCAGCGCACGCCCAGGTTGCCGTCCAGCGGCAGCCCGAACAGCGTGCTGGCGAACTCGCCCATCACATACAGCGCGCGGGTCTTTTCTTCCACGTCGGAGTCGGCGGTGCCGCGCGGGTCGGCATTGCGGCCGGTGTCGTCCACGCCGGTGATGGCGCTGAACAGACAGCGGCTGTCGAAGGTGGCCCACTGCTGGATGGTGTTGCCGCTGGCGCTGGAGAGGAAATCCTCCTGCGGGAACGGTTGCCGGCAGGCCAGGTTGGCGGCGCGGATCGTGGCCGGATCGGTGACGTTGCGTTCGACGCGGTCGTCCAGGTCGCGGTAAGTCGCCTCGGACAGGCGCACGCCGCCCTTGATGGAGGTGAGCAGCCCGCTTTCCGGGGTGAAGGCGCCATCGAAACGCCAGGCCCGGATGGTGTGCTCGCGGCGCAACTCGTCGCGCCGCGCGCGCGCCGCGGCGCTGAAATTGTCCGGGTTGTTCAGGTCGAACGCGGGATCGACCACGATCCCCGGCACATCGCCGGCATAGGTGTAGGTGTAGTCCACGCGTTGCCCGTTGATCCCGGGCACGCGGTTGCCGTTGATGTCGGTGGCATTGGAGCGCAGCCGCATCAGGCGGTCGATTTCGCTGCGCTCGGTGCGCGAATACGACAGGTCGGTGGACAGCATCCAGGCCGCGTTCGGGCGCCATTCCACGCGTAGCCCGCCACCACGGTACTGCTCGTCGCGCACCTTGTAGTCGGTGGAAGATTCCACCGTGCTGCTGCCGGTATGGCCGAGCAAGGCGCCGTTGTCGCCCACCTGGCGGTTGTTGAGGTTGCGCAGGGTCTCGGAGAAGTTCAGCTCGGCGCGGTCTTCGGTCACGGTGCGCTGCGAATCCTGGTAATCCAGGGCCACCTCCAGGCCGTCGAAGGGCCGCCATTGCAGCGCGGCGAAGGCCGCGTCGCGTTGATCGTGCTCGCTGATCTGGCGGTACACGCGGCTGCCGGGCGCCAGGTAATACGGCGTCCCCGCCTGCACCTGCGCCGGGGTCACGGCGGTGCAGTTGCGGCTGGCGCCCACCACCTCGTTGGCGTTGCAGGCCGTCCAGGTGGAGCTGCTGCTCATCACCTCTTCCGGGTTGGTGCCTTCCAGCCGCTGCAGGCCGAGCGAGACCCCCAGCTTGCCGGCCCCGCGCAGATCGAACTGGTCCAGGTAGCTGACGGTGCCGCGCCAGCCCACGCCATCGGCATCGCGCAACTTGCTGTCGCCATCGGCATAGGTCGCCCGCCCGTCCAGTTGCACGCGGCGCTTGCCGAATTCCAGCGGCCGCACGGTCTGCATGTTGACCGTGCCGGCGATGCCACCTTCGACGAAGTCGGCGCGCTGGGTCTTGTAGATCGCCACGGTGTTGATGAGTTCGGAGGGGAACTGGTTGAAGTTCACCGAGCGGTCGCCGCTGCCGTTGCTGGCCTCGCGCCCATTGAAGGTGGCCGAGCCCAGGAACGGCCCCAGGCCACGGATGGAGATCTCCGACGCGCCGCCCTTCTCGCGGTGCGTGGCCGCACCAGTGATGGTCTCGATCGCCTCGCCGATCGACAGCGCCGGCAGGTCGCCGATGTCCTCGGCCGACAGCACGTCGGCCACCACCGTCTGCTCGCGCTTGCTGTCGATAGACGACTGGATCGAGCTGCGGATGCCGGTGACCTTGACCTGGTCCAGCGTGGTGGGCGCTTGCTCCGGTGCCTGCTGGGCCGCGTCGCTTTGCTGGGCCAGGGCTGCCTGCGCGCTTGCCAGTGCAACGGCAGTCAGTAGCGCCTGGGCCAAGGCATTCCGAATAATTGGTCTACGCAATTGGACTGGTTTTAGATACCGCACAATTCCTCCTCCCAAAGGACGCTCGAGACCGAGCGAGGTGGAGACTCTACGCGGATCAATGCCAAGTCAATCATTTTTACAATTTATCCAACGAACCACCTGACTAGGCCAGTTATGTGGATTATTTTGTGCATTTGCAGCATGACATCGAAGCGATCACGGGCTTCAATACGGACCAACTGGACTATCATTTTGGTTGACGATCCAGTTTGCACTGTTACCCTCGGCCATCACCGACGCGCCAGCGTCCAGGAGCATCCCGATGCGATCCCCCGTCTCCCTTGCCTGCCTGTTGCTGCTGTGCGCGCCCGCCTGGGTCGGCTCGGCCCAGGCCACCTCGTACCTGGTGCACGACCAGAGCGAGTACGCCGTGGCGGCGGCCGCGCTGCGTGCCGGCGATCGCATCGTGCTGGCCGATGGGCAGTGGCGGGATTTCGCCATCGTGCTGCGCGGGCAAGGCACCGCCGAGCAGCCGATCACCCTCACCGCGCAAACGCCGGGCAAGGTGATCATCAGCGGCACCTCCGACCTGCACATGGCCGGCACCTACCTGGTGGTGTCGGACCTGGTGTTCCGCGACGGCCATAGCCCCGGCGATGCGGTGCTGTCGTACCGCATCTCCAGCAAGGAGCGCGCGCGCCACAGCCGCATCACCGGGGTGGTGGTGGATGGCTTCAGCAAGCCCACCCGCAGTGACTCGGACAACTGGGTGGCGCTGTACGACAGCGACAACCGCTTCGACCACAACCAGCTGGTCGGCAAGACCAATGCCGGCCCCACCCTGGTGGTGGTGCGCGACGCCACCCAGGGCCTGGACAACCGCCATCGCATCGACCACAACTGGTTCGGGCCACGCCCCAACCTGGGCGCCAATGGCGGCGAGACGCTACGCATCGGCACCAGCAGCGATGCCGACAGCGCCTCCAACTCGGTGGTGGACAACAACTGGTTCGAAGGCTGCGACGGCGAGGTGGAGGTGGTCTCCAACAAGTCCGGCGGCAACACCTACCGGGGCAATGTGTTCAAGCAATCACGCGGCGCGCTGGTGCTGCGGCATGGCGATGGCAACCTGGTCGAGCGCAACGTGTTCTTCGGCGACGGCAAGGCCAACACCGGCGGCATCCGCGTGATCAACCGCAAGCAGACCGTGCGCCACAACTACCTGGAAAACCTGGCCGGCGATGGCTATTCGTCGGCGCTGAGCATCATGTACGGGGTGCCCAACTCGCCTGCCAACCGCTACGTGCAGGTGGACCAGGCGCGCATCGAGCGCAACACCTTCGTGACCGTCAACCAGCTGTACTTCGGTGCCGGCATGGATGCCGAGCGCACCGCCGCGCCGATCAACAGCCGCTTTGCCGGCAACCTGATCGTGGCCGCCAGCGACCCGGTGCGCGTGCTGGGCGACCTGTCCGGTATTGCCTTCACCAGCAACCTGCAAAGCCCGCTGGCCTCCACCCGCCTGCCCGGCGGCGTCAACAGCCGCCAGGTGACGATGACCCGCGCCAGCACCGGCTTGCTGGTCGCCGACAACGCCACTGGCGTCGGCGCCGACCCGGCGCTGAGTTACATCGCGCGCGCACAGGTGGGCGTGAGCTGGTACCCCAAGCAGGCAGCGCAGGCAGTCACCGATAGCGGCCGCCGCACCCGCGTTCGGCCGGGGCAGTCCAGCCTGACCGACGCCGTGGCGCAGGCCGGCCCCGGCGACCGCCTGCAACTGGACGCAGGCCGCTACCAGGTCGATGACATCCTCGACGTGGACCGGCCGCTGACGCTGGAAGGCCCGCAACGCGGCCACGCGCGCATCCGCTTTTCCCAGCCGGCGCTGTTCCAGATCGCATCCGGCGGCTCGCTCAGCCTGGCCCGGCTCGAGATCGATGGCCGCGCCGCACCCGCGCAGCCGGGCAATGCGGTGATCCGCACCGCACCGGGCAGCGCGGTGGCGCAGTACCAGCTCACCTTGCGCGACACGCACCTGCATCATCTGGACGCGCAACCCGGCTTCGACGTGATCGCACTCGGCAAGGGCAGCCTGGCCGACCATATCCTGCTGGACCGGCTGCTGGTCGAGGACGTCTCCGGCAAGGTGTTGTCCGCACACGCCGAGACCGACGACCGTGGCACCTACAACGTCGAACAGGTCACGGTGCAGCAGTCGCAGTTCCACCGCGTCGCCGGGCCGGTGCTGGACCTGTATCGCGGCGGCCGCGACGAAAGCACCTTCGGCCCGGTGCTGCAGGTGAGCGACTCGCACTTCACGCAGGTCGGCCGCAACGCAGGTGCGTCGCTGCGCCTGCACGGCGTGCAGCACATTGCGCTGCGCAATAACCGCTTCGTCGACAGCGCCGCGATCCTGGCGCAGCACACCACCGGCACACCCCACCTCATCGCCAGCGGCAACCAGTTCGTCGGCACCCCGGCCTTGCACGCCGACGCAGCGGAGCCCCTGCTATGACCCGTTCCACCCGCCTGTTGCTGCTGGTCCTGGTCGGCGCCGGCAGCGCCCTGCCCTGCAGCGCCGCCCCGTCACCCGCGGCCGAACAAGCAGCGCAGCCGCAACCGCGGGCCACCGACGCCGCGCCGGTGCTGGTCACCGCCCAGCAATGGCGCGAGATGGCCAGCGCTGGCGCCAGGCTGCCGGTGTTCGCCCGCGAACAGGCACGCGCAGAAGCCAGCGTGCGCGCGGCGATGCGGGCCGGGGTGGACGTGCCGGTGCCCAGCGATCCCGGCGGCGGCGCCAGCCACGAGCAGCACAAACGCAACTACCAGGCCATCCAGGCCGCCGGTGCGCTGTACCGGCTCACCGGCGATCGCGCCTATGCCGACTATGCGCGCGACGTGCTGCTGGCCTACGCACGCCTGTATCCCACGCTGGGCGCACACCCGGCCGGGCGCGGCCAGGTGCCGGGGCGGCTGTTCTGGCAGTCCTTGAACGACTCGGTGTGGCTGGTCTACGCAAGCCAGGGCTACGACGCCATCCGCGACACGCTCAGCGCGCAGGACCGCGCCACCATCGACCGCGACGTGTTCGCACGCATGGCGCAGTTCCTGTGCGACGAAAGCGCCGACAACTTCGACAAGATCCACAACCACGCCACCTGGGCAGTGGCCGCAGTCGGCATGACCGGCTATGTGCTGCGCGACCAGGCGCTGGTGGACAAGGCACTGCGCGGCAGCAGGCGCGATGGCAAGGCAGGCTTCCTGGCGCAGGTGGACCAGTTGTTCTCGCCGGACGGCTACTACGCCGAAGGCCCGTACTACCAACGCTATGCCCTGGCGCCGTTCGTGCTGTTCGCCAATGCGATCGAGCGCAACCAGCCGCAGCAGCACATCTTCCAGCGCCGCGACGGCGTGCTGCTCAAGGCCGTAAACAGCCTGGTGCAGAGCAGCTACGGCGGTTATTTCTTCCCGATCAACGACGCCATCCTCGACAAGGGCCTGGACACCGAGGAACTGGTGGCCGGCATCGGCATCGCCTACGCGCAGACCCACGACGCGCAGCTGCTGTCCATCGCGCAACGCCAGCGCCGCGTGCTGCTCACCCCCGAAGGCCTGGCCGTGGCCACCGCGCTCGCGCAGGACCGCGCCCAGCCGTTCGCCTTCGGCAGCGTGTTGCTGCGCGATGGCGCACGGGGCGACCGGGGCGCGCTGGCGATCCTGCGCAGCGGCGGCGAAGACGGCCAGACGCTGGTGATGAAGAACACCTCGCAAGGCATGGGCCACGGCCACTTCGACAAGTTGAACTGGCTGTTCTACGACAACGGCCAGCGCGTGGTCACCGACTACGGCGCGGCGCGTTTCCTGAATGTGGAAGCCAAGGCCGGCGGCATCTATCTACCGGAGAACACCAGCTGGGCCAAGCAGACCGTTGCGCACAACACGCTGGTGGTGAACGAGACCAGCCACTTCAACGGCGACTGGAAGGTGGGCGAGCAACACGCGCCGACGCAGCTGCTGTTCGCCAGCACTGCCGACACCCAGATCGTGTCGGCGCGCATGCAGCAGGCCTACGACGGGGTCAGCTTCACCCGCACCCAGGCGCTGCTGTCGCACCCGCAGCTGCGCCTGCCGGTGGTGGTCGACCTGCTGCGCGTCAACGCCAGCGCTCCGGCACGTTACGACCTGCCGCTGCACTTCAACGGGCAGATCATGCAGGTCGGCTTCACCGCAGAGCGCGCACTGACGCAACGCCCGGTGCTGGGCAAGGCCAACGGCTATCAGCACCTGTGGGTGGACGCCTCCAGCGACGCCAGCACCGACACGCGCAGCCTGAGCTGGCTGCTCGCCGGCCGCTTCTACAGCTACCGCTTCGGCAGCAGCGCGCCGGCGCGTGCCCTGCTGGTGGAGAGCGGAGCCAACGACCCGAACTTCAACCTGCGCCGCGAACCGGCGCTGATCCAGCGCGTGGATGGGCAGGCCAATGTCAGCTTCTTCGGCGTGCTGGAACCGCATGGCGAATACAACGGCACCGCCGAATACGTGCACGGCGCCAATAGCCGCATCCGCGCCATCGAGCGCGTGCGCGGCGACGATGCCGAGGTGATCGTGCTCACCCTGGTCGGCGGCCAGCGCATCGCGCTGGCGGTGGCCGACGACGCCGATGCACAACGCAGTCACCAGGTACAGGCTGCCGGTCAGCGCTACAGCTGGCGCGGCAGCTACGCGCGCTTCGATCGCACTGCAGGTGCGCAATGAGCACCGCCTCCACCCGCACGCGCCCCGCGGGCAAGCGCTCGGCAGTGCGCTGGCTGATCGTGGCGCTGATCGCGGTGGCCACGGTGATCAACTACATCGACCGCAACGCGCTGGCGGTGATGTGGCCGGCGATCTCGCGCGACATCGGCGCCACCAAGGAAGACTACGCGCTGCTGGTCACCATCTTCATGCTGTTCTATGCCGCCGGGCAGTTCGTGTTCGGGCGGCTGTTCGACATCATCGGCACCCGGCTCGGCTTTGCCCTGTCCATCGCGGTGTGGTCGCTCTCCATCGCGCTGCATGCGGTCACGCACTCCATCATGGCGTTCTCGGTGGTGCGCGCGCTGCTGGGCATCAGCGAAGCCGGCGCCTGGCCGGGCGCGGTCAAGGCCAATGCGGAATGGTTTCCCGCGCGCGAGCGTGCGTTGGCGCAGGGCATCTTCAATGCCGGCGCCTCCATCGGCGCGATCGTCTCGGCACCGCTGATCGCGCTGCTGTTCCTGTCGTTCGGCTGGAAGGGCACGTTCGTGCTGATCGGCGTGCTCGGCATGCTGTGGTTGCTGCCGTGGCTGGTGATCTACCGCGCCGGACCGGACCGGCATCCCTGGGTCGACGCGGCCGAACGTGCGTTGATCCTGGATGCGCCCGACGCCGGCAGCGCGCCGCCGCCGGCCTACCTGCCCACGCTGCGCCAGCTGATGTCGCACCGGCAAAGCTGGGGGATCGTGCTGGCGCGGTTCTTCCTGGACCCGATCTGGTGGCTGTTCGTGTCGTGGCTGCCGATCTACCTGGCCGAGACCTTCCACTTCGACATCAAGCAGATCGGCGCATTCGCCTGGGTGCCGTTCGTCGGTGCGATGCTGGGCAGCCTGTGCGGCGGCTGGCTGTCCGGGCGCCTGATCGCGGCCGGCTGGAGCGTGGACCGCGCGCGCAAATGGACCATCACCCTGGGCGGGGCCATCATGGCGCCGGCGCTGCTGGGCGCCGTGCAGGCCGCCGACCCGCGCATGGCGGTGCTGACGATTGCCGCCGTGCTGTTCGGCTTCCAGATCGCCATCGGCAATATCCAGACCCTGCCCGGCGATCTGTTCGCCGGCAAATCGGTCGGCTCGCTGGCCGGCATCGGCGGCATGGCCGCGGTGGCCGGCACCTTGATCACCACCTGGCTGGTCCCGGTGATGACCGCAACCTCGTACGCACCGATGTTCATTCTGGTCGCCGCGCTGGTGCCGGCTTCGCTGGCCGCGCTGTGGCTGGTCACCGGCCGCATCCACCGACTCGACGCAGCGGGCACCTGAGCGTGCCCGCTGCCTACCCCGCTTTCCCCACACCAACAGGACACACCCGCATGCACTTCCACGACAAGGTCGCCATCGTCACCGGCGGTGGCCGCGATATCGGCCGCGCCATCTCGCTCAAGCTGGCCGCGGCCGGCGCCAAGGTCTGCATCAACTACGCCAACGACGACGCCAGCGCGCGCGACACCCTGGCACAGCTGCAGGCTGCCGGCGGGCAGGGCATCCTGCACCGCGCCGACGTCACCGATGCCACCGCCGTGGCCGGCCTGCTGACCGCCACGCGCACCGCCTTCGGCCAGCACATCGACGTGCTGATCAACGTGGCCGGCGGCATGCTGGCGCGCAAGCCGCTGGCCGACATCGACGAGGCCTTCTTCCATCAGGTGATGGACCTCAACCTCAAATCGGTCTACCTGACCACCCAGGCGGTGGCGCCGCATATGCGCGAAGGCGGTGCGATCGTCAATTTCGCCTCGCTTGCCGGGCGCGATGGCGGCGGGCCGGGCGCGGCCATCTACGCCACCGCCAAGGCGGCGGTGATGACCTTCTCGCGCGCGATGGCCAAGGAACTGGGCCCGCGCGGCATCCGCGTCAACGCATTGTGCTGCGGCATGATCTCCACCCGCTTCCATGACGACTTCACCAAGCCGGAAGTGCGTGCCTTCGTCGCCAATGCCACCCCGCTGCGGCGCGAAGGCCGCCCGGAGGAAGCCGCCGATGCGGCGTTGTACCTGGCCTCGGATGCGGCCAGCTTCATCAATGGCGCCAACCTGGACGTCAACGGCGGCGTGTTCTTTTCCTGACCGACAAAGGAGTCCTGCGCATGCGCTGGCGATGGATGATGACTGCGACACTGAGTGTGGTGCTGGCAGGCCCGGCCACGGCGCACCCCGCGCCACGCTGGGTGCCGGCCTGGATCGCTTCGGCAACGCCGGACCGGCTCGACGGCGGTGCCGACACGCCGCTGCAATTTGCCGATGAAACGGTGCGCCAGGACATGCGCCTGGGCAGCGCGGCAGTGGCCCTGCGCGTGCGCATCAGCAACGAGCTGGGCACCGCACCGCTGACCATCGCTGCGGGCACCGCGCGCCTGCTCGGCGGCGGCGGGGGCGCGCAACCGCTGCGCTTTGACGGGCGCGCCAGCGTGACCGTGCCGCCCGGTGGCGTGCTGCTCAGCGACCCGGTGCCGCTGCGTGCACCGGCATTGGGCGAGGTGGCGGTCAGCCTGTATTTCCCCACGCCGGCGCGCCCGGCGGTACGCCGCACGGCCGTGCGGGTGGTCAAGGGCCAGGCCGAGGTGCCGGACAGCAAGGCGTTGGCGTATCGCCAGAACGTCATCTCCGCCCTTTACGTGCAAGCGCCGCACCCACGCCAGACGGTGGTGGTGGCGCTGGGCGATTCGATCACCGAAGGCGCCACCGCCACACGCGGCGCCAATGGCGATTGGCCGGCCCTGCTGGCCAGGCGGCTGGAGCAGCGTTGCCCCGGCAGCGTGGTGGTGCTCAACGCCGGCATCAGCGGCAACAAGCTGCTCGACGACGGCCGCAGCCCCAGCGCGCTGGCGCGGCTGGATCGCGACGTGCTGGCGCTGCCCGGCGTGGACCAGGTGATCCTGTTCGAAGGCATCAACGACATCCGCCACAGCGGTCCGCCGGATGCGATTGCCGGCCGCAATGCCGCCGACATGGTGCTGGGGTATCGCCAGATCGTGACCCGGCTGCAGCAACACGGCATCGCCGTGATCGGCGCCACGCTGACCCCGTTCGGCAACTCCGACCGCTACGAACCGGTGGCGGCGGCCACGCGCCAGACGCTCAACGGCTTCATCCGCGACGGGCAGGCATTCGATGCGGTGATCGACTTCGACGCCGCGCTGCGCGACCCGGCCAGGCCGGAGTGGCTACCCGCCGCGCTGACCCGCGACTTCCTGCATCCCAACGATGCCGGTTACCAGCGCATGGCCGAGTCGGTGGACCTGTCGTTGTTCTGCAAGGCCCGCTAATCCGCGGGTCGCCACGCAGTGAAGCGCATGCGCCAGGCTGGCTGCCACGCTGGTGCGGCGCCACCGCCGGCATGCACGCCGGCCTGCCGGCGCGCTAGCGCTTTTTCAGGATGCTGATCTCCCCGGAGGTCTCCAGGATCGCCATGTCGATATCGGCATCGTCGCGGCAATCGGCCTTGCGTTTTGCCACTTCGAAATCGGCATAGCTGACGTTGTGGCGGACCAGTTCCTTCCAGTAGATCTCACCGCCACGCGCCAGCAGCGCCGGGGTGCCCTGTACCCAGGTATCGATCCGCCGGCTGCGCGCGGTGGCCATGCCCACCAGCCAGTTCAACACCAGCAAGGTGGCCGCCAGGATCATGCCGCCCAGCAGCGAGACGTCCTTGCCGATCAACGAGTTCTGCACCGCGGTTCCCAGCAGCACGATGAGCAGCACGTCGAACGGCGTGGATTGGCCCAGCGCGCGCTTGCCGGTCATGCGCGTCAACAGCAGGACCACGGTATAGACCGCTACCGCACGCAGCACGAACTCCCACCACGGCATGCCCAGGTGCATCATTTCGTAAAAGCGCACGCGTGTTTCCACGTCCAGCATCGTGTGTCCTGACTGCCGTTGATCGATGGCGCACGCTAGTGCGGAAACGGTGAAGGCGCCGTGCTGTCGCCGTCGTTGCCGAGACCGCCCGCCCGGCACCCATCGTGCAGCGCATCACGGCTTTTCGCTGGCGATCCGTTAGCGTCTGGCATGGACAGACGGGGATGGCGGGCATGCGGAAAGGGATCACGCGTCGTGGGTTGCTGCTGGGCACCGCCTCGGCAGCAGTGTTGGCACAGGTACCGGTGGGAGTTGCGCTGCCGCGCCGTGCGGCTGCGGCGCCGCCCTTTATCGATACGTTGATCGCGCGCATGAGCGTGGAGGAAAAAGCCGGCCAGCTAACGCTGTCCGGTTCGGCGCAGCAGACCGATGCGGCCGCAGCGGCCAATCCGATCAATACCGTGCCCACGGCCGAGGGCCAGCTTGCTGCCGCGCGTGCCGGGCGGGTCGGCGGCATCTTCAATGGCTCCAATGTGCTGTGGCATCAGCAACTGCAACAGGCCGCGCTGCAGAGCCGCCTGAAGATTCCGCTGCTGTTTGCCGCCGATGTGATCCACGGGTTCACCACGGTGTTTCCGGTGCCGCTGGCCGAGGCCGCCAGCTTCGAGCCGGCGCTGGCGCAACGCACCGCGCGTGCGGCCGCACTGGAGGCCAGTGCGGTCGGCATCGACTGGACCTTCGCGCCGATGGTGGACATCGCGCGCGATGCGCGCTGGGGGCGCGGCGTGGAAGGCAGTGGCGAAGACGTGCTGCTCGGCCGGCGTTTTGCGCAGGCCCGCGTGCGCGGCTTCCAGGGCGAGGGCCTGGATCATGCCGATGCACTTGCAGCCTGCCCCAAGCATTTCGCGGCCTATGGGGCCGCCGAGGCCGGGCTGGACTACAACACCGTCGACATCTCCGAGCGCAGCCTGCGCGAGGTCTATTTCCCACCGTTCCAGGCTGCCTTCGATGCCGGCGCAGTGACCACGATGGTGGCCTTCAACGAGATCGCCGGCATCCCTGCCACCGCCAATCGCTGGTTGCTGGGCGAGGTATTGCGCGGCGAGTGGGACTACCGCGGCCTGGTGGTGTCCGACTACACCGGCGATCTGGAATTGATCGGGCACGGGTTTGCCAGCGATGCGCGCGAGGCGACCAGGCTGGCGTTCCTGGCCGGTGTGGACATCAGCATGCAGAGCGGGCTGTACCTGCAGCATCTGCCGGCGCTGGTGGCCGCCGGCGAGGTGACGATGGCGCAGCTGGATGCCTCGGTGCGGCGCGTGCTGCAATTCAAGGCCGAGCTTGGATTGTTCGACAATCCGTTCCTGCGCATCGTGCCGGCACGCGCACAGGCGCGGCAGCGGCGCCCGGACAGCCTGGCACTGGCGCGCGAGGCGGCGCGCAAATCCATCGTGCTGCTCAAGAACGATGGCGAGCTGCTGCCACTGAAGACGCAGGGGCAACGCATCGCGCTGATCGGGCCGATGGCACGCAACTGGACCGACAGCGCCGGCCCGTGGACGCTGTTCGGCGGCGACGACAGCGGCAACGACCTGGCCACCGCAGTGCGCGCGCGGCTGGGCAACCCGGACGGCCTGCAGGTGGTGGAAGGCTGCGACTTCGAACATGGCCTGCCCGGCGGCGTGCAGGCGGCCGTCACCGCAGCGGCGTCCGCGGATGTGGCGGTGCTGGCGATCGGCGAGCCGATGCGCTACTCCGGCGAAGCGCAATCGCGCAGCGAGATCGTCATTCCCGCCGTGCAGCAAGCGCTGCTGGCTGCGGTGGCAGCCACCGGCACGCCGGTGGTGGTGGTGCTCAGCAACGGCCGTGCGCTGGTGATCGATGGCCCGGTGCTCAAGGCGCCGGCGATCCTGGTCGGCTGGTTCCTGGGCTCGGCATCGGGCGCCGCACTGGCGGACATCCTGTTTGGCGCGCACGGTCCGTCCGGGCGCCTGCCGGTGAGTTTTCCGCACACCGCCGGGCAGGTGCCCTATAGCTATGCGCACAAGCCCAGCGGCCGTGCCGACCCGCGCCCGGATGCCTTGCAACCGTTCAAGACCCGCTACCGCACCGCGCCCAATGCCGCGTTGTTTCCGTTCGGGCACGGCCTGACCTATGGCCGCATCGAATACGGCGAACTGCGCTTGAGCGATGCACGCATGGCGGCGACCGGCAGCCTGCGCATCAGCGCGCGCATCCACAACCGCGGCACCCGCGATGCCGAGGAAGTGGCGCAGCTCTACATCCGCGACCGCAGCGCCAGCATCACCCGCCCGGTGCGCGAGCTGAAGGACTTCCGCAAGCTGGCGGTGCCGGCGGGCAGCAGCGCGGTGGTGGAGTTCGTGCTGCGCCGTGAGGACCTGCTGTTTATCGGCCAGGCATTGAAGCCGACGGTAGAGCCTGGCGTATTCGATGTGTGGGTAGCGCCCTCTGCAGAGGCCGAGGGCGTGTCTGCGAGTTTTGAGTTGATGGGCTGAGCGCCAGCGGCAATCGGAATGACCAGCTCAGGGGATGGATACGGGGCGTGTCTCGCTCACGCAGAAGGCATCGCGCCCAGGTTGACTCGGGAACACATCCCCATCGCGCTCACGCTCTCGGTCGTCTTGAGAGGGGACTGGGTCTTGAGAGCTTGGACGGTGCGTCTGCCCCGGTTTTACAGCGGACGATCTGCGGGTTTGCTGCGGGGTCCTTGCGCGCCCACCATCGCAGGACACGCCGCAAGTACGTCCCTGTAGGCGCTTACGCGGCATCCATGCCGCGTAAGGTCCCGCGACGGTAGGCGGGCAAGAACCCGTCGGGTTGGTCGGTGTGCGTGGTCAGGAGCAGTGATGCCGTGCCCTGCAATGCGATGCGATGCAGTGCGGTCTGATCAGTTCTTCGACGCGAGCAACTCGCTGCCATGCCGAGATCGATTCACGCGTCATCGAAGGTGCGTCTGGCCAACATGCTGACGCCATCGCTACAACCTTCGAAAGGTTTGTCAGCCGATCTTATTTCCGCGCAACACCTCTGCAAGGAACGGCGCAGTGCGGCTGCCGCGCTGCCGCGCAACCGCCTCCGGCGCACCCGCCGCCACGACAGCGCCACCCGCGCCGCCCGCGCCCGGGCCCATGTCCAGCACCCAGTCGCTGCTGGCGGCCACCCGCATGTCGTGCTCGACCACGATCACTGTATTGCCCGCCTCCACCAGGCCTTGCAGCTGACGCATCAAGGTATCCACATCGGCCGGATGCAGGCCGGTAGTCGGCTCGTCCAGCACGTACACGGTGTCGCGCCGCTGCGCGCGTTGCAGCTCGGTGGCCAGCTTGATGCGTTGCGCCTCGCCGCCGGACAGCTCGGTGGCCGGCTGGCCGAGCCGCAGATAGCCCAGCCCCACTTCGCGCAATACCTGCAACGGGCGCAGCACGCTGGCGTCGTCGGCAAAGAAGCTGGCGGCCTGGTCCACCGTCATCGCCAACACCTGCGCGATGTTGTGACCCCGCAGCGCGATCTCCAGGGTCTTGGCGTTGTAGCGCGCGCCGTGGCAGCTGGGGCATGGCGCGTACACGCTGGGCATGAACAGCAATTCCACATGCACCGAGCCCTCTCCCTCGCAGGTGGCGCAGCGGCCCTTGGCGACGTTGAACGAAAACTGCCCCGGGTCGTAACGACGGCGGCGCGCGGCCGGTGTGGCGGCAAACAACTTGCGCACCGGATCGAACAGGCCGGTGTAGGTGGCCAAGTTGGAACGTGGCGTGCGGCCGATCGGTTTCTGGTCCACCCGCACCAGGCGGCGCACCTGGTCGAGCCCGCCGACGATCGCACCACCCAGCGGCACCTGCGTGCCGCGCTCCAGCGGGTCCAGCGCTTCGTCTTCATCTGCCTGGGTTTGTCCAAGATGGGCGGCCAGCAGTTCCACCAATGCCTGGCTCACCAGCGACGACTTGCCCGAGCCGGACACACCGGTCACGGTGGTGAATACCCCCAGCGGCAGGTCCACATCCAGCTCGCGCACATTGTTGCGGGTGATGCCGCGCAGTTGCAGCCAACCGGTGGCCGCACGCGCATGGCTGTGCACCTGCGGCGGGGTGCCGAACAGGTAACGCCGCGTGGACGAGGCCTCCACCTGCTCCAGTCCCGCGGGCGGGCCGCTGTACAGCACCTGCCCGCCGTGCACGCCGGCAGCCGGGCCGACGTCGACGATCCAGTCGGCGTGGCGGATCACATCCACCTCGTGTTCGACCACGAATACTGAATTGCCGGCGGCCTTGAGCTGATCCAGCGCGCCCAGCAAGGCCTGCGCATCGGCCGGATGCAGGCCCGCCGATGGCTCGTCCATCACATACACCACGCCGAACAACTGCGAGCGGATCTGCGTGGCCAGCCGCAGCCGTTGCAGCTCGCCCGGCGACAGCGTCGGCGTGCTGCGCTCCAGGCTGAGATAACCCAGGCCCAGCGCCTGCACCACCTCGATCCGCGCGCGCAGGTCGGCGGCGATGCGTTGCGCGGCAATCGCCTGCTCGGGATGCGTATCTGCCTGCTTGCGCCTGTCGTTGCGCTTGCCACCGGCACCTTCCGCAGCCGGGCGCAGCAGGTCGGCCACCTCGTCCAGCGGCCGCCGCGACAGCTCGCCGATATCCAGGCCGGCGAAGGTCACCGACAGCGCCTCGCGGCGCAGCCGCTTGCCGTCGCACTGCGGGCACAGCGTGCTGATCAGGTACTGCGCCACGCGCTTTTTCATCTGCGCGCTCTGCGTGGTGGCAAAGGTGTGCAGCACGTAGCGCCGCGCACTGGTGAAGGTGCCCATGTAGCTGGGCTCTTCCTTGCGGCGCAGCGCGCGTCTGGCCTCGTCCAGGCTGTAGCCGGCGTACACCGGCACCACCGGTTGCTCGTCGGTGTAGAGGAT
The DNA here is from genome assembly GCF_009835065.2 of Xanthomonas sp. LMG 8993. Classification (NCBI taxonomy): domain Bacteria; kingdom Pseudomonadati; phylum Pseudomonadota; class Gammaproteobacteria; order Lysobacterales; family Lysobacteraceae; genus Xanthomonas; species Xanthomonas sp. LMG 8993. The sequence continues at coordinate 53,822 of NZ_QVIF02000001.1, read as the reverse complement.
CCAGTCGCGGGTCTTCTTCGGCAGCTTGTGCCACGGCAGGTCGACGTCGTGGCCCAGCGTGGTGAGGATGTCGCGCTGGTTCTGGCCATGCCAGGCACCGGGCCAGGCGGCAACCGCGCGATCGCGGATGCTCAGCGTGGGATCCAGCACCATGGTCGCCTCGGTCGCATCGTAGATCCGCCCCAGGCCATGGCAGGTGGGGCAGGCCCCGGCCGGGGTATTGGGCGAAAAGCCGTCGGCGTAGATGATGTCCTGCCCCGGCGGGTAGCTGCCCGCACGCGAATACAGCATGCGCAGGGAGTTGGAGATGGTGGTGACGCTGCCCACCGACGAGCGCGCACTCGGCGCGCCGCGCGCCTGCTGCAAGGCCACCGCCGGCGGCAGGCCTTCGATGGAATCCACTTCCGGCACGCCGACCTGGTCGATCAGGCGCCGCGCATACGGCGAGATCGAATCCAGGTAACGCCGCTGCGCTTCGGCAAATACGGTACCGAACGCCAGCGACGACTTGCCCGAGCCGGACACCCCGGTGAACACCACCAGCGCATCGCGCGGGATGTCCACGTCCACGTTCTTGAGGTTGTGCTCGCGCGCACCGCGCACGCGCACCAGGCCGGAGGAAGACGACGCTGCGCTGGACATGAGTGACACACCGACATTCGACAATGCGCCAGCCTACCGCTTGCCGCATACAGCCGGTGTCAGTGTTGACGGCGAGTCCTGCGGTGCTCCACTCAAGCAACTTGCTGCTCGCCCTGGAATGCATCGGTCGAAGGCGCGGCGCCCTCACCGCTCGCGGGCTATGCCGTACACCCGTTCGTGGGGGCCAGGTGGCGACATCCATGCCCCCACACGGTCCCGCAAGCGGCGAGGACACCGCACAAGACAGTTGCCGGCTGCTTTGTTGAAAACCATGCGCGCCGGCCAACTCAACTGGTCCTTGCCCGCCCACCGTCGCGGGACCTTACGCGGCATGGATGCCGCGTAAGAGCCTACATGGACGTACTTGCGGCGTGTCCTGCGATGGTGGGCGGGCAAGGGCCCTGCAGCAAACCCACAGCGTCAAGAGCGCGGCGAGAACACCTCACCAGAAAGTCAGTCGGTTGCCTTATCGAAAACCACACACACCGGCCATCTCGACAGGTCCTTGCCCGCCCACCGTCGCGGGACCTTACGCGGCAGGGATGCCGCGTAAGAGCCTACAAGGACGTACTTGCGGCGTGTCCTGCGAGGGTGGGCGGGCAAGGGCCCTGCAGCCAACTCACCAACCAGCCGCTCTACAACGCAATCACCCCAGCGCGTGCGCCGGCACCGGCTGCTCGCCGGTCTCCGCCAGCGCCTGCATGCGCGCCACCACACCACTGAACAGCCGTGCAGTCGCCGCGCCACGCGTGCGGAAGATCTCCTCAAGCTCGCCGTAGTACCACAACGTGCCGGCGCGCCCGGCGGTGAACACGTTGAAGATGTCCTGGCCCACGTCCGGGTTTTCCAGGTCCTGCACGATGGTGCGCGCGTTATAGAGCTTGTCGCAGCCGGACACCAGCAAGGCGCGCCCGGGCGTGTTGCGCAGGTGCTCCAGGTAGGCCAGCTTGCGCTCGCGCCAGTCGCGTTTGCGCGCGCTGGCGGTGTTGTCCACCTCGGCCTTGTCTTCGGCGGTGGCATCGGTGCACGCCATCACGATGTCGGCCACCGCATCGCCGAACTGCGCGCGGATCGAGGCCTCATGACCGCCGCCGCAGTCTTCCACCACATCGTGCAGCAGCCCGGCGATGGCCTGCTCTTCGTCGCCGCCGCATTCCAGCACCAGCGTGGACACGCCCAGCAAGTGGCTCAGATACGGAATCTGCGTGCCCTTGCGCACCTGCCCGGCATGGGCGATGCGCGCGTAATCCACGGCCAGGGCGTAACGTTCGGTGAGAGCGGTCATGGGGCGTCCGATGCGGGGAATGGCGCATTATCGCCGAGCCCGGTGACGCCCCAGGTGAGGATGGCGCGAGGATGCGTGTGCAGACTCAATGACGCGCTGTTGCGGCCGATACCGCTAGGCTACCTCCACGCCGCACGATTGCTCAGCCATGCCCACGCTCCCCGTTTGCAACGCCTGCCGCGACGGCCAGGACTTTCCCACCGCCATCACCATGGCGTTCCAGCCGATCGTGGACGTGTCCACCCGCAGCATCTATGCCGGCGAGGCGCTGGTGCGCGGCGTCAACGGCGAATCGGCCGGCAGCATCCTGGCCGCCGTGGATGAGCGCAACCGCTACGCCTTCGACCAGGCCTGCCGCATCAAGGCGATCGAATGCGCCGCGCAGATCGCGCTGCCGGCCCTGTTGTCGATCAACTTCATGCCCAACGCGGTCTACAACCCCGAACACTGCCTGCGCGCCACGCTCTCGGCCACTGCGCAGTACGGCTGGCCGCTGGACGCCATCATCTTCGAGGTCAGCGAACAGGAACACCTGGCCGAACCGGCCCATCTGCTCGACATCATGCGCACCTACCAGGCGCGCGGCCTGAAGACCGCCATCGACGACTTCGGCGCCGGCTATTCCGGCCTTGGCCTGCTGGCCGATTTCCAGCCGGACCTGCTCAAGCTGGACATCGCCCTGGTGCGCGGCATCGACGCCGACCGCAGCCGCCAGGCCATCGTCCGCCACACCACCCGCATGTGCGAAGAACTCGGCATCGCCGTCATCGCCGAAGGCATCGAGCACCCGGACGAATACCGCACCCTGCGCGACATGGGCATCCACCTGCAGCAAGGCTATCTGTTCGCCCGCCCAACAATCGGCGAACTACCGCAGGTGCACTGGCCGGAGTAAGTGGGCGCCGCGAAGCAAGCGAACCGCCCCCCTCAGCAGACTTGCCATCGCCCCACACAAAATCCCCGCCCGACCAAATCAAACAGCACGCAAGCCGCTTTTACGATTCCCGATTCCCCAATCCCGATTCCCAGCGGCGCCCCAGCCCCCCATCCACACCCCGCCAACCAACCGCGCCGCCTCACACATACCGCGGTATCGGCCCCAGCTGCGGCGTCTGGTCCGGCAACTCCACTTCCACCTCGTCCACATAGCACCATCCCCAGCCTTCGGGCGGGTCGTAGCCTTCGATGATGGGATGGCTTGTGGCGTGATAGTGCGCCGTGGCGTGCTTGTGCGGCGAATCATCGCAGCACCCCACGTGGCCGCAGCTGCGGCACAGGCGCAGATGCACCCAGGCGCTATCGATGGCCAGACAGTCTTCGCAGCCACGTGCGCTGGGCGTGACCTCGCTGATCTGCGCGGTATGTGTGCACTGGTCGCTCATGAGGTGGTGGACTCCTGTGAGGCACTGACAAGTTCGGATGCCGGCACCGGGTTGGCCTGGTGTGCCAGGTATTGATGGATCTGCGCGACGACCGCCGCGCCCTCGCCCACCGCCGCGGCCACGCGCTTGACCGAGCCGGCCCGCACATCGCCGATGGCGAACACGCCGGGGCGGTTGGTTTCCAGCGGCAGGCAGGCCGGCACGCCATCGCCGCGTGCGTTGCCGGTGACGACGAAGCCACGCGCATCGGTCTCCACGCACTGCTGCAGCCAGCCGGTGTTGGGGTCGGCGCCGACGAACAGGAACAGGTGCCGCAATTCCACCCGCGTGGTCTGCCCATCGGCGCGCGTGCGCAATACCGCCGCCTGCAGGCCGCGCTCCGGGTCGCCTTCCAGCGCGGACACTTCGGTGCCGGTATGCAGCTGCACGTTCGGCAGCACGGCGATGCGGTCGATCAGGTATTGCGACATCGACGATTCCAGCCCTTCGCCGCGAATGATCAGGTGCAGTTCCTTCACCCGCGGTGCCAGAAACGCCACGGCCTGGCCGGCGGAATTGCCGCCACCCACCAGCGCCACCACGCCGCCCTCGCACAGCCGCGCTTCCACCGGCGAGGCCCAGTACGACACGCCATGGCCTTCGAAACGCTCCAGCCCGTCGATCTCCGGGCGCCGGTAACGCGCCCCGGAGGCGACCACCACCGTGCTGGCCAGCAGCTGCTTGCCGTCGGCCAGATCCAGCTTCAGCGCACCGTCGTCGCGCCCGCATTCCAGCGTGCCGGCCTCGATCGGAATCGCCAGCTCGGCACCGAATTTCAGCGCCTGGTTATAGGCGCGCCCGGCCAGCGCCTGGCCGGAAATGCCGGTCGGAAAGCCCAGATAGTTTTCGATGCGTGCCGAGGCGCCGGCCTGGCCGCCGATGGCGCGCTGGTCCAGCACCAGCACCGACAGGCCTTCGGAGGCCGCATACACCGCCGTCGCCAGACCGGCCGGGCCGGCGCCGACGATGGCCACGTCGTAGCGCTTGTCCGGGTCGATGTCCGGCGTCATGCCCAGGCAATGCGCCGCTTCGGCATCGCTGGGCTGGCGCAGCACCCGCCCGCTCGGGCACACCATCACCGGCAGTTCCTGCTCCTGGATGCCGAAGCGCTGTACCAACGCGCGGCCTTCCTCATCGGAGGCATCGATCACCGTGTTCGGGTAACCGTTGCGGGTGAGAAAGCCCTGCAAACGGGTCAGATGCGGATCGTCCGGCTCGCCGATCAATACCGAGCCGGAGGCATCGCCTTCGATCAGGCCGACGCGGCGCAGGATCAACGCACGCATCACCACCTCGCCCACTTCGGCCGAGCTGATCATCAGCGCGCGCAGATGCGCGGTGTCGAACGGCAGCGCCAGGCAGCCCTGCGGCCCGGCACGTCCACCGGCGAGTGAGGCGCGCCCGGCCAGCTGACTGACCTCGCCGGTGAACTGGCCGGGCGTCTGCAAGGTGATCGGCTTTTCGTTGCCCAACCCGTCGCGACGCACCACTTCGATGGCGCCTTCCAGCACCACCCACACCGGCGCGTGCGCATCGCCCACGTCGAAGACGATCTCGCCCGCATCGAAACGCTGCGCCGGCCCGCTGGCAAACCGCCGCGTGATCGCCAATTGGCCCGAGTCCAGCTCGGGAAACATCTGATGGTGGCGGGTATCGGCCAGGGACATGGAGTGGCGACGCTGAGGGGGAAGTACATGCAAGCATGGCCAGCCGTGAGGGTGATGGCAATCACCCGAAAGGGCCATGCCGTGCGCGACAGAGCGCATGCACGAGCAGCACCGGCGCGCGCACCAGTGCGGTGTTTGCACAGGCAAAACACCTCACGCGGCTGCCAGCGGTACCGCACGCTCACCAGCGGTGATCGGCACAATCAGCCGCAACCGTACGCGCAGAAGGTTGCCGACGTAGCTACTGCGCTGGCCGTCAAGCGAACACGGCACTGGGCCCGCAGCCGGTACGCGGCACTCGTGTGATCCCGTCGCTCCTGTTGCCCGGGAGACTCCGGCCTGCTCCGCACCGTGCCGACAAACGTGCATGCCTTATCAGCCACGCTACGGTTGTACCGGCTCCCAGTGCGGCCCGTGCTGGCCGGCAGCCATGCGCTCGGCCGGGCGCACGCGAAACACCACGCTGATGCGCTCGCCCACCGCACGTGCGGTCTTGGCGATGCCGTGCTCGTGGCTCAGTTGCGAGGCATGGCTCATCGCCAGCAGGCTGCCGGGCGCCAGTTCCACACCGATCGCACGCGTATTGCCGTCCTTTGCGCGCAGCTGCATCCGCCGCGTCGCGCCCAGCGACACCAATGCAATCGGATGCGGCGCCAGCAACGTCTGCAGCTTGTCGTGATGCATCGCCACGCTGTCGCGGCCATCGCGATACAGATTCAGGCCCACCGCGTTGTACGGCGCAGGCAGCACGGCCTGCACCGCATCGAGCAGCGCCTGCAGCGGCAGCCCAGGCGGCAGCGGTGCATCCAGCCGATACGAGGCCAGCAGCCGCGGCACCTCCACCACACGGTCGTACATCTCGCGGCGCTGGCTGCGCCAGTCAGTCGCCTGGCGCAACGCGGCAAAGCACTGCTGCGCCACGGCAGGCGCCAGCAGCTGCGGCCAGTAGCGCACGCCGCCCTGCGTATCGTGCAGCAGCTGCACGGGCGCGGTGGGAGTATCGAACAGATCCATCGGGGTGATATGCGGACGGTTTGCACGATTTCAGCAGCCCGGCGTTGCGATTGCCCGCAGCCGAAGCCCCGCATTCGCGCGCTCTCTCGCAGTTGCTGCCATTGCGCTCGTTCCGTGCAGAAAGGCGACCGACCTGCGCATCCGCTGTCTCCTGCGCGCAACGCCGGCAACCTCTCAAAGACAGGCGCACGCATCACCGCCGCCCGCCCCGCACCGGTTAGCGAGCTCAACGATGCAGGCATGGATGTCATGCGATCAGGCCCGACAGCTGTGCTACGGTCCGGCGCTGCATCCGCCTGGAACCGTTCGCATGCAGCATCGCTCAATCGCCTTCTCTCCCCTGCGTTGGCTGGCGCTGCTTGCCGCCTGCGTCAGCTTTGCCGGCAACGCGGCGCCACGTGGGGACGACGCGGGTTTCAGCGCGGTCGACCCGTTGATCGGCACCGGTGGCGAAGGCCACACCTATCCCGGTGCCACGCTGCCGTTCGGCATGGTGCAGCTGAGCCCGGACACGCAGATCAAGCCGCGCAAGGAGGCCTATGGCTGGGCCGCCGGTTACCGGCATGGCGACACCACGATTGTCGGCTTTTCGCACACGCACTTTTCCGGGTCCGGGCATTCGGACCTGGGCGATGTGTTGCTGATGCCGCAGACCGGCCAGGTCAAACTCGAACGCGGCGATGTCGCTACACCGGGCAGCGGCTATACCGCGCAGTTCGACCATGCCAGCGAGCAGGCGCAACCCGGCTATTACGCGGTGACCTTGAAAGACCGCAACATCCGCGCCGAACTCACCGCCAGTGCGCGCGTGGGTGTGCATCGCTACACCTTCCCCAAGGGCACGCCGGCGCATGTACTGGTGGACCTGCGCACCAGCCTGTACGACTACCCCGGCAAGGTGCAGTGGTCGCGGCTGCGCGTACGCGGCGAAGGCACCGTGACCGGCTTTCGCGAAACCCGCGGCTGGGCACCCGGCCGCCAGCTGTATTTCGCCATGCGCTTTTCGCGCCCGCTCACCGCCACGCAATTGCACGACACCGAGCAGGACGTCCCATACAAGGGCTTTCCGCCGCCAGGCGAGAAGAACCCCGCGCAGCGCGCACAGATCGAAGGCCGGCAGCTGGTCGGCGTATTCGACGTCGCCAACGATGGCACGCCGCTGGTGGTCAAGGTTGCGCTGTCGCCGGTCAGCGAGGCCGGCGCCATCGCCAATCTCGATGCGGAAGTGCCCGATTTCGATTTCGACCGCGTGCGCGCCGATGCGCGCGCGCAGTGGACACAGGCGCTGTCGGCGATCGATGCGCAAGGTACGCCGCAACAGCGCACCCAGCTTTACACCGCGCTTTATCACACCCTGCTCGGCCCCACCCTGTTCATGGACAGCGATGGGCAATACCGCGGGCCGGACAACGCCGTGCATCAGGCGCATGGCTGGACCAATTACTCCACCTTCTCGCTCTGGGACACCTACCGCGCCCTGCATCCACTGCTGACCCTGGTGCAGCCGCCGCAACGCAGCAGCGACATGGTCAATTCATTGCTCGCCTCACGCCGCGAGAGCGCCTACGGCATCCTGCCCGTCTGGGCGTTCCACGGCCTGGAAACCTGGTGCATGATCGGCTACCACGCCGTGCCGGTGATTGCCGATGCCTACATGAAAGGCATCGGCGGCTTCGATGCCGACGAAGCGCTCGATGCCATGGTCGCCAGCGCCAACTACGGCCCCTACGACGGTATCGCGCAGTACCGCGAGCTGGGCTACGTGCCCATCGACGAAGAAGGCGAAGCCGCCTCCAAGACGCTGGAATACGCCTTCGACGACTGGACCATCGCGCGCATGGCCGACAAGCTCGGCAAGCCCGCCATCGCCGCAGAATTCAGCAAGCGCGCCGGCAACTGGAAGCACGCCTTCGACCCCGCTACAGGCTACATGCGTGCACGCACCCGTGCCGGCAACTTCCGCGAACCATTCGATCCATCCACTAGCGGCTACGGCAGCGACTATACCGAAGGCAATGCCTGGCAATACTCCTGGTATGTGCCGCAGGACGTCGCAGGGCTTGCTGCCGCACATGGCGGCGACGACAAACTGCTGGCGCGCCTGGATGCGGTGTTCGATGCCAAGGTCGACCCCAAGGTGTTCGCGCATATGGAAGACATCACCGGCCTGATCGGCTGGTATGCGCACGGCAACGAACCCAGCCACCACGTCGCCTATCTGTACGCCTACGCCGGCCAGCCCTGGCGCACCCAGGCGCGGCTGACACAAATCATGGACACCCAGTACCACGCCGGCCCCGAGGGCCTGGCCGGCAACGACGATCTCGGCCAGATGTCGGCCTGGTACGTGTTCACCACACTGGGTTTCTATCCGGTGGCACCGGGCAGCAACCAGTACATCATCGGCCGCCCATTCCTGCCGCGCGCCACGCTCAAGCTGCCCAATGGCAAGCGCTTCAGCGTGATCGCCGATGGCCTGAGCAAGGCGCGCAGCTACATCGGCAGCGCCACCCTCAACGGCCAGCCGCTGACCCGCGCCTACCTCACGCATGAAGAAATCCAGGCCGGCGGCGAGTTGCGCTTCCGCATGCAGGCCACGCCGAACACGCAATGGGCCACCGATCCGGCGCAGCGGCCGTATTCGATGTCGACGCAGACGCGCTGAGTCAGTAGTGGATGCCCATGCGTAGCCCGCAGGCGTCGCGCTCCACCACCGCCGGCAGGCTGCCGGCGGTGCCCGCGGCAATGCGCTGCGCGCTCCAGCAGGCCACCAGGGCATCGAGCACATCGTCCGGCTTGGCCAGCGCACGCGGCACGCGCTCCAGCAACGCGGCCACCTGCCTGGCGCCATAGCACTGGCCCAGCAAGGCGGCGCGCTGTTGGTGGCCTGCACTGCTCTTCTTGCCCGCCGCCAGGCCATGCCCGCCGGCGAGCACGGCGAACGACACCTCCGGGTGCACCTCGAACACGCGCTCCGCCCACGCCGGATCGGCGCGCAAGGCATCGTCCCAGGCGCGAATCTTCGACAGCAGCGCAAACGACTGCACGCCAAAGCCACGCTGCCCGTCGTGATCCAACACCCGATGCAACGCGGACGCTTCCACCTGCGTGGGTGCATGCAGCATGCCGCGCAATGGCGCGGCAAAGATGCTGCATGCGCGGCGCCCACCCACAAAGCGCCGCGCCTGCACATCCGCAGCGCGGGGCGCGTGCTCGCTCAGACCGATCGGGATATCCACGCCCAGCACAGCGACGTCCCCCAATGCGCTCGCCACCGCGGCCACCGTGGGGTAGCCGGCAAACTGCAATCCGTCACCGGCCTGCCACACCGCCAGCCAGCCGCTGCCGGCGCCATCGATTCCTACACACTGCATTGCGGTCCTCCCGGTCGTGGCCTGCGTGCACGGCGCAGCAGCACCGCACGCACGCCATCTGCGTGGCGCGTTCACATCATGCACAACATTCGTTCACCCGCACGCATCGCCGTGGTTTCCAGACTGCTCCGCATCGGCCGCAGCACGCTGCGGCCCTGCCATCCCCCACTGCAGGAGCCAGCGCATGTCCAGCACCAAGAACCAGTACGAAATGCAGAACCCGCTCACCCAGTTTCCGCAGCCCAAGTTCCCCGAGCAGACCCAGGAAGCGCCGGGCACCATCCATGCATTGCAGCCAAGGGCCGACCACGGCGAGCAGAGCTACCAGGGCTTCGGTCGCCTGAAGGGCCGCAAGGCGCTGATCACCGGCGCCGACTCGGGCATTGGCCGCGCCACTGCAATCGCCTACGCACGCGAAGGCGCCGACATCGTGTTGAACTACCTGCCGGAAGAAGAGCAGGACGCTGCGGAGGTGGTGAAGTTGATCGAGGCCGAAGGCCGCAAGGCGATCAGCATCCCTGGTGATCTCAAGGATGAGGCTTTCTGCAACCAGTTGGTCGAACGCGCGGTCAAGGAGCTCGGTGGGCTGGATCTGCTGGTCAATATCGCCGGCAAGCAGACCGCGATGAAAGACATCGCCGACATCACCACCGAGCAGTTCGACGCCACCTACAAGACCAACGTGTACGCGATGTTCTGGCTGTGCAAGGCGGCCATTCCGCACCTGCCGCCGGGCGCATCCATCATCAACACCGGCTCGATCCAGTCCTATCAGCCCTCGCCGACGCTGCTGGACTACGCTTCCACCAAGGCGGCCATCGTCAACTTCACCAAGGGCCTGGCTCAACAGGTCGCCGAGAAGGGCATCCGCGTCAACGCCGTCGCCCCCGGCCCGGTATGGACCCCGCTGCAACCCAGCGGTGGCCAGCCGCCGGAAAAGATTCCCGAGTTCGGCTCGGAAACCCCGCTCAAGCGTGCCGGCCAGCCGGTGGAGATGGCGCCGCTGTATGTGATCCTGGCTTCGCAGGAATCCAGCTATGTGACCGGCGAAGTATTCGGTGCCACCGGTGGTTTGCTGCTGTCGTAAGCAAGCTGAAAGCGCGTTTTTTCGCGTAATGCCACTAGAACCCTGCCGATCGCTGCACGCGCAGCGGTCCGCAGGGTTCTCATCGATGGCGTTTTTGGTAGTGGCGGCAGTCTCGAATGCTGATGCATCAGCACCACCGAACCCCAAGGTAGTTCGACCAGCTACGCAAAGACGGCTTCGATCATGCGAGCCCCCCCTTCTCCCACCGGGACAAGGTGCCCGAAGGGCGGATGAGGGTACGCCCCTCCCCCACCAATGCTCCGCCCACGGCCTGCGCTTACTGTGTCATCACCACCGTCTGGATCGCATGCGCCGGGATCTCCAATTCACTCGATGCATCGCCCACATACAGGTTGTAACGGATCGCCACATCGCTGGCATTCATCACCACCGTCGCCAGGCTGCCATCGGTGTTGAGAAAGGACGTCGTTGCCAGATTGCTGCGGCTGCTGGCTGCACTCACCCGCCGCGCGCCGGGGCGGATGAACTTGGAAAAGTGGCCGATATACCAATAGCTCGGCGTGTAAGTCACCTCACCGGTGCGAGTGTCGGCATGCACCGGCGCAAAGCAGTAATTGCCCACGTGGTTCGGCCCGCCGTGCTGGTCGAGCAGGATGTTCCAGTCGGTCCAGCCCACCGCCCCATGATTGAGATCGTTGATGATGGCGGTGCCATAGCGCTCGCCATTGGGCCAGTACTGCAACTTTGCCGGGTCGAACTTTTCCACCGCTGCTTCGGTCAGCAGTAGCGGCTTGTCCGGGTACGCCTGCGCCACCGCCGCCACGTTCTCCACCATCGGCGCGAACCCGGCCCAGGTCTCGTACCAGTGGAAGCCCATGCCCCACGCGTATCTCGCCGCTTCCGGATCGTCGAAGATCACGTGCGCGCGGTGCAGCATCATGTCGCGGTTATGGTCCCACACGATGATCTTGCGGTCGCCATAGCCGGCCTGCTCCATCGTCGGGCCGAGGTGGTTCTTCAAAAAGTCGCGCTCTTCCTCGGCGGAAAACACCATCGACTCCCAGGTTTGCACCGCCATCGGCTCGTTCTGCAGGCTGATGCCCCAGATCGGGATGCCGGCCTTTTCGTAGGCCGCAATAAAGCGCGTGTAGTAGGTGGCCCAGGCCGGCGCATACGCGGGCAGCAACTTGCCGCCCTTGAGCATGTTGTTGCTGTCTTTCATGAAGGCCGGCGCGCTCCACGGGCTGGCGAATGTCGTCAACTTGCCGCCGGCCGCCGCAATGGCCTGGCGCAGCATCGGGATGCGATAACGCTGATCGTGCCTGACCGAAAAGCTCTTCAGCGCCGCATCGCCTTCCTTGATGTAGGTGTAGCTGCCGCTGCTGAAATCCGAACTGTGGATGGTGGTGCGCGCCAGCGTATAGCCGATGCCCTTTTGTGGGTCGTAGTAGGCAGTGAGCAATGCGCGCTGCGCAGGCTTGGGCAGCCTGGCAAAGGTCTCGGCACTGGCATCGGTGATTGCCCCGCCGATGCCCAACACCTCCTGGAAGCGCCGCTGCGGATTGACGAAGATGGAGTTCTCCTTCTCGGTCAAAGCATGTCCGGCCGTGGGCGCCTCAGCGCTACTGACGCGCATCTGCTGCGTTGCGCCTTGGGCAGAGGTGTAAACGCGTAGTGCACCGGCGGGTGCTGCTGGCGGAACAGCAGCATCCACAACTGCAGCTTCTACCGCCGTCGATGTGGGCGTGGATGCAGACGGTGCCGTCGATGCCGTCGATGCCAGCATCGGAATCGGCGTTGCGGCTGTTCCTATCGCTGTCGCTGTCGCTGTTGCAGATGCCAACACCGTTTCAGTCGCAGCACCCCAAACCCCCAGAACCCCCACCATCGACCACGCAATCGTTCGCTTCACCGTGCACCCTCCCAGGTTGGTGACCAAGCCTAACCGACCAACGCGGCGCAACATCGCGCAACAAACGAGCACAACCATGCACCCTTCCACCATCGGCAATTCCCTTCTCCCCTCGGGAGAAGGTGGCCCGAAGGGCCGGATGAGCCTACGTCTGCCAAGAGTGCAACCCGCCCCCTGCAATCAAGGCAACAACCTAAACCCCAACTGGAAAGACAGCCCCACGACTCCAGCAAACCTACCCTCACCCCAATCCATCTCCCGCTGGAGAGGGGCTTGGTCTGCGCGCCGCATCAACGCGACGAGCGTCGATCACCGGCGTGCCAACCGATGCAAAATCCCAGGCACTTCCAGCCCAAGCTCGCGCGCCAGAAACCCCACTGGCCCAATCCGCCTGGCCAACTGCCTGCCCGCCGCCGCATGCACAAACACGCCCCATAACGCAGCGGTCAACGCATCGCAGCCGCGCGCGGCAAAGCCGGCAATCAATCCCGCCAGCACATCGCCAGACCCGGACGTGCCTAACCCGGACGCACCCCCGCGATGCATCCACACCACTCCATCCGGGCCGGCAATAAAACTGTCCGCGCCCTTGACGATCACCACGCTGCGCAGCTTCTGCGCAAACTTCAACGCGTACGCGCCCGGCGCCGCTTCCACCGCCGCCTTGTCGTCGCCGGCCAGGGTCGCCATCTCGCCCGCATGCGGCGTCAACACGAATGGCCGCCCGATCGGCGCCCGCAGGCCACGCGACAACGCGCCGGCATCCAGCACCAAGGTGCACACCGCCTGCTCGGCGGCGCGCCTGACCATCGCCGTGGTGGTGGCCGACGACGCCATCCCCGGCCCGATCACTGCCGCATCGCAGGCCGCCATTGCCCCGTCCAGCGCGCGGTGCCCGCGCACGATCTCACCCTGCCCGTTCTGCGCCAACCCCAGCACCAGCGCCTCCGGCACCGCCAAAGCCATACCCGGCGCCACACTGGCGGCGGTGGCGATCTGCAGCTTGCCGGCACCGGTGCGCAGCGCGGCCTCGCCGGCCAGCAGCACCGCACCGGGCACACGCATCGAGCCACCCACGATCAACACGCGCCCGCGCTGCTCCTTGTCGCCACCTGGAGCAGGCAACGGCATCGCCCGCAAGGCGGCCGCGGTGAGCATGCGCACGCGCGGGGCGGCCATCAGCGCGCCCCGGCCGGGCGGTCGGACTCGGTGGTCACCGGCTCGTCGGCCAGCTCCGGCGGCACGAACTTGGTGCGCAGCAACTCCAGCGATTGCCCATCGGCCGCAGCCGCGTATTCGGTGACGCCGCAATTGGGCACATCGCCTTCGCGGTCGATGCCCAGGATGGTGGCCTCATCCATCCTCTCGATCAGGTAGCGGAAGCAATTGACGATCACCTGATGCCCCACGATCAGCACGCGCGCGCCCACATGGTTGCGCTGCAGATCGCCCACCACCCCGCGCAGGCGGAAGATCACATCGCACCAGCTCTCGCCACCGGGCGGGCGAAAGTAGAACTTGCCCACCAGCTTGCGCTGCTCGGCCAGCTCCGGAAAGGTCGCAAGAATGCCGGCCGTGGTATAGCGGTCGAGCACGCCGAATTCCTTCTCGCGCAAACGCTCGTCCACGCTGACCGAATCGGCCGGCTGCCCCAGCGCACGCGCCACCGCAGCGGCGGTCTGCCGCGCACGCACATAGGTGGAACTCAGGATCAGGGTCGGGCGCTCGTGCTCGGGCAAACCGGCCATCCACGCCCCCAACGCCTCGGCCTGGCGCTCGCCCAGCGCCGACAACGGCACATCCGCGTCGCGGTGCTCCAGGTCGATCAAGGCCGAGCCGTTGGACTCGGCCACATCGCGCGCCACATTGCCCGCGCTTTGCCCATGCCGCACCACCCACAACCGCGCCGGCCACTGCGCCGAGACACCGGCTACCGCACTGTTCTCACTCACATGCTTCTCCTGCACAACGTCGACCTCACGTGTCGCACAGCCGCCGTGAAAACATGGTCGACCAGCGCATCTGTGACCGGTGTTTCAATACGCACGCGCATCCATGACTGATGGCACGGCAACAAGCGAACGCAACGGATGGGTAACGCCGCGCCGGTATACTGCAGCCCCCCGACACCCTGCTGCCCATGTCCAACGTCCTGTTGCTGCGCACGGCAAAAGAGCGCGAAGAACTGCTGCTGGAAGAGGTGCTGGACGCCACCGAGCAGTGCATCGACGTCATCGGCCTGAGTGCCACCAGCTTCGAGCTGATCGCCGAGCGCGCCAAGGTCAGCTGCGGCAGCCTGCTGCAACGTTTCGAAGACAAGGACGCGCTGGTGCGCGCATTGCTGGAGCGCAACTACATGCGCGCTATCCGCCAGATGTGGCTGGTGGAACGCCCGGCCAACGTGCACGTGGTGGATTTCATCGCCGGCCTGCTCGAAGAATGGCTGCTGCAGGAAATCAACATCAAGCGCACCCGCATCGACCTGGAACTGCACCTGGCCACCCTGCGCGACCCGGTGCTTGCCGCCTTCATGCGCCGGCAGAGCGCATCGCTGATCGAACACCTCAGCGCCCTGCTCAAACGCCTGCTCCGCGGCCACGCCGACCCGGCCAGCAGCGAACAGGAATTCCAGGCCCGCGTCTTCGCCGTCGCCGCCATGTGCGGCGGCCTGCACAGCGTGATGACCAGCGGCATGGAACTCAACCGCATGCATCTGCAGCTGATCCTGCGCGAGAGTCTGTCTGGGATTTTGAAGTCTGCGCCGGTGTAAGAGCGCTACTTTCCGCCTGATTCTTCCAGACTCGCCGGCCACTGCACCTGCTTCAGCGCATGGGTCATCTGATCGGCAAGCAGCTCCAGACAAAACGCCAACTCGTCCATGCAGATGGCAGGCTGTCGCGCCTGCTCTTCCGCTGGTGTGCGCGGCTGCGCCAAACGCGCCAGAAAGCGCATGTGGTCGCGCAGCTGCTGCAAGCGGTACTGCGCGCCTTCTGACAGGTAGTAGCCCGGGTGTGACTGCACATCGCGTACAACGTCCGACATGGCCTGCTCCTCATTCCATGGAATCAGCCCGCCCGCCGCAAGGCGACGGACGGGAAGTCGGGAGGCTCGAAACCGCGAACAGCCGGCGGGCGTATTCCCCTTGCGGGTGTTGTATTAGCCGCCCTCCCGACGCAGAGCATCGCGTCGGTTGCACCAGCAAAGTTGCAGGCACAAAAAACCCACCGGTTTGTCGGAGGTGGGTACCGCTGTTCGGGGAGTTTCGAGGCTCCGTGCAGAAAGATTGCTACCGAAAAATTTCTACGTCAAGCATGGATAACGAACGCCGCTGTGAGCTGGAAAACGCATCATTGGCCAGCGGCAACGAGGTTTCCCCGTCGGAGCTCAACCGACTCGTTGCCATTAGCCCGTACCCCGCACACTGCAGATTCAATTGAACAAGAAAGCTGCCTGTGACTTCGTCACCGCACTGTTGCCCGTCGGGACAAGCCCATGATCGCGCATCCAACCAAGCCACTTACCTAAGATGTCCGGCGTGAAGCGCTCCTTCGCCTCATGCCAGTTACCGCGGAACTCGTTGATCAACCACTCGTCATTGGGATGAAGCCCCCCGGCAAGCGCGTCGTTCCAGACCGCGTATAGCGTTGCGACAGCCTCCAGATCGTCCGTCTTACGCCCCTCAAATAGCGCGATAAGACGATCCAACTCCTTCTGAGCAGAACCGAGTGCGGAAGCCGCTGTTTCGACAGAGTGACTGATGTTCGCCCCAATGTGATAGGAGACCTTTTCCTGCCCCGATTTGAGCACCTCGATCGAGGTCGAATACAGCCCTTCTTGAGCAGCACGCTCCTCTACCCGATAAATCATCGTATCGAGCGGACCAGCAGCATGGCGACGATATCCATCCATCAGTCCCAAGCCCAGATGGGAATCCGCCAAAAACAGCAACTTCATATGCGCAACACGCCCGAAGGTGCGTCGTGACGCGAGCCTGAAAATCAGGTAAGCGCTGAAGTCAACAACCTCAGCCCTCGACTCCTTCCCGCTATTCAAACCTAAGCCAATCAATGCATTAACCAAGTCCCCATGCACCTGGCGAGCCTCGCCGAGGCGGGCTTTGAGTTGGTCGCAGAGCGCCATCAGTTGATTGACCTTGGCGACGATGCGGTGTTGTTCGGCTAGGGGAGGCAAGGCAATTGGCAAGCTAAGAATCTGCTCGCGCGAAACGTTTTTCATTGAGCTGCTTGTGCCTCCGGCTACTCGGGCGTAGTACTGACGAGCATGTGCAGCGCTGTTTACTAGGTTTACATAATGTCGGTTGCAAAACTTTGTTAGCTTCAGTCGAACGACCTTGTCACTTAGCATCAATCGGCTCGGGGTCGAATCCACTATGACACTTCGGGCTACGAGTTCAGCAGTGTTTGCGCGGGAAATTAAGAAGTCACCTTCAGAGACCTCATGCTCGGAGCGAGCATCCAAGTTCATTGGTAGTGCTTTATTTTCCTCGGGGCGGTAAATACCCCATGAGACGGCACTGACCTTCAGAACTCCCCAGTCGTTCCCCTCTCTTGGCCTTGGCTCGCAAATAGGACTCCAACCAGCACCACTTTCGATCACTTGATCACCTAAACGAGCCCACTCCCAGCCTGCTGCCAGCTCAAACAGTTTTTCGTCTTCGTTAATCTCCGCAAGATACTTCTGCTTTTTGATCTTCTTCTCCGCCTCGAACTGTGATTTTTCCTCGGCGATCCGTTTAAGTAGCTCACTCGCCAGTTCATCGCTAGGGTCTTGCGGCACCAGCTTGCCCATCACCGCCAGTTGCAGCAGGGTTTGCTTGAGGGCGTCAATGCTGGATTCTGTGGTGAACAGGGTGTGGAAGTGTTCGGCCAGGCGCTGCCAGCTTTGCGCAAAGTCCTCGGCGTCGCGGGCCTGGGTCAGGCTCTCCAGCAGCGCCTGCACCAGTTGGGCGTGGGCGCTGCCGGCATCGGCCTGACGAGCTTCCAGCCGGTCGCACAGGGCCATCAGCTCATCGACTTTGGCGACGATGCGGTGTTGTTCGGCGAGTGGCGGCAGTGGGCAGAGTGTTTCATTTGCTCTGCCGATAGTGAGCGTGTGTACTGTCGTACCCATGCTCTCAGCGTGAATTTTCTCTATCCATAGCGGAGAAACGAAGTACTTAAGAAGATAGTCTGAATTATCCGCTATATGATTCTTGAAAATCAGGACGCTGGCATCCTTAAAGTAAAAACGATCTGTTTTCTGTACGCGGTATGGGACACCAATTGTCCCTACACCTGTCAGCATTATGTCTCCTACTTTCGGCGCTGACTCTCCTGTGGAAAGCTCTTGATATAGAGCCTCCGAAATAAATAATTCGTTTTCGACAAAACCATCTTTGGATAGCCGAACTATTTCCCGGGCACGGTAGAAAGGAATACCGCTAGTTTGCCAGTCTTTCTGGTGTACACGCGAACTAGACCCGACTAAACCCAACTCTCCAAGACGCGTCCACGCCCAGTTGGTAGGCACTTCAAACGGTGTCTCTTCTTCGCCAATCTCGGCAAGTGGCTTCTGCTTCTTGATCTTCCCCTCAGCCACCAACCGCGCTTTTTCCTCCGCAATCCGCTTCAGCAGCTCACTCGCCGGCTCATCATTCGGATCTTGCGGCACCAGCTTGCCACGCACCGCCAGCTCCAGAATCAGCTCGCGCAGCTTCTTGATACCATTGGGCGCGCCTGCCAGCAGCGGCAGATTGCGGGTAAGCAGCGTCGTCATACCCGGCGCTCCAGCGCTTCGGCCAGCACAGCCTTGAGCTGGTCACGCAACCCGTCAATCTCGCCTTGCAGGGCGGCATAGCCGCGCAGCAGCTCGTGCGGGTCGTGGCTGATCTGCTCGCCCACATGCGGGTTCTTGCTGTCGAGGTTCCAGTTGCGGCTTTGTAGCTCTTCGAAGCTGACCTTCCAGGCGAATTCATTTTCCTGGCGAGCAGCAAAGCCATCGGCCTCGCTGCCCCACCAGGCTTCCTCAACGGCGAACTCCTCGACGCGCATGGGCTTGGTCTTGGAGTAACTCTTGTACCCGGCCGGGTACTGGTGCTCGTAGAACCACACGTTCTTGGTGGGCGTGCCCTTGGTGAAGAACAGCAGGTTGGTCTTGATGCCGGTGTAGGGGTTGAACACGCCGTTGGGCAGGCGAACAATGGTGTGCAGGTTGCACTCGGTGAGCAGCTTTTCCTTGATACGGCTCTTGATGCCCTCACCGAAGAGAAAGCCATCGGGCAGCACCACGGCGGCGCGGCCACCGTCCTTGAGCAGGTGCATGATCAGCACCAGGAACAGGTCCGCGGTTTCACGGGTGCGGAAGGCGGCGGGGAAGTTGGTTTCGATGCCGTCTTCTTCCATGCCGCCAAACGGTGGGTTGGCGACGATGCAGTCGACCCGCTCACCCGGCCCCCAGCTGATCAGCGGGCGCGCCAGGGTGTTGTCGTGCTTGATCTGGCTGGGCACTTCGATGCCGTGCAGCACCATGTTGGTGGTGGCCAGCAGGTGCGGCAGCGGCTTCTTCTCCACGCCGAAGATGCTGGCCTGCAGGATGGCCTCCTCCTCGGCGGTGCGCACATAGCGTTGGCGCTTGTGCTCGATGGCGCAGGTGAGGAAGCCGCCGGTGCCACAGGCAGGATCCATCACCTTTTCATGCAGCTTGGGGTCGACCATGCGCACCATGAATTCGGTGACCGGGCGCGGTGTGTAGAACTCGCCTGCGTTGCCGGCGCTCTGCAGGTCGCGCAGCAGCTGCTCGTACATGTCGCCGAACGCATGGCGCTCCTGCGCCTTGTTGAAGTCCACACCACTCTGAATCTTGTTGAGCACCTGGCGGATCAGCTGCCCGGACTTCATGTAGTTGTAGGCGTCCTGGAACACATCGCGCACGACAAAGCCCAGGGGCTTGCTGTGGCGCGGTGTCAGATCGCGCAGATCGGGAAACAGGTCAATATCAATGAAGCTTTTCAGCTCATCACCGGTGATCCCTTCCGGATCGGCCGCCCAATTGCGCCAACGCAGCCGCTGCGGCAACGGCGAACGGTAGTCCTCGTGGATGAGCTCCCATTCCTGCTCACGGTCATCGAGAATCTTGAGGAACAACATCCACACCAGCTGGCCGATGCGCTGGGCGTCTCCGTCGACGCCGGAGTCCTTGCGCATGATGTCCTGGATGGATTTGATGGTACTGCTGATCGACATCGTGTTACCTGTTGAAGGATGCAAGTGCGTCCAGCCGCGTGAAGATCAACTCCTCGCGCTGGCGGTTGTTGTTGGAAGTAGCCTGAACGGCATAGTTGAAGTCGCGGTGGCGCAGGAGTTCGGCGATCCCCTGTGCGATATCCAACTGCAATGCCGTTGACGCCTGCGCGACCTCATCGCACAGGCTGGCGCGGCCATCCACGACATTGAGGATGTCCTCGACATCCCGGCTGGCCAATGGATCACGGTTGCCGCGCCCCCGGTAGGCCTCCAGCTTGGTGCCCAGAAAGTAGGCTGGAGCGACCACGCGAATCGTCACACCTGTCGGCAGTGCGTGATCGTACGCCTCACGCAGCGCATCGGCGTACCAGCGATTGCTGAATCCGAGGACGGCAGCGTCGTCGGGCATGAAATCGACGATCAGCTCGCTGGCATGTTGATCGCGCAGGCGGGTACGGCAGACCACGTCGTCGTTGGGCGAGGTGCGAAAGCCCTTACCGGCCAGCACCTGCTGCAGGCGGTACCAACTGCCCAGGCCCATGACGTGCACGATCAGGTCGACGTCTTCGGTAAAGCGAACAGCTTCCCGGCTTACCGCGTCTGTCACCAGCAGACCGGTGGTGCAGCCGCCGACGAAGGCGACTTCCGGCAGCAGATCCGGCCCAAGCGCTTCGGCCACGCGTGCCAGCATGTGCTGCTGGATATCCCAGTTTCCAGGCGTGCCCATTACGGCACTTCCCGCAGGTATCGGGTCAGCACACTGCCGGCAAGCGCCGACTCACGCTCACGCCCCAGCCGGATCGCGTCCACCAGCGCCAGCATGGCGTACAGCTCCGCATCGCGACGTACGGCACGCGGCACGCTCTTGTATAGCGGCTCCACGCGCTGGCCCTGCTCGCTGCCGTAGCCGTCCTCCCAGACGTAGATGTGTTCGCCTGCGGATAACAGGCGATCGACCAGCACCGGCGCGGCGTGTGCCGTGGGAATGCCTCGGACGATCGGGCCCGGGCGCGCCGGGAACACATACTTCAGCCCGTTCATCACAAAGCCCAGCAGGGCGCGCGTGTTGGCGCGCGGGATGCCACTGCCGCGCTCGGCCAGGACCAATCCCACGTCCGCGCAACGCCGGAGCGCCTGACTGACTTCCGATTTGCTGATGCCGGTGGACTCCTCAAGGCCGCGTACGGAGAACGCATCTTCGGCCAAGCCGCTCGCCCCCCTATCCTCCTGAGCCGCCGACATGGCCCAGCCGCGCCAGTCATCGGGAATGCCGAGCGCTGCTTTCTCGCCGCCTACAGGGACCGATTGCTGGCGCTCGAGGCTGACCAGCTTCAGCAAGAGCAGGATGTCTTGACTTTTCATGAGTAACGGAAAGGCGCCGTCCCCCGTCCTGAAACAAAGGACAAGAATACCATGGAAAACAGGTCAGGCAACGTCCGCACTGCTGTATAGCTGGCTTTCCAGGTCCAGGATGGCCCGCTGGTAGTTCGTCTTGCCGCCAAAGGCCGCCACAAGTTCGATCGGTGCTCCAAGGGTACGAAACGGTTCAAGCTGCAGGATCCTGATGTCCTCGATGTGCTCCACCCCGGTGTCGGCGTACTTGTCCAACAAGCCTTCGAGTACCTGCCGCGCCTTGCCCTGATACCTGGCGAAGTAATTGCGCTTGCGCACACCCTCCGCCCGCTCCCTGCGCGACAGCGGCGGTTGATCAAAGGCCACGTGACAGATTAGGTCGAACGGATCGAGCGACTGGCCCAGTTTCTTCTCGACCTCGCCGGCAAGCTCTTCCCATAACACGCCCTGTGTGGCCAGCTCATCGATGATGGCCTTCTTCTGCTGCGCATCGCTCCAGCGCCGCAAGAAGTCATCAAGCGATGCGAACTGGCGCAGGACGCGCTCACGGGTGTAATCGCGCAGCGACTCGGTGATGAGCTTGCCATCGGATCCGTAATACAGGACGCGCTCGGCCACGACCGATACCGGCAATTTGTCGATGACGTATTTGATGCGCTTCGGCCCACCTTCACCCCCGGTGGTGACGTCATCACCGCCATCTGGAGGATCACCGACCACACCGCCGTCGCCACCCTCGCCGCCCCCGATCTCAGGCGGTACCGGACTGTCATTGGGCGATGGGTTGTAGATCACCTCCGGGTCTCCATCGAATGATGGATCAGCGAACAGTTCGGTTGCCTTCTTGAAATCCATGATGGTGAACCAGTACTTGCCGTAGTACTCATTGATGCGCGTCCCGCGACCGATGATCTGCTTGAACTCGGTCATTGACCTGATGTGCTGGTCCAGCACGATGAGCTTGCAGGTTTGCGCGTCAACGCCGGTCGTCATCAGCTTGCTGGTGGTGGCGATGACGGGGTAGCGCATTTCCGGATTGATGAAATTGTCGAGCTCGGCCTTTCCCTCGTTGTCATCGCCGGTGATGCGCATGACGTACTTGCGATTTTCCGCAACACGCTGCGGATTGAGATTCACCAGGGCCTGGCGCATACGCTCGGCGTGATCGATGTCGTCACAGAAAACAATGGTCTTCTGGAATGGACCGGTGGCAGTGAGGAATTCGGTGACTTTTTGCGCGACCAGATATGTCCGCGCTTCGACGACAAGCTGGCGATCCATATCCCGCAGGTTGTAGATACGATCTTCGATCAACTCGCCGTTTTTGTCGCGCATCCCTTTAGGTGGCCGCCAGCCCTGCAGATCGACATCGAAGTCGATGCGCACCACTTTGTACGGTGCCAGGAAGCCATCATCAATGCCCTGCTTCAGCGTGTAGCTGTAGACGGGCTCTCCAAAGTAAGTACTGCTGGAGACTTCCTTGGTCTCCTTTGGCGTTGCGGTCAGGCCGATATGCGTGGCACCAGAGAAATATTCCAGGATCTCCCGCCACGCAGAATCCTCAGCCGCGCTGCCACGATGGCATTCATCGATGACGACAAGGTCAAAGAATTCCCGAGAGAACTGCTTGTAGATGTTCTTGACGTCCTCTACGCCGGTCACCGCCTGGTACAGGGACAGGTAGATTTCGTAAGACGTATCGATCTGGCGCTTGGTGATCTTGGTCATCGCCGTACCGAACGGCTTGAAATCGTTGTTTTTTGTCTGATCGACCAAGATGTTGCGATCAGCCAGGAACAGGATGCGCTTCTTCTGGCGCGACTTCCAAAGCCGCCAGATGATCTGGAAAGCGGTATAGGTTTTGCCGGTTCCGGTGGCCATCACCAGCAGGATGCGGTTTTGACCATTGGCCACAGCTTCGATCGTTCGATTGATCGCATTGATCTGGTAGTAGCGCGGCGAGCGACTGCTGCCATCATCGTAGTACGGGGACTCGACCACCTGTCGCGCGTCCTCACCAAGCCCCTTCCAGAGGCAATAGCGACGCCACAGTTCCTCTGGCGAGGGAAACTGATCCAACGTCAGTTCGGATTCGACCTTGTCGCCGGTTGCGGTTCTATCGTGGAAAAGGAATCCGTCGCCATTGCTTGAGAACACAAACGGAACATCCAGCGCATCTGCATATCCCAGCGCCTGTTGCATGCCGGAACCAACGGTATGCTTGTTGTCCTTTGCCTCAATCACGGCCAAAGGAAGATTGGCGCGGTGGTACAGCACGAAGTCGGCACGACGCGCCAACCCTCGGCTGTGCAGCTTGCCGCGAACGACGACACGCCCCTTGGTAAAAGCGACCTCTTCGCGCACCTGGAGATCCAGATCCCAGCCCGCAGCGACGATCGACGGAATGATGAATTTCGTGCAGATATCGCGCTCGGTTAACGACGACTTGTCCATTCAATCCCCTGTGTCTCCACCTTCCCGTCATTGGCGATGCGCCCCAGGCACAGACGCCACTGATCGATTGACTCGCCGCCTAATGATAGTCGTCTTCACGCCAATGCCTGATCGCCAACGGTGACGACCTGATCGCTTGCAACCTCAAACAGCAGCACGTAGCCACTGGCACTGAAACCAATCATCAACTCGCACAAGAACGGGATCCGCCAGCCCCGCTTGCGGTAGCTCATACCATCGAAAGCCTTCTGCCCACTCTCACGCTGCCTAGCCGCGCAGCGCCACCCGAAGCGCCTCCCCCGCCAAGCGCGCACTCGTCAGCAGACGCTCTAGGCTCTGCCCATGCCGGGCGCTGGCGGACAGCCCGGCCATGGTGGTGCTGACGAAATCCGCCAGCCGGTCTGCGTCGTGCGGGCACTGCTTGGCGATGTGGGAGCGGATCAACTCCTGGGCGGCGACATGAAAACCGCAGGCGGCCTCGCGCGCCTGCGCGTCGTTGCTGCGCGTGCCTTCCAGCACCAGGCAGCCGGTGGCGGCGGGGTCTGCGGCGTAGCAGCGGGCGGCCTGCTCCAGTACGTCGGCCAGTGCGTCGGCCAGCGGGCGGGCGGTGTCCAGGATCTGTGGCAACGGGATGGCCCCGGTCTGCGCGTAGCGGTCGAGGATGCGCGCGTACAGGCCGGCCTTGCTGCCGAAGGCGGCGTAGAAACTGGGCGGATTGATGCCCAGTGCCTGGGTGAGGTCGGCCACGCTCAGTGCGTCGTAGCCGCGCGCATGGAACAGCTGCTGCGCGGTGGCGACCGCTTGGTCCGGGTCGAACGCCCGCGGCCGGCCGCGGGCCCGGGGGTTTTCTGTAGTCATAGTTACAAAACTCTTGACGGCAAGCGAAATCTATTATGTATTACTCGCTACATTAATTGCGAGGTGATGCATGTCAGCATTCAAAGACAAGTCGGTATTGGTGCTCGGTGGCAGCCGGGGCATTGGGGCCGCCATCGTGCGGCGCTTTGTGGCCGAGGGCGCGCGGGTGACGTTCACCTATGCCGGCTCTGCCGAGGCGGCGCAGCGCCTGGCCGGTGACACCGGCAGTACCGCGGTGCTGGCCGACAGTGCCGACCGCGATGCGGTCATCGACACGGTGCGCCGCAGCGGGCCGCTGGATGTGCTGGTGGTCAACTCCGGCATCGCCTTGTTCGGCGATGCCCTGGACCAGGATCCGGACGCGGTGGACCGGCTGTTCCGCATCAACGTGCACGCGCCCTACCACGCCGCCGTGGAGGCCGCGCGGCAGATGCCGCCCGGCGGGCGGATCATCGTGATTGGCTCGGTCAACGGCGACCGCATGCCGCTGCCCGGCATGGCGTCCTACGCGCTGAGCAAATCCGCGCTGCAAGGGCTGGCGCGCGGGCTGGCGCGCGACTTCGGGCCGCGTGGCATCACCATCAACGTGGTGCAACCGGGCCCGATCGATACCGACGCCAACCCGGAAAACGGGCCGATGAAAGACCTGATGCACAGCTTCATGGCGATCAAACGCCACGGCCGTGCCGACGAAGTGGCCGGCATGGTGGCCTGGCTGGCCGGCCCGGAAGCGAGCTTTGTCACCGGGGCGATGCATACGATCGATGGTGCGTTTGGGGCATGAGGTGGCGGCGGCGGCGTTGACCACGCTGCAGCTCGACACTTAGTGTGGTCAAGGGCAGCAAACGCCCTTCTTCAGCACACGTGGCGAGCTGCCGTTGCACCGCCCGTGTTTTGATCCACGCGCCTTTCCTTCCGGCAGAGCGTGATCGCATTCCCATGTCATGCGGCGCATGGCACGGACAATCGCAGGCTTGGCCCTTGCTGTCGCGCTGATCCCAAGTTGCCTATAGTTGCGGCGAACCCTGCAATGGATTGACCAATGCACATGATGTCATCCGGCCGGTGCCTGGCCCTTGCACTCGCCATCGCCGTCACCGGCAGTGCCTGTGCACGGACGCCATCACCCGAACAAAAAAGGACTTCCCCCATGTCAGGCACCGTTACCACAGGCCGCACCATCAACGGGCACACCTATTCGGACGCGCCGGTTGACGTAAAGCTGGGGCCGAACACCTTCCGCATCCCCGCCAACTATCTGGACAGCCAGATCGCACCATGGCCGGGCGAAGGCGTCACGCTGGTCATCGAGTGGCCAGACATGACCCCCACCCCGCCCGGGGCACGGGCCAACCCGCGTACGAATGATTTCCGAAAGGAGATCTCAGTTCGAATCAATTACATCGACCGGGCTCCTATCGAGACATCATTAGAGCGACACTCTTCCAATGATGCGATTACCGAGGCCAATTCAGTGGAACGTCGAGATCCGAGGCAGCGCCTCGATCTCCGCCTTGCCCAGCAGGACACGTTGGACCTAACGCCCTACGCAATCGACGAAGCGAAAATGCTGGCGTATTCGAAAGAGTACGAAGACCACTACGGGAAACCGCCGATTCGCAACCCTGCCTACGAAGATGACTGGTACGTCGCCCGTGACTCAAGCGGCGGCCTCACCACCTTCATCAAGTGCGACAGCACCAAATTTCGTGGAGACGGTGTGCGGCTGGAGGGAGCTGAAGTAGTACACGAAAAAGGCGCTGTTGCTGCAAGTTGTGTCCACTACTTCTCTGATATCGAGAACAAGCTTTCTATCACCCTGAACTATAAGCGCGCATTCTTGAAGGACTGGAAACGCATGGAGGACGCGGTAAGGACCGTACTGGCCGGCACCAAAGTCAGGTGATCGGCGACGATAAGGAGCAGGACATGAGCGGATTGAATGAGCAGGACCTCAAGATTCTTTCCAGCTATGCGGACGCGGGCAACCGCGAGCTGTACTGGAATTATCTTTCGCAGCTAGATGGTGCAGATGGCTACGGGACGCTGGCGCTGGGCGTGGTGCGTAACGATAGCTTGCCCGGCCAGGTTGCAAATAATTACGCACAGAATTATGCCAGGACACAGCACGATAACGGCTCTCACTTTGCCAACGCGAACCTGAGCGAGAGGCAGTGGGAAGCGTTTGGGCAAACCCTGCTCAAAAAGGATCTTGAAGCCAGGCAATACTGGATGAGCGAACACCGTCCGGATCTAGCGCAGAATTTGCCTGGTGCTGATGTCATGCGGGCACACGATCAAGCCTTCCTGGACCATGAGCTCGACCCCAACTGCTGGACGCCTCGCGTCCTCCTGCAAGCGGCGCTGGAAAAAAGTGGCCCCCAGAAGCTGGAACAGATCTGGACCAACATGCTCGACAACGAGTACGCCGGCGCCACCCGTATCAACAACACGGGCTACGAGACCTTTGCGCAGATGGGACTGGCGGCCGGCAGCCAGTACCTGGCCAAGCTCGGCACCACCGAAGCGATCCAGATGCTGGAAGGCCGCTCCGCCGTCGACCCCAACGTCATCGGCAGCAACAGCTTCTACGCGATGTACTTTGAAAAAGAGCAGAAATGGGTGAACGTCAGCGCAGGCGGTGGGCATCTTTCCATGCGCGAAGAAACAAATCCCGGCCGTATCGCCGAACTCGACGATGCCCGCGCCGTCCGCCTGGAACGGCAGCAGAAAGCCACGCAGTTCCACGAAGACGATCCGCATCGCTCCATTACCCGCAGCCCGCTCACGGCATCGGTCGACGGGCTGCCCGATCGGATGCAGCCGCCCACCAAACTCGCCGATATCGGCCCTGAGCACCGGGACTACGCATTGCTGCAGCAGGTGCGCGCAGGCGTGAACGCGATCGATGCGCAAGCCGGACGCACACCGGACGAGAACAGCGAGCGCCTCATCGCCAGCGTGATGACTCTCGCCCGCCAGAACAACCTGGACCGGGCCGACCACGTGGTGCTGAGCCAACAGACGACCGACAGCCCGGCTGGCCGCAATGTGTTTGTGGTGCAGGGCGAGTTGAACAACCCGGCGCACCTGCGCGCCCATATGTCGACCGACATGGCCGTGCAGACGCCGGTGGAGCAGTCGCTGCAGCGACTGGAAGTCGCCAGCACCGATCGCCAGCAGGCGTTGGCGCAGAGCCAGCAGCAGGAGATGGATACCCGGCAGCGTGAGAGTGCGTCGATGCGCATGGGATAACGGCGCTAGGCGGGTGGCGAGCATTGCGGCGGCTTCTGGGCAATGGCGTGCAGGCGATACCGGTTGGCAACGTCGGCGTGGCGCGCGACGATCTCCAGCACCGGCTTGTGCGGCTCGGGTGGCAGTGCATCGAATAACAGGGACACCGGCTACAGCGATCAGGGAACTGCCGATATCACGGCCCCGCAAAGCCCGCCTCACGTTGCGAGCGAACGGCCAGCACAAACACCGTGCCGATCTGCGCGACATGCAGTACAGCGCCAGATCGCCGTGCGCGCCGTGACCGATCACCAGTTCGCACCTGCCGCCGCCGGCCGGCCGATCAGCGGATTGGTTTCCAGCACATCGATTGCCGCAATGACCTCGTGCAGGCGTGCTGCGACATGTGCGGCCTCATGGCGCTGGAGCTGGTCGAAGATCCGCTCAAGATCCTGTGCAACCTCCGGTGCCAGCGCGATACGCACCATGCTACCGGGCTAGTTTGCGAGCCGTGGGACGCTTTGCCGGCTCGCCGGCCATGCGCTTTTCCAGATGGCCACACATGTCGTCCCAGGCGATGGTCTTCCCGGACGCCACAATGCCGGCATCACGCTGCTCGGCGGCCTCGCTCCCCACCTCCAGGTGACTGCCGGCGCGGCAAAGAAAAAGCCCGGCAAGGCCGGGCTGTTTCCTGTGCTGCGATGACCGCAACGCTCAGCGCTTGCGCGCCTTCAACCATGCCTTGATCTGCGGCAGCGATGCCGCCCGCAGCTTCACCCGCGTCTGGATCGTGTTGACGGCATTGTCTGCGGCCTGCCGCGAGGTGGGTGCGATGTACTGCTCGGCATAGGCCTTGATCCGGTCGGCGGTGGCAAGCTCGGCCGAGTCCATGCCCAGGCCGGGGTAGTAGCGGGCGCGCGAGGTGGAATCCACCAGGGTGTCCACCTGCGTGCGATGCGCCACCGCGAAGTCGAAGGCAAGCTCCGGGTGCCGGGAAGCGACCCGGTCGATCATGCTCGCACCGGTGGTGGCGCCCGGCTCGGCTGTCAACGCCAGTTCCAGCGCGCGCCTGGCCAGCACCTCGTCGTTGGGCATGGAGAGGAAGTCGTAATAGGTGTCGCGCACCATCGACGAGGTTTCCTGCCTGGCCAAGGCATGCAAGGCGTCCCAGGTGGCTGCATCGGCATTGTGCGCAACCGCGCCCAACACGCTGTCGCGCAGCTCCGGCGACAGCGAGGCGGGGTTGGCCTGGAAGGCGGCAAAGCGCCGGCGTGCCTCGGCGATCACGGCGGCATCGCCCATGTCGCTGAGGGTGGCGATCAGGCGGGTACGCAACTGCTGGATCTGCGCCGAATCGCCATCGCGCTTGTCCCAACCCAGCGTTGCGAATTCGGCCGACAGCCGCGGTACGGCATAGGCACGCCACGTGGCGCGCGCAGCCGGGTCGCGCTCGAAGCTGCCATCCACATCGTCGTAGATGCTGGCCACCATGTCCCAGACATCAGGCGATGCGCCTGCCGCCACCTGGGCGGTGAGATTCAGCACGTCGGCCTGCGCCTGCACGCCGGCACCGGCCAGTGCGTTGGTGTCGTTCAACACGCCCACCTGGTCCACCACCGGTAGCGCGGCAAACCTGGTGGTCAGCGCCTTGAACTGCGCGGGCGCATACCAGGTGCGGAAGTAGCCCTTTTGCCCGGCATTGACCACCACCGGTGCGTCGCAGCCGGGCACCTGCACCTGCGCGGTGCCATCTACCAGCACGCGCACCGGCGCGCCATTGCCGCTGCGCAGGACCACCGGCACATGCCAGCGCAACGGCTGCTTGTCGGGGCGGTCCAGCGTGAACTCGCCCTGCTCCAGCGTCACCGCGGTCTGGCCGCCGACGCAGCGGCTACTGGCCTTGATCAACGGCACGCCCGGCTGCAGCGTGAAGTCGTGCGCCACCTGGGTGAATTGCTTGCCCGGGGCCACCGCGTCGATCTGCTGCCACAACTGGTCGGTCACCGCGTTGCCGTACTGATGTTGCTTGATGTAGCTGCGCACACCGGTGCGCCAGCGATCGGAGCCGACGTAGTCTTCCAGCATGGCAATCACCGCCTCGCCCTTCTGGTAGGTGATGGCGTCGAAGGCCTGGCTGGCCTGCTCCACGGTGGCCACGTGCTGCACCACCGGGTGGGTGGTCGCATACGCATCGCGCCGCATCGCCGCGCGGCTCTTCAGCGCCGGGCCGGTCTTGTCGATATCCCATTCCGGATGCAGTTTTGCCGTGGTGCGCGCCTCCATCCAGTTGGCGAAGCCTTCGTTGAGCCACAGGTCGTCCCACCACGCCATGGTCACCAGGTTGCCGAACCACTGGTGCGCAATCTCATGCGCGGCGACGGTGAACACGCCTTGCTTGGTGTCGATGTTGGCCACCGCCGGATCCAGCAACAACGAGTATTCGAAGGTGAAGATCGCGCCCCAGTTTTCCATGGCGCTGAAGAACTGGCTGCGCCCGGGCGCGGCGATGTTGTCCAGCTTGGGCAGCGGGTACGGGATGCCGAAGTAGGCGTTGTATTCGTGCAGCACGTCGCGGCCGGATTCCAGCGCGAACTGCGCCTGGTCCACCTTGCCCTTCTGCGCGATCACGCCGATCTCGGTGCCGTTGTCGGCGGTGACGGTGGCACGCTCGAAATCGCCCACGCTGACGAACAGCAGGTATGTGGACATCTTGGGCGAGGTCTGGAACGCGATGCGGGTGCGCCCGTTTGCGCCCGGCTTGGACGAGGCCACCGGCATGTTGCTCACCGCCATCTGCCCGGCCGGCGCATTGATCGCCAGGTCGAAGGTGGCCTTGAAGTTGGGCTCGTCCCAGGAGGGAATGAAGCGGCGCGCATCGGAGTTTTCGAACTGGGTGAACAACGCGCGGCGCGCACCTTGCGCGGTGGTGTAATCCAGCGCGAACAAGCCGTTGGCCTGCGTGTTGATCACGCCGCTGTAGTCGATGGACAGCACGTACTCGCCCACTGCCAGCGGCTTGTCGAACGCGAACGTGGCGGTCTGCGCCTCGGCATCGGTGCTGACCTTGGCAGCTTGCGGCTTGCCGCCTTTTTGCGTGAGCGTGCCGCGCGCCAAGCTCAGGTTGGCCGCCTGCAACACGATGCGGTCGGTGGCCTGCAGCACGCTGATATCGATGGCCACCTTGCCGTCGAATGTCATCTTGTCCGCGTGCGGCGTGATCTCCACCGCGTAATGCGTGGGCTTGGCCGTGCGCGGCAACTGGGTGGTGATGGACGAGGCGGCGGCGCTCGGCGGTGCGGGCGCGGCGGCGAGCACGCAGGCAGCCGGACTTGTACCGACCAGGGCCAGTGCGATGGCGGTCACCAGGGGAAGACGCATGGGAAATTCTCGATATGGGCGAAGTGGGCAGGCAAGCGGCGCCAGGCCGCGGATGATCCGCCGGAACAGTGCGCGCAGGCACCGCCGGAAGTCATGGCAAATCTCAGCAATCCTCAAATGCCAACGGCCCGGACAAGCCGGGCCGTTGGACGATGCCGCGTCTGGCGTCAGCCGATCAGGCGAACGGATCCTGCAGCACCATCGTGTGGTCACGATCCGGGCCGGTGGAGACGATCGAGATCGGGCAGCCGGCCAGTTCTTCCAGCGCGCGCAGGTAGGCACGCGCGGCCACCGGCAGCTTGTCCCACTCGGTGATGCCGTGGGTGTTTTCGGTCCAGCCCGGGAACTCCAGGTACACCGGGGTGCACTCTTCCCAGCCCTGCGCGTCCAGCGGGGCGTATTCGGTACGCTTGCCGCGGTATTCGTAGGCGATGCAGACCTTGAGCTTTTCCATGCCGTCGAGCACGTCGAGCTTGGTGATGCACAGGCCGGAGATGCCGTTGATGGCCACCGCACGCTTGAGCGCAACGATGTCCATCCAGCCACAGCGGCGCGGGCGGCCGGTGGAGGCGCCGTACTCGGCACCGCGGTCGCGGATGCCCTGGCCGACTTCGTCGTCCAGCTCGGTCGGGAACGGGCCGCCGCCCACGCGGGTGGCGTAGGCCTTGGCGATGCCCAGCACGTAGTCGATCGCATCGGCGCCCACGCCGGTGCCGGCCAGTGCGCCGCCGACGGTGGTGTTGGAGCTGGTGACGTACGGATAGGTGCCGTGGTCGATGTCCAGCAACGCCCCCTGCGCGCCTTCGAACAGCACGCGCTTACCCTGCTTGCGCAGGTCGTGCAGGATGCCGGCCACGTCCGACTTCATCGGCTGCACGTAGTCGCCGAAGGCCAGCGCTTCGTCGAAGGTCTTCTGGAAGTCCACCGCTTCCACGCCCAGGTACTTGGTCAGCACGAAGTTGTGGTAATCCAGCGCGGTGCGCAGCAGCTCTTCCAGCTGCGGCGGGTAATGCAGGTCGGCGATGCGGATACCGCGGCGGGCGACCTTGTCTTCGTACGCCGGGCCGATACCGCGGCCGGTGGTGCCGATGGCCTTGCCGCCGGCGGCCTTCTCGCGCGCCTGATCCAGGGCGATGTGGTACGGCATGATCAACGGCGCGGCCGGGGAGATCTTCAAGCGCGAGCGCACTTCCACGCCGGCACCTTCCAGCTCGCTGATTTCCTTGATCAGCGCGGCCGGGGAGATCACCACGCCATTGCCGATCAGGCACAGCGCGTCGTCGCGCAGGATGCCGGACGGAATCAGATGCAAGACGGTCTTCTTGCCGTTGATGACGAGCGTGTGGCCGGCATTGTGGCCACCCTGGAAGCGGACCACCGCACCGATCTCTTCGGTAAGCAGATCGACGATCTTGCCTTTGCCTTCATCGCCCCACTGGGCACCGAGCACGACAACTGACTGACCCATGACGGGTGAACTCCTGAGTTTTGCTGCGGCCATCGGGGCCGCGGGATGGGACCGGTTCACGGCTGGCGGCGCCGCCTGGCGCGCGGCTCCATCGGGGAGCGTTGCAGCGGCGCGTGAAGCCCTGACACGGAAAAAGCCGAACGAGGTGCCCTGTGTGAGCGTGCCCGGCCGGCTTTTGTGCATTATCCGGGTTTCCGGTGACGTGCACTACCCCTGGCGGACGGCGGATCGGGGGGCGGGTCAGATTGCGGCTGGCCGTCGGTTGCGCGGTGCTCCGGGCGCTGCCGCCCCCTGGCCCGGGAGATCCCGTCGCGACAATCCCAATGGCTCGTAGGAGCGCACCAGGGCGCGACGAGCATTCCCGGTAAAGCAAGTCGCGCCCAGGTGCGCTCCTACGCTGTCCGTTGCGGTCGGAATGGACCACCCACTCAGTGACGCACCACCCACAGCGCGATCGCGCCCAGCACCAGCGTCACACCACCAATCGCACGCAGTTGCGCGGTGGGCAGACTGAACAGTTGCTCGACCATGCGTTTCCAGGCGGTGGGCGCGGCAAACAGCAGCAGGCCTTCGATGACGGCGATCAGGCACAACGCGGACAGAAATTCATGCATCAGCAACACCAGGACGTGGGGAACTGCAGTGTGCCGCGTCAGCGCCCTCCACGCGCCCCGCGTAGGAGCGCACCCGGGCGCGACAGGCATTCCCGGTAACGCCGGTCGCGCCCAGGTGCGCTCCTACGCGGCAACGTGGCGAGCCTAGTCAAACCTACAGACCGCCCAAAGCACCATCGCCCGATCCACGACAGGCACCCCCCGACAAACCCACCCCGTAGGAGCGCACCCGGGCGCGACGGGCATTCCCGGTAAAGCCGGTCGCGCCCAGGTGCGCTCCTACGCGGCGGCGCGCGGCAAACGGTGGGCATGCACTAGGCCTGCTGGCGGCTCGACGCTCAGAGCCAGATTGCGTCCCAGAACGGATAATCACCGACGTGGGTGACCAGCCCGGCCCGGAGCGGATTGGCGATGAGGTAACGCGCGGCTGCGTGCAGGTCGTCGTCTTTGCGCAACGCGTGGTCATGGTAGCTGCGGCTCCAGACCGGTGCGTGATGCTGCCGCTGATCGTTCACCGAACGCGCTACGCACGCTTTCATGCGGGACACGGCGTCGGCCAACGCGGTGACGCTCCCCAGCTGCAACAGCCAATGTGCATGATCCGGCATCAACACCCAGGCCAGCAGCCTGGCATCGCAAGGCGTTGCTGCGGTGAATGCCCGGCAGGCGGTTGCTGCAAGCAGAAAATCTGCGAACACGGCGCGACGCTGCCATGTCGTGGTGGTCAGCAGGTAAACGCTGTTGGGCGAAGACTGCCTGCCGCGGCGCAGCGCGCGATGCCCTGGAGAGTCGATGTTGGCCATACCGCGATGCTGACGGCCTTGGACCACGCGGGATATCGGCGGTTGCCGCGTTCTGCGCTAGGGGGAATCCATATGGCGACTGGCTATCAACGGCAATCAGCGGGGTCCGCCGATAGGGCCCGTCGCGCCCGGGTGCGCTCCTACCGGGCCGAGTCTGGTCAACACGACGGGAGAGGCGCTCCAGGCAGCTGCGGATTACGGACATACCCATGGGCATCACAGTGCACGAAGCGCCGTGCGCCCGATTCATCGGCCGACGCACGCCCTGCGTAGGAGCGCACCCGGGCGCGATTGCCTTACCGGGCATGCCCGTCGCGCCCGGGTGCGCTCCTACCGGGCCGAGTCTAGTCAACACTACGGGAGAGGCGCTCCAGGCAGTTGGATTCCAGACGTGACCATCAGCATCGCAGTGCACGAAGCGCCGTGCGCCCGATCCATCGGCTGACGCACGCCCTGCGTAGGAGCGCACCTGGGCGCGATCGCCTTACCGGGCATGCCCGTCGCGCCCGGGTGCGCTCCTACGGTGGGGGCGCGGCAGTGAAAGGCACATACGACAACGCCCGCATTCCGCGGGCGTTGTCGATTCAGCGCAGAGCGATCAACGATCGCTCTTGAGGTACTGCAGGAACGGGTCGTTCTTGTCCAGCACCACCACGCCGTTGCCGTCGGTCATGGAGCCGCGATAGGCCTCCAGGCTGCGATAGAACGCGTAGAACGACGGATCCTTGGCACCGGCCTGGCCGTAGATGCGGGCGGCGTCGGCATCCCCTTCGCCGCGCAGCTTCTGCGCATCGCGCTCGGCGTCGGCCACGATCACGGTGGACTCGCGGTCGGCCTGGGCGCGGATGGTCAGGGCCTGCTCCTCGCCTTCGGCGCGCAGCTTGCTGGCTTCCTGCTTGCGCTGGGCGCGCATGCGCTCGTAGACGTCGGTGATGACCTGGCTGTCGGTCGGCAGGTCGATCTGCTTGATGCGCAGGTCGGTGATCTGCATGCCCAGGCCCTTGATCGCGCCGTTGATGCCCTTGAGCTGGTTGGCGATCAACTCGCTGCGGTCGCCGGAGACCAGCTGCTGCAGGGTGCGCGAGTTGATCTGGTTGCGCAGCGAGTCGGTGATGATCGGGGCCAGGCGCGAATTGGCCACCGACTCCTCACCACCGGTGGCGCGATAGAACGCCCGCACATCGGAGATGTAGCCGATGGCGAAGAAGTCTACGCTGACGTCTTTCTGCTCGGCGGTGAAGTAGCGCGCCGGGGCGGTGTCCAGCACCTGGAAGCGGCGATCGAACACGCGCACCGATTCCACCACCGGGATCTTGAAGTGCAGGCCGGGCTTGAGGTCGGCACGCACCACGCGGCCCAGGTTGAGCACCATGGCGGTCTGGTCCTCGCGCACCACGAACACCGAGCCCATCAGGGTCAGCAACACGGCGACGATCAGGCCGATGACTAGCGAATTCTTCATTATTCGGTTCCCTCACGGCCGGTCGGGCGCGGGCCGCGCTCCGGATTGCGGATGCCCTCGCTGCCGCCACTGGTTTGCGGCGGATTCAACAGCACATCCTGCGGCACCATCGACGGCATGCTGCCGTTGCCCGCAGTGCCGCTGTTGCTGGCGGACTTGCTGGCGTCGGCCGGCAGCGGCACATAGATGACCTGGCGGCCATCGCTGCCGATCACCTTGCGGTTCTCCGACAGCACCTTCTGCACGGTTTCCAGCCACAGGCGCTTGCGCGTGACCTCGGGGGCATTGGCGTACTGCTCCTGCAACAGCGTGAAGCGATCGGCGTCGCCCTCGGCCTTGGAGATCACCGCCTGCTTGTAGCCTTCGGCGCCGGTCCGGGTGCGCGCGCCCTGGCCGCGTGCCTCGGGCACCACCTTGGCGGCGTAGGCCTGGGCTTCGTTGATCAGGCGCTCGCGCACCTGCTGAGCGCCGTTGACCTCGTCGAAGGCCGGCTTCACTTCTTCCGGCGGACGCGCGTCCGGCAGGGTCACACCGGTGACGGACAGCCCTGTGTTGTAGGCATCCAGTGCCGCCTGCAGGCGGTCCTTGGAGGCGATGGCCAGCGGGCCGCGATTGTTGAGCACGGTATTGAGGTCGGAACGACCCACCTGCTCACGCACGGCGCTTTGCGCGGCTTGCTCCAACACCAGGTCGGCATTGCGCGAACCGAACAGGTATTTGCGCGGGTCGCTGATCTGGTACTGCACGTTGAGCGAGACGTTGACGATGTTCTCGTCGCGGGTCAGCACCGGCACCTGGTTGCTGAAGGTCTTGATCTCGGTGGCGTTGACCTTGCGCACCGACTCGACCGGCCAGGGCAGCTTGAAGTTGGGGCCGGGCTGCAGGATGCGCGAGAACTGGCCGAAGCGCAGCACCACGCCACGCTGCTGCTCGCCGATGAGCTGGAAGCTGGAGAACAGCACCATCAGCACCACCGCGACCAGAATCCAGCGCCCCACGCTGCCATCGAACAGCTCCTTCAACGGGGCGGGCAGATTGCCCCAGCCACCACCGTTGCCACCACCGCGCGGGCCCCAGGACCTGCGACGGTTGGGGTCCGGGCCGTCTCCGCCCTTGTTGCCGGGTGTGTTCCAGGCCATGCACGCTCCATGATCGAGGGGCTGTGCGGGCCAGTCCCGCAGTGCCGCCGTGTTGTGTGATTCGATGATTCTACTAGATGGGGCAGACCGACCGTTTTGAAAGGCCCCGATTGGCACATCCCGGTTTAGCCGCTGGGGTGGATCGGGCGGCGACGCATCGGGCGACAGCAGGGCCCGGTCCGGTCCATGCGCGTGTCGACGCGGTCCCGGGGGCCGGAAAGGCGCGCATGTGATGACCTTGGCGTTGGGAGCAGGCAAGGCCGGAGGTGAGCGGCCTTCGATGCGCGTTGCTGCCGGTGACCGCGTGATGCGGGCAGGCCCGCGGCGCCAACCGGTCTACCGATTCCACGCTGCGCGAAGCTGGATCAAGCAGGCCTTCGTCGATCGCACCGGCCGCGGTCAACGCGTCGGCTTATCGCACTGCGGAGCGAACCCGCGCCCCGGTCGCACCTCGCCGGCGCGCTTAGACGGTCGGCGGTTCGTCTTTCTGGTTGAACACGCGCTCCATCACTTCCAGCAACTCGTCTTCGGAAAACGGCTTAGTGATGTAGGCGCGTGCGCCCTGGCGCATGCCCCACATGCGATCGGTGTCCTGGTCCTTGGTGGTCACCAGGATCACCGGGATGTGCTGAGTGGTCGGCTCGCGCTTGAGCGTGCGCGTGGCCTGGAAGCCGTTGAGGTTGGGCATCACCACATCCATCAGCACCAGATCCGGCAACGAGGACTTGGCCGCTTCCACGCCGGCGGCACCATCGGTTGCGGTGATGGTTTCATGCCCCAGCTTCTCGACGATGCGCTGAATCCCCAGCAGCTGCGACGGCGAGTCGTCGACGATCAGAATGCGTGCCATGTGTTTCCCCTAGTGTGCGCGGCGAGTGTAGTGCGCCGGCCGCGCTTTCGGTAGCTGGGCCAGGCGGTGCGCCCGGCGATGCTGTTGCGACGTGCGATCCGGTGGCGCGTTGCGGTTGCCCTGGTCAACGCGTACTACGTTGCACAGGGGGCAACTGGATTCAACAACGTTGCAGAAGGTCGTTCACCGTTGCATCGCGTGCATGCTGCCTTCCCCTGATCCCTCACCACAGGAAAGGCGATTGCTCCCTTCTCCCACCCGGAGAAGGTGGCGCAAAGCGCCGGATGAGGGGACGGCAGAGATCCAATGCCGCAGATCGACGCTGACGGTGCACCGCTCGTCCGCCGCCCCCCACCGCGATCCCTCCCTCGAAAATGTCGGCTGCTCCCTTCTCCCACCGGGAGAAGGTGGCGCAAAGCGCCGGATGAGGGGACGGCGGCGATTCAACGCCGCAGATCGACGTTCACTGGCACACCACCTGCCTGCCGAACCCTCACCCATTTCCCGCTCGACCCACGCGGCCTACACCGATTCGCCGAACGCCTTGGCCAGATTGCGGTAGGCCTTCTTCTGCGCATCGTCGGTGGGGGCCGGGGCCAGGATTTCCAGCTCCACGATCTGGTCGCCCGGCGTGGTGCCCGGCAGGCCGCGGCCGCGCAGGCGCAGCTTGCGCCCGGCGTCCGAGTCGGCCGGCACCTTCAACTCCACCGACCCGCCCAGGGTCGGCACGCTGATGGTGGTGCCCAGTGCCGCCTGCCAGGGCATGACCTGCAGGGTGTACAGGATGTTGCGCCCGTCCACCTCGAACTGCGGGTGCGCGGCGTATTCGATCTCCAGCAGCAGGTTGCCGCCGCCGTTGCCCTGCCCGCTCAGGCGGATCACCTGGCCGGGCTGCACGCCCTTGGGCACGCGCACATCCAGCTGCTTGCCGTTGATGGTGATGCGCACGCTGTCGCCCGCATACACCGCTTCCAACGGCACTGCCAGCTTGGCGCGGGTGTCGCCGCGCGCCTGCGGACCCGCGCCTGCACCAGGGCCGGCGCCCGGACCACGCGGACGGCCGCCGCGCTGGCCGGCGAACAGGCTTTCGAAGAAATCGCTGAAGCCGCCACCGGCGCCGCCGTTGCCGAACACTTCCTCGTAGTCGTAGCCCTGCCCACCGCCGTAGCTGGGCGGGGCCTGGAACTCGTCGCCCGGGCGGAAGCCCTGCGCCTTGAGCTGGTCGTAGGCCTTGCGCTTGGCCGGGTCGCGCAGCGCCTCGTAGGCTTCGTTGATCGCCTTGAACTTGTCTTCGGCGCCGGCCTCCTTGCTGACGTCGGGGTGGTACTTGCGCGCCAGCCGGCGGTAGGCGGTCTTGATCTCCGCATCGCCCGCGCTGGGCTCCACGCCCAGCGTTGCGTAGTAATCCTTGAATTCCATCTAATCACCTCTGAAAAAAACGGCCCGCAGCCGAGGCCACGAGCCAGTCATATCGCAGCCGGGCGGGCAACCGCACCTATTCTACGGTGCGGTTGCCGCCGGGAAGCGAAGCATGCCGCTCCGCTCCAGGTTTTGCTGCCTTACTGCACCGTATTGCCGGCCGGGTCCTGGCCGTTGCCGACCTGGATGCGGCGCGGGGTGGCCGCCGGGCGCTTGGGGATGCGGATTTCCAGCACACCGTTGTGCCCGGTCGCGGTGATGCCGTCGGGGTCGGCACTGTCGGGCAGCGCAAAGCGGCGGTGGAAGCTGCCGTAGCGGCGCTCGATGCGCGAGAAGCGCTCGGTCTCGGTGCTGGACTCGCCCTTGCGCTCGCCCTTGATCGACAGGATGCCCTTGTCCATCTGCACCTCGATCTGGCCGGGGTCGATGCCCGGCAGGTCCGCATACAGCACGAAGTGGTTGGCCTCTTCCTTGATGTCCACGCGCGGCACCCACTGCGCGGTCACCACCGCCGATTCGTCGGTGTCGCCGTTCTGCTCGAAGAAACGGTCGAACACGTGCTTGATCTCGTTTTGCAGCGCATGGGTGGGCCACTGGGGATAACGAACGATGTTCATTGCGAGCCTCCAAAAGGTTGGGTGAGGGGCCGGCTGCCGCGGCGCGCGCCGTTGCGCCGGCCATGTGCGTCAGATAGGCGTGCCGCTGTGGATTTCAAGCGCGTTGACGCGCTTTTCCCTCGCCCCTTTCTAGACTTCGTTCAGCCGCAGGAGCCCCGCCCCATGACCATCCACGTTGGTGACCGCATTCCCGAAGTCGTGCTCAAGCGCCTGCGCGAGGGCATCGAGGCGGTGGACACCCACAGCCTGTTCGCCGGCCGCAAGGTGCTGCTGTTCGCGGTGCCGGGCGCCTTTACCCCGACCTGCTCGGCCAAGCACCTGCCGGGCTATGTGGAGCACTTCGACGCATTCCGCAAACGCGGCATCGAAGTGCTGTGCACCGCGGTCAACGACCCGTTCGTGATGCAGGCCTGGGGCCGCAGCCAGCTGATCCCCGACGGCCTGCACCTGCTGCCCGACGGCAACGCCGAACTGGCCCGCGCACTGGGCCTGGAGATCGACGCCAGCGGCTCGGGCATGGGCCTGCGCTCGCGCCGCTACGCACTGTATGCCGACGACGCCGTGGTCAAGGCCTTGTTCGTCGAAGAACCCGGCGAATTCAAGGTGTCCGCCGCCGATTACGTACTGCAGCACCTGCCCGATTGATGCATTGATTCCCCCCAACCACTCAGAAGGAAACCGGCCAGCCATGTCTAACCAGCCAGCCAAGCAACTCCCCGACGGCATCACCGATACCGCCACCTTGCGTAGCCGCGCACGCCAGAGCATCGAAGACGGTGCCATCACCGAGAGCTACCACGCCGACCGCGAGGCGGTGATCGAGCTGCTCAACACCGCACTGGCCACCGAATACGTGTGCACCCTGCGGTATTACCGCCACTACTTCATGGCCAAGGGCATGCTTGCCGACGCGGTCAAGGGCGAGTTCCTGGAGCATGCGCAGCAGGAACAGGCGCACGCACACAGGCTCGCCGAGCGCATCGTGCAGCTGGGCGGCGAACCGGACCTCAATCCGGACACGCTGACCAAGCGCTCGCATGCCGAATACAAGGAAGGCAGCGACCTGCGCGACATGGTCAAGGAAAACCTGATCGCCGAGCGCATCGCCATCGACAGCTACCGCGAGATGATCGATTTCATCGGCGACAAGGACACCACCACCAAGCGCATCCTGGAAGACATCCTGGCGCAGGAAGAAGAGCACGCCGACGAGTTCGCCGACCTGCTGGAAGGCTGGATCGGCGAGTGAGCCGAGCGATTGCAATGCAGCGATGGAGCGTTGCGAGCGATGATCGGTATCGACATTCACACTGAAGTTGAAAGTTGAAATCGACTCGATGATTTAAGCAGACAGGGCGCCTTGAGCGCCCTGTCTGTTTTGTGTGCCGCAGGATGCTGTGTGGTTGCCTGCGGCGGTAGGAGCGCACCCGGGCGCGACGGGGCATTCCCTGTAACGCTTCATCGCGCCCAGGTGCGCTCCTACGGGTGTGTGCACGCTGGTCGGGCGCAGCACGTGCGCGGTCAGCGCAATACGCGAAAGCGCAGCTGCGTCCAGGCACCATCGCTGGCCATTGCGGTGAGCGTATGCGTGCCGACCTCGGCAAATTCGCGCTGAAATCCCTGGCGTCCGTTGGTCTGTGCGATCCAGCGGCCATCCAGCAACCAGTCGATGCGCGCGTCGCTGCCCAGGGCACGCAGTTGCAGGCGCACCGGACGCGAGGTGGCGTTGGCACGCGCCAGCGTGGCGCGATCGCTCAGCCCGTCGATACGCAGCACACCGCCCCCGGTCATGCGCCCATCGGGCAGACAGTCCGGCGCAAGTGGCGGCAGCTGCGCAGCATTGCGCTCGGCTGTGCTGAGCCAGGGCGAGACCAATGCCGGCCAGCGCGCCACTGCATGCGGCACGCGCTCATGCGCCTGGCTGCACTCCTGCGACAGCCGCTGGCCACTACGCGCATCCACATCGAAATGCAGCTGTCCGCTTTGCCATAGCCGTGCGTCGCGCTCGGCAAAGGTGGGAGGCACTGCGCCATCGAGCACGTAGGCGTCGGCGCGGCGTGCGCATTGTGCCGGTGGTGTCTGATCGGCCGCGCCGCCGAGCGGCCAGCAGATGTCCAGCGCCTGCACGGTGGCTGGCATCGGCACCGGCGCGCTATCGCCGGCGCTGCGCGGCAAGGCATCGATGACTTCGAACATCAGCGGCAGCGCGGTGACGGCGCCGTACTGGCCCGGCAGCGGCGTACCGTCCGGACGCCCCACCCACACCCCGACCGTGTAGCGACGCGTGCCGCCGATCGCCCAGGCATCGCGGTAGCCGTAGCTGGTGCCGGTCTTCCAGGCCACGCCCGGGCGCGTGGCGGTGTCGAAGGTGCCGCTGCCGTACCCGGGGCGCGGATTGCTTTGCAGGATCTCGCGCACGATCCAGGCCGCGCCCGGCGACATCAGCCGGCGCTCGATGCGCGGATCGTCCGGCGTATAGCGCACGCGCCCGGCGATGCCGCCGCGATTGAGCGCCGCAAATGCACCGACCAGTTCCTGCAATTGCGCGCCTGTGCCACCCAGGATCAATGCCAGATTGGGCACGCTGCCGTGCGCAAAGCGCAGCTCGATCCCGGCATTGGACAGCCGCGCAGCAAACCGCGCCGAGCCGATCCGGTCGAGCAGGTCCACCGCAGGCACGTTCAGTGACAACCGCAACGCCGTCGCCGCGCTCACCGGCCCATTGAAGGCCGCATCGAAATTGCCTGGCCGATAACTGCCAAAACTCTGCGGCGCATCCACCAACAGGCTTTCGGAGTGGATCAACCCATCGTCCAACGCCATGCCGTACAGGAACGGCTTGAGTGTGGAACCGGGCGAGCGCCAGGCCTGCACCATGTCCACATGCCCCAGCCGCTTGCGATCGCCGAAGCTGGCCGAGCCCACGTATGCGCGCGCTTCCATGGTGGCGTTGTCCACCACCAGCAATGCCGCGGAGGTGCGCTCGGGCAGCTGCGAAAAGTATGTCGTGACGCGTTCTTCCAGGGTGCGCTGCAGCTCCACATCCAGCGTGGTCACGATGCGTGCCGCGCGCGGTTGCGCGCTGTGCAACCGCTGCGCGAGCAGCGCCGCATGCAACGGCGGTTTGAGCGAGCGCGTCACCACCGGCTCGATCCGCGCATCGTCCACCTGCGCGCGCGACCACACGCCCAGCTCCACCATGCGATCGAGCACCTTGTCGCGCGCGCGTTGCGCGGCCTCGGGATGGCGATCCGGGCGCAGGCGGCTGGGCGATTGCGGCAACACCGCCAGCAACGCAGCTTCGGCCTGCGACAAGGCCCTGGCCGGCTTGCCCAGGTACGCCCAGCTGGCCGCTTCCACGCCTTCGATGGTGCCGCCATAGGGCGCGCGCTCCAGATACAGCGTCAGAATCTCGCGCTTGCTCAGGTGCGCTTCCAGCTGCAGCGCGCGCAGCAGCTGCTTGGCCTTGCCCCACGGCGTGCGCGTATGCGGATCCAGGATGCGCGCCACCTGCATGGTCAGCGTCGAACCGCCGGAGACGATGCGCCCCTGCCCGATCCATTGCCCGCCGGCACGCAGCAGGCCCCACGGGTTGACTCCGGGATGGCGCCAGAACCAGCGGTCCTCGTAATTGAGCAGCGCCTGCAGATACAGCGGCGACACACTCTGCGGGCTGGCCGGATAACGCCACACCCCGTTGCGGTCGGCGAACGCGCGCAGCGGCGTGCCATCGCGTGCCACCACCAGCGTGGAGGTGTCCCGTGATTTGGGCAGTGGCAGTGGGAAGGCCAGGTCCAGCAGCAACACCGCAGACAACAGTGCCACGGCGCTCCAGCGTAGCCATGTCAACCAGCGCCGGCCACGCCGAGCAACGCCCTCCTTGCCAGCGACGCGTTCCTGCGTCTGGTCGATCCTTGCCTGCGCGTGCTGCTGCTCATCCATCCTGCCAAGGATGCAGGGCAAAACGCATTTCGGCCACCATCGCGCGCGGCAAGCTGCGGCGTTGAGCGATCAACGTGACTGTACGCTCCTGCTTGCGCGACGACAGGTGCGCTAGCCCACCACGTCCGCGTGCGGCGAGCGACGCGGCCTTACGAACAGCCGCAGCAACCCCATCGCCAGGAATACCGCAGACAGGCGCAACGCAATGCCGAGCCAGCCGCTGGCCGCCGAATCGGAGATCGCAAAGACCGTCCAGGCCGCGTTGAGCGAGACATGCAACACCCAGCCGCTCCAGATCGTGTAGCCATCCTGCGCGTCCACGATGGCAAACAGCAGCGCACCGATACCGGTAATGGCGAAGATCAATAACGCCTCGCCACCTCCACCGCCGGCCCCGAGCCAATGCACACCGCCAAACACAACCGCCTGCACCAGCGCGGCGATTGCCGGACGCCAGGCCAGCGCACGGCAGGCAAAGACGAAGCCGAAACCGCGAAACACGATTTCTTCCGCTAGCGGAAACAGCAGTGCCAACCAGAGCAGGCCAAGCAGATCGTCGGTACCGACCGAGCTGGACTGCGTCCACAGCCCCAGCCAACACGGCAGTGTGGCCAGCAACGTCAGCGCCGGGCCGCGCAAGCCGTTCCAACGCAACCCCAGACGCGCCGCGAGCTCGCCTGGCATGCCAGGACGCAGCAATGCCGCTGCGACGAGCACGACCACTACGCTGAGCAGATTGTCGAGAATCCCACCGCCGTAAGGCACCGGAATTTTCGGGATTGGAAAACCAAGGGCCTTGGCCACATCACGCACCTGCAGCGCGACCAGCAGCACCAACAACCAGACGACATGCGGCGTGAGTCGGCGCAGGGATGTATCGAGCGGCATGCAGACGCCCTTGCGTGCAAACGAACGCTGACTATAACGGCAACACCACCGCCGCAGTTCCACGGATCACATTGCGCGGCGACATCCGCTC
Organism: Xanthomonas sp. LMG 8993; assembly: GCF_009835065.2. NCBI lineage: Bacteria > Pseudomonadati > Pseudomonadota > Gammaproteobacteria > Lysobacterales > Lysobacteraceae > Xanthomonas > Xanthomonas sp. LMG 8993. The sequence goes on along the minus strand of NZ_QVIF02000001.1, from coordinate 9,648 downwards.
CCGTCGCAGGCCAGCTGCATGCGATGATGCAACGCGACGCTCACGGCTGCTCCAGCGACGCGCGATAGCGCAGCAAGGCTTCTGGCGCATCGGTCTGGATGATCGACACGCCCTCGCGGTACAGGCGGCCCCACACCTTGTCGGGATCGCGCTCGGCATCGGCGTCGCCGCCGTAGCCGGCGATGAAGCCGTCCCACAGCGAGTTGACCATCAGCCGCACCTTGTGTGCCTTGCTCACTGCAACCAATGCCGGCAATTGCGCTGCCGACATCTTGGGCAGCTCGAACGCGACCGGATGCGCGTTGCGTGTCTGCGCAGTGGCGATCGCGGCCAGGTCGGCAGTGCCATGGGCGTTGATCAGGATCGGGAAGAAATACACCTTGTCGAACGGCAGCATCGCCGCCAGCGGCGGCGTGGCGATGCCGGCTTCGGCCTTGACGATCACCTGGTGCTGCATGCCGGCACGGGCAACCGCATCGACCACCTGCACGTAAATCGCATCCTTGACGTCCAGGTTGAGCAGGATGTGGCCCTTGGACCTGGCCAGCATCTGCTCGAGCGTGACCACGCGTTGATCGGTCAGCGGCGCCTGCGCGCCACCTTCGTCGCTGCGCAGCCGCAATTTTTGCAGGTCGGCCAAGGTCAGCTCGGACAGCTTGCCGGTGCCGTCGGTGGTGCGGTCCACGGTGGCGTCGTGCAGCATCACCAGGGTGCCGTCGGCGGCACGCCGCACATCGGTCTCCATCACGTCGGCACCGATGGCGATGCAGCGCTCCAGCGCGGCCAGCGAGTTCTCCGGTGCGCTGTCCTTGAAACCATGATCAGGCGCCGGCGCATGGCAACCGCGATGAGCCACCACCACGATGCCGCCGTCAGGATTGGTCAGCCGGGCCTGGATTGCGGCCACGCCGGTGGGCGCCGCGCTCGCATGGGTGGCCAGTGCCGCGCACAGCATGGCCGCGACGGTGGCAGCAGTACGTAAGCTCATCGAACAACTCCACTATGAAGGGGTTAAAAGAACCATTGCGCTACCGTCAGGTGAGCGCGGTCGGCACGCGGCATGGTCTCTGCCAGGTGCACATCTGGATTTCCACGCACTGCACGTACCTACCTGGGGCTCTGCTTGTCATGCCAGCTTCGCCGCGCCTAGAACGTCGGCGTAAAGCGCAAGCCGAACCAATACGTCGTGGGCACCGAATAACTGTCCTTGAGCAGGTTCTGCCCGGGGCCGGTCACGCTGGTGATGCGGCTGGGGGTGAGGTTGCTGACTTGGCCGATCAGGCTGAGCTGTTTGCTGATCGCATAGGTCGCGGTGAAATCCAGCTGCGAACGCGGCGACCAATACAGGTCCTGCCAGTCGATATTGCTGACGATGGCACGCAAGGCCTTGCCCTGACGATTGTAGGCCGCGCGCAGCTCCAGTCCGCCGCTGTTGTAGAACAGCGTGGCATTGGCGGTGTAGTCGGGCTGCCCGACCAGGTTGTCGAGCTTGCGCTCGCGCTGGCTCATATTGCTGCCGCTGCCAACGCTGTAGGGCACATCCAGGCTGCCATCGAGCACCGCAAAATTTGCACTGAAACCGACCCCACTCAGCCACGGCGCGATCGGCGCCAGGGTGTTGACGATGCCGTTGAACTCCACCCCGCGGATACGCGCCTTGGCGGCATTGGCCGGCGTGCTGATCAGCGCGTTGGCGTAGGTGGTGCCGTCGAACGTGAAGCTGTCGGTGCGCGACAGCGTAAAGATCTCGTCCTGGATGCGCTTATCGAACACGGCCGTGGACGCGAACGCATCGAAGTCGCCAGGCAGGCGCCATTCCAGCGACAGATCCAGGTTGTTGGACACGCGCGGCTTGATGTCCGGGTTACCGATGGTGACGGTGACGCCTTGCGCATTCGGGTTGCCGGCATCGGCCGTGTTGACGAAGCCGATCGAGGTGCGCGCCGCGTACGCATCGTATGGCGGGCGGCCGAGCGTACGGCTTGCGCCGGCGCGCAGGTCCAATGCATCGGTCAGGTGGTAGGTCATGATGGCCGAGGGCAGCAGATAGTGGTAATCGGCACTGGTCGGGTTATCGACATACACATAGCGGTTGGTCGCGGCATCCAGCTGCCGCTGGCGGCCGACCGTATCGAGCCTGGTGCTGTCGAAATGCAGACCGCCCTGCACATTGAAACGCTCGCTGCGATAGCTGATCAGGCCATAGCTGCCGAAGGTCTTTTCGGTATGGGTGAAGTTGTCCTGATTGCTGAAGGCCTGCTGGTCGGTGCTGTTGAACGCGCTCAACGGCGTTGCAGCCAATGCGCGATTGGCCTTGTCTGGATCGATGGTGATCAGGTTCAGGCCGGCGTAGCGCATCGGCGCCCGGCCGGTACCCGCCACATCGGCCAGGCCAAACGCCGGCGCACTGGTATTGGGCTGATATTCGACGCGATAGATGTCGTAGGACGGTTTGTCGGTGGTGTACGACACGCCTGCGGCAAAGCCGATCCCCTGATCGCTCTCGCCCTGGTTGAAACCGTAATCCAGCCGGCCGGTGAGGATGCGATCGGCGGCAGTGCGTTTGTAGTCCGGGCGCCAGTACGACAGGCTGTAGTTGCCCAGATCGTTGTAGGCCTGCGGCGACACCCCGAAGCGCTGATCGAAGCCGGAGGTGTCGTAGTTGAATGCGTAGTTGGGCGTGGCATTGATGGTCACACCGCTGCCGGTCTGGCCCACCGGTACCGCTGCGGCGCGGGTGATGCCGGTGGCGTACTTGATCATGCGGATCGGCTCGTCGTAGGTCGCATCCGACCACGCGCCGCGCGCGGAGAACTGTTGCCGATCGGTGGGCCGCCAGATCGTGCCCAGCTGCGCGACCTTGGTACGTGTGGTGACGATCTGGTTCGAGTAACCCACCTCGATATCGCCGCCGGGATAGCTGCCGGAGCTGGCAGTCTGATTGAACACCTGGCCACGGTTGCGCGGGTCGATGATGACCTCGTTGCGCTCCATGTTGTCCTTGAAATAGTAGTAGCCGGCCGTTGCATAGGCTTCCAGTGCGGCACTGGGATGCACTTCGAACTTGCCGGTGACGCCATAGCGGTCGCGCTGGTTCTGCACGTACCAGTACTTGTCCTGCTGCGGCACCGCCCAGCCATTGCCGAGATTGGCACCGGTCTGCAGCTCGCCGTTGTTGTCGTAGAACCCGTAATGCACCGTGTCGGTGGTCATATGGGTTTCGGTGTAGCTGCTCAGCGTCTGGTAGTTGGCCGACAGGGTGACCCCGTACTGCTGCTCGCTGCCGAAGGTGCGGCTGCCGGTGGCGTTCAAGCGGTAGCCGGGGTCGTCCTGGTCGCGCGGCTTGCCGACATCGTTGGCGTGGCCGAGCGCCGCTTCGGCACTGAAGAAGGGCTTGCCGCCGTTTTCGAAGGCGCTGCGTGTCTTGAGGTTGATCGCCCCGCCCGTTGCGTTGGGGTCTAGGTCGGGCGTGAAGGTCTTGACCACCTGCAACTCGCTGACCATCGACGCCGGCAGCAGGTCCAGACGCACGCCGCGGGTAATCGAGCCGAGCGTGCCGTTCGGCGTGCCGGGCGAGGCAATGGTCAGCCCATCGATGGTGACGTTGTTGTAGGACGGGCCCAGGCCGCGCAGTACCGGTGTGGCGGCCTCGTCGCGCGGATGCTCGTTGTCGGTGGCCGGCAATACCGACAGGCCGGGCACGCGGCGCAGCGCTTCGACGATGGTGCTGTCGGGCAAGGCGCGCACATCGGTGGCGCTGATCACATCGGTGATATTGGTTGCCGCGCGCTTGCTTTCCACCGCAGCGGCATTGGCACGGCGCACGCCGGTGACCTGCATGGCATCCAATGTCTGCACGCCGGAGCTGGCGGATGCGGCATCAGTCGAGGCTTTGGCGACTGGCGACGACGAATTGCATGCTGCGGCGGGCGTTACCGCAGTGGATATGGTCCCCACTGCGTCTGCAGGCATTGCAGCCGACGAGGTCTGCGCTACCGCGTTGGAAGAGTCGAAGGCCTGCGCCTGCACGCCCGAACAACAGGCGGTGATGGCGATGGCAAGAACAGACAGGTGCGAACGGTACACATCAGAGCGCTGCATGGAGTCCCGAGATCGCGCAGCAAGGGCGCCACGCCTGTGAGAAAGCACCCCACCGTAGCCACTGAAAATGACCCTTGCGTGTCGCGCGCATCGCATCGAAAAGACAGTGCGCAACGATGTCGCGGCCTGCGAAGCAGGCAACCGGCGACCGGCAAAATTCTTCGGTACGGGGCTTCAAATGCCCCCCATCCGCCCTTCGGGCGCCTTCCCCAGCACGCGGGAGAAGGAACGCATCTGATCGCAGTGCGGCGGTTGAGCCCCTCTCCCGCCTGCGGGAGAGGGGTTGGGATGAGGGGAGGCTTCTGGCATAGGAGCATGCCCCTACACCAGAAACTTCAACGCCATCCTACGGCTGCACCACCGTCATCGTCGCTGGCGTGCTGCGCCCCACGCCGCGCAGCTCCGGGCGGTACATGTCTTCCACCAACGATGGCGGCACCGTGTAGGTGCCCGGGGTGACTGCGCGCACCAGGTAATACAACTGCGCCTTGCTGCCCGAGGACAGCGCCAGCGCGGCCACATAGCGGTCGTCGCGGAACTCTTCGTGCTTGACGTCGGCGGCGCTGGAACGCTCGCTGATGCCGATGCCGTCCACCACCACATCGGCCCATTGCTTGGCATCGCCGAGATTGAAGTTCTCGATCTCCAGGCCGGCCGGCAGCAGGTCGGTCAGCAGCGCGTCCGGCATGTCGCTGTTGGCGGTGATGGTGACGCGCACGATCAGCGCTTCGCCTTCCTTCAATGCACGCGGGGTCCACGGTTTGCCGTCGGTGGTGTACCAGCTGCGCTCCACGCTGAGGTTGCGCGTGTCCGGCTCCGGTGCGCTGCGCGGGATGCCGGCCACTTCCAGGCTGGCGTACATAGGTGCCTCGCCCTGCGGTGCGAACTGCACGCCGCGCGCCAGGGCGGCGCTGTCGAAACTGCGCCCGAACAGGCGTGCCGGCGCAATCTCCTGCGTCTCGCCGCCAACAGTCAAGGTGCCGGACACCTGCTTGCCCTGCCCGACCATCAAGGCCTTGCCCAAGCGCGCCAGCGCCACCTGCTCCTGCGTGCTCAGCCACAGCCAGCCGGTGGCGCGGCGTGCATCCAGCGCGCGGCCCAATGCCACTGCGCGGGTGTCGTACTCGGGCTTGGACAAGCCACGCTCGTGCAGCAGCGCCATCATCAAGGCATCGTCGCGGATCGCGCTGCCGTAATCGGCGAAGTACGGCGGCCGCTCGCTGCTGTCCTTGGCAAAACCCGCCTTGATTGCCGCCTGCCCACGCTTGGTGTCGCCCTGCAGCGACAATGCCGCGCCCAGATGCACCAGCGACAAGCCGGTCAATGCCTTGTCGCGCTGGTTGTCGTACAACGCGCGCAGCGTGCCCAGCGGGGCGCGGTTGACGCGTGCCAACACATAGCCGGACCAGGCCTGGTTGGCGAACTTCAGGCTATCGCGGCGGTCCTGCCCGTAGAACTCGTTGCCACCGGACAGCAGGTCCTCGCTGAGCCGATTGAGCGCCTTCTGCAGCACGTTGTCGGGCACCGCAAAACCGGCGTCCTTGGCGTCGAGCAGGAACTCGGCGATGTACGGGGTCAGGCCCGGATTGACGTAACCGTCGTCGCCCCACATCGAAAAATGCCCGCTGGCGATCTGCATCGAGGCCAGGCGACCGAATGCGCCTTCCATGCGCTCGCGGCGCTTGGCCGCCTCCAGCCCCTTGGTGCCCAGTGCCCTGGCGGTGGCATCGTCGAGCAAGAGCGCGGCGTAACCCTTGCTGGTGGTCTGCTCGGCGCAGCCATACGGATAGTCCAACGCACCCTGCAGGGCGCTGGCGAAGGGAATCGGCGGCAGCGGGCTGACCACCATGCGCGCGGTCACCGAGCCGGCCATCAGGCCATCGGCAAAGCCACTGTCCAGGGTGATCGGCGCCAGCGGATCGAGCACGCGCGTCTGCGCACGCAACACCTGCGGCCAGCCGGCACGCACCGGCAGGTCGTAGCTGCGGTCGGCCTTGAAGCCGTTGCCGTCCACACGCACGCGCACCTTGGCCACGCTATAGCCTTCGGTGGCGCTCAGCGGGAAGCTCAGCGTCTGCTTGGCATCCACACCGAGCTTGACGCTGCGCGCCGCCTCGGCGATGGCCAGCGGGCCGATCCCGTCCACGCGCACATTGAACTCGCCCGGCTTGCCGGTGAAGTTCTGCACATCCAGCGTCACCGTGCTGCGGTCGCCCGGCGCCATCACGCGCGGCATGCTGGCCTCGGCCAGGATCGGGGCACGCACCACGGTTTCCACCGCGTGGTTGCCGAACCGCGTATCCGAATACACCAACGCCGACACCCGCAGCGTGCCGTTGAAATCCGGCACCGGCAGTTGCACGCGCGCATCGCCCTTGGCATCGAGCTTCACCGAGCCGGAGAACAGGTCCACGGTCTGCACGCGCGCGGTCGGGCGCTTGGCCTGCGGCAAGGCTTCCAGCGCCATGTCGCCGCCGAACTTGAGCTTGCCGCTGGCGCCTTCGAAGCTCTCGATCACGCGGCCGTAGATGTCGTAGGCATCGGTGCCCAGACGACGCTGCGCGAAGAACTGCGCGTTGGCATCGGGCACCGGGAAGCGGGTGATGTTGAGGATGCCCACGTCCACCGCCGAGATGGTCACGTGCGCCGCCTTGCCGGCCAGCTCGGGCACGCTCACCGTCACCGGCAACGCCTGCTCGGGGCGCATCTGCTTGGGCGCGGCCAGGCCCACCGCCACGCGTCGCGCCTTGCGGTCCATCGGTACATACGCCACGCCCACCGCGCGCGCCGGGGTGATCTTGCTCGGCGCACTGCCGCCGCGGAACACCAACGCGGTGACGTAGACATCGTGGCGTTCCCACGCGTCGGTCACCGGAATTTCGAAGCTGCTGCCCGGCTTGACGTCGATGTCCTGCACGTACAGCAGCTTGTCGCTTTCCACCAGCAGCACGCCCTTGCCGGCATGCGGCGGGGTCAGCGTGACGGTGAGCGTGTCGCCGGCACGATAGGCGGTCTTGTCCAAGGCCAGCTTGACCTTGTCCGGGCGCGCGTCCAGGCCGCGGTTTTCGTCGTTCCAGCTCCAGCCGGCACGGAACGGGTAGCGCGTGGTCAGCCCGGTGGACGGGTCGAACACATCCAGGCGGTACTCGCCCCACTCCACCGGGACCTCGAGCTTGGCGTTGCCGCCGGCGATGTCGAGCGTGCGCGTGTCCTTGTTCTCGAAGCGGCGGGTGAAGTCGTAATCCCAGTGGTCGTCGGTGTAGTTCCAGTGGTAGTCGCGCAGCTCGCGCACCAGCGTGGCCTTCAGGCCCTTGGCCGGTTGCGGCTTGCCATCGGCATCCACGCGGGTGATTTCGAAGCGCGCGGTGCCGTTGGCGTCGGTGCCGTCCTTGTCGTCGAACAGGGGACGCACGCCGACCAGCGCCTTGGCCGGCCACAGCACGCGCTTGACGCTGCGGGTGACGGTGCGCCCGCCGGTCTCGTATACGCTGCCCGAGACCACCGCCGCAATCGTGCTGACCGGCTTGGCTTCGGCAGGCAGCGCGATGTCTTCGCGCAATACGCCATCGCTGCCGAACTCGGTGTCGATCACGTCCTTGGCGTCGCGCGGCAGCTCCAGCGTGGGGTCGCCGAAGAACCAGCCCGGCAAGGACTCGAGCGGATGCTGCTCGACGCTGACCGCAAGCTTGGCGGTGAAACGGTTACCGTCGGCCGGCGCGCCGTACAGGTATGCGGCATTGGCGACCAGCGTGAACGGCTGGCCGGGGCTCAGGGTCTTTTGGGTGCTGTCCAGATCCAGCTTCATGCGCTCGGGCAGGAACTCTTCCACGCGCACGGTCATCCCCTGCACGGCGTCCTTGCTGGCCGGATCGGTGCGGAATTCCACCTGCCAGCGGCCGGTCGGCGCATCGGCCGGAATCTGCTGGCTGAACTCGAAATAGCCCTGCTCACCCGGCTGCAGCTTGGTCTCGCGGAAGGTCTTGCCGTCCGGCTGCTTGAGGCGCAGGAACACCGGCTGCGGCTTGGTCGGCTTGCCGTCGTTGTCGCGCAGGATCGCCGACACGCGCATGGTCTCGCCAGGGCGATACAGGTCGCGGCTGGCCCAGGCGAACACGTCGAACCAGGCGCTCTCGCGCCCGGCCACTGCGAATTCGCTCAAATCCAGCGCCGGCTGGTTGAACGGCAGCACCGAGATATCGGTCTTGCTGCGCGCCACCAGCACGTGGCCGGCATCGAGCGTGTAGTTGAGCAGCGCATTGCCGTTGCCGTCGGTGGCACCCTTGAGGAACAGCTCGCCCTTGGCATCGAGGACGCGCACTTCCACGTTTTTGATCGGCTCGCCGCTCTGCAGCGAGGCGGTGTGCACGAACAGCTTGTCCTTGTAGGCGCGCGTGTGCAGGCCGATGTCGCTGACGGTGAAGAACGCGGTGTCGAAACCATTGTCGAAACTGCCGGCACGCTTCATCACCGCAAAATACAGGCCCGGCTCCTGCAGTTCCTTGATGTCCTGCGTGGGCAGGTAGGTCAGCACGCGCTCGTTCTGCTTGCCGCCGAGAATGAAACGATTGACGTAGACCGGGTCGGCCAGCTTGGACAACGGCTGCTTGTCGTTATATTCGCTCTCCAGCTCCCAGCTGCCGCGACGACCGCCGCGCTGGAACTGCTGGAAGAACGCGGGCAGCGACTTCTCGCGCACGCGCAGGAACTCCACGTCCACTTCCGGTACGTTGACCGACACCACCGGCAGACCGCGGCTCTCGCGTGCCGGCAGCACGCTGCCTTGTGAAGCGAACCCGGCCACTGGCTTGAGCGCGCCGGTGTAGACCTTCTGCTTGAGCGGCTTTCCCAGGCGGCTGCCATCGGCGGCCAGCAGGTTGGCGTCGACCAGGACGGTGTAGTCCTTGGCCGCTTCCACGTACGGGTAGCGCAGCGTCTTGCCGTCGTCGGACAGCGTCCAGCTGCTGTCGCCGGTGCCGACTTTTTCCTCGAAACGCACCAGCGCATCGAAGTCCTGCGTCCCCACCAACGGCCGCGAGAATTCCAGCGCCAGCGACAGGCCGTCGCTGGTCTGGTCGGGATAGGCGCGCGCCAGCGCGAAACCGGTGATGGCCTGCTTGTCGGCCTTGATCGCCTCGCCACTGGCGGCAGGCAGCTGGCCGCTTTCGTTGCGCTTGCACGCCACCGCGCCGATCGCCACGCCCAGCAAGACCACCCACAGCAACATGCGCCGCGTGCCCGACCACGTCATCCCTGATTCCCGGCTGTCCATTCGCACTACCCCATGACTGAGGACGCAAGTATAGCGATGCCGTTCACGTCAACGATGGTGGTATGGGGCGATGCAAGGACTTGCCGATGGGCGGCGATGACGCGCCACCGGGCCAGCGCTGCGATTGCACCGGCGCGCCCGACCAGTGGTGAGCGCAATGGTTTGACACCGGCCCATGGCAGGCCGCTGAGTTGCGGCTTGGCTGCGGGGCCCTTGCCCGCCCACCATCGCAGGACACGCCGCAAGTACGTCCATGTAGGCTCTTACGCGGCATCCAT